>JBLGBJ010000003.1:0-183064 GCA_047617605.1 Pseudohongiellaceae bacterium | reverse complement strand
ATTTTATATCCTCATGGCATTGTCGGTATCAACGATCTGCCAAAGAAGTTTCGCCACTTAAGTGACAAAGAAATTGCCCAAGTGACTTCAGACGCTGCTACCGGAAATACAGTAGTCAGCGTGACTACTAATTCGGCGCCTAAAACCGATACAGATACTTTGCTGCCCCTGAATGGTCTGGATTTAAAAGAGTATTTGGCAAATCTTGAAAAGGATCTGATCAGTCAAGCTCTTGATGATAGCGCCGGGGTCGTTGCACGTGCCGCGGATAGATTGAATATTCGTAGGACTACGCTAGTAGAGAAAATGCGCAAATACAGTTTACAGAAAAAGCAAGATGATGAAGCGACTCAAGAGCTGGCCTGCAAAGATGACAGTGACGACGAAAACACATTGGCTTCAATATAGGGCGGCAAACTCTACATTTTTTCGTGCTGGCAATGCTTATTTTTTCTGAGCTTATCCCTTATTATTTTTTGTTAGTTTGTGCGTATATGATTCTTTTCCTTTCTTTGCTCAGTGCGCGATGACATGCAAGCTCTCCAGTTATCCAGCTCTTTAAGGCTCTCTTAAGATACTCGCTAAGCCCTCTCATAGTTAGCTAGCCGCCCACCTATCAATTGTTTACGGTAACTTGCCGCGCTCCGAAATTGGTCGAAGCACCTTGCTTGTCGACAATACGAATCTCTAAGGTATAGCGACTATTAGCAATGGTGGTGGTGTCAAAGTCATAACTAAAACCTAGGAGTGGAGAGTTAGGGTCGGTTTCTACGGCCATTGCAGCCACTACATCAGGTCGATTAATACCGTAGTGCACAGTCCCCACATCCTTGCCGTCGATGAGCAAGGCAATGGATTCAATACCGATGTCTTCGTTGAAAGCCCAGCCTTGGATATGCAGCAAGCCGCTCAGGCGCGCGTCTGCTGACGGGCTATCAATCCAAGCCTTTGGCGGAAGAGGGCAGGGGTTAGCGCTGCCTGACCTATCGCCGGCCAAGTTCGCTGCAGACGATGCCTCATAAAAGCTGAATCTTTTGTCACCGTTAAAAAGAGATAGCGAATCCAGGTATTTCAAATCAGTAACCAGCAGGCACATTTTCTCTAGGACCGCTGTTTTTTCAAGTACGTTCAAGGTGCTGTCTTCGGTGATGAATAATATTGGTAAGCCAACCCTTTGGCTTAAGCCAGACTCATCCATCTGCCAAAGTCTTATTTGCGCTATGCGGCCATCGCGTACCGCCTTATCTTCATCCACTGTTAGGGGATTATCGCTTAGCCCAGCGAAGGCAATTTGCCCGGCAGTGTAATAATTGTCACTCACTAAAATTGGCTGGATTCCCGGAAAATTCAGCTTGCTGAGCTTTGAGGCGTAGTCTGCGAATTCATCCCACCCTGCCATTTTATTGGAGAGCACTCCTGTGCCGGTGACTGCCTGTAGCGGCAGTTGAAATGCCTGTGAGCCTATAGCCAGAAGCGCTAAGAGGGTGCCGATGAAACCGATCGTAGGTATTGCCAAAATCGCGCTACGAGCCACTCTGGGGCTGTATTTGGCAAGGATTAAACTGTGCAGCTCGTTCAGTGTAGAGGGAGCAAATACGAGTAATGGAAAATAGGCTGAAAGAGGCCAGTGCACAGACGTGCTGTCAGCGTCAGTCCATGGCGCAAGTACCAAATACACAATGCCGTTGCACAGCGCAAAACAGAGCAGCAGCGCAGCGCTTCGCTCCTTTGTTCGATGGCGCAGCAACCGCCAAATAACAAAGCCTAGTAGCAAATACAGAGGAGGGGTCACTATGACTGCTTGTTTGAATACATGCAGCAGACCTGAGGCCTGAAACTGCCAAGGATGACGATCAACCAAATAAAAACTAGCGCTGGCCAATTGGTTTTCGATGTTAAACCAAATGATAGGAAAAAGGCCTACTGCGGCAAGGCCAACGGCAAGCCAAAATTTTGGGTTATGCCATTGGTTACGCTCATCTTTAAAAAGAATTAAAAACAGGAGCGCTGCACTCGGGTATAAAAAAAACCGATAATGAGTGCTAAGACCAAGTGCTACAGCGCCGCCTGTTGCGATCCAATAGATGATCTGGTCATTTCGTAGTGCTCTTTCAAAAGCACCAAGGGAGAGGAGCCCAAAAAAAATAAGCGGCACGTCTGGAACAGCCAGCAGTCCCATAAAACCACCCATAGGGACGCAGAGTGCGAGCAGGGCCGATACCAATGCCTCCCTTTTATTAGTGATTGGCAAAGCCACCCAATAGATTAGCAGTGGCATACTGCTTCCCATGAGGATAAACAGGCTTCTGACAGCTAAGGTGTTGTTAGAGTCTATTAAGGAGCCGACTCCGACTAGCAAGGCCGTCATAAAAGGAAGATCGCTGTAGGCAATCGCAGGGCGAGTTGAGGCTAGCCAGTAAAATATTTCATCGCTGTATAAATCTAGAGAAGACGCTAGAAATAACTTTATGCAAAGCAATAAAATCATCCCAAGAGCCAGAAGACTGCTTAGTGTCTTTTCACTAATTTTCTCGTTCATGTTGTCTGCGTGGCGTGTGTTGTTCTGGATTAGAATGCTAGTTTCCAATTGCGACAGATTCTAATACAAGGCTAATGTTTAACCCGCTAGTTGTCGTTTGTTCTAGTTTGGCAAGCAAGTAAGAATGGTCCTTTGAAAACCAAATGGTCGTGATTTTACCGTCAGTGTCCTGTCTTATTTGTTGAACAATAACACAGTTAAGTTTTCCTATCTTGGACTCCAAAACCTCCTCCCCGATGATTTGAAACCGTTGGATTTCAATTTTTCCCGCATCAATAATTGGAATCTCAAATAGTGGGCCAGTTTGATTGGCTAATTGCCGAGGTAAAACTAGTTGGTAGCTAAGAGGGTCTTGAGTGTTATCAAGGAGCTCAATAGTCCAGCTCTTTAATGCCTCAGAGCTAACAGCGAGTAGTGCCGGCCAGTCAAACGCAATAACTTTAGAATCGTCACTGATTCCGGTCAGGAAATATTGGTAGTGTTCGGGGATGATGCTCTGCCCAACCAGTTTGAATTGGCTGGTCTCGATAAGCGTGGCCAGTGTGGCCCCCGCAAATTCTGCAGTTAGGGTGTTTTCGAACTGATAGCCGCCGTCGTCCAAGCGCTTTAGCGATCTAGATGCTTTGGCTTTAATGCCGTTGGCGGAAGCTGAATATTCACTAGAAAACGTCGTTAAGCTTTGAGCTGACAGCATTGAGCTTGCAGTCATTATCAACGCGAATGTAGCAATAATAAGACCTAAGGTCTGGCGCTTGATTGCTAAAACTTTCATGGTGCTATTTCTGAGATGTCGATTCCAGTACTAGATAAAACTTCTGAATCCAAAACAGCTTTGTTGTTGTGCATTTGAAGTCTGCCGCTAGAAAATAGATCAACCACAAATGGGTAGAGCTGGTGTTCTTTTAATGCTACTCGAGATTTTAAATCTACCGCTGAATCAGTTGCTAGAATATCAATTTTGGCATGAGCGATGACGGGACCGCCATCAAGCTCTTCGGTAACAAAGTGAACCGAGGCGCCATGTTTGGATTCTCCGGCTTCAATTGCTCTCTGGTGGGTATTGACCCCTGGAAATTTCGGCAACAAGGAGGGATGAATATTAAGTGTTCTGCCGGCATAGTGTTGAACGAAATCCTTGCTTAGAATTCGCATAAAGCCGGCAAGCACAAGAAGGTCTGGTTTATAGGGGTCAATAAGTTTGCGAAGGGCAAGATCAAACTCAACTCGAGAAGCAAAGTGTTTGTGATCGAGTACTTGAGTTTCAATATTTGCTAACTTTGCTCGTGTTAATCCATAGGCGTCGGCTTTGTTCGAGATTACTGCCTCAACAACATAATTTGATGTGGAAGAGGCATCTACTATTGCTTTAAGGTTACTGCCGTTTCCAGAAATCAAAACAACAACTTTACAAGGCTTGAGTTTCATAACGGAAATAGTTAAGAGAAAGAGACAGAGGGTTCGTCTTCTGCCCGGATAACAATTTCACCAATGATACTGGCGCTCTCATTATTACTGCTTAAAATGCTTATGGTTTTCTCTGCATCTTGTGCGGCTACGCAAAGGATCATTCCGAGGCCGCAATTAAATGTACGGAGCATCTCACTGTCCTCAACGCTGCCTTCACGCTGTAACCAATCGAAGATTTCAGGTCGCTGCCAGCTGTTTAGATCGATTCGAGCTTGGGCGTCATTTGGGAGAACCCGCGGCAAGTTTTCGGTGATGCCGCCACCAGTAATATGGGCGATGCCGTTGATCGATATTTGAGTTTGAAGGGCTTGGATTGCTTTAACGTATATTTTAGTTGGTGTGAGTAAGGTTTCCCCTAAAGTGCTATCACCAAAACGGTCATCTAACTTGGCGTCGCTTCGCTCGATGATTTTGCGAATCAAGGAGTAGCCATTGGAATGGGGGCCTGACGATGCAATACCGATAAGCGTATTTCCGACAGCGACTTTCTTTTGGTCAATGATGTCTTTTTTCTCGACCACACCTACAGAAAACCCGGCAAGATCGTAATCTTCACCATTATACATGCCTGGCATTTCGGCGGTCTCGCCGCCAATTAATGCACAGCCAGCCATTTTGCAGCCTTCACCTATGCCGGTGACAACGGCGGTGGCAGTGTTGATATTGAGCCCGCCGGTGGCGTAATAGTCTAGAAAAAACAGCGGTTCTGCACCGCAAACAATTAAGTCATTAACACACATGGCGACCAAATCAATACCTATGGTGTCGTGTTTGTTGAGCTCCATGGCCAGTTTTAGTTTAGTACCAACACCATCGGTCGCTGAAACTAGCACCGGCTGTGAGTATTTTCCTGGGATTTCGCAAAGCGCGCCAAAGCCGCCAAGATCAGACAATACCTCTGGGCGATTAGTGGCTTTTGTCACATGTTTAATGCGTTCCACCAAAGCATTGCCAGCGTCTATATCTACCCCTGCATCACGATAAGTTAGAGATTCATTAGTTGTGGTAGGATTTAACTTATCATCTGATGCCATTAATATTTCGCCTTTACTTGCTTTGCTTGTCTTTATTTTAAGTGAGCTAGCAAACGATAACGCAGAGCTCGCAGCTGATTAAGCTAGATTTTACCAAGAAGGGCTGCATCCGTCAGTGAAAAAATGGTTTCATCGTAATAGTTGGTCCACATGATTAGCCCCTAGGCTCGATATTGCAGTATTATCTCCGTCATGAAGACTCTAGATTGGCCTTATCTCTCTTATAAAACCGGCGCTTTGAGCTATTTAATAGCAACTGCGCTTGTTTGGCGTTGCTCGACGCGGCTACTGGGGTTTTTATGTCTTTTGACAGCCGCTTACTCGTTTCAGCCAAGCCTGGCATTACAGGTGACAGGCCTTTACAGTCAAAAAGTGCCAGTGCTTAACGAAAGTAACAGCGAGCGAAATCGAGCCTTTGGCGATGCCCTGGCAGCAGTCATTGTGAAAGTAACAGGAGAACAGCGCTGGCTTCTCGACCCTGCGGTGATCAACGCTGTGAAAAATGCCCAAAGCTATGTAGAGCGGGTGAATTTTTCCAGCGAATTAATACCCACTGAAGTTGGTAAAATGCCCGCAGACGATACGCCAAGCTCTATGCAGGGCATCGCTGCGGATTCGGATGCTTCTGCAGAAACCCCAGAATCCCCAGAATCCCCAGAATCCCTAGAATTCGCTGGCGCTGAGATTGCTACTAGGCCCGGCGTTTTCCCTGTACTCACTGCGGCTGTTACGGCGGCGCCAAAAGAGCAGCGTTTTATCAATGTGGATTTCTCGGCCACATTAATCAATGAATTGCTTTTGGAAGCTGAGATCCCAGTTTGGGATAGCAATAGACCAAGTGTGCTGGTTTGGATGGCGTTGCAAGATGAAGTTGGCGACAGGTCATTGCTAAGCTCTGAAACGAATTCTGAGATCGTTAAGCTGATAAGAGACTTTGCCGATGAACGCGGGCTACCGATTATTTTTCCAGTGCTCGATTTTGAAGACCGACGTAATGTCACCGAAGATACTATTTGGTCTTTGGATGAGTCTGTTGTCAAGCAAGCGAGCGAGCGCTATGGCGCTGACAGCATAATGTCCGGCCGATTACATTTTACGGCAGGGGGCGATTTGGTAGGTGTCTGGCAATTTATTTTTCAAGATCAAATTCTTAGGTTTGATGGCTATGACAAAGAATTAATGCCTTACCTTAGCGCGCCTTTGGATAAGATAACAACGCAGCTTGCGAGCTATTTCGCTATCGTGCCGGAAACAAGCGATTTTGAAATTGTTCAATTAAGAGTTGATGGTGTTGGAACCCTGCAGGCTTACTCGTCTTTGATGACCTATGTCAACGCCTTAGGACTTGTTGAGAGCGCTACAACAATCGCTCTTGACGGTGAGCGGCTCGATTTAAGCTTAAGTTTATTGGGTAATCCTAACCAGTTAGCTGAATTGATAGCGCTTGATCGAGATTTATTACCTATTCAAAGTCTAAGCTTGGAGAATCAATTGCAGCTTCACTATCGCTGGACTCGGTAAGGATTTGCAATGCTTACTCCAAGTCAGCTGACCTTAGCCGTAGAACTGAATGACGAGGCTCGATTTGAAAATTATTTTCCAGGCGCAGGCAATAAACAAATAATTAGTCGTCTTTCGTCTTTAGCGTCCTCCAATGGAAACAACTTCGTTTATCTCTGGGGGGGAGCGTTCGCAGGAAAGAGTCATCTTTTGCAGGCTGTTTGCCATCACGCAGAACTTGAAAATAACACAGCATTGTATGTGTCACTTAAAGATCCAAATGCGCTTGCACCCGAAATATTTGACGGCTGCGACTTATTGTCCGTTGTTTGCATCGACGATTTGCATTGCGTAGCCGGTCAGCCCGCTTGGGAGCAAGCCTTGTTCATCCTGTTTAATCAGCTTAAAGAAAGCGGCACTGCGTTGATAATATCAGCCGGTGTTTCAGCAAAAGATTTGGATCTAAATTTGCGTGACTTGCAGTCACGACTGCAGTCAATGCTGGTTTTTAATTTGATCAACTTGGATGACACGGATAAGAAACAGGCGCTGCAGCACCGAGCGAAACAACGGGGCTTCGAATTATCTGATGCGGTGGCGGACTATATAATAGTCCGGGCTGGGCGCGGTTTTGACGATTTAATGAAGGTATTGGACAAGCTGGATACGACGTCATTAGTCCAGCAGCGCAAGCTCACAGTCCCTCTGGTAAAATCCACTTTAAATTGGTGAGAGGTTTTGGTTGCCTAACCCGGCGGCCGATCTAGCCGCAGTCAGCCAGCGATTGCTAATCCAATAACAGCTGCCGCTTACATATTGACTTTAAAGTGAGCCTTGTAGCCGCGGATGAATATTACTAAGGCCACAAACATAATTGAACACAGTGTAACCTCTACTATTCCTAAGACTCGCCGGCTGGGATCAAAAGCAACTAATACGGCGTGCAAAAAATAGAGCAACACAACAAAGCAAAGCCAGCCATAAGTTCGAAGATGAGTATGGTACAAGCTACGAGCAAAAATTAGCAAAGGCAGTATTTGAATTAACCAGATCACTGGCATAGCAAAGTTCAGCGTCTCAAAGGAGAGCACGCTTAAAACCCCAAAATAAAGAATTAGGGCACCATAGGAAATTAAGACCACAAGCCTTGCTCTGGCTATGGGTCTTGGTAGTTCAATAATGGTGCTAGCCTGGGTCTGTTGCATATTCAGCTGCCTGTTTGAGTCTATAATAGTTTAACTGCGCCTAAGTACGTTTGCTTAAGCAGCTCAGTTCTGATTTTGATTTAAAGAGAGAGCGAGTCGAGCGATTCTCTTGCCCAAGGCCTGGCAAAGCTGACTTTCTTCAGCGCTTATTTCGGCATCACTATTTGCTCCAGCCATGTGACTTGCTCCGTATGGAGTGCCGCCGCTTGTTGTGGTGTTAAGAGCGGCTTCAGAATATGGCAGTCCGCAAAATATCATGCCGTGATGGAGCAATGGCAATGCCATGCTCAGCAGCGTTGATTCCTGACCGCCATGTAGGGTGGACGTAGAGGTGAACACAGCGCAGGGTTTGTCAATCAGTGAGCCTGATGCCCACAGGGCGCCGGTGGAATCGATATAGGACTTCATGGCGCCAGCCATATTGCCAAAGCGGGTAGGGCTGCCTAGAATTAGGCCTGCACAGTGGCGTAGGTCATCCTCGCAGCACAGTACAGCTCCACTGCTTGGTATCGATGGCTCAGTGGCTTCAATGTTAGCGGAGACATTTGGCACTGTGCGCAGTCGCGCCTCGAGGCCGCTGACCTGTTCGACGCCTCGGCCAATCAGCTGAGCCATTTTTTCAGTTGCACCAGAGCGGCTGTAATACAGCACTAAAATGTAAGGGAGTTCGATCATTCTATGGTTTCTCGAGCGAGTTTAAGTATGGCTTCTGGTGGTCTACCGATTACCGCTTTTTCCCCCTTAACCAGAATGGGTCTTTCGATCAAAATAGGGTGCTCGCTAACAATATCTAAGACGATTTCTTCGCTTAGCTCCATGTCGTCTAGTTCGAATTGCTCATAAGTCGCTTCACTTTTTCTGAGCAGCTCTCTGACTGGAATTCCGATTTTAGCTGCTAATGCTCGGATTTCCTCTTTGTTTGGCGGGTGGTCAAGGTAGTAGACAGTCTCGAATTCGATATCATTTTCTTCGAGTAATGCAAGCGCCGCTCTTGAGTTGGAGCAGTCGGGGTTGTGGTAGAACGTTAATAAATTAATCATAGTGATGCAAGTCTACTGCGTATTAATGGATAAGAAACAATTTTAGCGAAAACTCATTATTCTTTGAAAACAAACTGTCGAGTCCTTGGAAGATTGGTTGCCTTTGTGGGTCGCTAAAATCACCGTTGTAAGTGGAGCTGCGGGTATCCGGGCTTAATAAAATTTTTCATTGCTTAACGTGGTTTTAACCGTCAAGTCTAGCTCTGATTGGAAACGCTTTATTCGTTGCATGTCTTCAGAGTCGGTACTGTAGCAATGGCTTTCACTATTGACCCTGCGCAGGGCTAACCAAATTTCGACTATGCTGCAATCGCTTACCGCTCTTATTGGCACAAAGCGGGGGGGATCATCGCTGGTTGGGGTTATGAGGTTTATGGCTTCCAGGTTGTTCAGAGCAGGCTCTAGTAAAGATGAATTGCTGTCTAGGCAGAGACTGATTTCATATTCATTTAGGGGTTCTTCCCCGGTTTGAAAACGCCTAATAATTATTGCAGCGACAGCAAGGCTAACTTCCTCTTGTTGTAGCAGGCTAAGAGAGGTTTTTTCTCTACCGTTACGAGCCTTGGCTGGGTACTGGTGGTAGAACGCTATGCTGCTTCCCACCAGCGCTACCAGCCACCCGACATAGGTAAAAACCAACACAATAATAGCGGTGGCGAAGGCAAGATAAAGTTGCTCCCTTGCTGAGGTAGCAAACAACCCTTGAAACACCGTACCCATTAATTTCCATATAATGGTTGTAACAAAACCGCCAATGAACGCTGAACCAAACTGGACTTTGGTATTGGGCAGAAAACTGTAAACAAAGGCAAAAGCGAATGACATGAGTAGGATGGGGGCGATAAAGGCGACCGGTTGAATGATTAGCCCGCCATAGGTCAAGCCTTCTAGAAAATTCTGAAAATAATTTGTACTAACAAAAGAAGTGATGCTGATCGATATGAAAAGCAGTATAGGACTCACGATAACCGCAAACAGGTACTCACTGACCCTGCTAGCCCAAGAGCGAGCATGTTTAACAGTCCAAATGTAATTAAACGAAAGTTCAATCTTTCGCATCATATCGAGCACTATGTAAAGCAGCAGCCCCAGGCTTGTTATGCCTATCAACTCTACCTGCATGGCATCAACATAGCCTAGTATTTGGCCGGTAACTTCGACCTGGCGATCGCCTAAAGGCTCTAGTAATGCGAGTAGAGTTGGCTCCATCGCGTTGTGAACACCGAAGCTTTTCAAAATAGAAAAGGTCAATGCTAAGAGGGGAAAGAAGCCAATTAGCGTGGTGAAAACTAAACTCATCGCTCTAAGTGACAGCTGGCCTTGCAGAAGGTCTCGAATCACGGCCACGGTGATTTGAATGCACCGAACACAGCTACGTTTCCAAAATGGCAGGGCTGAGATATTCGGCTGCCACAGAAAATCCTTTGCCAAATTCTGCAATTGCTTGAATTTTTCGTTAATTTGCTTGAATTGAAAGGCCATGGATTAAGTTATCTTGGATAAGTCGTCATTATACGTTATATGGTTGGCGGGGTAAGCAAGTCTCGCTTAACTACGACACCGCTTATTCGATCAACTGCTCAATCAATGCCCAACTAACGACGAAAGGATGGAATGGCTTAATGCTGGCTATGAGAGGTGAGGTCACTGGCAAGGTTCAAGGCGTGTTTTTTCGGAAAAACACTAAAGCTCAGGCGGATATGCTCGGGCTTGCTGGTTGGGTTTGTAATACTAACGCCGGGACAGTAGCGTTTTTAATTGTTGGCGAAGACTCAGCCATAGTGGCTATGCAGCGATGGCTGCAACAGGGCCCGCGTTTAGCGAGAGTTGATAAGGTCGACTGTGAAATCTGCCAGGTTGAAAATCTGACAGGTTTCACAATTAACTACTAACGGCTCAAGTCTAACCGAATATTTTGCTCAAAAAATCCAAGCTTAAGTCTTTATCAATCATAGATTTCTCGCCGCTACGACGGTCGAGATGTTCTATAACGCCATCGCCAAGAGTGCGTGAAGAAACAACGAGGCGATGGGGGATGCCGATTAATTCCGAATCTGCAAATTTTACGCCAGGGCTGGTTTTCTTATCTCGATCATCAAGCAGTACTTCAATGCCAAGTGATTGGGCTTTTTGATAAAGCATTTCGCTAAGTTCAACCACTTGAGCCGATTTATGGGCATCTATTTGGGTGATAATAAGCTGAAAGGGGGCTATGTTTTCTGGCCAGATAATGCCTCTTTCATCATTGTTTTGTTCTATACAGGCAGCCACCACGCGGGTAACCCCGATTCCATAGCATCCCATGGTTAAGGCCACAGCCTTGCCATTTTCATTAAGCACAGTTGCCTTCAAAGATTCGCTGTATTTTGTGCCCAATTGAAAAATATGGCCGACCTCAATGCCGCGTTTAATTGCTAAGGTCCCATTTCCATCTGGGCTACCATCGCCTTCTTTAACTTTTCTTATGTCGGCTACTGAATCAAATTTTATTGAGTCTCCCCAATTGGCGAAGCTTACATGCTTGCCGGGCTGATTTGCGCCGCAGACAAAATTGGTCAACTCAACAACAGATTTGTCGGCAATAACGGGAATAGGCAGGTCAACTGGACCAATGCAGCCAGGAGGACAGTTTAGTGTTGCTTTAATAAGGTCATCGTCAGCGAAGGTAATAGGGGAGTAAAGCTGGCTTAATTTTTCGGCTTTCACCTCGTTTAGTTCCTGATCACCCCTTAATAGCAGGGCGATAAGCTGATCAGTTTTCTCGCCTTCGCTGTTGGCCCCATGCACGATAAGAGTTTTAATCAAGGTGCTTGCCGCTACCCCTAACAGGCTTGCAACATCTTCAATTGAGCCGGCGCTGCCGGTTTCTACGATTTCAGTCGGGCGACTATCTGTAGATGTGGCTGCCGCACTGGGAATACCTTCAGCCATTTCAATGTTAGCGGCATAGTCTCCGCTGGAGCTAAACACAATTTCGTCTTCACCAGAGTCAGCCAGCACGTGGAATTCATGGGAGGTGCTGCCGCCAATGTTTCCTGAGTCTGCTATCACTGGCCGAAAATCCAAGCCTAGACGAGTGAAAATATTACAATAGGTTTGGTGCATCGCTGCATAAGTATCATCCAGCGACTCCTGGCTGGCATGAAAGGAATAGGCGTCTTTCATAATGAATTCGCGCGCACGCATCACACCGAAGCGTGGCCGTCTCTCATCACGGAATTTAGTTTGAATTTGATACAGATTGGCAGGCAGCTGGCGATAGCTACTGTATTCATTTCGGACTAGGTCCGTGATGACTTCTTCATGAGTAGGGCCGAGGCAGAAATCTCTATCGTGACGGTCTTTAATTCGAAGAAGTTCATCCCCCATAGTTTCCCAGCGCCCAGATTCTTGCCAAAGCTCTGCAGGCTGTACTACCGGCATGGAAACTTCCATCGCGCCAGATTTATTCATTTCTTCTCTGACAATTTGGCTAACCTTATGCAATACCCTGAGACCCAGGGGCAGCCATGTGTACAATCCGCTGGCTAATTTACGAATAACCCCAGCACGCAACATAAGTTGATGGCTTGTTATTTCAGCATCCGATGGAGTTTCTTTGACAGTGGCTAGTAAAAACTGACTGGCTCGCATTATATCTTCCCATAAAAGAAAGGCAGCCTAGGGCTGCCTTTCGTCAAGCTTAGCTTAATGTCACCTAAATTAGGACACGAATTACGGCGCGACCTAGAGTGCGACTCAGAATGCGACCTAGAGCGCGAATTCTTTAAGCTTCTTCAAAGGCAATACTTTTACCCGAGTTGTCGCCGGCTTGCGCGGGATGTCCATTAACTCACCAGGCTTGAATGGGTTTGGAACATTCTTGCGAGCAGGGCGAGCAGGGCGTACTACTGATTTGATTTTCAACAAGCCAGGCAAAGTAAATTCGCCAACAGCACGCTTCTTGATATGGCGCTCGATGATAATGCCTAGCTCATCTAGCACTGCGGATACTTCTTTCTTGCTTATAGAAGTGTTTTCTGTAATCTCATTTAAGATCTCAGTTTTTGTGTACTTCTTCTGAATAGCAGGGGTTTTACGTACAGCAACGGGTGCAGCTTTCTTTGCTGCGACTTTGCGAGTTGGTTTCTTAACAGCCATGCGAAATCTCTTTATTGTGTTTCAGTTATGGTTGGACGAACTTTTTGACGGTGCAAACAAGCATTTGCAAGTCAGGAAAGAACCGATTATTTTTTTAATTATTCGTGCTCTTCCAAGAAGTGTATTTATAAAGCATTGAACATGACCTATCAAGTACTATAGTGAAGAAAGTGTTTTTTGATTTTGTCTCGCAAAAATAAGTCTATTTATGCTTTACGGTGTAGCATTTCTTGTCACCTAAATAGGGCATCTAGTCAACCTAAAAAGCGTGTGAAAAAGTAACGTGTAAGAGCTGATTTTGTTTAATGGGAGAGTTTGCAAGAATTGCATTTTGCTTCAGTCGCTTGAAGAGCCGGTTGGCGATTCTTAAGATGCAATTGCCCAGCGATGAATCCGCCGACTTGGTAGAGGGGTTTTTTAGGGGGTTATTACTTTTTGTATTTCTGCTGCTGAGCATCTTCTTAGCACTTCTGAGCGAGCTTCTTTGAACCCATTGCCTTCTTTTGAACTTCTAGGCTGTCTAGTTTGTGCTGTTTAGTAGCAGCGATGTCCTCATAAACAGGTGATAAATGACACTGATAAGTAAAAATCTTCTTAAATCATTATGTGTTAAGGGGTGCGAGTAAAAAACCATATAAGGTATAATGTGCGGCTTTTACGGTTTTGGCAGATATTTGCCGCCGATATAATTTTAAATTGGAGCGTTAAATTTCGGTTTTGAATCACATTCTGGGACTTTAACGAAGAATTCAGAATTGGAATTCATGCCTAGAAATCAGCCCTAGAGCTGCGGCTAGAAATATAGCCGTGATATATGATTTTGGTTAAGTCTTATCTGTTTTGTTTTTTGTCTTTTTACTTTGGAGCTTATTAGTCAGCCTATGCCGATCTACGAATATCAATGTACTAGTTGCGATGCCAGATTAGAAGCATTGCAAAAAATGAGCGATGCGCCACGCGTGGATTGCCCCGAATGCCATAAACCAGCGCTAAAGAAGCTGGTTTCTGCAGCTAGCTTCCGACTTAAAGGTGGCGGTTGGTATGAGACGGATTTTAAAACCGGAAAGAAAAAACAGCTCGCTGAATCCGATTCTGGTCAGAAATCAGCCGCTGGCAGCGATTCTAGTAAAGGTTCTGGGGCAAAGTTAGATAGCACTAAAGCCAAAGCAGAGACAAAAACAAAAACTACACCGTCAAAGCCAAGCTCCGACTAGCTTGCATGAATAAAAGCCAATGCCGGCTTTATTAACGAATATAGATAAGGGTCCTAACTATGCGCAGCCATTATTGTGGTGAATTAAACGAGTCTCATGTAGATAAAGAGGTGTCACTGTGTGGCTGGGTTCACCGACGTCGCGATCACGGTGGCGTGATTTTCTTAGATGTGAGAGACCGAGAAGGTATAACTCAGGTCGTTTTTGATCCGGATACGGTTGAAAGTTTTGCGCTTGCTGAAAGCGTCAGAAGCGAATATGTAATTCAAATTAAAGGCAGGGTCAGGCTTCGTCCAGAGGGCACTGGAAATGCCGACATGGCCACCGGTCAAATTGAGGTGCTCGGCAAAGGTTTAGTCGTTCTCAATGCGTCTAAGACTCCGCCAATCCAATTGGATGAGCATGTGGAAGTTGGTGAAGAAATCAGGCTGCACTATCGCTATATCGATTTACGTCGCCCGGAAATGGCTGAGCGTTTGCGCTTTCGTTCAAAGGTTACCAACACAGTTAGAAATTTTTTAGATGAGAATGGTTTTTTGGATATTGAAACACCGCTACTCACTAAAGCTACGCCCGAAGGCGCGAGAGACTATTTAGTCCCTAGTAGAACTCACCCTAATCGGTTTTTTGCATTGCCTCAGTCGCCGCAGCTGTTTAAGCAAATCCTCATGGCTGCAGGAATGGATAGATATTATCAAATAGCGAAGTGCTTCAGAGACGAAGACTTACGTGCCGACCGACAGCCTGAGTTCACCCAAATCGATGTTGAAACATCGTTTATGGACGAACAACAAATCATGTTGAAGATGGAAGAGTTAATACACCATATATTTAAGAGTCATATGGACGTGGACCTAGGCACATTTCCTAGTATTACTTACGCAGAGGCTATGCGTCGATACGGCTCGGACAAACCAGATCTGCGTATTGATCTAGAGTTAGTCGACATCGCCGACCTTATGCAGGACGTAGACTTTAAGGTTTTCAGCGGTCCGGCTAAGGATCCTGAAAGCAGAGTTGTAGCATTAAGAGTACCTAAAGGCGCCGCAATCAGTCGTAAAGTTATCGATTCGTATACTGACTTTGTCGGTATTTACGGAGCCAAGGGTTTGGCATGGATTAAGGTCAATGACATTGCTGCAGGTGTTGAAGGTTTGCAGTCTCCGATTATTAAGTTCATGCCTGAGGCTACGGTTATGGCTTTGATGGCCAAGCTGGGTGCGCAAACAGGTGACATCATTTTCTTCGGTGCGGATAAAGAAAAGATAGTTAACGAAGCTATTGGTGCGCTGCGAATAAAAGTTGCCGGGGACTTAGGTCAGGTGCGCGAAGGCTGGGCACCGCTGTGGGTTATTGACTTCCCAATGTTCGAGTCTACAAGTGATGGTGGCTTAACATCCTTGCATCATCCGTTTACTGCGCCGGCATGTGATGCCGATGAATTGCAGGCTAATCCTAAAGGGGCACTGTCTAGAGCATACGATATGGTCCTCAATGGTACTGAGTTAGGCGGTGGTTCCATTCGTATTAATAAACCTGACATGCAGCAATCAGTCTTTAACGTTTTGGGGATAGGGGAAGAAGAAGCGACCGAGAAATTTGGCTTTCTACTGGAAGCGCTTTCCTATGGCTGTCCACCCCATGGCGGAATTGCGTTTGGGTTGGATAGATTGATGATGCTGATGACCGGGGCTTCATCAATAAGAGATGTCATTGCGTTTCCTAAAACGCAGTCTGCGGCATGTCCATTAACTGATGCCCCTGGGACCGTTTCAGCCAAGCAGCTAAAAGAGCTTAACATTCGCTTGCGCGAACAAGAAAAAAGTAAAGTTTAAGGCTGGCTCAGCCAAAAAGATAAGGAGTCTGCTATGGCGGGTCACAGTAAGTGGGCCAATATCAAACACCGAAAAGCTGGCCAAGACGCGAAGCGCGGCAAGGTTTTTACGAAAATAATTCGTGAACTGACCGTGGCTGCTAAGGTTGGCGGTGCAAACCCAGACGACAATCCGCGCCTGCGAGCAGTGGTGGATAAGGCTCTGGGCGCCAATATGACCCGCGATACAATAGATCGTGCGGTTGCTAGAGGCGCCGGGACTGCCGAAAACGAAAACTTGGAAGAGCTTCTTTATGAAGGCTACGGTCCCGGTGGGGTGGCTGTACTTGTTGAGACTTTGACCGATAACAAGAACAGAACAGTTGCCGAAGTCAGGCATGCGTTTAGTAAATATGGAGGCAGTTTAGGCACTAATGGATCAGTTGCCTATTTGTTCGAAAAAACAGGCGTTATAAGTTTTCCAATCGGCAGCGATGAAGAACGTGTTATGGAAATAGGGCTTGACTCTGGGGCCCATGATATTGTTACAAACGAAGATTCCAGTATTGATGTTATGACTACATTGGAGACTTTTTGGGCGGTTCAAGATGCTTATAAAGCTACCAAGATTGAGCCCAGTTCGGCAGAGATGACGATGCTCGCGTCCACTGATGCTGAGTTGGATTTAAAGGGTGCGGAAACACTGCTTAAACTAATAGACCATATGGAAGATTTAGACGATGTGCAAAATGTCTATTCGAATGCCCAAATTTCGGACGAGATAGCGAGCCAACTTTAATTTATTTGGCGCAGGTTGTACCGTTTGCAGCCTGTGTATTTATAGTCTTTCTACTTACATGCCTTCCCGCTTATATTCTCTATGTAGTGAGTGAGGGGCGCAAAATCAGGAAATCACCATGGCCATTATTCTGGGTATTGACCCAGGCTCGAGAGTGACAGGGTATGGTCTCATCAATGTTGTAGGCAACAAATTTGAATTCGTTGGCTGCGGCTGCATAAAGACCGAAACCAAATTGTTGCCGGATCGGCTTAAGATCATTTTTTATGGAGTTTGTGAGGTGATCGAAGAGTTCTCGCCACAGCAGGCTGCGGTTGAGGAAGTGTTTATGGGGAAAAACGCGCAGTCAGCGCTTAAGTTAGGGCAGGCCCGTGGCAGTGCTATGGTTGCATGTTTATCTAATGACTTACCCGTCGATGAATACTCGGCAAGAAAGGTGAAGCAGGCTGTCGTGGGGTCTGGTGCAGCTGACAAAACGCAAGTGCAACACATGGTAAGAGTGCTACTACGAATAAATGATAAAATTGCCGAGGATGCTGCGGATGCGCTCGCGGTTGCTATATGTCATGCCAACACATCGGCTAGTTTGATTCGCCTAGCAGGTGCAAAATCTTTCAGTCGCAAACGGCTGCGCGGTTAGTTATAGCCTTATCAATGAGTACATAAAAGTAGCGCATCAAAACGAATGTTAGATAAACAAACAATACAGGCATGAAGGAATAAAATTGATAGGACAACTGCGAGGTAAACTGCTTGCTAAAAACCCACCGGAAGTTTTAATCGAGGTTGGTGGTGTAGGTTATGAAGTCCAAGTTCCAATGAGTACGCTTTACGAGTTACCAGATGTAGGCTGTGAGGTGTTACTACATACCCACTTTGTTGTGCGCGAGGATGCTCAGTTGCTGTATGGTTTTCATGACTTGAAGTCTAAATCTATGTTTCGTTCTCTTATCAAAGTTAACGGTGTTGGCCCCAAAATGGCATTAGGGGTTCTGTCTGGCATGCAAGCCGATGAATTTGTGCAGACTGTTCGTGGCAATGATGTGAGTAGAATGATTAAGATGCCGGGCATTGGTAAAAAAACCGCAGAGAGACTGATCATTGAGATGCGCGATCGGCTCGATGAATGGGGTGACACTAACGGAGCAGTCACTAGCGGTATGCCATTGACGTCATCTGTTAGTAGAGATGCTGAGACAGCGTTGATAAGTTTAGGTTATAAACCTCCGCAGGCGGCGCGTTCAATTGCGGTCGTCATGAAGGAGCATCCAGAAATTGAAGAGAGCGAAGCACTCATCCGTCTCGCGCTTAAGAGAATGGCTTAACAATGATCGAAGATAGACTTATTTCAGCAAGCTCAGTACCGGTAGAAGACCCTCTCGATCGGGCTATACGGCCACTAGTTCTAAGAGACTACGTGGGCCAAAGTGTAGTGAAAGAGCAAATGGAAATTTTCATCAGTGCTGCCCGCAACCGTAACGAGCCGCTTGATCATACCTTGGTGTTTGGCCCACCTGGATTGGGAAAAACCACACTCGCTTACATTATTGCTAACGAATTAAATGTTTCAATAAAAACCACGTCAGGCCCTGTTTTAGAAAAAGCGGGTGATTTGGCAGCGATGCTGACGAACTTGGAGTCAGGTGACGTCCTATTTATTGATGAAATACACCGTATGAGTCCAGCTATTGAAGAGATATTGTATCCCGCAATGGAAGACTTTCAATTGGATTTGATGATTGGTGAAGGCCCTGCGGCCCGCTCGATTAAATTAGATTTACCGCCATTTACATTGGTTGGTGCGACCACCAGAGCGGGTTTGTTAACATCACCTTTACGCGATCGGTTTGGAATTATTCAGCGCTTAGAATTTTATTCGGTGGAGGAGTTAGCAAGCATCGTGAGTCGGTCGGCATCGATTATGGGAACTCCTATGGACGGTGAAGGGGCTATTGAGATTGCTAAGCGTTCCCGGGGAACCCCTCGAATCGCAAATCGTCTGCTACGCCGAGTACGGGATTATTCAGAGGTGAAGGCTGATGGAGCTGTCAATCTGGATACTGCGAGCCGAGCATTGGATATGTTAGGTATCGATAAAAATGGCTTCGATCATATGGACCGTAGGTTACTGATGACAATGATCGAAAAATTTGACGGCGGGCCGGTAGGAATTGAGAGTATTGCTGCGGCTATTAGTGAGGAGCGCGATACCATCGAAGATGTTCTGGAGCCTTATCTGATACAGCAGGGCTTTATTATGCGCACGCCCCGGGGCAGGGTAGTGACTCAATTCGGTTATCGCCATTTTGGTATTAAACCATCAAAAGCGGTTGCTGAACTATTTTCTCAAAATTCCGAGTAAATCTTCCAGTAAGACTATTGTTCAGTTTCAGGCTAAGTCGTCGACTTAACCACTTGAGGATGTGTCTTTGCTGACAACCTTGGCTAGTCAGGCGCTACAAAGACATATTCTCGCCACTATTAACCTGATAACGGCCCCCATTCATCCTCACAGAGTTATATTTAGACTCTTTAATGGCTTTTGACAAAACTATTTTAGGAATTGGCCGAACTAATCATTTGAAATGGCGGATTTCCTGCGGCTTATAGCTGTCTTAGTTAAGAGATTTGTCGGTAATGTTTTTAATCAAACTGGAGAAAAATTGTGAATGAGCTGAGTCCTCTTCAACTAATTCTGGGGGCTGGTGTAGCAGTGCAGCTGGTCATGCTGATCTTGCTGTTACTTTCTATTGTTTCTTGGGTAATGATTGTGCAGCGCTGGTTGGTTTTGTCAGCGGCGCGTAAAGGCGTGACGGCTTTCGAGAGGCGGTTTTGGTCTGGAATAGATTTAAGCCAGCTTTATAAAGAAGGCAGTCAAATGCAGAAGGAAGATATCCCGGTTGTGGGAATGGAAAATATCTTTCGCGCTGGCTTTAAAGAATTTATGCGCCTACGTCAGCAGGGCACGGTGGATAAAGAAGCGGTAATGGAAGGCGCTCAAAGGGCGATGCGTGTTGCTTACTCGCGTGAAGAGGAAAAGCTTGAAAAGCATCTTTCGTTCTTAGCGACAGTAGGTTCTGTGAGCCCTTATATTGGACTGTTGGGCACGGTAATAGGCATCATGAATGCATTTATTGGGCTTGCAAATCAGGCGCAAGCGACTCTTCAAGTCGTTGCACCAAATATTGCAGAGGCACTAATCGCAACAGGGTTAGGGCTGTTTGCTGCTATTCCGGCGGTGGTCGCATTTAACCGCTATACCTCTGATGTCGATAGTATAACCAGCAGCTACATTACATTCTCGGACGAGTTTTCGAGTATCTTACATCGCCAGATTCACAGTAACTAAATTTCAGAAGGCTTAAATGGAAATTCTAGTTCGCAAAAAGCGCAAACCGATGGCAGACATCAACGTCGTCCCTTATATAGACGTTATGTTGGTGCTACTTATTGTTTTCATGGTTACAGCTCCAATGCTAAACCAAGGTATTGAAGTGGATTTACCGCAGGCGAATAATGAGCCGCTCGATGTTGATGAAAATTTAGAGACGCTGGTAGTCTCAATTAAATCTGACGGCAGCTACTTTCTCAGTCTTGGCGCGACCGGTGAAGACAGGGCAAGTATAGGGCTGTCTGCGTTAGGGCAGCAAGTTAGCAAAGTCCTCGGTGCAAATCCGGATATTCAAGTTTTAATCGAAGGCGATAGAGATGCTGATTGGGGAACAATGATTGCCTTGATCACCACACTACAGCAGGCTGGCGTAGACAACCCCAATTTTATAACCGAACCCATTAGTAGTTTATGAGGGTTTGCAGTGTCTAGCTGCAAATTGATGCAATGAGCAGGGCATTCAACAACATAGTCATCTATAACGGCTACCCGCTTTCGGTTGTAGTTGCTATGGGTATACACATCACTTTACTTGTGTCTTGGCTGTACCTGCAGGCAGACAAAAGCGTGGTGACTGTCGATTTTATTCAGCCGACTGTCATTAAGTCGCTGTTTATTGATGAAAACCCACAAGTTACTAACCAAAAAAATATTGAACGTCGCCGCCTCGAGCGGGTAGAGCAGCAACGTTTTGAGCGTCAACAAGATGACGTCCGCAAGGAAAGAGAAGCTGAATCAGCCGCGCAGCAGCGCAGGCAAGAACAAGAGGCGGCTCAGGCGAAAGCTGATGCTCAAGAGTTGGCAAGGCAACAAACAGCTTTGCTAGATAGGGAAGAGGCAGAGCGGCAGTTAGCGCAGCAGCAACGCCGCGAACGTGAGCAAGAGCAGCAACTAGAGGACGCAGTGGCAGACCAGCAGCGTCAGCAAGAAGCTCGGGAAAGATCTGAGCGGCAGGCGCGGGAATCAGAGCGAGCCTCACAGGCAGCCGCAAATGCAGCCAGAACTGAGTTTGAGTTAATTCAAAGCGCGATGGGATTTATCCAGCAGGTGGTTCAAGAGAACTGGTCGAGACCGCCAAGCGCTAGAAATGGCATGCGCACAATTTTACAAATATCGATGCTGCCAACTGGAGAAGTGATAGACGTCACTATTACCCAATCCAGCAATGACCCAGCATTTGATCGAGCTGCTGAAACTGCAGCATTTAGAGCGGCTCCGTTTGCGGAGCTGCAAAGCCTACCCATTAGAATATTTAACGATAACTTCCGATCGTTCTCGTTAACTTTTCAGCCAGAGGATTTATTGAATTGAAGCTACTTAAGATAATCTTAACCTTGCTGGTATTGCTGCCGCACTTGAGCAGTTTTGCCGCCTTAAATATTGTTATTACCCAAGGTGTCGACAATCCGATCCCGGTCGCGATTGTGCCTTTTTCGTGGGACGGCTCAGGTGTTTTAAGTGAAAACATCAGCCAAATAGTCATTAATGATTTAGAGCAGGTGGGAGAGTTTCGGGCATTGGATCGCAATAATATGCTTGGCTTGCCTGATCAAGAGAATGAAGTTTTTTACCGTGACTGGCGAGTGTTAGCACAGGACTATTTGTTAGTTGGCAAGATTAGCAGATCACCAGGCAGTTCACTGGTTGAGGTGCAGTATGAATTCTTTGATGTTAATCGTGAGCTTAAACTGGCGGGCGAAGTGTTAACGGGCAACGTCACACAGCTGCGTGATATTGCACACGAAATAAGCAACGTTGTATTTGAGCAAGTCACCGGAATTCGAGGAGCTTTTACGACAGAAATTTTGTATATCGTGTCCGACTATATTTCACCGGAGTTGACCAACTTTCGATTAGAGAAAGCAGACTACGATGGTCAGCGCTCTCAGGTATTGCTTGAGTCAGAAGAGCCTATAATGTCTCCCAGTTGGTCGCCTAACGGGCAAGATATTGCCTATGTGTCATTTGAAACCGACCTGCCACGCATCTATATTCAAAATATCGCGACGGGTCAGCGGCGCCAAATCACTAACTATCCCAATATTAATAGTTCACCTGTTTGGTCGCCAGATGGCACTAAGCTGGCGATGGTGCTGTCAAAAGATGGTAGTCCGGACATCTATGTACAAGATTTAAACAGTAATCAACTGGTTAGGGTGACAGAGCATCCAGCGATTGATACCGAGCCTAGCTGGACGCCCGACGGACGTTCCTTGGTGTTTATGTCGGATAGAACCGGTCAGCCGCAGATATATCAAATGGAGCTAGGGGCCAGTTCTTACGCCGTGGAAAGGTTAACGTATGACTGTTTTCAATGCGCAAAGGCAGCCTTTTTGCCTGATGGGGCTAACTTAGTCCACGTGCGGCGTGAGACCAGACAAGACCCTACTTATCAAATTGCGATTCTTAACATAGAAACCCTGCGCGTAATTACTTTAACGAGTACATCCTTAGACGAATCACCGAGCTTGGCACCAAATGGGAGCATGATTATCTATGGCACTAAATTTGATGGCAAAGGGGTCCTAGACGCCGTATCCATTGACGGTCGGGTGAAGTTCCGTTTACCATCCACGGAAGGTGACGTGAGGGAACCGTCATGGTCTCCATTTTTGAACTAAACTCTGCTAAGTACTACGTTTTTAAGAGCTCTTAGCAGCTTAAAGTTATTAAATACTTAAAACATGGTAATCAAACTACGACACAAGGTCTTTGGAGGACTCAACGAGTGAGCAAGCAACTAAATCAATTTACTAAAGTCAGTTTAATGGTCATTTCGCTTTTCGTTTTGGCGGCATGTAGCTCAACCAGCGACACCGATGACATGGAAGGCGAAAGTACCGCAATGGGAGGCAGTTCTGCTTCTACTGCTTCTACCGCTGCAACAGCTTCCGCTGCCGGTAACAGCGGGCAATTAACGCAAGAAGAAATTAGACAGGAAAATGCGCTGCGCCAAACCGTCTTTTATTTCGACTTTGATATTGCCGAGTTTAAAGCGGCTGACCGCGAAACATTGACCTATCACGCTCGCAACTTAGCGTCTAATTCAAGCATGCGGATTCGTTTGGAAGGCCATGCGGACGAGCGCGGTACTCGTGAGTACAACCTTGCACTTGGCGAGCGTCGTGCCAACAGCATATTGAACTACTTAATCGTGAATGGCGCGTCTCGATCACAAATCGAAGTTGTAAGCTATGGTGAAGAACGTCCAACTGCAAGAGGACAGTCTGATCAGGTATATAGCCGCAATCGTCGAGTAGAAGTAGTTGTCCGATAAATGATGAAAAAACCCTTGCTAGCCGCCAGATTACAACTTGCCAGTATTTTGGTTGTTTTTGCTCATGGAGCTGCCGCTCAAGGGTCTGGTTCGGTCTTTGAGTCTCAGCCTTTTACGCCAGGGCAGGCTCAAAACCAGCCTGCTCAAGGCGCTCAAAATAGCGATGCGCTGTCTTTGTTGCTTGAGCAAAACCAGCAGCTCAGCACAGAGGTGCGGGCACTGCGGGGTTTAGTAGAAGAGCAGGGCTTCGAGATTAGAAAACTGCAGAGAGATTCTTTGAGTCGCTACACTAACGTAGATAAGCGCCTTAGTAATTTAGAGTCGGCGCCAACTGTTGGAACAAGCCCGGTCGCGGTGTCTCCGCAAACCTCACTGCTTCCTGCATCGGGGTCAAATACACCTAGACCATCCACATCTGATTTCACTAGGCCATCGATAAATGCGGGCGGCGCATCCAACTCATCTAGCCCAAGTTCAGGTGCCTCGGACACAGGGTTGTCTCGCTCTAATGGCAATGCGGCAGCGCCTGTTCGCAGCACCGGCAGAACATTGGGTCGAGGGACGCTGCAACCGGCAGTGCTGAGTGAGCAACAGCTTTACCAAATGGCCTATGATTCAGTGATCAATAGCAATTTTGAGCTATCCATTGCCGAGTTTGATCAGTATTTGAGTGTCTATCCGCAAGGGCGTTTTATAACGAACGCCTATTATTGGAAGGGCCAAGCTTATCTTTATCTGTCTCGATTTGAAGAGGCTCGTGATTCTTATGAAATTATAGTAAATCAATACACAGGCTCGGCGAAACTAGCTGATGCAATGTATGGATTAGGGCTGTCTTATCAAGGCTTGGGTAATATTTCCCAGGCGAAGCAACTGCTTAATGACATCAAAAGGCGCTTTCCAAATACTGGCGTTGCTAATTTAGCCGATACGCGATTACTTTCTCTGGATTAAGCCTCCATCAAGATTATTTCATCCCTTCACGCTTGCCAATAGCCATTGGTTGAATCTTATGAATGAAACTTTACGCATAACCGAGATATTCCATTCTTTGCAGGGCGAATCTCGGACCACGGGCTTGCCTACGGTTTTTATACGCCTCACAGGTTGTCCTTTGCGCTGCCAGTACTGTGATACCGATTACGCTTTCGAGGGAGGAGCACAGCAGAGCATTGAGAGCATACTTGAAGAAGTTGCTCAGTATAAAGCGAGCTATGTCACTGTTACTGGCGGTGAGCCCTTGGCTCAGCCAAACTGCATTGTATTGCTTAAGGCACTTTCAGACAAAAAGTATCAGGTGTCACTTGAAACAAGTGGGGCAATGCCGATCGTAGATGTCGACCCAAGGGTCTCTGTGGTTTTGGATTTAAAAACACCGGGATCGAATGAGAGTAGCCGCAACCGAATGGAAAACATTCCTCTGCTAAAGGACAAGGACCAGGTTAAATTCGTAATTTGTGATAATAAAGATTATCTGTGGTCAAAGGCTAAAGTCGATGAGCTGGATTTACAGTCTAGGGTAGGTGAGATACTTTTTTCACCGTCGCATGAACAATTAAAACCGGCACAGCTGGCAGAGTGGGTTTTAGCTGACTCTCTTAAAGTGAGAGTGCAAATCCAACTTCATAAATACCTTTGGGGAGCCGAACAAGGTCGGTGATTTGAGATTTACGGTAACGATATGAAAAAAGCAATTGTATTAGTGTCAGGTGGTTTGGATTCAGCAACTTGTTTAGCTATAGCCGCTGACAGGGGCTATTCTAGCCGCGCTTTGAGCTTTGACTATGGTCAGCGTTCGATAAGCGAGCTTGATGCCGCTAGGCGCGTTGTGGGTGCTAACACGGTCATAGAGCATAAAGTAATAGAGCTTAAGATGGGGGAATTCGGTGGTTCGGCTTTGACCGACGCAAATATTGATGTGCCTGAAATTGAAAGCGAGGGTATTCCTGTTACTTATGTCCCAGCACGAAATACCATTTTTCTTTCCTATGCCTTGGCATGGGCTGAGGTCGTCGACGCCGATGCTATCTTCATAGGGGTGAATGCCCTAGATTATTCTGGCTATCCCGACTGTCGTCCAGAATACATTGAGGCGTTTCAGAATCTCATTAACTTGGCCACGAAGGTGGGAGTAGAGGGGCATCGAATATCGCTGGAAACCCCACTAATAAATCTCAGTAAGGCCGAAATCATTAAGACAGGCGAGCGCCTCAAGGTTGATTACGCACTAACTGTATCTTGTTATCAAGCTGACGAATTGGGACAAGCCTGTGGTGTTTGTGATAGCTGTAGGCTGC
The DNA here is from genome assembly GCA_047617605.1 of Pseudohongiellaceae bacterium. Lineage (GTDB taxonomy): Bacteria > Pseudomonadota > Gammaproteobacteria > Pseudomonadales > Pseudohongiellaceae > UBA9145. The sequence continues at coordinate 157,348 of JBLGBJ010000003.1, read as the reverse complement.
GGAAAAAGGGCTTTAAGGACGCGGTTGCCGCTGATCCAACTCGTTACCAGTAAAATGTTTGAAGAAAAGTCGCTTCACTACTTGAGTTTTTTTTATTTGCTAGTACTATACCGCCCCTCGTGGGCCGTTAGCTCAGTCGGTAGAGCAGTTGGCTTTTAACCAATTGGTCGTGCGTTCAAGTCGCACACGGCCCACCATTATTTTTTTCTGATGCAAATCTGTGTCAGAACCCACGATATTTGAAGCCGCAAATGTGGCTTTGATGCAGCTAATTTAAATGTTTTAAGCATATCCACTTAGCTATGAGCACTACCCCTACTACTAATAAGCAGGCAACGCTAACCGCAGACCGGCAAGTGGTTCGTCTGTATCTAGATAAAGCGACCAAACCTCTAGTTCTGTCTGCAACGCAAGAATCTCTTGTGTTGGAAGAGATTCGCGATCTATTAAGTTCAAAGCGGGCAAAAATCGTAGCCCATTACTACACCGACTCAGCCTTGCAGGACTTGGCAGAGGCTAGCAACGGCTTTGTTGGAGACAGTCTCGAAATGGCCAGATTTGGCCGCGACTGCGATGCCGATATTTTAGCAGTAGCGGGCGTGCGGTTTATGGGTGAGACGGCAAAAATTCTCAGCCCAGATAAAACCGTTCTCATGCCGACATTAGAAGCGACTTGTTCCTTGGACATTGCTTGTCCAATAGGAGAGTTCTCGAAATTTTGCGATGAGCATCCAGAACGCAAAGTAGTGGTGTATGCAAACACTTCGGCAGAGGTGAAGGCTAGAGCTGATTGGGTTGTAACCTCCAGTATCGCTTTAGAGGTTGCTGAGCATCTATCACAGGCTGGTGAGAAAATAATTTGGGCGCCGGACAAGCATTTGGGTGCTTACATACAAAAGTCCACTGGTGCCGATGTCCTGCTGTGGGATGCCGCTTGTATCGTCCATGAGGAGTTCAAGGCTAGGGGCTTGCTTGACATTAAGGCCATCTATCCTGATGCGGCAATTCTCGCGCACCCTGAATCTCCCAGTGCCATATTGGATATAGCAGATGTAGTGGGAAGCACTACTCAAATTATTAACGCTGCCAAAACTATGCCCAATAAGCAATTCATTGTCGCTACCGACCAAGGCATATTTCATAAGTTACGTCAGGTTGCGCCGGATAAAGAATTTATCGTTGCACCTACAGCGGGCAACGATGCCACCTGCCGCAGCTGCGCTGCCTGTCCCTGGATGGGAATGAACTCGTTGACGACGCTCAGAGATTCTCTTCGCGGTGGGACAAACGTGATCGAAGTTGACGCCGAATTAATCACTCAAGCCATGATTCCACTGCAGAGGATGTTAGATTTTGCGGTGGCTAATCAGCTGCAAGTAAAAGGCAAAGCCTAATTAGCCTTGAAGGCCTCTGACAAGCTGCTCCAGATTGCGGATCTCTTGTTTCAGACGCGCCTCTTCGGCAGGAGCATCGCCGTTATCAGTTTCAATTTTCAAAGCAAACTTAAGTTGCTTTCTTGCTTTGCCATAATCTGCCAACAGCATGAAATACTCAGCTCTGGATTGGTGTACCTTGCTTACATTCCCAGCTTGGCCCCAAGTCTCGGCAAGCTGATACCAAAGGGAGTGATCTGCCTTCCTATTTTGAGTGTGATTCTCCAGTACTCTAGCCGCTTCGCTGTATTTCCTGCTTTTGCTTAAGGCTTCATAATAGGCGATGGTAAGTGGATGGTTGTCAGGGTTTATTGCTAAGTGACGACTTAAAAATTCGATGGTTCTGCCAGCTTCGTTCTGAGCGGTATAAATTTCAGCCTGGGTTACCACATAGCTGATGCGGTTTGGGTCTTTCTCCAGAAGCGGTGCAAGAGTTTGCGTGGCTAGTCCGAACTGCTTGTTTTCCCAATAGGCCATAGCCAGACCGTAGGTGTTGGTGTCGACTTCAAATTCACTCGTACTGCTTTCTAACAAGCTTTTATACTGCGTAACTACATCCGCTTTTTTCGGCGCGTAATGGGTAATGACCCTGGAGCGCATGACCTGGTACTCGAGATCATCACTGTATTGTTTGACAGGGTATCGACTTGACCTTCCTCTCGCGTCGGCGATACGAGATTCGGTCACTGGATGGGACAAAAGAAACTCAGGGGGCCGGCGACCAAAGCGGTTGATGGCAATAAGCCGCTCAAACAGTGACGCCATAGCGTCAGGGTCAAAACCCGCGTTAAACATGGTGTTTTGGCCAATTCTGTCGGCTTCCGCTTCATTGCTGCGACTAAACCTAAGTTGAGCGTCCCGTGTTAAGCCTCTCGCAGCGGTTACCGCGGCGATTCCATGCCCGGCATCGGAGGTCGCCATCACCAGAACGCCGGCCAACAGAGACGCAAGTTGAGTGACGCGGCCCGCCTGGGCATCATCGACACCCCGAGCAAAGTGGCGCTGGCTAACATGAGCGATCTCATGGGCCATAACTGAGGAAAATTCTGCTTCGGTTTGTGCATTGAGAAATAAACCGGTATTCACCCCAATGATTCCCCCGGGAGCGGCGAAAGCGTTAAGGTCTTGGCTATCTATGATGACAAATGAAAGTCGGTGGTCCTGAAGTTCACTGCTGGAGGCTAATTTATACGTTAGACTCTCCAAATAGGTGTTTAGAAGGGCGTCTGGGATGGTTGGTGCGCTGCGTCGAATTTGGCTAAGAAACTGCTGGCCCATTTCATATTCTTGGCCCAATGAGACGGTGCCAGAAATACGGTCACCTAAGCTCGGCAAGGCTTTCTGAGCAATAGCTAAACTAGACAAAGAGAGGCCCAGCCCCCAAAATCCAGCCCAAAAGGTCTTAGTGATTGCCCCGCGATGATTCATTACTAAACCTCTAATTGCTAAACTCTAGGCACTAGACCCGAGATTAGCATAAATTTGTTCCTCGTAGTTCTAAACATAACGTCTCTAGCGGCTTGCTCGGATCATAGGCAAGGACCTGCTTTGCTTGCTACCATAGGCAGATGATACTTACTGCCGATATAGAAATAGACTTGTCTGGATTAGACTGCCCGATGCCCTTACTTAAAACTAAATTGGCATTGAATGGCATGGCACCAGACCAGATACTCAAAGTGGTTGCGACAGACCCTGCCTCCGAAAAGGACTTTCAGATGTTTGCCCAACATAGTAATAACGAAATACTCGAATTTAAAAAAAATGAGTCAGCATATTTTTATTGGATTAAGAAAGGTTAGCAAGCAACTTAGGCAGACCACATGAAGAAATTACTGGACGATTTCTTGAACCGCTATTTTCACGACGAAGAATCCATCATTCTTGTCGTCTTATTGGTGGTTGGGCTTTTAATGTTGCTAATGTTAGGTAACGTACTAGCTCCGCTGATCTCGGCGATAATTATTGCCTATCTCATGCAAGGCCTAGTTAATATACTCCTGCGTAAAGGAGCCTCGCAGCGGGTAGCATTTGGCACGGTTTATACGGTATTTATTGGGATTTTCATTCTATTGCTGGTATTTGTCCTGCCACAGGTATGGAATCAGTTACGCCGATTACTGAATGAACTCCCTAATTTGGTAAGTCAGGGGCAGTCAATTTTGATGCTATTGCCTGAGAGTTACCCTAACCTGTTTTCAGCACAGCAAGTGGAACAGCTTATTCAGGGGTTTGGAAATGAACTTGGAAACTATGGCCAAACTATCCTCGAATTTTCCTTAGCTAGTCTTCCTAGCGTGTTCGGCTGGGTAATTTTTCTGGTATTAGTGCCTATACTGGTATTTTTCGTGATGAAAGATAATCGGTTGTTGATCACATGGGCGGGGAATTTCCTGCCTAGAGATCGACCATTGATGAATGCTATCTGGGAGGAAATGGATCAGCAGATCTCTAACTATATTCGTGGCAAGGTCGTAGAAATCATCATTGTTGGGAGCGTATCCTACCTTACTTTTGTCATACTTGGCCTAAACTATGCCCTGCTTTTAGCGGTACTCATTGGGGTGTCAGTTATTGTTCCCTACATTGGCGCAACGGTGGTCATCGTGCCGGTTGCGGCAGTCGCATTTGTTCAGTGGGGGGTAGGCGCGGAGTTTTACACGGTTCTTATTGCTTACCTGATAATCCAAATCATTGACGGGAATGTCCTTGTGCCGGTTATCTTTTCTGAAGCGGTTAATTTGCATCCGGTAGCTATTATTGCCGCGGTTCTCATTTTTGGTGGGATTTGGGGGTTAGCGGGGGTTTTCTTTGCTATTCCTTTAGCTACATTTATTAAAGCCATTATCAACGCATGGCCTGGTAGAGTGCATTCTAAATTGGCCGCGGAGGATTGAAATCTAAATCACAAGTGGCGCATAGGTGTTCCTTAATCGCTGTGGTAAAATTTCGCGCTTAATGTTTTTGGATAATATAAATCAGTGAGTATTCCTAGCGGCAGTTTAGTTGCCATAGTAACCCCGATGTGCGCCGACGGATCTATCGATTTGCCTGCGTTCGATAATCTAATCGACTGGCATATAGAGGCGGGCACCCACGGCATTGTTGTGGTTGGCACCACCGGCGAGTCAGCTACATTGAGCTCGAAAGAGCACTGCTCGTTGGTCGCTCACAGTGTCGAATACGCTAATGGACGAGTGCCTATTATCGCAGGAACCGGTTCTAATAATACCGACGAAGCATTGTATTTTACTGAATCGGCTAAAAATCACGGCGCAGATGCGTGTCTATTGGTTACGCCTTACTACAATCGTCCGTCGCAAGAAGGCTTGTACCAGCATTTCAAAAAGATTGCTGAAGCCGTCGAAATCCCTCAAATTCTTTACAATGTGCCGGGCCGTACAGCCTGTGACTTAGCGTTAGAGACCGTTGATCGTTTAGCCGATTTAGAAAATATTGCAGCCATAAAAGATGCAACCGGAGATATCCCTAGAGGGCTAGAGTTAATAAAAACATGCGAAGATCGGATCGCCGTGTACAGCGGAGAAGATGCGATTAGCCGATTGCTGATTTTGGCAGGTGCTATAGGAACAATATCGGTAACTGCGAATGTGGCGCCGGCATTGATGGCGCAGATGTGTACACACGCATTGGCCGGGGATAAACAGGCTGCGCAGGAGGCTGATTCGAAACTAGCTCTACTACATGCAAATTTGTTTCTCGAAGCAAATCCGGTGCCAGTGAAATGGGCCTTGTATAAAATGGGATTGATTGGACCGAAAATTAGATTGCCGCTGGTGGAACTTGATAGTAAATATCAACTCCAAGTATGCGAAGCGCTGGCAGCGGCTAGCATTGAGCTATCTTCTTAAATTCGGTAAAAACCACTTAAGCTGATAAAACTAACAAATTGAAGAAAAATCAATGAAGATTACTTTTAAATTAACACTGCTGTTAACTGTCTTAATGTCATTGGCAGGATGTCGGTATGTGACCGGAGAAAATGGGCTTTTGAGGAACCGAGGCGGGGACTATACTGATGCTTTGATACTTCCGCCCATGAAAATTCCGGATGAGTTAGACAGTTATACAATCGATCAGCTTTACGTGATCCCAGAGCAAATAGCATCGCTGGCAGCTCCTTTTGACGAAGTCCCGCTGCCCAAGCCTATAGAAGCTCGACGCAGTGAAGGGGTTATTATTCAAGCGTTGGGCAGTAAGCGCTGGATCGTAATTGATGCTACTCCCAGCCAAGTGTGGCCATTAATTCGCGATTATTGGTTTGGGCTTCAAATACTTTTAGATTATGAAAACCCAAGCAGTGGAATTATGGAGACAGCTTGGGTAGAAGTTGATAACGATTTTGAAAAGCGGCACAAGTATCGGGTCTCCATAGAGCCAGGATTGCATTCAGGTTATTCGGAAATTTACGTAACTCATTACGAAAATCTGCGCACTGACCCGATTCCAATTGTGATTAGCTGGCCGGAAATCTCAAATGCATTGGATCTCGAAAAAGAAGTTGGTGATTCGATTTCTCAGTACTTAGCTGATAGAAATGATGTCTATCAGTCTTCGACTTCAAGCCTACTCGCAGGCAGCATAGAGGCCGAAAGAAAAGCGAATATAGTTGACACAAGCGCCGGCGAGACTGTGCTTGAATTGCGTGTTGATTTCAACCGCGCCTGGATCGTTGTGCGTCAAGCATTAGAAAATGCGAATATAGAGATTACTGACAGCAATCGAGACCAGTCTTTCTTCAATGTTAGCTTCTCAGGCATTGTGGAAGAAGATGATGAGCGTGGTCTGATTGGTCGAATCTTTCGCGGCCGTGGCGATGACGATGCTGCTGGCTTTTTAGACTACAGTGTTAGGTTGTTAGACACAGGGAATGTAATTACGGTGAAAACAGAGGCCTTGAATAGTTCTGAAAATATCAGCAAAAAATCAATCGAGCTACTCAGGGCTATCATCGAGAATTTAAGTTAAATGAGTAATGTCCGTAGACTTTTTTGTCTATCGAATTGCTGAAATGGATTCTGTAATCTTGTTTGTCGCGGTCATTGCTGCTTGTTTCTTTCTTGGCATGGTTGTGTATCAACAAGCAGTCATCCAAAAAACCAAGATCCAAGAAGCGCGGGCCTTAGAAAAAATTGATGGTTTACAAAATGATTCATCGCAACTGCGAGTAGCGCTGGATTCGGCTGCTGTTAGCAAACAGGCTGTAGTTTCTGAGTTGCAAAACATGCGTGAAGAAAGCGCACAGCTTAGAACTAGTCTCAATTTAGAGCGCAAACAGTTTGATGAAAAACTGCTTTTGCTTGAAAACTCCAAGGCCCAATTGAGCGTTGCCTTTAAGAATATTGCCAATGAAATATTTGATGATAAAACAAAGAAATTTGAGGCTAACAGTAAGGCAAACCTAAGTTCGGTACTTAGTCCTCTGCAAGAAAAAATAACCCAGTTTGAGAAGCGCGTCGAAGAGACATATGACAAGGAATCGAAGGAGCGTTTTTCGCTGGCTCGGGAAATAAAAAGCCTGCAAGAGATGAACGCTCGGATCAGCGAAGAGGCAGTAAATCTTACTAATGCATTAAAAGGAGATAATAAAACTCAAGGCAGTTGGGGGGAGTTAGTACTAGAAACAATTCTGGAAAAGTCTGGACTCGTCAAGGGACGAGAGTATGACGTTCAGGTTAGCCTTAAATCGGAAGAGGGTGTTAAGTATCAGCCAGACGTGATTGTTCACTTGCCAGAATCCAGAGATATCATCATAGATTCGAAAGTGTCATTGAAAGCCTGGGACGCCTATTGTTCTAACGATGAAGATACCAGTAAGGCTGACTTGCTAAAGCAGCACATTCAGTCGGTGCGTTCCCACGTCAAATTGTTATCTGAAAAAGACTATCAAAATCTAATAGGTGTTAATTCCTTGGATTATGTTTTCCTTTTTATGCCGATTGAATCTGCTTATGGTCTGGCGATACAAAACGATCCTGAGCTTCTGCAGTATGCTTTCGAGAGAAATATTATTTTTGTAGTGCCTACCACTTTACTGATGAGCTTGCGCACAGTTCAAAACCTTTGGCGCCTTGCACAGCAGAACCAAAATGCGCAAGAGATTGCCAATAAAGCCGGTGCGCTCTATGACAAATTCGTCGCCTTCGTTGAGGATATCGATGACATCGGTCACAAAATTGATGCGAGTAAAAAGAGCTTTGACAAAGCCCATAACAAATTGGTTTCAGGTCGCGGCAATTTGGTAAAAAGGGCGGAGTCCTTGAAAGAGCTGGGTGCTAAGACTGCAAAAAAACAAAAGTCGAGGATTCTGGAAAGCTCGCGTGAGGATGATGCGTTAATTGGCAGTGAAGAAACGAAATCGTTTGACGACTCTGCGTCTCACCACTGAGCTAATGAGTGGGGCTAATTGCAACGCGGGTATTCTTTTGGCACTTCGCTAATAACATTAATGACACCCGCAACTGTATCCGCAACTACACCCACCACTACACCCACCACTACACCCACCACTCAATGTTATAACGGCCCCCAAAATGCTAGAAGCCATTAATCAATTTTTACTCTGTGAGACTCCAGATGCATGGGTGCGTTCTGCGCTAATTAATCAAGAAACCTTGCTTATTGATCATGCAAATTGCGAAAAGAAGGCGGCTGCGACTGCCATGAACTTGATGTATCGCTACACTGAAAAGCCTGAGCTGCTTAAAAAGATGTCTCAGTTGGCTCGAGAAGAGCTTCTGCATTTCGAGCAAGTGGTGGAAATATTGCAAAGAAGGGGGATAAGATATTCTAAATTGAGCCCTTCTCGTTACGCGGCGCAGATGCGAAACCTCATCTCTACAGGCTCCCATTCTGTTTTAGTGGATACATTAATAGCCGGTGCCTTTATCGAAGCAAGGTCTTGCGAGAGGTTTTCAAAGATAGCACCCCATTTAGATTCCAATCTAAATAAGTTTTACACATCTCTTCTTAAGTCTGAAGCGAGGCATTTCGAAGATTATTTGGCCTTGGCTCAGCTGTACTGTGGTGCTGATATTTCTAGCAAGGTTGCATTGTTTGGAGAAAAGGAAGCAGAGCTTATTACGTCGGCTGATCCACAGTTTAGATTTCACAGCGGCGTTCCCGTCTGATTTTTGGCTAGTTTTTACAAGCTAATGGGTGAGTTAGATTTTCTTTTAAGCGGTTTTCAAGGACGCGCAACTGCGAACAGGGGATTTCATTGTTGCCTTCTAAACTCACGGATACCAGCGAGCGCAAGTTAATCAACGTGCTAATGTCTTTAATCTGGTTGTTTGCCAAATTCAAGCCGCCTAGCTTGGTTAATTTTTCAAGAGGGGTGATGTTGGTGATTTTATTATTCCCTAAATCAATAAATCGCAGTTCAGTTAGCTGGCCTATATTCCCAAGCGCGGTTATCTGAGAATTTGAACAGGACAGTACTGAGAGCTCGCTGGGCTGCTTGACTGATTGCTGGCGCAGTGCAAGATTGATGCAGCCTTGCAGGTCGGCGTTAACTGTTTCGCTGTTTGGGAGACGCCCCTTGGGGTCAAACACAGCTTGGTTGTTAACCGAAACCGCCAGCTGTTGGGAGCATCCGACAAGCAAAATTATTATGATTATCGATACCAACCACTGAAGGCGTAAAAAAGCTATGTAAATCAGTTTGTTATTGGGGTTTTGCATTGTCCTACTCGCTATATTTTGACTTCTTACGAAGCGCTTGGTGTCTGGTATTTAACGTCTATCTTCGTTAGTATGCCCATCGATTTGTCGTTGTCTACGTTGTAACGCTAGAGCGGTAATTTTCCACTGAATTGAAGGAAAATAGTATGAAATTAGTAAATCCTGCGAGCCAGGTCATAAGTATAGTAACTGCGGCCCTGCTTAGCACGGCTGCATTTGCGCAAGGAGATGTGAGTTTGGATAGTGAAGAAGATCGAATCGCCTACTCTATTGGCGTTAACATTGGCCAAAGCATAGGTGCCCAGGGGATTCTTGAGGGAATCAATACGGAAACATTCGTCAGCGGCCTTATGGACGCGGTGGCGGGTGATCTAAAAATGAGCGATGAAGACATGTTTGCGGCGATTCAAGCGTTTCAGCAGCGAGAGCTCGATGCTCAGCAAGCGGCGTTGTCAGACAATCTTGTATCAAGCGCTGCCTTTTTGGCCGAAAATGAGAATAAAGCAGGGGTTGTCGCGCTGGATTCTGGACTTCAATATACGGTGTTAGAGTCAGGCGAGGCAGGGGCAGCGTCACCCTCTGTCAGTGATTCTGTACTCGCCCATTACCATGGCACTTTAACCGATGGTACTGTTTTTGATAGCTCCGTTGATCGGGGTGAGCCAGCAACTTTTGGTTTATCTCAGGTGATCGCTGGCTGGACTGAAGCACTACAGCTAATGAAAGTTGGCGATAAGTGGAGACTGTTTATTCCGCCTGGTCTTGCTTACGGCGAAGCTTCACCAACTCCTGCTATTCCCCCAAATTCTGCACTGATTTTTGATGTAGAGCTCTTAGAAATTCGCTAGAGAACAAAAAACCCCCGCCGTAATGCGATAATGTGTCTCGGGGGTTTTGAAAATTATGACAGATCTTACCTTTAACGACGAATTGCTCGATTTCCTGCAAGGATCTCCAACGCCTTTTCATGCGGTTGCCAACATGGCAGCCATGTTAGAAGAGGGAGGATTCGTTCATCTTGATGAAGCGAATAGCTGGGAATTAAAACCGGGCATACGTTATTTTGTGATAAGAAACGATTCTGCTTTGATTGCGTTTAAAACCGGTAATCATGATTTAGTTAGCAACGGGATTCACCTTGCGGGTACTCACACAGACAGTCCTTGCTTAAAAGTGAAACCGAATCCCGAAACAAGCCGCCAAGGTTACGTGCAACTGGGGGTCGAGGTTTATGGAGGCGCTCTCTTGAACCCTTGGTTCGATCGTGATTTATCTCTGGCAGGGCGAGTTGACTATAAGACTGAGTCTGGAGAGTTAGAGTCAGTGCTCATTGACCTACTTGAACCAATCGCCTTCATACCAAGTTTAGCTATTCATTTGGACAGGGAAGCAAACACCGGTCGAACGATTAACGCGCAAAAACAGTTGCCACCGATTCTTTTACAATTAAAAGCCGGAGAAGAGTTCAGCTTTGATGATTTTTTGATTACTCATTTGCAAACTCATTCTGAAGACGCCTCGATTGCCAAAGTGCTGTCTCATGAGTTGTATTTATATGACACTCAGCCGCCAGCGGAAGTAGGATTAGATGGACAGTTTATTGCCTCAGCCCGATTAGATAATTTGCTCAGCTGCTTTGTAGCTTGCCGCGCGTTGCTGGATAGTAAAGACGAGCATGCGGCTGTATTGGTCTGTAATGACCATGAGGAAGTTGGAAGCGTATCGACTTCAGGTGCCCAAGGTCCTTTTTTGAAGGCCGTATTGGAGCGAATGCTCGGTAATGCTGATTCAGACGCATTGGAGCGGACCATCCATCAGTCATTGATGCTATCAATTGACAACGCTCACGGCATACATCCTAACTATTTGGACAAACATGACGATCAACACCAGCCTTTGTTAAACAACGGTCCGGTGATTAAGATCAATGCTAACCAGCGTTATGCCAGCAGTAGCCAAACCGTCGCTCAGTTCAAATCTATTTGCGACGAGGTTAACGTGCCTTATCAAGCTTTTGTTATGAGAAGTGATATGGCCTGCGGAAGCACCATCGGTCCTATAACAGCGAGTCAGCTGGGTGTGCCGACAGTAGATATTGGTGTGGCAACCTTTGGAATGCATTCAATTCGAGAGCTAGCAGGTTCGGCTGATCCTATATTGCTGCACACTGCAGTCTCGGCTTTCTTCAGTCGTTAATACAGCCGTCAAGGTACAACCCCTAAAATGAATTTTCGCGTTTAAGACTTCTGCCTTTTTAGATCTCTAATCACGAAACGGGCCGCACTTAAGTTTGCCAGCGCCTGCGTGCTTAAGGGGCTAAGCTCGCCACATATCAAACTAGCTAGTGTTTCTCCGGCTAACGGCGCCGTTGCCAATCCATTGGAACCATGAGCAAGGCTTAAATACAGGCCGTCATGGTAATGGCCGGGATTGGAGAATTCTTTGCGGGCGTCCCGCCTTAAATCAGCGTATTCGATTACCATTTTCTTTATGTTCGGCACCATTCCGACTATGGGCTTGAAGTCTGGTGTATTGCACCTGACACCTATCCCGTAATCACCGGCCTTTAAAGTAGCAAACTGCGGAAAGTCAGAAGTTAGTGCGGTTAAGTTTTCTTGATCATCTTCTTCATTCCTAATCAGATCGACTTCGCCTCGATAGCTCGCGGAAACTGTCTGCTTAGAATTAAGGGTGGGAAATAGGCTGCGTTGCCCTGAAAGTACCGTGCGCAGTCTTTGGCTCGCCGCTGTGCCATCCACGTAGCTTGCTTGCCCCCTTACCGTCTGCAAGGGAAGTGATTCGATCATTGGAAACTGGCTGGCGCTATAGCTGTTAGCCACCACAATGATATCTGATTGGAGAATGTCCAGGTCTGGTTGTTGTGGATGTGCCTGCCATTGGCTGGCGCTGACTGAACGCTCAATATGCTCAATACTGCAGTCGCCAACGAATCGAATTAGGTCTGACTCTAGATAGCGTTTACATAAACGTGGTGAGTCAACCCATCCGCCTAGTTTAAAATAAAGCACATCTTCGGCGCACAAAGTGCCAGCGACTTTTGCAGCCTGTGTTTTGTTGAGGTGTTTAACTATTTCTGAGCCATAGAGGGTCTCTAAAGCGGCGTTGGACAGTTCGCGGCGTTTATTTAGTGCTGTTGATAATTGGACAACACCACTGGGAAACCAAAATTCATCGTTTGAATCATTGGCGCCTAAATTCTTAAATTGTGCGGCGGCGAATAAAAAGCTCTGTAAATAAAACTCAGCCAATGCCGAGCCGGTTTTAAATAGGCGAGGGCGAAGCGCCAGTTGCCGAATTCCTGAGGCGCCGGCGGCTACGGCTTTCCCGCTGTCAACGATGGTGACCTCGATCCCGCGCTGAGCTAACGCATAGGCTGTGCTGCAACCGGCTAGGCCAGCGCCAATAATTGTGGCAGTTTTAGGAGGAGAAATAACCGGAGGTAGGGCATACCAAGGCTGCGCAGTGCGAGTCGGGATCGTTTCCTGCACCAAGCTCTGATCTCGAAAAACAGCTGCCGTCATATGTCGTTTTTTGCCATAGCCGGGTTGCCTTTCCACCTTAAATCCAGCATCACGAAGCTGCCTACGGATAAACCCAGCCGCGCTATAGCTTGCAACTGTGGCCCCTGGCAAGCTAAGGCGTGCCATCTCCTTAATCAAGGCATCCTGCCAAAGGTCCGGGTTTAAGCGCGGGCTGAAGCCATCAAGAAACCAGCTGTCGATGCCATTGCCTATTATTTTGTTGATTGTCTTTAAACGGCGCAGGGCGTCCCCAAAATGCAGGTCCAAAGTAACGTCTGCTGCGATAGGCAGGCGGTGACTCACACAGCCATGCTCAGGGTAGTGTTTGAGTAGCCCTGTAACTTGGGAGGATAAAGCTGGCCAGTTGCTTAGCAGGCGTCTGAGGTCGGTTTTCTTAAGAGGATATTTTTCAAATGCGATGTAATGGAGTCGGTTCGGCTTTTTGCTTGACTGCTGCCAAAGCTGCCAAGCGTTCAAAAAATTGAGGCCACTGCCAAAGCCTATTTCTGCGATTGAGTACACTGGTGATTTCTCTTTGCAGTCTTGCCAGCGTTCAGCGAGTGAAGTGCCATTAAGAAATACGTGTACCGACTCAGCGGCTGCGCCGGCGGTGGAATAGTAAATATCGTCAAATTTTATTGAGCGAGGGTTCGCTTCATCTGCCCAATCAAGTACCGCATTCTCTATTTGGAAAGTGCTATCGCTTGCCTGCAAAAGTGTTTTTGAGTTATCTAATGACATATCTGGATTATCGCATCGTCAACCTCAGACCTACAGAGGGAAGTGTTACTATCAAATGTTTATGTGGATGCTCTTGTCATCCTAAGGCTTAAAGCTATCCTTATACTCATCATCAAACTTTGTTTATTATTGAGCTTAACCTAAGCTATTTGTCGGTCGTCGGCGTAAGTCATACAGGCGCGCTGGAATCCACCTCCCATTCAGGTAAAATGCCGCTATCCGTTAATCACTAGGAATGCCCTAATGTTGGAAATCAACAATCAGCTCGCACAATTAAAAGACCTCACTGCCCGGGTCGATAGCCTTCGGGGGTATCTTTGACTACGAAGTGAAGCGTGAGCGCTTGGTGGAGGTTGAACTCGAACTCGGTGAATCGACGGTGTGGGATAAGCCTGAATATGCCCAAGCTCTCGGCAAGGAGCGTTCGGCCTTAGAAATAGTTGTCAGGACTATCGAGACAATGTCCTCAGGTATAGCTGAGGTAGAGGAGTTGCTTACCCTTTCTCAAGAGGAAGATGATGCTGAATTCTATGAGGCCGCGAGCAATGATTTATTAGATCTCCATTCAAAGTTGGAGAATTTAGAGTTCAGGCGGATGTTTTCCGGCGCGATGGATGCCAACAACGCATATCTTGACATTCAATCAGGTTCCGGCGGCACAGAGGCTCAGGATTGGGCTGAAATGTTGCTTCGCATGTATTTACGCTGGGGTGAGAGCAAGGGCTTTAAGGCAGAGCTGGTGGAGGTCTCAGGTGGTGATGTGGCCGGCATTAAAAGCGCCACTTTGCATATCAGTGGCGAGTTTGCTTTTGGCTGGCTTAGAACTGAGACCGGCGTTCACCGTTTAGTGAGAAAGTCGCCTTTCGATTCTGGGAGTCGTCGGCATACGTCGTTTGCATCGGTTTTTGTATCGCCCGAGATAAATGATGATATTGAAGTCGATTTGAACATGTCTGATGTGCGTATCGACACCTATAGGTCTAGCGGGGCAGGCGGGCAGCACGTTAATAAAACAGATTCAGCTGTACGATTAACCCATGAGCCAAGTGGTATTGTCGTGCAATGCCAAAATCAGCGTTCTCAGCACAAAAACAAAGATATGGCGATTAAGCAACTCAAAGCAAAGCTGTATGAATTGGAAGAACTAAAACGCAATGACCAAGCGCAAACTGTAGAGGATGCAAAGGCGGATATTGGCTGGGGCAGCCAGATACGCTCGTATGTTCTAGACGCTTCGCGTATTAAGGATCTTCGAACAAATGTAGAGGCTACCAATACCGGTGCGGTATTGGATGGTGATATTGACAAGTTTATTGAAGCAAGTTTGAAAATGGGATTGTAAACATTATGTCAGGACAAGAAAATAACAATACAGGCGGCAATGATGAAAATAAGCTGATAGCCCAGCGAAGAGAGAAATTGTCTGAGCTTCGCAGGCTAGGTCAGGCTTTTCCCAATAGCTTTAAACGCTTGCATGATGCAGGCGATTTAGTGACAGAGCTTGCCGCTAAGTCTAAACAAGAGCTAGAAGAAATATCGATGCAGGTTGTGTTGGCCGGGCGCATTATAAGAATGCGCGGCCCTTTCGTTGTTATTCAAGATGGCAGTGACCAAATTCAATTGTATTTAAATAATAAATCCTTTCCTGATGATCTAGCTAAAAAAATTAAATCGCTGGATTTGGGAGATATCATTGGTGTGCACGGCGAAGTTTTTAAAACCAATAAGGATGAGCTAACCGTTAGAGTTGCCAGTTTCGAGTTGGTAACAAAATCATTGCGCCCACTGCCGGATAAATTCAAAGGCCTTACTGATACTGAAATGCGCTATCGTCAACGCTATGTTGATTTAATTGTGAATGAAGAGTCTAGGCGCGTATTCAAGACACGGTCTAAAATCGTAGCCCTTATTCGACGCTATTTCGATGACCTTGGTTTTATGGAAGTTGAAACACCAATGATGCAAATTATTCCCGGTGGTGCAACTGCGAGACCTTTTATCACTCATCATAATGCGTTGAGCCAGGATATGTATTTGCGTGTAGCGCCCGAGCTCTATCTAAAACGCTTGGTGGTGGGCGGGTTTGAAAAGGTTTTCGAACTTAATCGAAATTTTCGAAATGAAGGGCTTTCCACTCGCCACAATCCGGAATTTACCATGCTGGAATTTTACCAGACTTATTCCCGTTACGAAGACCTGATGGACCTGACCGAAGATCTATTTAGAGAAATAGCGAATGCGCTGTTTGGCGACAGTAAGGTTACTTATCAAGGGTCTGTTTATGACTTCAATATCGCTTTCGACCGATTAAGTGTGAAGGAATCTATCTGTCGGTATTGTGATGGCGTGACAATGCAGAATTTGAAAACTAAAGCGTCACTTGTTGAAATAGCAAATCGCTTCGATGTGCGCTTTGATGAGAGCTGGCCTCATGGGAAAATTCTTATGGAGGTGTTTGATCAGCAGGTTGAATCAAAGCTTGATCAGCCCACTTTTATTACCGAGTACCCAATCGAGGTTTCTCCGTTGGCAAGGCGTAATGAAGAAAATCCAGATATTACTGATCGCTTTGAACTTATTATCGGTGGCCGCGAACTGGCTAACGGTTTTTCTGAGTTAAACGACCCCGAAGATCAGGCTGAAAGATTTAAGGCTCAAGTCGCTGAGAAGGAATCAGGGGACATTGAGGCGATGCACTATGACGAGGATTACATTACGGCACTTGAATATGGAATGCCTCCCACTGCGGGTGAGGGCATAGGCATCGATAGATTGGTTATGTTGTTTACTGATTCAGCGTCTATAAAAGATGTCCTGTTATTTCCTCATATGCGACCTGTCCAAGACGGCGAGTAACATGGCCGTTGATTGCGACTCAATTAGGCTTGAATCCTCTTGGAAAGCGACGCTAGGACATGAGTTGTCAAAAGACTACATGGTGGCTTTGCATGCATATCTTCTGGCGCAAAGGGTTGCCGGAAAAGTTATTTTCCCATTAAAGGAAGAGGTTTTTTCAGCTCTGAATTCAACGCCTTTTGAATCTACTAAAGTAGTGATTTTAGGACAGGATCCCTATCACGGTGAAGGTCAAGCACATGGTTTGTGTTTTTCTGTTAAGGCAGGAGTGAGGGTGCCACCATCGCTGCGTAACATTTACAAAGAACTGTATGCTGATCTTGGCTGTCTGGCACCTGCTCATGGTAATTTAGTGCCTTGGGCAAAACAGGGTGTGTTGCTACTCAATTCTGTTCTTACCGTTGAGTCAGGCCAAGCGGCCTCGCATAAAGGAATAGGCTGGGAGCAGTTTACGGACAAGGTTATTGAGAGTTTGAATGAGCAGAAAAAGCATTTAGTATTTATTTTGTGGGGTAACTATGCGCAAAAAAAAGGGGAGATGATCGATCGTTCCAAGCATTTAGTGCTGTCTTGCGCGCATCCATCACCACTTTCTGCGAGTCGAGGCTATTTTGGCAATCATCATTTTTCGATGGCCAACACCTACCTCCAACAGCATGGAAGTAAACCTATTGATTGGCAATTAACAGAGATAGTTTAAGGTCGGTAAAACCATGGAAAGCAAACATTGTATCGTAGTTGGCGCAAGCCATGCAGGCACATCATTGGCGTTGCAAGTTAGAAAAGAAGGCTGGGAGGGGCGTATTACCCTTATTAGTGATGAGGCAGAATTGCCATATCACCGGCCGCCGTTATCAAAAGAGTTTTTGGCCGGCGCTAAGGAATTAAATGATATACGCCTGCGCCCAGAAAAAGTTTTCCAAGCCAATGCAATAGAGTTGCTATTAGGTAACAAAATAGTCGACCTAAATTGCGATACCAAGAAGGTATTGTTAGCCGATGGCACAGAATTGCATTACGACAAACTTGCTTTATGTACTGGTGCTTCACCTATTGCTTTGGCTGCGGGCGTCGCCATGCATGGCATCCACACCATCCGATCGGTGGCGGATATTTTGTTAATTAAACAAGGTTTACAAACAGCAAAGACAGCCGTGATTATCGGAGCTGGCTATATCGGTTTAGAAGCTGCTGCTGTTCTGGCAAAGTTGGGCTTAGATGTTACGGTTTTAGAAATGCAAAGCCGAGTATTAGCGAGAGTCACAAGCAGCATAATGTCCGACTATATGGAGTCATTGCATAGGCGTCACGGAGTTAAAATCCTGACTTCTACCAAAGTGCTATCTTTGGAAGGAGAGGGCTCGGTAGAGGTTGTAGTGTGTGAGGATGGCCAGCGCTTGCCGGCAGACATGGTAATCGTCGGTATCGGTGTAAGGCCAAATATAGACTTGGCGGTAAAGGCCAATTTGGCTATCGACAACGGTATTGTCGTTAATAACCATGGCCAGACCAGCAATGCAGATGTTTATGCTGCAGGTGATTGTACTAGTCATCCTTCGGCTTTGTATGAGAGGAATCTCAGATTAGAGTCGGTGCAGAACGCCAATGATCAAAGCCGGGTGGCAGCGTCAAATATTTGCGGGATTGATAAGGTATATGATGTGGTGCCATGGTTTTGGTCGGACCAATATGACGTCAAATTGCAAATGGTGGGGCTTAATGAGGGTTACGATCGGGTCGTGATTCGCGGTGATGCGACAAACAAAGCGCAGACAGGCTTTGCGCTTTTTTACTTTAAAGACAATCGACTCATTGCTGCAGATTGTATTGCAAGACCAAAAGAATTTATGGCGGCTAAGCAGTTAGTAATGCGCAGATCAGATATTGCCCCTGAGCTGTTGATGGATGAGAGCGTTGAACCGGCGACATTTCTAGCTTAAAGAAGCTAGTTTCCGTGGTACCTGCAGCCACTGTTGCAGGTCTCTCGAATCTCGATTTCGACGAGATTTGGCAAGCTTGGTATTAGGCGCGGCCATATCCATTTAGCCAGATTTTCACTGGTGGGGTTTTCCAAGCCATCAATTTCGTTGAGGTAATAATGATCCAACTGGTCCAAAAGTGGCCGAAAAGCTTTGCTCAAGTCAGCGAAGTCCATAACCCATCCAGACTCCAGCCCAACTTCTCCATCAACGGTTATCCTGACTCTAAAGGAGTGGCCATGTAGCCTAAAGCACTGATGGTCTGCAGGAACATTAGGCAGGCGGTGAGCAGCTTCGAAAGTGAATTCTTTAAATATTTGCATTAATTTTGACTGGCTTCTATCTGACATTATACGGGCGCAAAGTCTACCCACTCAAGGAAATTAAGTATAGTCTCATTTAGGGATAGAACCGGTTCGAGATAGTCTCAGTTAGAGATAGACCCATAGTCAATAAGCCCTATAATAACTTTGCATCCTAAAGCCCAAACAATAAAATAATCTAATAACTCTCTTATGCGCGCACCAGTATTTTTAACAAGCCTACTTCGCATTACTCGCCGGTTTTTCAATCAGGGTAAAAGGCTTCCGACTTATCTTGGTATGTTCGGCACGATATTCGTCCTCTATCTTCAATTAGGAGCCCCTAGCACAGTTTCCAATTTGCTAAATCGCTTAGAGTATTTGGTCTATGATCAACGCATGGCGTCAACCCCTAAGCCCTCAAAATCTGCCGGCAATAATATTGTAATAGTGGATCTGGATGAGCGTAGCCTGCAAGCCGAAGGTCAATACCCCTGGAATCGAATTAAAGTAGGGCAGTTGACTGAGCGCTTAAGCGAATACGGGGCCCTGGTTATCGGCTTCGATATTACGTTTCCAGAGCCTGATAGAGGGGTGCGCGACTTACTCGAATCGGTTGATCTAAGTCAGTTAGATCCAGCGTTTGAAACGACTTTGAATGAAATAGAAGATCAAATTAATGGTGATATTTACTTCGCGAACTCGATGCAAAAAAACACTGACGTTGTGTTGGCGATTAATTTCAATCCACAGAGTTCGGTGTCTTACAACGAACTCCCAGACTCTATTGTGGACATCGGCCAAGAGTTAGCACAGGTGGTCACAGTCCCAGATATGCTCGGGTTTACCGGCAATATTAATATTCTTCATGATGCGGCCGCAGGCAGTGGAAGTATGAATCAGCAGCCTGACGCTGATGGCGTAGTCAGGCGTGTCCCGTTGATTATTCGCTATGGAACAGAACTGTTTCCAACGCTTTCCCTAGAAATGCTAAGAGTCTACAACTTCCTAGAAAGTTATGAGCTGCTTACTCAGAATTATAATAACCTTGAAGTTGTAACTGCCGTGCGCATTGGCGCAGGGGCAGGTGCCTTTACTATTCCCACTGATGGGCGCGGGCAAGTCTACGTGCCGTATGTTGGCAGGTCATCGCTAAACAATAATGCCCACTATCCTTATATTTCGGCGACTGATGTGCTGCGAGGAACATTAAGCGATGATGAGAAGCTAGCATTAAAAAATAGCTTGGTCTTGGTAGGTACATCAGCCCCAGGCCTTAGTGATATTCGTGCGATGCCCTTACAAAGGATTTATCCGGGGGTAGAGGTGCATGCAAATATGCTTAACGCATTACTCGACAGTATTGCTGCAACCACCGTCAATGTAAGCGGCGCCTCCGATACTGAATCTGTTTTTGCTAGCTTTGAAAAAAGAGACGATATATTTTTCCCCTACCGGCCTGACTGGACAGCTGGGGCAATGTTCTTAGTTACAATGGTATTGGGCTTGGCTCTTGCAATGACGTTTCCTTTTTTGGGGGCGGCGGCCATGTCAGTATCAGGTCTGCTTTTGATGGTGTCGAGCACCTGGTTGAATTTCCAGCTATGGACAGCTTATAAGCTTGATTTCCCGCTCTCTCTTTTGCTTTTCCTAATCCTGTTGATTACAACAATTAACTTAATCTACGGGTTTTTTGCAGAAAGTCGAACTCGTAAAGTAATTAAAGGCATGTTCGATCAATACGTGCCTCCAGCTCATATCGACTCGATGCTGGCAAACCCTGACCGCTATTCTTTTGAAGGTGAAAGTAAAGAGCTAACAGTCTTGTTCGCGGATATTAGAAGCTTTACCTCCATCTCAGAGGT
Source organism: Pseudohongiellaceae bacterium (assembly GCA_047617605.1). GTDB lineage: Bacteria > Pseudomonadota > Gammaproteobacteria > Pseudomonadales > Pseudohongiellaceae > UBA9145. The sequence goes on along the minus strand of JBLGBJ010000003.1, from coordinate 136,926 downwards.
GTTATCCGCGGCACAGCTTAAGAGACTTTTAAACGACTTCTTCACGCCTATTACTGGGATAATTTTCGATCACCACGGGACCATCGATAAATACGTTGGCGATATGGTGATGGCATTTTGGGGCGCCCCATTGGATGACCTTGACCACCGGGGCAATGCTGTGCGTTCAGCGCTTAGGATGTTGAAAAAAACAGAGGAGCTAAAAGCGCAGTTCCTAGAAGCTGGTTTGCCGGAGGTAAATATAGGTATTGGATTAAACACCGGTTTGATGAATGTCGGTGATATGGGGTCCACATATCGCAGGTCCTATACGGTATTGGGCGATGCGGTGAATCTTGGCTCGCGTTTGGAAAGTTTGACCAAATTCTATGGCATAAGATTACTTATAGGCGAAGAAACAGCGGCTAATCTTGATGGCTTTCTATTTCGCACAATCGACAAGGTCAAAGTGAAAGGTAAGGATGAGGCAATCACCTGCTATGAACCGCTGTGTGAGATGGCTGATGCAACAGAAACGCAGCTGGATCAGCTGAGGCGCTATCATGACGCGCTTGACCTGTATTATGAAAAAGCATGGAATCCGGCGCAGAGGGCGTTTAGCGAACTTGTAGAAGCCGAACCGGATGCCTTGCTGTATCGCATTTACCTAGAGCGAATCGCTACTCTTAGAGAGTCAGAGCTGCCTGAGAACTGGGATGGCTCGTATACGCACACCAGTAAGTAGTAAATGGCAGCTAATTTCTTGATTTTGGTAATAATGATCAGCGATTTGTTGACATGAATATCTGAATCGGTAAAATGCGCCTCTCTCAGCATTACGGGTGATTAGCTCAGTTGGGAGAGCGTCGCCCTTACAAGGCGAATGTCGGGGGTTCAAATCCCTCATCACCCACCAGTTACACCTGAGTTTACAATGTCGATTGTAAGCTTAGTAAAAGAGTTCGGAGCAGGGCATAGCCCCCTCCGATCATGTTGCGGACCGGTAGTTCAGCTGGTTAGAATACCGGCCTGTCACGCCGGGGGTCGCGGGTTCGAGTCCCGTCCGGTCCGCCATTTTCTTTTACGTTTTTTTGTTGGTTTTTAGTTCCTCACGAAGTCTTTTCTACTAGATCTATCCTTTGAGAAACACTCTCCTTATATAATATCGCTAGACTTTTTGTCGTTAGACTTTAAACCGCGAAGCACAGCTGCTATAAATACTTTTACTTATTTTTGCCTAAGCCTAACGGGCATGCCTTGGTGTGAATTCTTTTGAAGGCATAAGTAGTCGGCTGCACTTACTGCAGTTGGTAATCATTGGCGTTGATGAGAGTGCGGTGACCGACAGGTTTTTGAAATAAAAATTAACGAGGCTTTCGGTAAAAGCCTCGCTACGACTCAACTACTCGATAAAAAAGGGCTTAGTTTTAGTGCGTGAAGAATCTACAGCAACAATGAATCAAAGTGCATTTGGGCGGAAATCGTTACCTGGGAGCTGGCTTATAATTGATCAGAGCTGGGATGAAGGATTCTCAGTGATGTTTGAGCTACCAATTGAATTAGCTCGATCTATCGTGCCAGGCAGCGTAATGATTAATATTGAAACAGCCATAGAGCTTAATCGCAAACTAATGGCGCTAGGCCTCGCTGTAGAGAAAAGGGTGTTATTAGATAGCTATTTAGTAGCAGGAAATTTCGAGGCAATCGCTGAAATCACTCGGCTTAATTATGCCCGTCCGCCAAAACAATTTTCTTGACTCTGATTTAAATGATGCCGTGCAGGTTTGTTAACAAGCTTACTTTAAGCTACCGATCTTGTGAAATTAAGGCCGCTGCTTTGCTAAAATAGCGGCCTTAGTGAGTCCTAGCTACTAAACCACGTATAGACCTTGGGAAACGACAATGCCGCTGCCAGTAGAATTCATAAGTATTTTAGTGCCTTTCTCAAGTTTGCCATTTTGCTCTAAATAATCGAAGCACACCGGCATAGATGCTGATGTTAGGTTGCCGTAATCGGGGTATATTTCTACCGACTTATCTTTGCTTATCCCTAATTTTTTAAGGTAATGTTCCTGTACGCTGCGGCCAACCTGATGGGATACAAAGTAATCGATATCGTCGACTTCCCAGCCCGCCCCTGCAAGAGTTTTTGGAGCCATGCCAACCACCATTTTGATGGTCTCCAAGCTAATCCACAGTGAGTGCATGGCAAAATCGTTGCGCTCCCAATCGACAAAGCACGCTGGCCATATGGCCGAATTATTATTGGAATTAAAACTGCGAAAGCTGGTTTCATCTATAGTCTGAAAACCACTGCCGTCATCAGTAGGGCCAAGAACCATCGCCGCACCCACATCGCCAACGGTGAAAGCGCCTAAATTCGATTTGACGTCGTCCTTGCCTAATTCTTGGTTCTTGAATCTATCGGCAATATGCATTGTACCGCGGCTCGCATTTTCTCCTGTGCACAACAGCACATGACGAGCTTGTCCGGTTTTTATTAGTAAGTCAGCCATCATGATTCCGGCGGTGAAGCCATGACATGCATCTGACATATCCAATTTTAATTTTGCAGACAACCCTATTTTGTCTGCAATAATATGGGCAGTGGAGGGCTCCTGCATGTCGCGATTCATGCCGCAGTAGAAAACAGCATCTATCTCATCTATTTCGCCATCGAACCTTTTCAGCGCTTTTTCAATCGCGGGGATTGCGTAGCTGCTTGGTTTGGCTTGGATGTCGCCGTGGTGTAATGTTTTGATGCCCGTGTTTTCTTCGATCCAATTCAGGGGGTAATCAAATCTATCTATACCAGCTTCTTGTAAAATGGATGACGGGGATACTTCATTTGAGGCGTGAACTCGAGCGACTGCTTGGATCTTGGTGTTAAGCATTAATGGAACTCCTGAAATATAATAAAGGTCTATTTCTCGCCCCCTTCCTCGTGCAAATGTTTTTGCACTTAAAAGTCTTAGATTTTTTTATTATTAAAATTGTCGTAGTTAGTGTCGGCGGGAATAACGATCACAAAACCACTATGACAGGGGCTAGTGAAGTTTGTGGTGAAAAAGAGAGCTAAGCTAATGAATTTAAAGAAGTAGTTTTTTTTATTAAATTTCCCCCTGAAACCCGCGAAAGGCAGTGTTCGTCGGCCTTTGCAGGAAGAGTCTTACATATTAAATTTTTATATCCAGGCGCTATATTGTGAGCGTGCTCGTCCTTGGCAAGTACTTATGGAAGGTAAACGAATGCAGGAATTGGAATTAGCGGCCCCACCGGTTAACCAGATCAGCTGTGAGCTGTTGGCTGAAAAAGCCGTGTCTTTGCGCGTTCTTAGGCTCGATAAGATCCATCCACATATTCACGGCAACAAATGGTTTAAATTGAAGCTAAACCTGCGAGCAGCTCAGGAGCAGGGGCATTCTCGAATTATCAGTTTTGGTGGGGCATATTCAAATCACCTCTATGCGTTAGCGGCTGCTGGTTCTTATTTCGGTCTCGAAACCATAGGAATTGTTAGGGGTGAGCTCATTGAGCCGCTTAACCCTGTGTTGGCTTTTTGTCGGTCATCAGGAATGACCTTGCGGGCGATCTCCAGATCTGATTACCGCCGCAAAGAAGACCCTGAATTCTTGCAGGAACTAACGGCAAAATATGGTTCCGCCTATGTGATCCCCGAAGGTGGCTCAAATGCGTTAGCGTTTGCTGGCTGCAGAGAGATTGCCGACATGGTTTGCTCGATTACGGGGGAGTCAAAAGCCATTATCGCCATGGCATGTGGCACGGGAGCGACAATGACCGGAGTCATAGAAGGTTTGCAGGTATTGCAGGCGCCGCATTCAGCATTGGGCGTGTCGGTGCTTAATGCTAAGGGAATGATTGCAGACCACATAGAATCAGGGCTGAATAAGTCAGAGCTCACAGTCAATGTGCCTTGGTATGTGTCAGATTCGTTTCATTGTGGGGGCTATGCAAAAAGGACTCTTGAGCTTTCAGAGTTTATTGAAGGGTTTGCTGAGATATCGGACATCCCTATTGAGCCAGTTTATACGGCAAAGCTGTTGTTTGGGCTTTTCAGCATGATTGAGTCAGATGCGTTTGCTCGAGGTGCTCAAATCATCGCATTGCACACCGGTGGGATAGTTGGGGCCGATGAGGGTGACCTGCCGTGCGGGGCTGTCATAGCTTAGAAAAACACTTGCCGGCTCAACACTCTGTTCAACAGGTGACCGCTTTAAGCCTTTACGGGCCTGTATGCAGCTCTGATTGCTGGCTATTTTACTTGATCAAATTGGGCCCTCGCATTGTCTAATATGGCTGACGATCTCACGTCACTGCGTGGTACAATTGAAATCTAGTTTAGGGAAATAATTTAAATCACATGCTGAAGTTTACGCGTATAGGAATAGTCGGAAGACCTGATCACAAAGGCGTCTTAGAAACACTTAAGCGGCTTATGGCTTATTTGGCAGAGAAACCAGTAATCGCCGTTTTAGATCATATGACGTCAGGGTTGCTCAAGGCCCCGAAAGTTGAAACTTGCAGTCGCCGCGAATTGGCGAGCCGCTGCGATCTCGTGATTGTTGTTGGTGGGGATGGCAGCATGCTCACCGTAGCTAAACACATTGCCAGCGATCAGGTGCCGGTGATCGGCATCAATCGTGGCAAATTAGGTTTTTTGACGGACATATTGCCGGAAGAACTAGAGGCAAAAATCGATCAGGTTCTGGCAGGCGAGTACAGTGTTGAATCTCGGTTTTTACTGGATGCCGCTCGTGTAATGAATGGAAAGCGAGAGAAGCTAGGCACTGCGCTCAATGATGTTGTGTTGCATCCGGGGCAGGCAGCTCAGATGATAGAATTTGAGCTTTTTGTCAATGACCAGTTTGTTTACAGCCAGGTCTCAGATGGACTAATTGTCGCAACTCCAACCGGTTCAACTGCCTATGCGCTGTCGGCAGGCGGTCCGATTATGCACCCAAATCTCAATGCCATTGTCCTAGTGCCGATGTATCCACATTCGCTCAATAGCAGACCGATTGTTGTCGATGGCGACAGCGAGATACGAATTGTAGTGGCGCCCAACGGTAAGTTACAGCCTCAGGTTAGCTGTGATGGTGAAGAAAAATACATAGCGGTGGCTGGAGATGAAATTATTGTTACGAAGAAAGTCGTACCCTTACAGTTAATACATCCACCGCAGTACAGCTTCTATGAAGCTTGTCGAAGCAAGCTTGGATGGGGTAGTCGCCTTGGAAAGACTCTAGACGAATCTCAATGATTAAAGCTGCGAGCTTACCTATAGATACTAATCTTCTAAATTTCTCTAAACTATTGCACGCTCAAGGTTTAGGGCATCGAATTAATGAAGAGTCAGGCCAACAGGTAATATGGGTAGCCTCTGAAGGGGAAGCTGAGGCTGTTCAGGATGCTCTGGAAAAATGGCTGAGTGCCGGTCGCGATTCCTTCGGCGACCATTGTGCAGACAACAGTATCGAAGGCAATAACCCTCGCAAGGGCATAATTCCCGACCTGCGTGTTCTCTTAAATAACACCGTTGTGGCAATTTATTATTATCCGGTAACAGCATTATTGTTTGCGGTTTGTATAGTTGTTGCGGTTATAAGCGGCTTGGGCTCTTATCCTCAGAGGCTGGCGATTCTTTTCTATCCATTACTGGCAAATGACGGTTTTTTGAATCTGCTAACAGATATAAAAAGCTTTACCGATTTAGCTCGTACCTTTACCCCAATGTTTCTTCACTTTGGTGAGCTCCATTTAATCTTTAACATGCTATGGCTGTGGTACTTCGGCAGGCAGCTAGAGTCTATTCAATCCACCTGGAGTTTCGTTGCTCTGGTTTTAGTGACCTCATTTGTGAGTAACACTGCTCAGTATATGGTCAATGACGCGAATAATTTTGGCGGCATGTCAGGTGTGGTTTATGGCTTGGTCGGATACACATGGGTGGTTCATAAACTGATGCCGAAAAGCTATTTATCTCTAAATTCAAATATGCTTGTGTTCTTTGTGGTGGCATTGGTAGCAATGGAGATTTTAGCATCCTCCCTTGTTGCGACAGCTGCGCATATAGGGGGTCTATTCAGTGGTCTAGTTCTAGGTGGCGGCGTAGTGATTTACAATCGTTACATCCTCAAAAACTCCGCGGTCGGTCATATGCCGATTAGTAGAAAGTAGAAAGTTGGGTATTGAAAAACAGGTTGTCTACGTTCGGCTTGGTAGCTCCATGGCTATTTTTGAGCGAACTGAAATCAGGAAGGTTTAGATGAGCAATGAAAATCATAGTGATGAAATAACATCCCTAGTTCCAGAAACATTAGAACTGCTGTTACAGGAAATCACGCCTAGTGTTTACGACAGTCTTAGAACCGCGGTGGAGATAGGGAAGTGGGACGATGGCGGCAAGCTTTCCAGTGAGCAGCTAGAAAACTGTATACAAGCAATCATTCTATATGAGGCAGAACATATTTCGGCAGACGATAGAACCGGCGCTCTGTTGAATTCAACATGTGCATCAAAACTTAAACACTAGGCAGCTTGCTTTTAGCTGCAAAGCCAATTTCGAATTAGCTATTTTTAAGGCTCTATGGAGTCAAGGGTGAAGAGTTAAGAAATGGAATCTCTAGCAAAGGGCGGAGTAAGAAAAATGCGCAGCCGCTTGGCCAGTCCGGTGGAATATACGCTGCGCCTCGGTGAGATAGACATTGATATGAATGCTTTGCTCGAGCACAAGATCAAGCTTGAATATAGTGGTGAAATTCATTGCGTCAACTGTGGTCGGAAAACGAATAAAAGCTTCAGCCAAGGATATTGCTTTCCCTGTCTCCAGAAATTGGCTCAATGCGATTCTTGTATTATCCACCCAGAAAAATGTCACTTTGATCAGGGGACTTGTCGAGAGCCCAGCTGGGGAGAGCGTCATTGCATGCAAGATCATATTGTTTATTTGGCGAATTCATCCGGCTTAAAAGTGGGTATAACAAGGGCAACTCAAGTACCGACGCGCTGGATAGATCAAGGTGCCACCCAAGCTTTGGCAATTGCCCGGGTGAGAACAAGGTTGCAGTCAGGCGAACTGGAAGTCATTTTTAAGCAGCATGTTGCTGACAAAACCAATTGGCGAGAAATGTTAAAAGGTACAGCGCAAGAGCTAGACATGAAGGCTAAGAGTGTCGGTTTGATCGAGGAATGCTGTTCCGAGATTGCGCAATTAGAAGAGCGGTTTGGTTTCTTCGCCATTAGTATGTTGACTGGCATTGAGCCAGTTGAAATTGTATATCCGGTTGTCCGTTATCTTGAAAAAATCAATTCTTTCAATTTTGACAAAGACCCGGTGATAGAAGGGACGTTGCTGGGAATAAAAGGCCAGTACTTAATCTTCGATAGTGGCGTAATCAATATGCGTCGTTTTTCAGGTTACGATATTGAAGTTAGTTCATAAGCCATAATTGATAATTTCTGTGTTATGGATAAAAGGTTAAAGATTTTATGAAAAATGCACAAGCGAGCACGACCTATCTTAAAGACTATTCTGAGCCGTCTTTTTTGATCGACAAGACCTCTTTACACTTCGACCTTTTTGAAGACCATGCTGTTGTTTCTTCTACTTTAGAGATGCGTTTTAATCTCTCAAAACAGGCTGGCTCTATTGCAGATTTAGTTTTAAATGGTCAGGGCTTGGTACTAGAAGCATTATCAATAAATGGCGAGGAACTAAAAGCCGACAGCTACACCACTGATGATGACAGCCTGACTATTCATGATGTGGCGGGTCTTGTTGGTGGCACTCTTGTTGATGGTAACCATGAGCAGAAATTTTCGCTGGCTTGTCGAACTCGTATTGAACCGCAAAATAATACTGCGCTTGAAGGCTTATATAAATCGAAAAAAATGTTTTGTACTCAATGCGAACCTGAGGGCTTCAGAAGGATAACTTATTATCTTGATCGCCCCGATGTGATGTCTGTTTTCACTACAACGGTAGTCGCAGAGAAAGCTAAATATCCGGTCCTGCTGAGCAACGGTAACAATATTGCCTCTGGTAGTTCAGAAGAAGATCCCGGCCGGCATTGGGTGACATGGGAAGATCCCTTTATGAAGCCGAGCTACTTGTTTGCGCTAGTTGCCGGTGACCTTGTTAGTTTGGACGATAGCTTTACCACGATGACGGAGCGTTCGATTGAACTGCAAATATTTGTTGAAGAAAAAGATATCGACAAGTGCGGTCATGCAATGGAATCTCTTAAAAAATCTATGCGCTGGGACGAGGAAAAATACGGGAGAGAGTACGATCTCGATATTTTTATGATTGTCGCCGTTGATGATTTCAATATGGGAGCGATGGAGAACAAAGGGCTGAATGTATTTAATACTTCATGTGTTTTAGCAAACCCAATGACTCAATCTGATTTGGCATTTCAGCGAGTAGAGGCCGTTGTTGCTCACGAGTACTTTCACAACTGGAGCGGCAACAGAGTCACTTGCCGTGACTGGTTTCAATTAAGTCTCAAAGAAGGTTTTACAGTATTCAGAGATTCTGAATTCTCGGCAGACATGGGCTCAAGAACTGTCAAAAGAGTGGAGGATATCGCCTTTTTAAGAACTGTTCAATTTGCCGAAGATAGTGGGCCTATGGCCCATTCGGTGCGCCCTGATTCCTATATGGAAATTTCTAATTTCTATACTGTCACCATTTACGAGAAGGGAGCAGAAATTGTTCGCATGATTCAGCTTATTCTTGGAGAGCAAGGCTTCCGTAAAGGGTCAGACCTGTATTTTGAGCGTCACGACGGACAGGCGGTAACAACCGAAGATTTCGTCAAAGCAATGGAAGACGCCAATGACGTTAAATTGATACAGTTTAGACGTTGGTACAGTCAAGCCGGCACCCCGCTAGTTACAATTACCTCAGACTACGACGAGGCGGCGAAGCGCTATTCACTCCATGTTAAGCAGAGCTGTCCAGATACCCCAGGGCAAACAAATAAGGCCGCATTTCACATCCCATTGCGTTTAGGATTGTTGAATAGTTCTGGTGAACAAATTTCGTTAAAGCTTTTAGGTGAAGATAATTCACAGTCCAGCTCCTGTTTCGATTTGGTTCTTGATGTCACCGAAGACTCGCAGACTTTTACGTTTGTAGATGTTCAAGGGATGCCGGTGCCGTCGCTGCTAAGAGGATTTAGTGCACCAGTCAGACTTAAATATGATTATAGTCTGGATGAGCTATTGCTCTTGATGAGTAATGACAGTGATGGCTTTAACCGCTGGAACGCGTCTCAAATCCTCTCTACACAAATAATAGAGAGCATGCTGGAACCTCACTCTAGTGGGGCTGAATTAGTTCTGCCTGAACTGCTAAAAAATGCTTTCGCTAAGGTATTGGATTCAGCGTCGGACTCATCACTAGACAAAGCTATGCTCGCTCAACTTTTGTCTTTACCAGTGCTGGGAGCGCTAATCGAGCAGTCTAGTGAAGCTGATGTGATCGGCTTGCACTCGGTTAGAGAGTTTTTATTGAATTCGCTGGCCTCCGAGCTTAAAGAGAAGTTTGCTAAGGTTTACGAGTTAACTGAAGATCACAGAGAGTACGCCGCTGATGCGGAGTCGATTGCCAAGAGGTCGTTAAAAAACCTTTGCCTTAACTTTTTGGTAAGAACCGGTGAGCAGGACTGGGTTAATCGATGCTATCAGCAGTACTGTGATGCCGATAATATGACCAACCAATCAGCAGCTTTGCGTAGTTTAGTCAATTCACACACAAAGTTAGGTTCGAAGCTAGCGCAAAAAGCGTTAATGAATTTTTATGAGCAATGGAGCCATGAGCCGCTAGTCGTAGATCAATGGTTTGCGATTCAAGCTGCGGCACAAGCGCCCGGTGCATTGACTAAGGTTAAAGCCTTATTGGATCACGAGGCGTTTGAAATTCGAAATCCAAATAAGGTTCGTTCATTAATTGGTGCTTTTTGTGCCCAAAACCACATCGGTTTTCACGACGAGTCTGGCGATGGCTACGAGTTTCTAGTGGATCAGGTATTAGTTCTGGATAAGCTGAACCCTCAAATAGCTTCGCGGCTGTTAACACCTCTAACGCGTTGGAAAAAGTATGACGCCAAGCGCCAAGCAATGATGCAGGCACAGTTGCAGCGGGTCAAAGCTCAAGAGGGGCTGTCGAAAGATGTTTTCGAAATCGTTGAGAAAAGTACCGTCTTGTAGTTAGTTGTTGACTATCTTTTTTAGTCGAAAAAAAAGGGCGCCGGTGAATTTCACCGGCGCCCTTTTTTCATCAGGAAAAGTTGCTTCTACACTTCAACAACATTCGCCATTGGAATGTTTTTTGCTCTATCTGCGGCTTCCATGAAGCTTTGAATCTCATTAAAGTTGAGGTAGCGGTATATATCGCCGCTCATGGTATTGAGTCTTTCCATGTAACTCATGTATTCATCCATCGTTGGTATTTTGCCCAGTGCCGAGCAAACCGCCGCTAATTCGGATGAGGCAAGGTAGACATTAGCACCTTGCCCTAAACGGTTAGGAAAGTTTCTTGTGGATGTCGATACAACGGTGGAATTTGGCGCAACGCGGGCTTGGTTACCCATGCATAAAGAGCAGCCTGGCATCTCTGTTCTAGCGCCGGCAACACCAAAAATGCTGTAAATACCTTCTTCGATGAGCTGATGCTCGTCCATCTTAGTTGGCGGAGCAATCCACAGTTTCACCGGCAGCGCACCCTCGACTTGCTTCAAGACTTCGCTGGCAGCGCGGAAGTGCCCGATATTAGTCATGCAAGAACCGATAAACACTTCATCAATCTTAGTATTTTGAACTTCAGACAATGGCTTGACGTCATCAGGGTCGTTAGGACAAGCCAGTAGCGGCTCTTTGATTTCGTTCAAATCAATTTCAATGACCTTAAAATACTCAGCGTCAGCGTCGGGTTCCATCAACTCTGGATTTTCCAGCCATTCTTCCATGGCCTTGGCGCGGCGCTCTAGCGTTCTGGCATCTTGATAGCCATTGTCAATCATCCAGCGAAGCAGGGTGATATTGGATTTGAAATATTCAACGATGGGGTCTCTGCCCAATCGAATTGTACATCCGCCTGCCGAGCGTTCAGCAGAAGCATCGGAGAGCTCAAAGGCCTGCTCTACTTTAAGGTCAGGTAGTCCTTCAATTTCTAAAATTCGACCTGAGAAAATATTCTTTTTGCCTTTTTTCGCGATTGTTAAGTCACCGCTTTGCAACGCTGCATAAGGTATCGCATTAACGAGATCACGCAGAGTAATCCCCGGCTGCATTTCGCCTTTGAAGCGAACTAAAACAGATTCTGGCATGTCTAGTGGCATGACGCCTGTAGCCGCCGCGAAAGCTACGAGGCCAGAACCTGCCGGGAAGGAAATCCCCATAGGGAAACGGGTGTGAGAATCGCCGCCGGTGCCAACTGTGTCTGGCAGTAGCATGCGGTTTAACCATGAGTGAATAATACCGTCACCAGGACGCAGCGAGACCCCACCGCGAGTTTGAATAAAGTCAGGTAGGCTGTGTTGGGTGTCTATGTCGACCGGCTTTGGATAGGCTGCTGTATGACAAAAAGACTGCATGACCAAATCAGCTGAGAACCCTAAGCAGGCTAAGTCTTTAAGCTCATCACGGGTCATCGGGCCGGTAGTGTCTTGGCTGCCAACGGTGGTCATTTTGGGTTCGCAGTAGCTGCCAGGTCTAACCCCGACAACACCGCAGGCTTTGCCAACCATCTTTTGGGCAAGGGTCCAGCCTTTGCTAGACTCTTCGCCGGTAACGGGCGCTCTGAACACGTCAGAGGCGCCTAGGCCTAATTCTTCTCGAGCTCTTTGGGTCAAGCCGCGGCCAATAATGAGAGGGATTCGGCCGCCTGCGCGGACTTCATCCAAGAGGACCTCAGTTTTTAGTTCGAATTCGGTGATGAGTTCGCCGCCTTCATGACGCGTAATCTTTCCTTGGTAGACATCGATATCGATGATGTCGCCAGTGTTTAGATTGTCCACATCGCATTCGAAAGGCAGGGCGCCGGCATCTTCCATAGTATTGAAAAATATTGGGGCGATTTTATTGCCTATGCAAACTCCACCGTCGCGCTTGTTTGGGATATGGGGTATGTCATCACCGATGAACCAAAGTACCGAGTTAGTGGCTGACTTTCTGGATGAGCCTGTGCCCATCACGTCACCAACAATGGCGACCGCAAAGCCGGTTTTCTCTAATTCACTGATCTGTTCTTCAGCATTGGTAATGCCTTCGCGTGGATTTTTATACATTGCTTTGGCATGAAAAGGGATATCAGGTCTGGACCACGCATCCTGCGCCGGTGACAAGTCATCGGTATTAGTTTCGCCTGGGACCTTGAATACAGCCACGGTGAGTTTTTTAGGTAGTGCGGGTTTTGACGTAAACCATTGCGCGTCTGCCCAAGACTGCATAACGCCCTTGGCGTGCTCGTTGCCGTTTTTGGCTTTTTCGGCAACATCATAAAAAGCATCAAACATAAGCAGAGTATGATTAAGTTCCTCAGCTGCATTTGCAGCCAAGTCAGCATCATCTAATAACTCTACCAGGGTGGTGATGTTGTATCCGCCCAGCATTGTGCCCAAAAGTTTGACCGCATGGGCCTCATCGATCAGTGGTGATGTAGCTTCGCCTTTGGCGAGGGCTGAAAGAAATCCAGCTTTGACATAAGCGGCTTCATCGACCCCTGCTGGAACGCGATTAGAAATAAGGTCCAAGATGAATTCTTCCTCACCAGCCGGTGGCGATTTCAACAATTCAATCAAACCAGCAACTTGTTCTGCTGATAATGGTTTAGGGACTACGCCGATCTCGGCGCGTTCTGCTACGTGTGCTCTATAGGCTTCTAACAAGGTCAATTCCTCTTGAGTTGGAATAATTAGCGATTCTTTTTTAGACTTGATTCATTTGATTGGTCGAATGCGCAGCAACTGCACTAGCTTTCGACCTAATTCCTAGCTTTGACTTACACCTTAGCGTTTGATTTAAAAATAGCCGAGTGAGGCGGTTTATAAGCCGTTTAACTTGCAAAACAGCGTCGCATCTCTTTACCTAACACTTTACTTACAATGCAGCCATTCACGTTGTTTTTAGCATCGCTATACTTGAGATCGCCTTACTAGCTGGCTGTTGCTTTCAGCGCGGTCCGTTGAGCGGCGTAAAGCAGCTAATTTTCGGCTGCTGGTGTTGCATCCTTAGTAAGTTTATTTTCAAGCCGCTTACTGAGGTAATAACTAAATTAATAGCTTAACTGGTAAATTAGCTAAGCACGTCCTTTTTGGATCGCAAATCCTACTCTAAGTTAGAGGAAATATCCAGTTGGAGCACTGATCTATGCTAGTATAGCGGGCGTTAAGGACTTTATTCAGTAAAGTCATTTTACCACTAAAATAGCGCAGTACTTACCACTAACAACCGCTGCAACCTCGCAGCGAAGCAGTAGGCTTGACACAGCGATTATCATGAAACTAGTAAAAACTCCCTGCATTGGAATTTGTTCAACCACTTCCTTCGGCGATCCTGTCTGCCGCGGCTGTAAGCGGTATTTGTTCGAGGTTATCAACTGGAATAGTTACGGTGAGTTTGAGAAGGGAGCGGTGCTAAAGCGGTTGGAGAAGCTAGAAGTTCAGATTCTGGAGAGTAAACTGCAAGTAGTTAATGAGGCTCTGCTGGTAGAAGGCATGCGCAAACTCGGATTGAGTTTTGATGAAACGTTGTCACCTCTATGCTGGGTGCATAATCTTCTCGCCAAGTGCCATCAACAAATTCCGAATCTTCATTCTGTGGGGCTTATGGCAAGACCAGAATTTTCAGATCTGTCAGTATCTGCTTTCAGTAAAATAGTTGACGAGGAGCTGCTGATTTTGAGTGCAGCGCATAATGACCGCTACAACAATTTCCCTGCCAGCGGTGTCCGCTAAAGCGGAGGACAAAGGATCTCCTTACTTAACATTGATGGTGAGGTTAATAGTCAAGTCGGTGCTGAAGTTGTTTGTAGGCTGGGCAAGAGGTGGCTTTGGAAATTCACTTAAAAGCTGACACTCCCGATTGACCGTTAGCTAAGAGAGCCGAACTCAAACCGACGTAGCGCCAAATCGTTATCATTAATTTCTGCGTACCAGCCTCGCTTATCCCAGTCTCCCAGAACAATCCGCTTTGCCGAAAGCTCGGCCAGCTCATGGATTGCTGGGCGGTGAGTATGGCCATGAAGGAGGAGTGTGGTGCCTGCGCTGTCTAGGGCCTGGGCTACAGCCGCGGCATTTACATCCATGATCCCGCTGACCTTTGCAGATGTTTCCAGTGCGCTTTGAGCCCGCGCTTGCTCGGCAAAAGCTTGTCGCTGAACAAGGGACTGGGCTAAGAAGTTTTTTTGCCAGCTTAAGCTGCGCACCAACTGTCTGAAATCCTGATAATCAACATCGTCAGTGCACAAAATATCTCCGTGCATCAGCAGAATCTGTCCAACATCTGTATTGATTACGTAGGGTTCTTGAATCAATGCGCCGCCGCAACTTTGAGCGAAGCTTTCGCCCAACAGAAAATCGCGGTTACCGTGCATGAGATAGACAGTCGCGCCTGCGCTATTAAATTGGGAGAGAGCATCGCTAACAGCCACTGACAGCTCTGAAGAGCTGTCATCGCCTATCCATACCTCGAACAAGTCCCCAAGGATGAACAGTTCGTCGGTCTTGCCCAGATTATGATGGAGAAACTCAAAAAGCGCGGCACTAATATCCGGCCTAGAATCTTCGAGGTGAAGATCAGAGATAAAAAGTTGCCGTGTCAATGTTTCTAGTCTTCGGTGACAGTTGCTGATTCGATGATAACTTCAGTCTCCGGCACGTCTTGGTGGCCGCCGGTAGACCCTGTTTTCACTTCCTTAATTTTATTGACGACATCCATGCCAGCGACAACCTTACCAAACACGGCGTATCCCCATCCTTGATCTGTTTTGCTGCTGTGGTTTAAGAAATGGTTATCACCGACATTGATAAAAAATTGCGAAGTTGCTGAATGAGGAACCGCAGTACGAGCCATCGCTAACGTGCCAATGAGGTTCGGCAGGCCGTTATCCGCTTCGTTTTCAACATTTTCACCAGTATCTTTTTGGATAAGTCCACTCTCGAACCCGCCGCCTTGAATCATGAAGTCGTTAATTACACGATGGAAGACCGTGCCATCATAAAAGCCTGATTTGGTGTAGCTCAAAAAACTAGCTGCTGACTTTGGAGCTTTCTCAAAATCTAGCTCAACTGTGATAGGTCCATAGTTTGTCTTCAAGACGATCATTATTACTACCTTGTGGGATTGAGATTGATTTAACTTTGTTATCGATGGTTTTGAGGCGCTATAATAAGGGTTTTAGCAAGCTCTAGATAGTCCTGAGTCAGGGAGACTTTCCCTAGCAACATTCGCTTCCAAACTTAATGAGTTTTTGAAAGCCAACATTTAGCTGCCGCCTTATTTAGCAGGCCATCATAAAAGACTTCTCTTAATGACAGATTCAAAGGCAGCAGCCGCTGCACCACATTCAAATTTTATACGAAACTTAGTCGCTCAAGATATTGTTGATAACAAGCATCAGGGAAAAGTGCAGACTCGTTTTCCGCCGGAGCCAAATGGGTATCTCCACATAGGGCATGCCAAGTCGATCTGTCTCAACTTCTCGATCGCCGCTGAAAACAACGGTCATTGCAACTTACGTTTTGATGATACAAACCCGGCAAAGGAAAGTGTGGAGTTTGTAGAGTCCATTAAAGACGATATCAAGTGGCTTGGTTTTGAGTGGAATGGTGAAGTACGATTTTCATCTCTTTACTTTGATCATCTTTACGCTTTTGCCGTTGAGCTGATCGAGAAAGATAAAGCCTTTGTGTGCAGTCTTAATGCTGAACAAATGCGCGAATATAGAGGCTCGCTTACCGAGCCGGGGCGCTCTAGCCCTGACCGAAATAGACCGATTAAAGAGAGTTTGGATTTGTTTGCTCGCATGCGAGACGGCGAGTTTGGCGATGGTGAGTTGAGTTTGCGAGCTAAGATTGATATGGAATCACCTAATATCAATCTTCGAGATCCAGTGCTCTACCGTATTCGCCATGTTCATCACCATCAGACCGGTGATAAGTGGAAAATTTACCCAACCTACGACTACACGCACTGCATTTGTGATGCCATCGAAAATATAACTCATTCCCTTTGCACGCTGGAATTTGAGGATCATAGGCCGCTTTATAATTGGACACTGAATAGTCTCGATATTGCAGGGTTGAAGCGGGTCAGCGACCTTGCAGATTCGTCAGATACTTATGTTTTGCCCCAGCAAACAGAATTTGCCAAATTAAAATTAAACTACACCATGATGGGCAAGCGAAACTTAAAGGAGATGGTGGAGACCGACGTGGTCAGTGGTTGGGATGACCCGCGTATG
Organism: Pseudohongiellaceae bacterium; assembly: GCA_047617605.1. Classification (GTDB taxonomy): domain Bacteria; phylum Pseudomonadota; class Gammaproteobacteria; order Pseudomonadales; family Pseudohongiellaceae; genus UBA9145. The sequence continues at coordinate 120,458 of JBLGBJ010000003.1, read as the reverse complement.
CCTACTTTAGCCGGAATGAGACGGCGGGGCTTTACGGCGGCCTCCATTCGTAATTTTTGTGAAAGTGTCGGAGTGGCGCGCAGTGATAGTGTCGTTGATATGGGCATGCTAGAACATGCGATACGAGAAGATCTGGATGCCAGCGCAGCCAGGGTCATGTGTGTCCTAAAGCCATTGAAAGTTATCCTTACCAACATAGACGCAGCTGAGCTTGTTCAGCTGCGTATGGCGAATCATCCTAAAGACGAGGAAAAAGGCCGTAGAGATGTGCCTTTCACTCAAGAAGTCTTCATTGATAGGTCGGACTTTGAAGAAGTGCCTCCAGCGGGTTTTAAGCGCTTAATTCCAGGCGGCGAAGTGCGGCTTCGAGGGTGCTATGTGATTCGATGTGATGAAGTCATCAAAGACGACTCTGGTGAGGTTACAGAGCTTCATTGTTTTGTAGACAAAGACACTCTAGGTAAAAAACCAGAGGGTCGGAAAGTGAAGGGGGTTGTGCACTGGGTATCTGCAAGTGAGGGGGTGCAAGTGAGCGTCAGGCTTTACGATCGGCTGTTTACCGTTAAAAACCCCGCATCGAAAGAATTTGAGGACTATCGAGAAAACCTCAATCCGGATTCACTGGTGACAGTTGAGGGGTGCGTGATTGAGCCCGCGGCGCTGACGAACGAGGAAGAGTCAAACTTCCAATTTGAAAGAGAGGGCTATTTTTGTCTAGATAAAATTGATTCCAGCGCTTCAAAAACCGTATTCAACAGAACAATAACGCTGCGAGATTCGTGGTCAGCCAAATAGACTTTACTCATGCAAATTTACAATAGTTTTACTCAAAAGAAAGAAGATTTTGTACCGAAAGATGCAAGCAATGTCGGACTCTATGTTTGTGGCATAACCACATATGACTACTGTCACTTGGGGCATGCAAGAATGCTGGTGGCATTTGATGTAGTAGTGCGTTATCTACGAGCAAAAGGCTATGGCGTTAATTATGTTCGTAACATAACGGATATCGATGACAAAATTCTTAAGAGAGCTTCGGAAAACGAGGAGTTATTTTCAGATCTAACCGATAGATTCATTGACGCGATGCATGAAGATGAGCGGTCACTGTCTATTCTGCCGCCCGATCAAGAGCCTCGGGCAACTGCTCATATCGAAGAAATTGTCAAAATGATTGAGGTGCTGGTATCAAAAGATGCCGCCTACAAAGCGGATAATGGCGATGTTTATTTCTCTGTTTTAAGTTTTCAAAATTACGGCAAACTTTCGAAAAAGAAACTCGACGAATTGTTAGACGGTGCGCGAGTTGACATTGGCGAGTTGAAACGAGACCCACGGGACTTTGTGCTTTGGAAGTCCTCCGCGGACGGCGGGGTGGGTTGGGATTCGCCATGGGGCTATGGCCGACCGGGCTGGCACATTGAATGCTCAGCAATGTCCACTTGCGCATTAGGCAATAATTTTGATATCCACGGAGGCGGATCAGATTTGCTGTTTCCTCATCATGAAAATGAGATAGCGCAATCGGAAGCAGCAACTGGCGAAAAGTTTGCCAATCTCTGGATGCATAACGGGCCTCTTCGAGTAGATAACGAAAAGATGTCTAAGTCTTTGGGCAACTTCTTTACCGTCAGAGAGGTGTTGAAGAAATATGATGCTGAAGTTATTAGGCACTTGTTAATAGCGAGCCACTACCGCAGTCCAATCAACTACTCTGAAGCGAGTTTACAGCAGTCCTCAGCAGCGCTGGAACGCCTCTACATAGGTCTTCAAGGGGTGGATGTCGATAGCGCTAAGTCGCTCACTAATAGTCGATTTGAGAAAGCTTTTCTAAAGGCCATGGATGATGATTTTAATACGGCCGAAGCGTTTGGCGTTTTGTTTGACCTGGTGAAAGAGCTCAATAAAGAAAAGGCAGCAGGGGCTGAGTTGGCAGGTCAGCTAGGCGCTTTACTGGTAAAACTCGGTGCAATTCTAGGGGTGCTCCAGCAAAGCCCAGAAAAATTTTTACAGGGCCGGGTGGGCAGCGAAGTAGATGCTGGCGAAGTCGAAGGGCTGATAGTGGCGAGAAAAACGGCCAGAGCTGATAAAGATTGGGCCAAAGCGGACGAAATACGTGATAAGTTAGCCAAATTAAAGGTGGTTGTTGAAGATAGTGCCGACGGAAGTAGCTGGCGTATAGAGCGCTAAAGCGTATTAATTGTCTTTAAGTGGAAGAAATTTAGGGTCAGTCCTCATTCTTGGATTGACTGGCAAAGATGACGCGAGTATTATGCCGTCCTCTTGAAATGCACACGACACGCGTGTGTTGGAAAGGTTGAAAATCGGGGTATAGCGCAGCCTGGTAGCGCGCTTGCTTTGGGAGCAAGATGTCGGGAGTTCAAATCTCTCTACCCCGACCAATTTCACCTTCCCTTTTTTGTTGAATGCTGAACGATTTATGGTGACTGTAGCTCAGCTGGTAGAGCCCTGGACTGTGACTCCGGTGGTCGCGGGTTCGAACCCCGTCAGTCACCCCATTCGTCTGCTAGGTTTCATTCATAATTTGTTCCAATCCCTCAAGCTTCCTCTTAAATTTTTCTACAAATTTACATTCAGGTATGGCGTTAAAATCCCTCAAAGGCTCCCGGGCTAGCAATTTTTTTGCTTGAGCTGGGTCTTATCTTGAACGCTCATGGATTTTTTATGGAATCGATTAAAGTTAAAACCACCAATGGCCGGCCAACAGCAGTTGCAGAGCTGTCAGCTTCTGTACCAACAGCTGCCGAGCGCAATCTCGAACAGGAAAGCGAGGGCAGGGTGCCAAGAGGCATGCTGCTGCGGCTTGTGAGCGTCTGTAACAAGCTTAATTTGGTTTTAGCGGGAATGTATACCGGAGTGTCTTGTTATGGCGTGCCCCATGAAGAGCATAGCTACAGCGGGCTCGGTGGTGATGACTCTGCGTCTAACAAAACTCGCACCAAGGCGTAAACTGGCCTGAGCTCTTGCTCAAGCTGAATCCAGATAGCTTTACGCTCTGTTTGCTCTTCAGTGTTTACTTAATCAACCGCCAAGGTTTATAGGGACAGTGCTGGCTAGGTTCTGGTTGCCTGCGTGTAGACTAAATACTTCATATAGAAATCTACTGCGTCTCCACCGATCTCGCAAACATGGATAGACTCGATTAACAGCTTAGTAGTCGAACTCACCTTGCGGGGCGCTTCCCTGTCCACATTACTGCGCAATGGGTCGATATGGGTTTTTGGTTAGTCAAATGGCGAAGACTTCAGTTCAGCAGCTCACTTTAAGGAGTCCTTTCGGTGCAGTGCTGTTCCACTGATCTTGCAAACAGGGATTTGCTGCCCCTGCTTGTGACTGTCGCCCGCAGGGAGCGGGCGTAAAGCCTACAGGGATCTATTTACGGCGGGTCATAGGCAGGAGCAGTAGGTGCGATGTCTACGCAGGTTTTAGTAATTTACTATCTTGTGGGCTTAATAGTTAGGCCGGGGCAAATAGGTAATTAAGTGCAGCACTGTCAGGAAGGTTTTATTACGTGCTGGAAGAGCCAGGACAGATTCGCTGTCCTAATTTCTACGCAATTGGTCGAGCCTAGGCTCGATTCTAGGCGGGAACGCCATATACCAAAAAGCCCGCTAAAAAGCGGGCTTTTTGGTATATGGTGCGCCCGCCAGGACTCGAACCTGGAACCCCCGGCTTAGAAGGCCGGTGCTCTATCCGGTTGAGCTACGGGCGCATATCTGGTGCTGAAAACCGGCGGTATTGTACATTAAATCTGGCTTGGAACCAGCAGCCTTATCACCTAAGAGCTGTTTTTTTTGTACTCCTCTCTTTTGCTTGCTGGTTAAGGGTGTTCTGTTCATAGACTAGAGCTAGCGGTCTCTGCGGTTAAGCTCGGTCTTTTTAGTGTCTTCGAGGGTGAGCGCTAATTGATATAAAAAACAGCTGCTTACTAAAGATACCTTTAGTACTACCGACAATATGGGTTGTAACATGCTTATATTATTGGCCTACGTTAGGATTGAATTCTTAGCGTTAGGCCGTTTAATTTAAGTGTTCACAGTTTATGTTAGCGAGAGCCGTGGCTTTCCAGCGGCAGTAGCTCAACCTTTTCTTTCGGACAAGCGACAATGTCGTCCTGGCCCTTGTCGCGCCAGCTGCGATGTGGAATCAGTCGATAGTATCCTGAGCGTTTAGCCTTGGCGCCTTTTCTGCGAGCTTTGCTGCCATTGGGCTTGCGAATATCAAAGACAAAAAACTCATAATCCTCCGGCATGGTTGCAATAAACTCTTCTCGGCTATTAAAAGATAATTCCGCGCCATAGCTGAGTTCGCAGACGATGATCGGCCGTTGCTGAGTTAGCGTTTGGCGAAGGCCTTTAAGCGTGCGTTTCTCGAAGCCCTCAACATCGATTTTCATTAGATCAACTTGCTCTATAGCCAGCTCTGTAAACAGCTCATCACCATTTTTAAGAGATAGTTCGCCTAAGGCCTCATTGCCCTTGCTTACTGTGTTGGCATCAAACGAACCGATACCTTGGTTGCTCCCAGTGGGGGCATAAAATGTAAGCTTCTCTGAGATGTCGCTAAGGGCTACTTTATGCAGTGCTATATTTTCAATCGCGTTTAAGCTGACTTGGTGCTCCAGCTTCTTACTGACTTCATCAAAGGGTTCAAAGGCATGCACGGTGGCTGCGAATTGAGACATGAATAAAGAATGCTGACCAATGTTTGCGCCGATATCACAAAAGCAGCTAGGTGATTTATTAGCAGAGGCTTTTGCTAGGCTAGCCAATGCGTCTCTGAGGAAAAACAACAGCGGTTTCTCAAAGGCGCCGTAGAAGTAGATGCTGAATTCAATATTGTTTGTCAGGTTTCCTTCGTATTTCAAGCCGAAGAAACTGGTTCTGAATGGCGCGTCCGGAGCACGATCAGCTTTCGCTAGCACTTTATAAGCAGATTTTTTGTATTTTAATCCTAGCCAGTCCATTGACCAGATCAGGCTTGCTAGGCTGCTTTTTGCACTCATTGGACCGACCTTATGGCTAGACTCATGGGAAAGGGCTTCAGATTTGCTTTCAAGTAAAGTGGATGGGCTGGCTGCTGCGAACTGTTGATTTTAAGGCAGTGCAGATTAGGGTAGCGTTTTAAGAGATACTTGTCTCTATTCAAGAAGTCACCGTCGTTGCCCCAGCAAGCTATGGCTACGTCGCTGCGACTGATGGCTTTGGATATCCAGCTGTTATTAGCTGGCCCGATTGGTTTAAGAGCCTGTTTTAAATCGATGGGGTAGGTCGCTCGAAACGCAAATAAATTTACGATCTCCATCGCCTCAAAGCCCCAGGATTTTGCGAAGCCAACGCAGCGTCTAATAGTGGGGTCATCTTTACGGTGGTCGGCGGTGGATGGGTTTAAACCAATGAAAAGGGCACGGCCCTCGCCGCCAGTCCAGCACCGTTCAAGGCTATATCGGTAAAGCGTGCAACGAGAAAGCCGAGCATTTTGTGAAATGTATTGCAAACCGTGAATCCTCATCGTCCGTGACACTGGCGATTCTGAAAAATTACATAATACTTGATTCGGCTACTCGATATAAAGAGCCTTCGCCAAGCCTTCAGTGGTTAGCTTAGGCAATGAAAACGCTGCAGCTAAGGTCGGCTGTCATTCATCAATTCAACTATCGGCTCTTCAGATATTGAATTTGTCATTGAAGGCATTATTGGGCGCGGTAGTATCTCCGGGCAGCATTCTAGGCGTGTCCCCCGCGTTTTATTTCGAATTTCTGCTGACTAATGCCTTTTGTGTCGCTCAAGTTGCGTCCACACAAAACCTAGTCTATGGTACTTTGCGTGTTTCGAGCGAACCTAGGATAGGTTTAAAATAGCTCTGAAAGAACATTGTAGTTTTTCATTTCAATTAGCTTGGCGGATATAAAATATGTTGGCAATAATCGGTGGGACGGGCCTAACCTCAATTGACTGCTTCGAGTCAGCCGGCTGTAAGAGTGTGATTACCCCTTATGCTGATGAGCCGATTTCAATAAGCCTTTTCCGAGTGGCAGATTCCTCCGTGGCATTTCTTCCTCGCCATGGTGAGGGGCATAAACTTGTGCCGCATAAGATAAATTATAGGGCGAATATTTGGGCATTAAAAGAACTCAATGTTACAGAGATTATTGCGGTTAATGCAGTAGGCGGTATTCACGAAAAGTTGGGTCCGAGCTGTTTTGCTGTGCCGGATCAGATTATTGACTACACTTGGGGCCGGCAAGGGACTTACTTCGAAGATAACCTGGAGGCAGTGACTCATATAGATTTCACCTATCCGTTTGATGAGCCGCTTAGGCGGCGGTTAATCAGCAGTGTTTGTGAAATTAAGGCGCAGGCTAAACCTGATTTTGGGTTTCTTGATTTAGGGGTTTATGGCTGTACCCAAGGTCCACGTCTTGAGACAGCGGCAGAGATACGTAAACTGCAGCAGGACGGCTGCGACCTTGTAGGAATGACTGCTATGCCTGAGGCTGCGTTGGCGAGGGAGCTTAACATCGCTTATGCCATGCTCGCTCTATCGGTGAATTGGGGCGCAGGGCTATCCGCAGGCGAGATAAGCATGGACGAAATCCATAAAGTGCTAGATGAGGGGATGGGTATTGTCGCTCGAGTCTTGGCAAACGCAGCGGTGAGCTAGTTATCTGGCTCGGTTAAGTCCTCAACAGGACTTACGCTTAGGACCTTCTCAGGGTCGCGGTCAAAACCGAAGCTTTCTATATTTTCAATTTCAGGCTCTGGCAGTGGAGGCACTTCGTAGGGTTCCACTTGAACCACTATGCCTAAGGCGGGGTGGTCCATGTAGTGAAACTCATTGCTTCGCATAGCCCGACTTTGCAGCATATGAAATACATTCTGGACGCGATACTGTGATTTATCGGTCTGAAGTCGATTGCGCAGAATTTGTAGAGGGCCATCTGCGATAGTGGTGGGCAATTCAGGCAGCTGCCACTGTATTGGTGCTGCGGGCATCGCCGCCGACAACTCGGTTGCTTCTTTAGCTTCTGCTGCCGCTTGCATATTGGTTTCTAACGAATTGCGGGAATCATCTATAACAAATTCGGTTAGCCAGATGTCGGCATCCAGCACAACTCGATCCGAGTTTTCGTTAAACCGGATAGTGAGGCTGCCTTGTAGCTCAGATTGATTGCCATAGCGCTCTCCGCCTTCTATTAAAATGGCTTTGGCCTCATTTTCAAATAGAACCGGCTGGCGCCAAACTCCATGAAACAGGAGTTTATGCTCTGGAGATCGGCTAAGAGCTCGGTTGGTTTGGGCAAAATCACTTAAGTTGGGAGGCAATCTAAGGTAATCGTCTCGCTCTAAATTTAAAAACTTAAATGGGGCACCGACTCGGGCCGCAAAGGGACCGACTTTCTCAATAGCTTCAGCCTGCAATTGTTGTTTCGATAGTTGATCTGAAATTTGTTCGGGTAAAGGTGCTCCATCGGGAGTGATTTGGGCCGGCGAGGTAGCCGGCAGAAACTCACCGGGTTGAGCAGCTTCTGCGGCATCTGCAGCTGTGCCCTGTGCTGTACTTTTAATTGTACCTTCGTTTGTTTGTCCGCTGGCGAGTTCGAGCGGGTCTGGCAGTAAGGAGTCAATTAGTAATAAGTCGCCAAATTCCTTCAGGCGAGCAATATCTTTTGGATAATCGAGCACAGTGCGGTCCGCTTGCCATCGCTCTTGCTCTCTATCAGCGAGGGCCTCGTTGCTAAAAATACTCAGCTCTATTTTGTACCAAGACTCTTGTGCAGACAGACTTATTAATCCGCCGCTAGCCAGGCATATTGCTACGACTGCAGCTCTTAACAGTAGTGCAAATGGCAGTTCCGCATGATCATAATGCTGTTGAAGTAGTGTTGGTGAACCCATTTCTTAAGCTGCTTTCTTGGTGGATAATTTTATTTTATCCAATAATTGATCGATGAAGTGTAACTTGTCTTCATGGTCTTCGCAGTCGTGAATAAAATGAAGCTGATTAGCGCCGGTTAATTTAAATGTCATTGGGTCATGTTGAATTAGTTGAACCAAGGATAAAGGGTCAACCGAAGTGTTGGGTGAAAACTCAATGCGGCCATTTTTGACATTGGCATCAACTTTCCTAATGCCAAGTTTTTGGGCGCGCAGTTTGAGGGCGGTCACTCTGACTAAGCGCTTGAGCGGCTCTGGCAGTAAGCCAAAGCGATCGATCATCTCTACTTGTAAATCTTCAAGCTCGTCGCTGGTTTTTGCAGTAGCTAAGCGCTTATACATAATCAGCCTAGTATGCACATCAGGCAAATAGTCCTCAGGGATGAGTGCCGGGATACGCAGGTTTATATCTATAGTCTTGTCTTGGTTCAGCGCTATATCTGGAGATTTTCCTGATTTAATCGCAGCCACCGCTTCTTCGAGCATTTCGGTGTACAGAGAGAAACCGATCTTTTGCATATGGCCGCTTTGGTCATCCCCTAGCAATTCTCCTGCTCCGCGTATCTCCAAGTCATGGCTGGCCAGCGTAAAGCCGGCGCCCAGGGCGCTGGCCGCCTGAATAGCGTCTATTCGTTTATGTGCGTCTGCATTCATCTTGCTATGCGTGGGCAGAAGGAGATAGGCATAAGCTTGGTGATGAGATCTGCCGACACGCCCTCGAAGCTGATGCAATTGAGCTAAGCCGAACTTATCCGCTCGTTGGATAATAATGGTGTTGGCGCTTGGCACATCGATTCCGGTTTCTATAATCGTTGTGCACATTAATACGTTGTAGCGTTTATGGTAGAAGTCGGCCATGACTTTCTCCAATTCACGTTCTGCCATTTGCCCATGAGCAATTCCTATGCGCGCTTGAGGAATTATTTCCTGCAAGTGGCGGGCGGCACGATCGATTGTTTTCACCTCATTATGAACATAAAAAACCTGGCCACCGCGCAGTAACTCGCGAGAGACAGCTTCTTTCACGAGACTATCTTGGTCTTCGCGAACAAAAGTCTTAACTGAAAGTCTCTTTGCAGGAGGCGTAACTATTAATGAAAGATCCCTAATTTCTGCCAGAGCCATATTTAATGTGCGAGGAATCGGTGTTGCTGTGAGAGTTAATATGTCGACGTTAGCACGAAGCGATTTCAACTTTTCTTTTTGGCTGACTCCAAAACGATGTTCTTCATCGATTATCAGAAGGCCTAAATCTTTGTACTTAACCTGACCGTGTAACAGCTTATGGGTGCCTATGAGGATATCTACTTTGCCAGCTTTTACTCCATCGATAGTCGCATTTTGTTCAGCGGTGCTATTAAATCTGGAGACGACATCAACGACGAAAGGCCAGTCAGCGAAGCGGTCTTTAAAGCTTTCAAAGTGCTGCTGAGCTAGGAGGGTGGTTGGTACCAGTATGGCCACCTGCTTGTTGTTCTGCACCGCTATAAAAGCGGCCCGCATAGCTACTTCCGTTTTTCCAAAACCGACATCGCCACAGACTAGGCGATCCATTGTGCGGTCACTCTCCATATCGTCAACAACAGCTTCAATTGCGGTTTCCTGATCAGCAGTTTCTTCGAAAGGAAAAGAGGCTGAGAATTTTTCGTAGTCAGTTAGTTCCAGAGTATATGCATGGCCCTTTTTCGCTTGCCTTCTAGCATAAATGTCCAATAGTTCAGCGGCGACATCGCGTATTTTCTCGGCGGCTTTGCGCTTGGTTTTGTGCCATTGATCCGTGCCCAGTGTGTTAAGTGGGGCACTGCCAGCATCAGCTCCGCTGTATCGACTTATCAAATCAAGGGAAGCGACGGGCACATAAAGCTTCGATCCGGCTGCGTACTCCAACATCAGAAACTCATTGCTCTGGCCATCTGTGGTGATTGTTTCTAGGCCGCGGTATCTGCCAATGCCGTGATCAGAATGAACTACTGCATCGTCCATTCTTAATTCGGTCAGGCTTTTAATTATGAATTCGGTATTGCTCGTGGTGCGCTTACGCCGTCGGCGCTGGGCGACACGGTTTCCGAATAACTGCGCTTCACTGATAGCGACAAAATTTTGATGGGGCAGCCAGAGGCCTTGGTCTAAGGGGGCGACAGTAATATGGCACTTTTCGCTGCTGACCAAAAAGTCTTGCCAGTCTTCGCACACAGTAGCGTGAATTCCAGTCTGTCTGAGCAGTTCAATGAGGGTTTCGCGGCGCCCAGCAGATTCTGCACAAAATAGTATTTTAGGATTGTTTTCATCAATAAATTTTTTGACTGCTACAAAGGGCTCGAGCGATTGGCTGCTGCTGCCGAAGTCAGGGAGCGGGGAGGTTTTTAAGCTCAATGCTTGCTTATGATTTTTGAATTCTATCTGACGATATTCTTTTAGTTTGGTCAAAATCTTAGCGACAGGAATAAAGATTTCAGATGGCTTTAAAATAGGCCGGAACCTGTCTATTTGACGATCGATGTAGCGGTTCTCGATATCTGACCAAAAGTCGAGGCCGGTTTTGCTGATATCGCCAATGCGCACAAGTGTTGTATTAGCAGGTAGATAATCGAATAAGCTATCAAGCTCTTCAAAGAAAAGGCCAAGATAATACTCCAGCCCAGGAGAGCTTATACCTTCGCTAACGTCCTGATAGAGCGAGCACTGGCGTAGATCGATGTCGTAAAGTTCTTGAAAATTACTGCGAAAGGCCGTTATCCCGGCTGCGTCAAGGGGGTATTCCCGGCCTGGCAACAATCGTATTTGTGCTACTTGCTCATGAGATCGCTGGGTCTCAGGATCAAAAGTTCGCAGAGTTTCAATCTCATCGTCAAAAAGGTCCACGCGAAAAGGGTGGTTGCTCCCCATCGGGTAGATATCTAAGATTGAGCCTCTGACAGTGAACTCGCCATGTTCAAATACAGATTCAACTGCTTGATATCCGGCTAAAACAAGTTTCTTGCGTATGGCCATTAGATCTAATTTCTGCCCAACTTCCAGTAACAAGCTATTTCCGTCTATATACTTGTGGGGCGGAAGTTTGTGCATGAGGCTGGTTATCGAGAGGACCAGCACTCCTTGCTTGAGCTGGGGTAGATGGTAGAGGGCATTGAGCCGGTCGGAAATGATGTCCTGATGGGGTGAGAAATTATCGTAAGGAAGCGTTTCCCAGTCAGGCAGGCTGAAAATTTTCAAGTTGTCATCATCGGCACAAAAATAGCTCAGTTCCCGTTTAAAACGTTCAACTGACTCATTGCTCTCACAGACGACCAATATAGGCCCTGGTGATTTGGTTGCTGCCTCATAGATCGCGAGACTTGGAGCGAAGCCATGAGCATCGCTCCAATAGCTGGCGTTGTTATTATCCACGGGTAGGGTTGGGTCAAATAGAGTTTGCTTGTTCTGCATAAGATGCTGGGTTTAGTTCCTGGTTCCGGTTCAAAAGCCTTGGATTACGATGTAAAAAATCAGGCGCAAGATTGTATCCTAATTAGAGAGACTAATTTAGGGCTAAATAGTGAAGAATTTGGGTGCTTTATTTCATTGTGTCATTGCACAAGAAAAGCATAAGCCAGATAATACCGCCTTTTCAATTTGGCTAAAAATAAGGGGTTTTTGTGAATCGACCGAACGTAGACGATTACTTTGGTGACTGGAAGCAACGCGAAGCGTTAGTACAGGAAATGATACCAGTCATTGGTCGGTTTTTTAGCCAGCGAAATGTTGGCACATTTATCTACGGGCGACCGCTGCATAATCGCTCTGTGACCTTCATTATGAAATCCCATCGCTTCGTTCGCCAGATTGAGCGCAACGAAATGTCAGAATTTGAATCTCATCCTGTGCTTATGGCTATCGCTAAGCTGGATTTGTGGCACATCCAAATTGATCTAGGCAAGCTTACTGTCCGTTTCATGCAGCATCAACAAGAGTTAGGCGATAAGGCTTTGGATGTAGATGCCTTTGTCAAAAGTGAGCTGGGGCATCTAGACGGTGTTAAGAAACCCCCGATCGAGAAATCTCAAGATGTCGTATTGTACGGCTTCGGGCGGATTGGTCGGTTGATGGCGAGACTTCTAGTGGAGCGCACAAGCACCGGTGAAGTGATGCGTTTAAAAGCTATTGTAGTGAGGCCAGGTGGTGAAGACGATCTGGAGAAGCGGGCGAGCTTGTTTGCATCTGACTCTGTTCATGGGGCTTTTCAGGGCACGCTTAGAGTAGACAAAGAAAATCGCTGTTTGATCGCTAACGGTAATGTCATCAAGGTTATTTATGCCAATGGTCCAGAAGAGATTAACTACAATGATTACGGTATCGATGACGCTTTAATCATCGACAACACCGGCAAATGGCGCGATGAGGAAGGTTTGTCGTTGCACTTGAAAGCCAAGGGTGCGTCAAAGGTGCTTCTGACCGCGCCAGGTAAAGGGGATTTGAAAAACATTGTCTTCGGTATCAACGATGATGAGATTACTGTCGATGACAAAATAATCACGGCTGCTTCCTGCACGACTAACGCGATAGCGCCGGTACTCAAAGTGATTAATGATAAGTTTGGTATTGTTCATGGGCACGTAGAAACAGTCCATGCCTACACAAATGATCAGAATCTTATCGATAACTATCATAGCGGCAGCAGGCGCGGGCGCAGCGCCGTACTAAACATGGTGTTGACAGAAACCGGTGCGGCCAAGGCGGTCGTTAAGGCGATTCCGGCACTAGCCGGTAAATTGACCGGTAATGCGGTTAGAGTTCCTATTCCTAATGTCTCAATGGCAATAATGAGCTTGTCGCTAGAGAAGGCGACGACCAAGGAAGAGCTTAACGAGTTTCTGCGTCAAATTGCTTTACATTCAAAACTTCAAAACCAGATCAGCTATACCGAGTCTGAAGATGCTGTTTCCTCAGATTTTGTTGGCACTAGAGAGGCGGGTGTTGTTGATTCCTTGGCGACTATAGTGGATGGCAATCACTGCGTACTTTACGTGTGGTATGACAATGAATTTGGTTATTGCTGCCAAGTTGGCCGCATGGTTTATAAAATGGCGGGAGTCACCTATCAGGAATATCCTGTCGAAGAGTGGATTTAAAACTGTCTAGATGTTGTCGTAATGGCTAGTAAAAGCAAGGGCTTGGCCTTATAATTTGACCCGCTTAAATAGACCATGACCAAGCGGCGCTGCAGTTCAATTCCATCGTCTATACTCAATTTGTCATGAAGCATTTTGTGGCGAAAGCCCTTTAGTATTTTTTCCCAGAGAACGGCACCCTCAAGGATGTCGTAAGTGAGTGATGATTAGAATCAAACGTGGCTTGGATTTGCCACTAGCAGGCGAACCTCGACAAAATGTCGGTGATGCCCGTAACGTTCGTAGAGTGGCGCTTTTAGGGCGTGACTACGCTGGTATGAAGCCAACGATGGCCGTTGCCGAAGGCGACCGAGTAAAGCTTGGCCAAGTATTGTTCACCGACAAGAAAAACCCCTCTGTTTCCTATACTTCACCCGGCTGCGGTGTTGTTAGTTCGATAAACCGAGGGTTTCAGCGTGCCTTTCTCTCTATAGTCATCGAGCTAGATGGCGCAGAAGAAGAGACATTTACCGCATACACGCCAGAGCAGCTTGCTACGATTGATGCGCAGTCGGTGGTGGACAATTTGGTCGCATCAGGTTTGTGGACCTCGCTGCGCACTCGGCCATTTAGCAAAGTGCCAGCCCCAGAATCTAGGCCATACGCGTTATTTATTAACACTATGGACACAAATCCCTTGGCTGCGAAACCTGACTTGGTTTTGGACGGTAAGCAGGAGGAGTTTGTCTTTGGGGTAAACTTACTTAGCACTTTGCCTGAAAATGGAACTCATTTGATTGTTGGTGCCAAGGATTCCGCAGGTTTGCGAGACAGGGAGTTCAAGGCTTCGGTTAAAGTTAGCCAGTTTGACGGTCCTCATCCGGCAGGATTGCCCGGCACGCATATTCATACCTTAGAGCCAGCGGGTGCAAAAAAACATATTTGGACGATTAATTACCAAGATGTCATCGCGATAGGCAAGTTGTTTACTTCGGGCAAACTAAGTACAGACCGGGTGATTTCTATTGCCGGACCTCAGGTTGTCGAGCCCCGATTGGTCAAAACTCGAGTAGGCGCTAGCCTAGATGAATTGATGGCCGGAGAGCTCTTAGGCAACGAAACCAGGGTCATCTCCGGCAGTGTGCTAGGTGGGCGCAAGGTCGAAGGAGTGGAAGCATTTCTCGGCCGCTACCACCTACAAGTCACAGCACTGCGCGAAGGTCGTGAACGTCCAGCGTTCGGCTATTTGTCTCTTGGTGCAGACCGGCATTCGGTAATGGGTATATACATTTCTCGGTTCTTTAAAGGTCGAAAATTTGCCTTGTCTACGAGTACGCAAGGTAGTGAGCGGGCAATGGTGCCTATTGGCGCCTATGAAAAAATAATGCCTTTGGATATTTTACCAACTCAGTTGCTGAGAGCGCTTATTGTTGGCGATATCGAAACCGCCACTAATCTTGGGGCTTTGGAATTAGACGAGGAAGACTTGGCGCTGTGCAGCTATGTATGCCCGGGTAAATATGAATATGGACCGATTCTTAGGGACAATCTTACTCGCATTGAGAAGGAAGGATAGTAGTGGGCTTACGCAGAGTTCTTGACGACTTAGAGCCGCATTTCAAACCCGGCGGAAAATATGAGACGTGGTACGCCTTATTTGAAGCTGTAGATACAATTTTTTATAGCCCTAGTAAGGTCACCGTAGCCGAGCCTCATGTGCGTGACGGCATAGATCTGAAGCGGGTGATGATTACGGTCTGGGTAGCTGCCTTTTTCCCTATGTTTTACGGTATGTATAACTTAGGATTTCAGGCCAATATGGCGATAGAGGCCATGGGACTGCAGGGCAGCGGCGACTGGCATGAGGGCATCATCAGTCTATTCGCCGGACATAATCCGGCTAGTCTTTGGGATAACGTCGTATATGGCGCGTCCCACTACATCCCTATTTACGCAGTTGTGTTTGTGGTCGGTGGGTTTTGGGAAGTTCTTTTTGCCACCAAACGCGGTCACGAGATTAACGAAGGTTTCTTTGTAACATCTATCCTTTTTACGCTTATCGTCCCGCCAGACTTGCCTTTATGGCAGGCAGCGCTGGGAATTACGTTCGGAATTGTTGTGGGCAAAGAGGTTTTTGGGGGCACGGGTAAAAACTTTCTTAATCCTGCGCTCACCGGCCGCGCTTTTTTGTACTTTGCCTACGCGCCTCAGCTTTCCGGCGATGCGGTATGGACCGCCGTCGATGGTTACAGCGGAGCGACAGCATTAGGCCAAATTGCGGCTGAAGGCCTGCCTGCCATGGCAGCCAATACAGGACTAGAGCTGACCTGGTTGAATGCGTTTTTAGGTCAGATGCAGGGCTCGATTGGGGAAACCTCTACAATTGCAATACTTCTAGGTGGTTGCCTTTTATTGTTTACCAAGATTGCATCTTGGCGAGTCATGTTATCTGTGTTCTTAGGTATGGTTGCTACCGCGACGTTATTTAACGTTATCGGGTCAGATACAAATCCTGCATTTGCAACCCCTTGGTACTGGCACTTTGTCCTTGGCGGATTCGCTTTTGGTATGGTGTTTATGGCGACAGATCCAGTTTCTTCATCTATGACGAGCACTGGTAAGTATATTTTTGGCGCGCTAATTGGTTTTATGACGGTGCTGATCAGAGTGATAAACCCCGCCTATCCTGAAGGTGTGATGCTTGCCATATTGTTTGCTAATCTTTTTGCACCAACTATTGACTACTACGTGGTTAAGGCCAACGTAAGTAGGAGGAGAGCTCGCGGTGTCCTCTAAAGACTCTATTAAAAGTACCCTGATTGTCGCCTTTTGTTTGTGCGTGGTGTGTTCCATTATTGTGTCGGGAACAGCCGTTGTGCTGAAACCGCGTCAAGATGCCAATCGCATATTGGATAGAAACAAAAACATACTAGCGGCTGCCGGGCTCTATGATTCCGCGGTGAATTCCGATAGTGACGTAGACTCGTTATTTGCACAATTTACAACCCGAATAGTTGATATAAATAGCGGTGAGCTGGTTAGTGAAGCCGGTCTTGAACAGCTAGGATTGGATGCTAGCAGTTACGATCAGCGCTTGGTGATGAATGACCCTGAGCTCTCTGAGGCTATTAGCCCTGAAAATGATCAAGCTAATGTGAAAAGACGCGCACTGTATCAGACCATCTACCTCGTTGAAGATGATTCTGGTCTGGAAACCATCGTTTTGCCAATCTCTGGCTATGGTCTGTGGGGAATCCTTTATGGCTATCTTGCACTCGAAGGTGATGCGAATACGGTCAAGGGTCTTGCGTACTACGAATTAAAAGAAACGCCCGGGCTGGGCGCTGAAGTACGAAATCCGCGTTGGACAGACCTTTGGCCAGGCAAGAAAGTTTATGCCGACGACGGCTCAGTAGGGCTTGGAGTGGTGAAGGGTGCAGGAACTGGCGACTATCAAATAGATGGCCTGTCAGGAGCCACCCTGACTAGTCGCGGGGTTGACGACATGATTAAGTATTGGCTGGGTGAAGATGGTTTTGGGCCTGTACTTAAGTCCGTGATTCGGTCTGAGGGTGTTAAGTTCCCAGCCTTGGCTAATAGTGGCTATGAGCTGTAGTTAAAAGAAGAAAGCTGAAAGAAAATAGGTAAAAGAAATAATTAGGATAGATAGCGAGAACAACCGACTTTTGTTTTAAACCGTGCCACTTGTTGGCTCGAGCGGCAGGAAATACTAGGAAAAGTAAATGATAACGGCTAAAGAAGTAATCTTAACTCCTTTATTTGAGAACAACCCAATTGCGCTGCAAATATTGGGCGTATGTTCAGCTCTTGCAGTGACAACTCAGCTGAGTGTGACGCTGGTTATGTGTGTCGCACTAACTTCTGTCACAGCATTCTCAAACTTATTTATATCAATGATTCGAAACCACATGCCGTCTAGTATTCGTATCATTATTCAGATGACTATTATCGCCTCGCTGGTGATTGCAGTTGATCAGTTCCTCCAGGCTTATGCTTATGAAATAAGCAAAAACCTAAGCGTGTTTGTTGGTCTAATTATTACTAACTGTATTGTTATGGGCAGGGCCGAAGCCTTTGCCATGAAGAACCCACCGGGCATCAGTTTTCTAGACGGTATCGGCAATGGATTGGGTTATAGCTTAGTGCTAATTGCGGTTGCAGTTGTTCGAGAATTCTTTGGCTCAGGTAGCTTGCTCGGTTTTGAAATTCTTCCCCTAGTTGGTAACGGGGGCTGGTATCAAGGCAACGGTCTTATGCTTCTATCGCCTAGCGCATTCTTCATTATCGGGTTTTTAATCTGGGGGCTGCGCAGCGCGAAAACTGAGCAAGTTGAAGACAAAGAGTTTGCAATGGCGCCGCATCATCAGGAAGAGGGTGCATTCTGATGGAGCAATTAATTAGTCTTTTTGTTAAAGCCGTTTTTATTGAGAATATGGCGCTACAGATGTTCTTAGGCATGTGCACATTTTTGGCCGTTTCTAAGAAGGTTGAGACAGCAATTGGCCTAGGTGTTGCTGTGGTAGTGGTGCAGGCCATTACGGTGCCGGTCAATAATCTTATCTTTAATGGTTTGCTTCGTGATGGAGCGTTGTCCTGGATAGGGCTGCCTGAGGTTTCTTTAGACTTTTTGGGCTTCCTTTGTTACATCGGCGTTATCGCAGCAATGGTTCAGATTCTAGAAATGTTTTTGGACAAATTTGTTCCTGCTTTATACAACGCTTTGGGGGTTTTTCTTCCCCTTATTACCGTTAACTGCGCCATTTTAGGCAGTTCATTGCTTATGGTTGAGCGAGACTATTCGTTTCCAGAAAGCGTGGCCTTCGGGCTTGGTTCTGGCTTTGGTTGGGCGTTGGCTATTGTTGCGTTAGCCGGAATAAGAGAAAAACTGAAGTACAGCGATGTCCCTGATGGACTCGAAGGTTTAGGCATCACCTTTATAACCGTAGGCCTGATGTCTTTAGGTTTTATGTCACTGGCCGGCGTGTCTTTGTAGTAGGTTGAAATAGCAGGTTGAAATTATGATCGATTTTACAGCCATCATTGGTGGCGTTACTTTATTCACAGTAGTCGTTATGTTGTTGGTGGGTATTATTTTAGCTGCTCGATCCTTCTTGGTGAGCAGCGGCGATGTATCGATAGAAATCAACGGTGACCCAGACAAAAAAATTGTTGTTCCCTCTGGTGGTAAATTACTAAATACCTTGGCTGATGCCGGTATCTTTTTATCTTCAGCCTGCGGTGGCGGAGGAACATGCGCACAATGTAAGTGTCAGATTCTTGATGGCGGCGGGTCTATGTTGGCCACCGAAGAAGGACATTTTACACGCGGAGAGGCTCGTAGTAACTGGCGTCTATCTTGTCAAGTCGCGGTTAAACAAGACATGAAAATTGAAGTTGCGCCTGAGTTTTTCGGTGTAAAACAGTGGGAATGCACTGTGATTTCGAATGACAATGTAGCTACGTTTATTAAGGAACTGGTACTTGCTATTCCAGATGGTGAGAGTGTTAACTTTCGCGCTGGTGGCTATGTGCAGTTAGAAGTTCCTCCACACGAAGTTCGCTACAAAGATTTTGACATCGGCGAAAAATATCGCGGCGATTGGGAGCATTTCGGTTTGTTTGATGTTGTATCGACGGTGCCAGATACAACGATTCGAGCCTATTCTATGGCTAACTACCCGGATGAAAAAGGGGTTATCAAGTTCAACATCAGAATTGCTACACCGCCGCCCAGAACTGATTTGCCCGCGGGCAAGATGTCATCGTACATTTTCGGCCTAAAGCCCGGTGACAAAGTAAAAGTGTTTGGGCCTTACGGTGAGTTTTTTGCTAAAGAAACCAAAAACGAAATGGTATTTATCGGTGGCGGTGCAGGTATGGCGCCGATGCGTTCGCACTTGTTCGATCAGCTTCGCAGAATTCACAGTGACCGTAAAATTAGTTTTTGGTACGGCGCGAGAAGCATGCGTGAAATGTTTTACGAAGAGGACTATAACGAGCTGGAGAAGGAAAACGACAATTTCGACTGGCATATAGCACTCTCAGATCCTCAGCCTGAAGATAATTGGGATGGCATGACAGGTTTTATTCACAACGTAGTCTTAGAAAATTATTTAAAGGATCATCCTGCCCCCGAAGACTGCGAATATTATATGTGCGGACCACCAATGATGAATGCCGCGGTGGTCAAGATGTTAAAAGACCTTGGTGTGGAGGACGAAAACATCGCGCTTGACGAGTTTTCATGATCGTAGGGCTTCGCAGAGTCGCATTCGCAGCCGCGTTTCTGGCGGCTCTGCTAGGTCTTGTATATTTTTGGGGTTCACCGTCCCCTGCAACAATCAGACAGCTTTCCGGTCTGACCATGGGGACCAGCTATCGAATTCAGCTAGTTGATTTGCCTGCCGGGAAAAGTGAGCAGCAAATAAGCGCAGACGTCAGTGCACTGCTAAAAGAAATGGATAAAGGTATTTTCTCTACCTACGCAGACTCCTCCGAGCTCTCCCGCTTAAACCGCCATCCCATAAACACTCCGTTTGCAGCATCCTCTCATTTGATTGAGGTGTTATTGTTAGCTACAGAAATCTCCGATTTAACTGATGGCGCTTTTGATGTAACAATTGGATCTTTAGTCAATCTTTGGGGTTTTGGACCGGAAATAAGCCCGAAAGACGTGGTTCCAAGCGATTCGGACATAGCCGCCACACGCGCGCAGGTAGGGTTTAAGCATATCGTTATTGACCCAGGTACCGCCGAGATTACTAAGCTACGCAGTTTGTTTGTCGATTTGAGCGCAGTAGCTAAAGGTTACGGTGTAGATCAGTTGGCAAGCTATTTCGATGAATTGGGAGTAGAAAGCTATTTTTTAGAGATTGGTGGAGAGCTCAAAATAAAAGGCCTCAAACCTGGCGGTTTAAGCTGGGTGCCAGCTATAGAAGCCCCTGCGGATGGCGCATCACAGGTGTATCAAGTTTTTTTTAGTCGTGGTGAGTCCATAGCCGTGGCAGGATCCGGTGACTATAGGAACTACTTTGAGCTTGATGGTGTTCGTTATTCCCATGAGATTGACCCGCGCACAGGCTATCCTATTAGTCATTCTCTTGCGGCTGCGTATGTCATAGATGAGTCCGCAGCAACAGCGGACGCTTTGGCTACAGCGTTCATGGTAATGGGGTTAGACGAGTCACGCGCATTGGCTAGCACAATGGGCCAAGCGGTCTATTTTATTTACAAAAGCGGCGATGGTTTTCGCGGCTACGCAAGCGTAGAGTTTGCGACTTATATGGAGGATTAAGCGATGGCAGTATTTCTGATAAGTTTTTTGCTAATAGCTACAGTTGTCCTAATCATGTCGGTAGGCGTGATCATGGGCAGAAAACCGGTGCAGGGCTCCTGCGGTGGGTTAAACAATCTTAGCGGAATGGACGAATGTGAGCTTTGCGGTGGCAGCGTTTCTAAATGTGAAGAGCTAAGCGTCAAGGCCTAAGCTGGCATATCGAGCTGACAAGATTTAAACCAACAAGAATATTTCTCTAACTAATTCTAGGATTTAGTGGCGATGGAAAAAGATCATTTTAACCTCATTGTTATAGGCAGTGGCCCTGCAGGGGAAGCCGCCGCAATGAATGCGCGTAAGAAAGGTCGTACTGTTGCTGTTATTACAGATTATTCTAAAGTAGGCGGCGCCTGTACCCACTGGGCGACGATACCTTCTAAGGCGCTGCGTCACTCAGTTAAGCAGATCATGGCTTTTAATACGAACCCTATGTTCCGCGATTTTGGCGATACTCGAAAACTCAGTTTTCAACAAATAATGACTCATGCAGACCGTGTTGTTTATGAGCAGGTACGGATGCGTTCAGATTTTTACGAGCGCAACGCAATACCCGTCTTTACCGGCAAAGCCAGTTTTGTTGATGAGCATACGATTAAATTACAGGGTAAAAGGAAAAAGCTGTCAGCCGATAATTTTATAATTTCGACAGGCTCAAGACCCTATAGACCGCCAGTAGTAGATTTTGATCACCCAAGGATGTTCGATAGTGACACCATACTTACCCTTGATCATTCCCCACGCAAGGTCACCGTCATAGGGGCAGGTGTAATAGGTTGTGAATATGCATCTATTTTTGGCGGGCTTGGAGCAAAAGTCGAACTCATCAATCCATCGTCCTCGCTACTTAATTTTTTGGACACAGAAATTAGTGATGCGCTTAGCTATCACTTACGCAATGTAGGCGTAAGGAGTCGACACGGAGAAGAATTCTCGGAAATTGAATACTTCGATGACCACATTATTACCTACTTACAATCGGGTAAAAAAATCAAAAGTGATATTGTCTTGTGGGCAAACGGACGGGCTGGCAATACCGAAGAGCTTGGTCTGAAAGCGTTAGGCATAGAAACCAATAGTCGAGGCCAAATACACGTAAACGATTTTTATCAAACCAAGGTTGAGAACATCTATGCCGCTGGTGACGTTATTGGCTGGCCATCATTAGCAGGCGCTGCTTATGATCAAGGGCGGGCAGCCTGTAATGCTATTTTCGCTCCGGACCAATGCCACCCAGTAAAACAGGTTGCGACAGGTATTTATACAATCCCTGAGATTAGTACTTTCGGTAAAACGGAGGGGGAGCTGACAGAGGCTAAAATACCTTATGAAGTAGGAAAAGCGTTCTTTAAGAATACAGCGCGGGCTCAGATTACGGGAGAGCAGGTGGGCATGCTAAAGCTTATCTTTCACTTTGAGACGCTGGAGATTCTTGGGATTCACTGTTTCGGTGACCAAGCCTCGGAAATTGTTCATATTGGCCAAGCAATTATGCTTCAGCCAGGAGCTGCTAACACCATGAGGTATTTTTTAACGACTACTTTCAATTACCCTACGATGGCTGAAGCTTATCGAACTGCAGCACTAGACGGACTGAACCGAGTTTTTTAATTTTCTACTGCTTCATTTTTAAAAGATCATTTAACTAATCATGACATGCGCGCTTGTCATGATTGAGACTTGCCAAAGATCAAAATGGAGGTTAGTTTTAAGCGTGTGTAACCGGTTGCCCTAAAAGAGCCACTTATGGTCAACTACAGCCGGGTTGTAGAGGAGAGAAAAAATGATAAAAACAGCCAAAGACATTCTCAAAGAAAAAGGCGGTCATTTAGTAACAGTCACAACTGATGCCACAATCCATCAAGCCCTTACTGTGATGACTCAAAATAAAGTAGGTGCCATCGTTATTGTTGATGACGAGAAAATTGTTGGCATCTGGACTGAGCGAGATCTGATGTTTAGAGCTCTCGAAGACGGTTTTAATCCTAAAACTGCCAAACTTAGCGACAATATGAGCGATAAGTTAATTTCCGCAAATGTTGATGAGCAAACCTTCCAGCTATATGACAAATTTCTCGGTCGCCGAATTCGTCACCTGTTAATCGAAGAAGACGGTGAGTATATAGGTTTGTTATCTGTTGGTGACGTGATGAAAGCTAACCTTCAGCAAAAAACCGAAGAGTTTGCAGAGCTTAACCAAATGGTAAGTTTGGAGTATTACGAAAATTGGAAAGGGGCTCAGTGAGATTAGTTGGCAACTTATGCTTAGTCGCAGCAGTAAAGCTCTAGTTTTGCTGGCACAAACTGCTTGCCATTCCCAATCTATCCATGTAACTATCAGGCCTCTACAGAAGAACACCTTTGGTGTTAATATCTAGACAGTTGTAAGATCAGAATAAATAAAAGTTGGTACAGAATTTTGTGCCTGATTAAAGAGCCGCCGTCTCTAATCTGATGAACAATTTGCATCTTGCAGTAAAGTTTAGCCACTGCAAAAATTGACAGTTTAAAGGGCTCCCAGTGCAGAGTGATTATGCTTCATGGGTAGTGTCAGAAAACTTCGCTTAATTCTTCAAGCCCCATTGGCTAAAAAGCCAATGATTTTAGTGCGACGTCTTTTTAGATTAGACCTCCCGTTCTTTCTCTCGCTGAAAAGCTTTCGATCCGATCAAACTTTAGCACTAACTCAAGGTCTTCAATTAGGTCGGTTGTGCTCTGTTTTACATTCTTTTAGCTGTATAGCAAAGGGTGCGTATTAGGGTTTAAAAGGCAGCAACACAACGACTACACGACGAGAATAAGACGAGTTAGGCCAGATTTTAGAAATTTAGATAAATGTGAATAGAGTTAGTTATAGCCTGCTGTTCGCTAAATTTCTTGAAGATGGTTTTTCTACATTCACTGAACTTTGTCAGCTGTATAAGCGATGTCAGCCATGTGAAGGTTTGAAAATGGAGTTGGGGACTTGGAAGTAACAAGCGAATTCTTGAACGATCTGCGGCCGTTTTTGTTCTACGTGGCGTTAGTGTTAGCCGTTGTAGCAACGATGTTAGGCCTGTCTTACTTCTTAGGGCAAAGAATCTCCCGCCCCTATAAAAACACACCATTTGAGTCGGGAATCGTTTCCGTTGGCAGCGCTCAATTTAAGATATCAGTGCACTTCTACCTGTCGGCTATCCTCTTCATAATTTTTGACCTCGAGGTCGTATTCCTTTTTGCATGGGCGGTCGCCGTTAAACAGGCTGGTTGGCCGGGTTTCATTGAGATTAGTGTTTTTATCGGAATTCTACTCGCTGCACTGTTTTATCTTTGGCGAATTGGCGCGCTTGACTGGCGTACGCAAACTCAAAAACGAGAACTTAAGACAATGGTTGGCCCTGGTGGGGTTACCAATAGAAAGGAATTTAAGCTATGACTTGGGAATTGCAACCGGCCGATGAGGCATCATCAGTAAAGCCTGGGGGAAGTGCTTATGATGAGTTTATTCGCCGCAATGTAATGATGGTCAATCTTGAAGATATGATCGCATGGGGTAGGAAAAATTCAATATGGCCATTCAATTTCGGCCTTTCATGCTGCTATGTTGAGATGGCTACAGCCTTTACGTCTCGTCATGATTTAGCGCGCTTTGGCGCTGAAGTAATTCGGGGAACTCCTCGGCAAGCTGACATGATTGTTATTGCTGGAACAGTATTTCGTAAAATGGCCCCCGTGGTTAAGTTGCTTCACGAGCAGTTACTTGAACCTAAGTGGGTTATTTCTATGGGTTCATGTGCTAACTCCGGTGGGATGTATGACATTTACTCAGTCGTGCAAGGTGTGGACAAATTTCTGCCAGTTGATGTTTACGTTTCAGGCTGTCCACCGCGCCCGGAAGCCTTGCTGGAGGGGCTCATTTTGCTACAGGATAGTATCGGCCGCGAGAGAAGGCCGTTAAGTTGGATGATAAATGATCAGGGCATTATTGAGAAAGAACCTAGACCAGTTCAGCGCAAGGTCAAGCACAGCGATCGTATCAATGCGACTGAGCTGCGGTCTCCAGATGACGTCTGATTAGTTTTAGATTGTAAAATAATTGCTTATTAAAAATAAAATTAAAATAAGAAACTAGAAATGCCAGAAGCCACAACTAACTCTACAGATAACTTTCAAAGTGAAAATTTGCTAAGTCAAATTCGTCGTGATTTTGCTGGAAAAATTCTGGCGGAGCAGACAACTTGCGATGGCATCCCAACCGTCTGGGTGGCGCGTGATAATATCAAGTCTCTTCTCAACGCATTGCATGAAGATACAAGCCCGTGTTTTGAAATGCTTTTCGATCTGACGGCAATAGATGAGCGCTTAAGGTCTAACCGGCAAGGTCAGCCCGCAAGTGAGTTTACTGTCGTTTATCACTTAATGTCATTCAGTGGCAACTGTGACGTTCGCATTAAAGTTCCACTTCAAGACAGTGATTTGGTTCTTCCTACTATTATCGATATTTGGCCCAATGCCAACTGGTATGAGCGCGAAACCTGGGACATGTTCGGAATTCGATTTGAGGGCCACCCGAATTTAATCAGGTTGATTTTACCGCCAACGTGGAAAGGTCATGCGTTGCGTAAAGAACATCCCGCCCGCGCGACTGAAATGGAGCCTTTCTCTCTTGATGACGAAGCGCTAACTTTTGAGCAAGAGGCATTAAAGTTTAAGCCAGAAGAATGGGGGATGAAGCGAAAATCCGATAACTCAGAATTTATGTTCCTAAATCTAGGTCCCAATCACCCTAGTGTTCACGGTGCGTTTCGAATTGCTTTACAGTTAGACGGTGAAATTTTAGTCGATGCGGTGCCAGATATTGGCTATCACCATCGCGGCGCTGAGAAGATGGGCGAAAGACAATCTTGGCATACCTTCATTCCTTATACAGATCGCATCGATTATTTGGGTGGGGTGATGAACAACCTGCCTTATGTAATGGCGGTTGAGAAAATGGCGGGTATCGTTGTTCCGCCTAGAGTGGAGGTGATTCGGGTTATGTTGTCAGAGATGTTTCGGATCTGCAGCCACCTCCTTTTTTATGGAACATTTGCTCAAGACGTAGGACAGCTATCTCCAATATTCTATATGTTCGTAGAGCGTGAACGGATATTTAATATTATCGAGTCGATTTGCGGTGCTCGTATGCATCCAGGCTGGTTCCGAATTGGGGGAGTCGCTCAAGATCTTCCTAATGGCTGGGAAAAGAAAATATATGAACTTTTAGAATTCATGCCCGACCGTCTAAAAGAGTACGATAGTATGGTGATGAACAATGGCATTGTAAAACGCCGAACCCAAGGTGTTGGTATGTACAATACCGAAGAGGCTTTTAACTGGGGAGTCACAGGAGCAGGGCTTCGAGCGACAGGTTTTGAGTGGGACTTTCGTAAGCAAAGGCCTTACAGCGGCTATGAAAACTTTGAGTTTGATATACCGATCGCGGCAAATGGAGATGCCTATGACCGCTGTGCTGTGCGCGTTGAAGAAATACGTCAAAGTTTGCGAATTATTAAACAGTGCGCCGATAACATGCCGTCTGGCCAGTATAAATCTGACCACCCTTTAACGACCCCGCCACGTAAAGAAAATAGCCTGCAAGACATCGAAACCCTCATTAATCATTTTTTAAGTGTTAGCTGGGGGCCGGTCATTCCTCCAAATGAAGTGACAGTTGCGATTGAGGCGACAAAGGGAATTAATAGCTATTACTTGGTGAGCGACGGAAGTACGAATTCTTATCGAACCCGAATCAGAACACCTTCATTTGCACATCTGCAAATGATTCCAGAAATAAGCAGGGGATTTATGGTGGCTGATTTAATCGCCATTATAGCGAGCATTGATTTTGTTATGGCGGATGTCGATCGATGAGTGTGCAAATGTCTTCAAACCCTTCAGTGATTGCAACTACTTCAACCCGTGCTCGCAGGCTTACCCTTGCAGAGATTTCTGAGATAGAGCACGAGATGACTTTATATCCAGACAAACAAGCCGTGGGGTTGGAGGCTCTCAAAATAGTTCAGAAACATCAAGGCTGGGTGTCCGATGAAAGCCTTCTGGCGATAGCTAAGTATTTAGATTTACCAGCCAGTGATTTGGAAGGTGTAGCCACTTTTTTTAATTTGGTCTATCGCCAACCCGTCGGCCGAAATGTGATTCTTTTTTGCAACAGCGTGTCTTGTTGGATTATGGGTTGTGATGATCTAAGGCAGCATATTAAAGACACTTTAGGTATTGATTTTGGCCAGACTAGCGCTGATGGGGAATTTACACTCATCCCTGTTCCCTGTCTTGGTGATTGCGATAAGGCGCCGGTAATGATGGTAGGTGAAAAAATGCAGCGCAAACTTACCCGAGACACAATAGACGAGATAGTTGCTCAGGTTAGAGCTTAATTAAACTATTTGCTTGAATGAGTAGATCAATTAAAACAATTAATGACTGAGAAATCGATTAAGGATGCACAGTGACAGATAGGCCTTTAACAAGAAACATTGACCTCAATCGTGGGCCTCTCGATATAGCCGGCTATGAAGCTGCCGATGGTTATCAGAGCATGCACGCAATTGCGAAAGGGTTGAGCCCGGACGATGTCTTAGATATCGTTAAAAATTCTGGCCTGAAGGGGCGAGGTGGGGCGGGCTTTCCAACTGGACTGAAGTGGAGTTTTGTCCCTAGAGGAGAAGGCTCTCCACGGCAAAAATACTTGGTAGTTAACGCCGATGAGATGGAACCGGGTACGTTTAAAGATCGGCTGTTAATGGAAGGCGATCCTCATTTACTCATTGACGGGATGTTGGTTGCGGCATATGCAATTCAAGCGAACATGGCTTATATTTTTCTCAGAGGCGAATACATTGATGCTGAAAACGCGCTAAAAAAAGCGGTTAAGGAAGCATACGAACGAGGTTTACTAGGCAAAAATATCCTAGGGACTGGCTTCGATCTAGATATAGTTTTGCATACCAGCGCCGGCCGTTATATTTGCGGCGAAGAAACCGCGTTGCTTAATGCGCTTGAAGGAAAAAGGGCAAATCCGAGAGCAAAACCACCGTTCCCACAGGTCAGCGGTCTATGGGGCAAACCAACGATAGTAAATAATGTAGAAACGCTTTGTAATTTGCCCGGCATCTTGGCTTACGGAGTCCAATGGTATCAAGGGCTTTCTTTGGGAGTTGATCACGGTACCAAAATTTTTGGTGTGAGTGGCAAGGTTAAAAACCCCGGTTGTTGGGAGTTACCACTGGGCACGCCTATTCGTGAATTATTGGAAGGCCATGCCGGTGGAATGCGCGATGGTTTGAAACTGCGCGCTTTCTTACCAGGCGGAGGCTCAACTGATTTTATGTTGCCTGAGCATTTGAGTTTAAATTTGGACTACGATGAAATTGGAAAAGCGGGGAGTCGTTTGGCCACCGGTACGATGATTGTATTGGACGATCAAACCTGCCCTGTTGGTATGGTTGGAAATTTGATGACCTTCTTTGCTCACGAGTCCTGTGGTTTTTGTACGCCATGTCGAGATGGTTTGCCTTGGGTGGATGAGATATTCAAAGGCTTTGAGGCCGGAACTGGTAATGAAAAAGACCTTGCCATTCTCCATGATCACGTTGAGTATTTGGGGCCAGGAAGAACATTTTGTGCTTTAGCCCCTGGGGCAACAGCGCCGTTAGGTAGTGGTTTAAAGTTCTTTGCTG
Source organism: Pseudohongiellaceae bacterium (assembly GCA_047617605.1). Taxonomy (GTDB): domain Bacteria; phylum Pseudomonadota; class Gammaproteobacteria; order Pseudomonadales; family Pseudohongiellaceae; genus UBA9145. Next base: position 92,341 of record JBLGBJ010000003.1, on the reverse strand, counting down.
AAGATTTTGAGAAACATATAAGCGAAGCGCGTTGTACTTATAAACATTAATATTATATTGACACAGAATTTTGGAGTTTTAGATGGCTAAAATTGTTATAGACGGAATCACTTATCAAGTGAATCCTGGTAACAATCTGTTGCAAGAAAGCCTTTCTCAAGGTTTGAACTTGCCTTACTTCTGCTGGCATCCGTGTATGGGGTCGGTAGGGGCATGTCGTCAATGCGCCGTAAAACAATATCGAGATGAGAACGATGAGAACGGTATGATAGTGATGGCGTGCATGACGCCGGCAACTGATGGGACCATTATTTCTATAGAGGATGAGCAAGCCAAAAAGATGCGTGGCCAGGTGATCGAGAGCTTAATGATTAGCCATCCTCATGACTGTCCTGTTTGCGAGGAAGGCGGTGAATGCCATCTTCAAGATATGACTCAAATGTCAGGACATAACTACCGCCGTTACGATAAAAAGAAAGTAACTCATCGCAATCAACATCTAGGCCCTTTCATTAATCATGAAATGAATCGCTGCATAACTTGTTACCGCTGCGTGCGCTATTACGATGATTATGCTGGAGGCACAGATCTTTCAGCCCAAGCCTCTCACCATCATGTCTATTTTGGACGTCAGGAAGACGGGGTGCTAGAGAATGAGTTTAGTGGCAATTTAGTAGAAGTTTGTCCGACTGGCGTATTCACTGACAAGCCCTTCAGTAAGCGCTATAGCAGAAAATGGGATTTACAAGTGGCGCCAAGTATTTGCACCGGCTGTGCTGTTGGCTGTAATACATCTCCGGGCGAGCGATATGGAGAGCTACGCAGAATTGTTAATCGCTACAACAGTGAAGTTAACGGTTATTTCCTATGTGATAGAGGCAGGTTTGGTTTTGATTTCGTCAATAGTGAGAACAGAATTACAGCCCCTTTTAAGCGCAATAAAGACGGTAGGCAATGGATTGAAGGAGTTGAGGCTGATGACGCGAAAGCTTCCATAGCCAACCTCAAAAACAAAAGCGTTCTAGGTATAGGCTCGCCTCGGGCAAGTAACGAATCTAATTTCGCTTTGCTGAGCTTAGTAGGTAAAGAAAACTTTTTTGCTGGCTACTCTGATGTTGAACATGAATCGATGCAGTTGATCAATAAGCTCATGCAAGATTCGACTTTTCATAGTCCAAGCATTAAAGAGATCGAGCAGGCAGATGCGATTCTTATACTCGGCGAAGATGTTACTAATGTAGCGCCGAGGATCGCGTTGGCGTTACGTCAATCCGTTCGCCAGCGTGCTCAAGAATTGGCGGCGGCGAACAATATTCCTCAGTGGCAAGATGCGGCAGTGCGCGAACTTGCCCAGCGTGAACTTAGTCCTCTGACAGCACTGACCCCGTACGCAACAAGACTAGAAGATGTAACGACCCATAGCATTGTCGACTCAATGACTTGCCTTATAAGTCTAGCTCAGAGTATCGCTAGTGAGATTTGTGCAGAGGCTCCCGGGCCAAGCAAGCCAAATACTGACGCCAGCGATCTGATCGCTCAGATTGCGTCTGAGCTAATCAATGCCAAAAGACCTTTAATTATCGCCGGAAGCACCGCGGGTGATCCTGCCACTATAAAAGTCGCGGCTAATATTGCCAGAGCACTTTCGACAAAAAGATCGAAGGCTACTGATTTATGTTTACTTAGCCCAGAGGTCAACTCTGTTGGTCTAAGCCTTATGGTAAATCCTGAAAACAGTCTGGGAAAAGCCTTAGAGTTAGTTCGAAGTGGTGAAGTAAAAAATATCGTCGTACTTGAAAATGATTTGTATCGCCGTGCTAGTACAGCACTCGTTGATTTGGCCTTAGACAAAGCTGAGATGGTTGTAGTGGCTGATCACCTGCCTACACCGACAACCGATCAGGCATCATTGGTACTGCCAAGCACTGCATTTTCAGAACATGAAGCAAGCTATGTGAATTTTGAGGGTAGGGCACAGCTGAGTTACCAAGTGCACCGCTGCCATAGTGACGCATTACCGGCCTGGCGTTGGTTCATGGGAGCAGGCACCGCGCATGTAAATGATTTGATTACCCAATGCGCTGCTGAGGTACCTGGATTAACAGCATTGAGTGAACTTATCTCCGGCACCGATTTTATTGCCGGAATCAAGGTCCCTAGGCAGTCTCACCGCTATAGCGGACGAACGGCTATGAAAGCAAATATAAACGTTCATGAGCCTAAACAGGCGGTAGACGAAGAGTCTCAAATGTCATTTTCTATGGAGGGGGTGCCTTCCACAAAGGATTCAAACATTCTGGCGTCGAGCTGGGCTCCTAGCTGGAATTCAAATCAGTCAATTTCTAAATTTCAAGAAGAAGTTAACGGGGAGTTAAAACAAGGGCATCCTGGTTCACAAGTTTTTGTGAGGACTTCGACACCGCTAAGCTACTTCGAAATAAGCAATGAAAGTTCAGTTCTAGCATCGGATTTAAATATTAGTTTCGCTCACCAAATATTTGGAAGTGATGAACTCAGTGCCAAAGCTGCGCCGATTGCGGAGCGCATGACTACTTCCTACATCGGCGTAAGTTTAGAGGATGCGCAGATGCGAGATTTGGCGCAGGGAAATACCATAAAGCTCGGTGAAAGTTCTGCTACTGCTACCGTTATTATTCGCAGCAAACAAAAGGTCGGTACGGCGGCACTTTACTGCGCACCTGGGGAAATTAACCCATTTGACATCACGCAAATCTGCTCGATTAGTAAAGCTGACAGTAAACAAAATGCCGACAGCCTCTACGGTTTGCAGTTAAGTGATCGTTGGGAGGATGATTAGCTTATGAATTGGGAAGTAGGATCAGGCTTAAACCTTGGCGTTATTCTGGGAACCGTAATTATTGTTGCTGCTATGTTAATTTGGGTTGAGCGGCGCCTATTGAGCCTGTGGCAAGAGCGTTTGGGACCGAACCGTGTTGGGCCCTTTGGTTTGTTGCAAGTGGTCGCGGACATGATAAAAATATTCACCAAAGAAGACTGGGTGCCTCCGTTTGCTGACAGATTCAGTTTTGTCTTAGCGCCAGCGATTATTATGGTGGCTATTTTGTTAAGTTTCGCTGTTGTACCTTTTGCGCCTGGGGTGGGGGTGATCGATTCCAATATAGGTGTGTTGTTTGTTCTCGCTATGGCATCTCTTGGCGCTTATAGCGTTATGTTAGCTGGTTTATCTTCGGATAATAAATATGCTTTGCTCGGGAGCTTGCGCGCTGCAGCACAGATGATAAGTTATGAAGTGTTTATGGGTGTCTCTCTGCTTGGGGTAGTGGCGTTAAGTGGCAGTTTTAATTTGCGTGAAATCGTCTTGGCGCAATCAGATGGTTGGTATGTGATCCCCCAATTTATTGGCTTTGTTATTTTCTTTATTGCAGGAATTGCTGAGAGCCATCGATTGCCTTTTGACATTCCGGAGGCCGAGCAGGAGATTTGCGCTGGGTACCATACTGAATATTCAGGAATGAAATTTGGCATGTTCTTTGTCGGAGAGTATTTGGGACTAGTTTTGATTTCGTCACTGATTACAGTGCTTTTTTTCGGAGGTTGGCTCGGGCCAGGTTTTCTTCCTCCTATAATTTGGTTTGTGATCAAAGCTTTTATTTTTATTGCATTCTTTATTCTGCTGCGGGCGGCAATCCCGAGACCTCGTTATGATCAGCTAATGAGTTACGGCTGGCTTTTTTTGTTGCCCCTGTCGCTGCTTAACCTGCTGGTTACTGGCGCAATAATTTTGAGCACTTGAATGCGAGATTCTCTACAACAAGTATTAAAAAGCCTCTTGGTCTATTTGCTAATTGATTTGAATGGCTTAATTAAAAATTATCAGCAACGGAGTACTTCATGCTCAAGTTAATACAAGACACGCTGATTAGTCAGGTTCATACCCTATGGCTTGTTTTTAAACATGCCTTCGTTAAAGCGGACACCGTTCAATATCCGGAAGAGGCACCCTATATGGCACCTCGTTGGCGCGGCCGGATAATACTTAGCCGTGACCCAGATGGCGAAGAGCGCTGTGTGGCATGTAATTTGTGCGCTTGCGCTTGCCCGGTCGATTGTATCGCTCTGGAAAAAGCTGAAGATGAAGATGGTCGCTGGTATCCAGGTTTTTTCCGGATTAATTTTTCCCGCTGCATCATGTGCGGTTTCTGCGAGGAAGCCTGCCCAACTAATGCAATTCAATTGACGCCTGATTTTGAAATGGCCGAATACTCCAGGCAAGACATGGTCTGGGAAAAAGAAGATTTACTTATTAATGGAACTGGTAAGTATCACGACTACAATTTTTACCGTGTTGCGGGTAAATCAATCAGAGGTAAAGACAAAGGCGAAGCGCAGAACGAAGCTGAACCGGTCAATGTCAGGAGTTTACTGCCATGAGTCTGTTATTTTATTTAGCAGGGGCCATAGCTATCATTTCTACTGTTGCGGTCATTCTGCAGAGCAATATTGTCCACGCGCTCATTTATCTCATTTTGTCACTGCTTTCGATAGCGGTAATATTTTATGTGCTGGGCGCTCCATTTGCAGCAGTACTCGAAGCCATTGTCTATGCTGGGGCAATCATGGTGTTGTTTCTCTTTGTTATTATGATGCTGAACTTAGGCCAACACACTCGTGACCAAGAAAAACAATGGTTGAGCCTATCAGGCTGGATTTTACCTTGCCTGTTAGCGGCAGTCTTACTTGCTCAATTAATCAGCGTGTTGAGCAGCTATGACGTGACCATGAATCCAGAAACTGTCGGAGTATTAGAGGTGAGTGCGTTGCTATTTGGACCATATGTGCTGGCAGTGGAGCTAGCCTCTATTCTTTTATTGGCTGGTTTAGTTTCTGCATATCACTTGGCGAAAAAATAATGATGAAGGTGAATCAGAGAATCACGTAATGGAAACGATACCTACAGAACATGGTCTAATTTTAGCTGGGATTCTTTTTGTTCTTGGGCTAATAGGTGTGCTAACAAGACGTAACATTGTGTTTGTGCTTATGTCTCTGGAAATCATGCTCAATGCTAGCGGTCTTGCGTTTATCGTGGCGGCCGCACGTTTTGGACATGCTGAAGGACATATTATGTTTTTAATGATTTTGACCTTGGCTGCAGCGGAAGTAGCGGTAGGTTTGGGACTAATTATTCAAATGTATAGAAAATTTAATACAGTAGACATTTCTGTGCTGAGTGAAATGAAAGGCTGACACAATCCTTATCAAAAATAAAACTAACTAAAGAGCGATAAGAGACGACTGTGCAAGAATTAATTTGGCTATTACCAACATTACCGCTGCTGGGCTTTTTGAGTCTAGCGTTGACCGGTGGCTCGCTGCCTAAAAGAGCTGTAGCAGCTATCGGGGCTGGCAGTATCGGTGCGGCTTTTATTGTTGCAGCTTTAATTGCCGTCGAGTTTTTGGGCTCTGGCGAAGAAGTCTTTGTCTATCAGACCTGGGTTTGGATGTCTGTTGGGTCTTTTACTCCCGGCATTACTTTCTACTTAGATGGTTTGTCTCTAGTAATGATGCTGATTATCACTGGGGTGGGTTTTCTTATCCACCTTTACTCCACTGGGTTTATGTTTGATGACCCTAGTTATAGCCGCTTTTTTTCTTATATGAATCTGTTTGTTGCAGCCATGCTAATGCTGGTTTTAGCCGATAATTTGGTTCTCCTATATTTGGGCTGGGAGGGCGTCGGTCTTTGTAGTTATCTGCTGATTGGTTTCTGGTATGAAAACCCCGCCAACGGTTATGCAGCTCGAAAAGCATTTGTGGTAACCAGAGTAGGTGACACCTCAATGGCGATAGGTCTTTTTCTTTTGTTTAGAGAATTAGGCACCCTTAATATTCAAGAATTGATGGTTGCCGCTCAAAGCGAATGGCAAATAGGCACTGAGATGGCGGTAGCCTGCTCGCTGCTTCTGCTTGGCGGGGCTGTTGGAAAGTCCGCGCAGTTGCCACTACAGACGTGGCTGCCTGATGCTATGGCTGGACCTACGCCAATTAGCGCACTTATTCATGCGGCTACGATGGTTACCGCTGGAGTCTACTTAATCGCTAGAACGCATGTATTGTTCGAGCTGGCGCCCTGGGTGCAGATGCTTGTCGCTTGGATTGGTTTGGCAACGTTGTTAATGGCCGGCTTTACAGCATTGACTCAGCATGACATTAAAAGAATTTTAGCGTATTCAACAATCAGCCAGATTGGCTATATGTTTCTTGGCCTAGGTGTAGGGGCTTGGTCTGCCTCAGTCTTTCACTTGATGACACATGCATTTTTCAAAGCACTTCTGTTTTTGGCAGCTGGTACGGTCATATACAGCCTTCATCATGAACACGACATTTTCAAGATGGGCGGCAAACGCAAGCAGTTGCCAATCGCATTTTGGTCTTTCTTGATCGGGAGCCTTGCCTTGGCAGCATTTCCGTTCACGTCGGGGTATTTTAGTAAAGATGAGATTTTATTGGCCGCTTATGCTTCCGGCGGTTCAGGTGTTTGGCTGTGGGTAGGAGGCGTTTTTGGCGCGTTCTTAACAGGTGCTTACAGCTTTAGGTTAGTGTTTGTTGTGTTCTTCGGTGCCAGCCGAGGACACCACGATGAAAAAGAAAAAACCGGATTTGCGATGGCAACACCACTTCTGGTTTTAATGTTGCTGTCCTTGGTGGGGGGCTGGATTCAAATTCCAGTTGAATCGGTGTTTAGTCATGGGGCAGCTCATGAAGAGCACCGCGTTAGCGCTTTAATTCATGGAATTATGATAGTTGTTCCGCTGCTAGGTATTGCTGTCAGCTACCTTTTCTTTGTTAGCGGTGCTCTTTCTGCCGAAAAACTTATGTCCTATAAGTTCGCAAAATTTTTGCATCGGTTTTGGTTTAGCGGCTGGTATATGGATGCCTTATATCAACGCGTGCTGGTAAACCCATTTGTTTGGTTGGCTAGGCTGAACCGGAACGATTTTTTTGATGCGCTCTATAACTCGGTCATTATTATTTCACGATCAGCGCATGGATTAATTGTCAAATCGCAAACTGGCTATTTAGGTTGGTATCTCTTAAGTATGGCCGCCGGCTTGATAGTTGTCTTAGCCGTGGGGGTTTATCTGTGATTCTTTTAGCTCTAATTAGTATCCTTTTTGTAGGCGGACTTATTGCGTGGGCTTCAGAAAGTGTGGACGCAAACTTTCCTCGAATTATTGCGCTCATCACTGTCATTGTCGAGCTTGCTGTTGTTTGTCTGTTACTACTTCAGGACTCTAGCGCTGGGGGCTGGGTTGCAAGCGTTGATGCCGCATGGATTCCGCGTTTTGGCATAAGCTTTTACTTGGCAGCAGATGGACTCAGTGTTCTTATGATTGCCTTAACCGCTTTTCTAGGTTTGATCGCGGTTGGCTCGGCTTGGTCTGAGATTCATGAGCGGACCGGGTTTTTCTATTTTAATCTGCTTTGGACTTTAGCCGGTGTAATTGGCGTATTTACCGCGCTCGATTTATTTTTGTTTTTCTTTTTTTGGGAAATCATGTTAATCCCAATGTATTTTATTATTGCGATATGGGGGCATGAAAACAAAAACTACGCGGCGATGAAGTTCTTCATTTTCACTCAAGTGAGCGGTATGTTGATGCTAATCGCAATTGTGATGATGGCCTATTTGCATTTTGTAGAATTTGGGAATTTGAGTTTTAAGTATCAAGACTTGCTAAATTTATCAGTCGCTAACCCGCTTCAATTTTGGATTATGTTGGGATTCTTTATTGGCTTTGCAACCAAGTTACCTTCGGTGCCTTTTCATGCATGGCTGCCTGATGCACACAGTCAAGCGCCAACGGCCGGTAGTGTCATTCTCGCTGGGGTACTACTCAAAACAGGCGCTTATGGCCTTATTCGATTTGCAATTCCGTTGTTCCCAGAGGCTTCCGCTCAATTTGCACCTTTTGCGATGGGCTTAGCAGCTTTTAGCATTCTTTATTGTGCCAAGGTAGCTTTTGCTCAGTCAGACATTAAACGTTTAATAGCGTACACCAGTGTCAGTCATATGGGGTTTGTGACCTTAGGAATTTATGCTTGGAATGAGCAGGCCTTGCAAGGGGCCGTCATGACTATGCTGGCCCATGGATTAAGTGCGGCAGCTTTGTTTATGTTAGCCGGTGGATTGCAGCATCGAATTCATACTCGAAATATGAACGAAATGGGGGGGTTCTGGATTCATGCCCCGCGCATGGCTGTCGTCACAATGTTCTTCTCCATAGCCGCGTTAGGCATGCCTGGTTTAGGTAATTTTGTTGGTGAGTTTCTGGCCTTGTTAGGTGCATTTCAAGTCAATGTCTTAGCCACTGTAGCATCTGCTTTTGGCCTGATATTCGCTTCAGTTTATTCCCTCTGGGTTATTCAAAAAATCTTTCAAGGTGGCTACTGCGACTCTCATTTTGAAGTCTCTAAGCTTAGGGATTTAGATCGTCGAGAAATGAGTTATTACGCCTTAATGATGTTTGGATTGATATGGATGGGTTTATACCCCCAACCCTTTCTAGATTTAGCGGAACCGGTGCTGACTTCATTGCTCGCTAGCACTCAGAGTGTCGCTGCGACTCTTATCCCTATCCCTACTCTTACCCCTACTATGGGAGCGGGGCTCTAATGATTAGTTTTGATGATTTGTTGCCATTACTTCCACTACTCATCGTGACATTAACAGTTGTTGTCACGATGATAGTGATTGGTATTAGAAGAAGCTTTATTGTTTCGGGGGCATTAACAATACTGGGTTTATTGCTAGCCGCTTGCGTGGCTATGGTGATGTTACCTTGGACCAATCAGCAGGTAACTCCACTGCTTATTATTGATCAATACAGTTTGCTTTTTACCGTCATCACCTGCGTCGCATCCATGTTTATCGCTGTCTTTAGTTTTCCATACTTTTTTAGATTGGATGATCACAAGGAAGAGTTTTACTTGCTTGTAGGGCTAGCCACAGTTGGCGCTATTGTCATGGTGAGTAGTAATCATTTTATTAGTACAGTGCTTGGCTTGGAAACTTTAAGTATGTCGTTGTACGGAATGATAGCTTATCCATTACACAGCAAAGACTCTGCAAACTATCCGTTAGAAGCATCGGTAAAGTATTTAATTCTATCTGCCTGCGCCTCCTGTTTTATCCTTTTTGGTATGGCGCTAGTTTATGCCCAGACAGGGACTTTAAGCTTTACCAGTCTGGCTGTCCTTGATCCTGAGCTTGTGCTTCATGAAGGTTACACAGTGGTTGCTCTTCTATTAATCTCTACTGGAATGGCTTTCAAATTATCTCTGGCACCGTTTCATCTCTGGACACCGGATGTGTATGAGGGATCTCCATTGCCGGCAACAGCTTATTTGGCTACTGTTGGCAAAATGGCAATGGCGGTGCTATTGCTGAGGTTTCTGACAAGCACTGAGGCTTTGTCTTTCGGTGCGATCCCTGTGGTTTTTTCATTGATCGCGATAGCATCAATAATTGTTGGCAATCTATTGGCCTTGCTACAAGAGAATCTTAAAAGAATTTTGGCTTACTCCTCGATAGCTCACATGGGCTATCTTTTGATTGCGGTTGTCTCCAGTCACGTGTCAGGCGAAGGAATTAGTGTAGAAGCAATTAGCTTCTATTTGATCGCCTATGTTGTTATGTCTCTTGGTGCGTTCGCTATTTTATCCACACTCTCTTCGAGTGAGAATGAGATTGACCAGGTGACCGACTATCAAGGTTTATTTTGGCGATCCCCTTGGTTAGCAACAATGCTTATCGCGATGCTGTTGTCGTTAGCAGGCATTCCATTGACTGTGGGTTTTATCGGTAAGTTTTATATTTTCTTTGCTGGAGTGGAATCCTCTCTTTGGGTTCTGTTAGCGGCTCTAGTCATCGGCAGTGGCATTGGGCTCTATTACTATCTACGTATTGTGTACATTATTTTGCAGCCGTTGAAGGCTAGGCAGCAAACTTCTTTTCCGATTGCCGGTATAGAGAGCGTGAGTTCCTATTTTGTTATCGGGTTACTGTTTTTACTACTAATTCTATTAGGTGTTTATCCTTCACCCTTGGTGTCTTTGATTAAGTCAGCGTCTAGTTTTATCTAGCTTCACCGTTTTGTCGTTGGCTTTGACTTTTATCCCCATCACATTGTTTTCTCATTGACCACCGTGATTGTGCGCCTGCAACCGACTATGTCCAATCGCGTTATAGTCAGAGAGTACACTCAGATTTTTTTCATTTCCTGCGGGGCTATTACTTCATGGCCGCGATAATTGTTATTGTCGGACTAATTGTAGTGGTTTCGCGCGCGAGTCAATTCCAAATACTACCGTAAAACCTAGATCGTAATGCCTTGGCCCGCGTACTGCCTTTTACTAGCAATGATAATGATCTTTTAGCCGATGCGGTTAGCTTGTCCGGTGATGTTGGTGAGAGAGCGGGAGAGGCGGGCGCACAGGTAGTGGGTAGATTAGATTTGTTAGGTCTACGATATGATCGTTAAGCTTATTTGGCTAAATTAAAAGGCGAGTTGGTCACCGTTATCGTTCCAGCCACAGCCACAGCCTAGGATGGCTTTAACGGTGAGGTCGACTTGCTGTTGTAATCAATATGTTTGGGCGCATTTAGGCCGCTCAAATTGATATAGCGAAAAAATGTTCAATATTGACGATTGAGTGGCTTTAGCAGGGGACGCTATTCTTGATCCCGTCTTGTAGCCAAGCGGATTACTGGCGGTGTGGTCCTATGGTATTCACACTATTGATGAGAAGGTGGATAAGGTTATTGGCGAGCTGTACCAGCAAACGCTCGATGGCTATTGGCAGCAAGAGCGCCTTTTAGTTGAGCGGTCATACAAAAGAATAGAGTTTCCCTATGAGGAAACCCCTAGCCCAGATTTCGCTATGCCCTTAACCTGAACTCAGGGTCAGGTGGAAGCATATCTTCGCAGCTGTCTGCCGTGCAGAAATACATTGAGGCTAACGATACTGATCCGGTGGTAGCACTTTCAGATCAACTCAAACTCGCGAGGGGAAATGTCCCGGTTAGGACAGTGGTCTGGCCCTTGGTTTTTATTTTATGCCGCAAACCCCCACTTTTAGGATCATCCTGCCTTGGTATTGCTATGTGAGCAGACTATCATGGCCACCTGAATCACCTTCAACTCATAATGAGTAAACATGCAAAACAATAAGATTTCGGTCATTGGCGGTGGTAGTTTTGGCACTGTCATCGCTAATATCATCGCCACCAACGGTTTCGACGTTCAATTTTGGATGCGTAGCAGCGAACAAGTAGCGCAAATAAACAGCCAGCACGAAAACTCTCAGTACCTTCCAGGTTATAAACTTGATAGCCGTGTCCACGCGACGATAAATATGGCGCAGGCGGTGCACGACAGTGCAGTTGTGTTCGTGGCGGTGCCCAGTTTGTCCTTTCGAGAGGTTGTTAAGGCAGTTGTTCACGAGTTGGATTCCGATGCAATGCTAATCAGCACCACAAAAGGTATTGAGGCAGGCACTTTCTTGCTTATGAGTCAGGTGTTGAGTGAGGAGTCTCCAAATTCCAAGATTGGCGTTCTTAGTGGCCCTAATCTGGCTAAAGAAATAGCGGCAGGGCACCTAACCGGCACTGTGATTGCCAGTAGCCATGAAGAAGTTAGAAACGAAGTTAAGGGGCTGTTAAAATCCAAGACATTCAGGGTCTATACCAATGACGATGTGTTTGGCGTGGAGCTCGGAGGCTCTTTAAAGAACATATACGCGATCATTGCGGGTATTGCAGCGGCTTTAGGGATGGGTTTCAATACTAATAGTATGCTGATAACCCGCAGTCTTACTGAAATGGCTAGGTTCGGCCGTGAGCTTGGCGCGGACCCTATGACGTTTTTAGGGCTGGCTGGAGTAGGGGATCTCGTCGTGACCTGCTCGACACCTCTTAGTCGCAACTATAGTTTGGGGTTTGCGCTTGGCAAAGGGGTGACAGTGGATGCAGCAATGGCGGAAATTGGACAAGTTGTTGAAGGTGTTAGCACGGTCAAACATGTAAAAGAAAAGGCCGATGAGCTTGGAGTTTATATGCCCCTAGTTAATGGCTTGTACAAAATCATCTATGAGCAACAATCCATAAAGACTATGATAGCCTCTCTAATGCTAGGAGAGCAGGCCTTGGATGTTGAATTTGAGGCCAATCAAGAGAAAGTATTAAGCAACGAGGAAATATAATGACAGACAAGTTTGAAGAGATAGTCGATAACTTAAAGCGGCCATCGCACTGGGTGCGGCTTCCTTTTATGCTAGCTTATGGCTTTATTCTCTACCTGATTTTTGTTCCTGTCGTTATTGTTGTGATGGCGGCGCAAATACTTTTCGCTCTCATAACAGGACAAAGCAATCGCAATCTCAGAGGGTTGGCGTCAGTAGTGCAACAATATGTATCACAAATAATTGACTATATTACTTACAATTCCAATGAGCGCCCGTTTCCGTTTTCTGACTTCCCAGATGAAGATATTTCGGTGGTTGAAAATTTTGATTTCGAGAGGGCTGATCCTGCGGTCAAGGACGAAGATTCGGACCTTGCTCCAGACCCAAAACCGGGAGAAGAAAAAACACAGCCCAAAGTCGTGAAAAAGACGACTAAAGCGAAGAAGTCCACGGCGAAATCAAAAATCGACACCGCCTCTGCGAGTGACACTCCATCAGCCGCTAAGAAACCAGCAAGAAAGAAAGTGACTGCAGCTGCGTCCAAACCTAGCGATTCGGACGCGGCATCAACTCAAGCTGACTCCCCAACTGAGGCCACAGACTCAGAGCCAAGTTAGAAGGCAATGCTATTTTAGTAATCAGAGATAACGGAAGATTACTTTTCTTTATTAAGGATTCATAATGGTGAGTAACAGAACATGATGATTTATTTGATGCGCCACGGCGAGGCGGAAGGGCAAGCGTTATCAGATCCTGCAAGAGAATTGACTCGCAAAGGTGTAATGGATAATCGGTCAGCAATAGCTAAATTAAAACAGCGTGCGCCCGAGATTGATCGCGCCATAACGAGTCCTTACCAACGCGCTAGGCAAACCTGCTCAGCTGTTCGCCTAGCCTATCCGCAGCTTCGCTTTGAAGTGAATAAAGCGTTGGAGCCTGAGGCAGGTGTTTATGACCTGATGGATGAAATTGAAAAAATTGATGCTATGCAAGTCTTCCTAATTAGCCACAATCCCCTGATATCAAACTTATTGGCACTCATTGTAGACGGGACTTTAGAGACTAGTAGGCACATGGGAACAAGTCATATTGCATGCGTATCTATGGATATTGTGGCTCCAGGATGTGCCGAGTTACTCTACATGCTTACGCCATGAATCAACTTTTAAGGTATTAAATGCGCAGAATAGTTTTAACAGTTTTATTGGCGTTTCAAGCGTCTACAGTATTGGCTCAGCGAAGTACTGTCGACCTTATTGCTGATGAATTGCAACAGGCGTTTCCGGATTCTATTACCATTTCTAGTACCTACACCCCAAATACGATCCATCAGATAGCCTTAGGGGTTGTTCAGCGCGCTGCTCCTGAATCGATGCGAAGGGTAGCTGGGGCTTTAACTAAGACTCTATATGAAATACCGCAGACGTATTCAGGGGATGATGTATTTCTGTTTTTTCAAACACTATTTAATGAAAAATCATTCGAGCGTTTATTTGGTTGCTCGGGAAGATCTTGCGGTAGCAGCAATGATTGGGCCAACTATGTTTTCAAAAACCGAATACTTTATGGCCCTGTTCAAAACCAGTTCTATCTAGCTTATCAAGAGTCCGAAGATAGTCGAGTTGCGCCCTATATCTCGGTTTATATTATTACTCGTGGAAATCGGCGCCTCTATGCTTATGTTGAAGTTACAGAGCCCAGGCAGTCGTCATCGAATTTGGCGGTTGGGTACAAGAACAGCTTAGCTAGGGATGTTATCGAGAACGGATTCGGAACACTGAAAAATATTCAATTTCAGAGCGATGAGGCTTTAGTCGGATCTCAACTAAGTGCATTAATTGCTGTAATGAATGAAAACCCTCTACTTGAAGTCTATGTGGTTTCGCATTTAACTGGTGATGTGAACTTGGAAGCGCTTCAGAGTCGATCCCAAAAGCGAGCAGAAACTATTGTTAGTAGACTTGTCGAAGCCGGTATATCCCCCGCTAGAGTATCTTCTCACGGTATCGGACCTTTGGCGCCAAACTGCATTACTGAGGCCTGTCGAGACCGAGTGGATGTGGTTCGGCGCTAATCGATTGTTTTTTGCTTACTATTTGGATTTACTTAATCAGGGAGAGAAACTCACTCCGTGTTTTGTAACTATTACGAAATGCTCCCAGCATGCACGAAGTAGTCATTACTGAATTCTGTTTTTCGACTCCTCGCATCATCATGCACATATGCTGCGCTTCTATGATAACCGCAGCGCCGTTGGAATTTGTTTTTTCAACGATGCAGTTTGCTATCTCAGTCGTTAAGTTCTCTTGAATTTGTAGTCGCCGCGCAAACACATCAACCACACGTGCGATTTTAGATAGCCCAATGACTTTGCCATTGGGAATGTAGGCGATATGGCACTTGCCGATAAACGGCAGCATGTGGTGTTCGCACATCGAATACAGTTCAATGTTTTTAACAATGACCATCTCGTCATTTTTTGTGGGAAAGAGAGCATCATTTATGACTTCATCGAGGTCCATCTCATAACCTTGCATGAGAAACTTCATTGCTTTGGCGGCACGCTTTGGAGTGTCCACTAAGCCGGGACGGCTAGGGTCTTCTCCTATTTCCTGAATGATTTTTAAAAAGGACTCTTCCATTGATAATTCACCTTAACAACTAAATTTTTAACGATTGGACGCTACCCTACGATAACAGTATTTATTGGTAAAGCATTTTATGGATTCATTGATGGACAATGTGGTGACAGTGCAGGATTACATCTCACAGCTGGCGTTGAGGTTTGAATCAGCGGGCCTTTTTTATGGTCATGGCACGGACAATCCATATGATGAGGCGGTCTATATTGTCTTTGTACTACTTGGGATTGAATTCGATCAAGACATCGATCTAGCCGCCAAAATATTGTCTGCGGCCCAATTAGCTAAACTCGAAGAGGCTGCCTGTCGCCGAATAGATGAGCATATTCCAGCGGCCTATTTAGTGGGGAGCGCATGGTTTGCAGGTTCCAAATTCAATAGTGATAGCCGGGCGCTCGTGCCGCGTTCTCCGCTTGCTGAGTTAATTTCAAGCCGTTTTGCGGGCTTGCTCGATACAGACCCACAGCGGGTTCTGGATATGTGTACAGGAAGCGGTTGCATAGGCTTGGCCACCGCGCTTGAATATCCCCAAGCACATGTCGATTTAGCCGACATATCTGCTGAGGCGCTAGATTTAGCGGCATCGAACGTGTCCCTTCATGATCTGTCCAGCAGGGTAAGTCTATTGCTAAGCGATGGCTTTGAGGCTATCACAGGGCCATATGATTTAATTTTATGCAATCCACCTTACGTCTCGAGAGATGAGTATGCCGAGCTTCCGCTTGAATATCTTGCTGAGCCTGCCTTAGGTTTACTTAGTGAGGATGAGGGACTTGCGCTTCCTATCAAGCTATTGGAGCAATCTAGTCAGTTTATTAAGAGTGATGGTCTGCTAATAATGGAGGTGGGTTTTTCACAGGATGCTCTTAAAAAGGCCTTGCCAGACGTGCCATTTGTTTGGCTTGAGTTTAATCACGGTGGTTCTGGGGTCTTTTGCCTGACGGGGGAACAATTGCGCGG
The DNA here is from genome assembly GCA_047617605.1 of Pseudohongiellaceae bacterium. Lineage (GTDB taxonomy): Bacteria > Pseudomonadota > Gammaproteobacteria > Pseudomonadales > Pseudohongiellaceae > UBA9145. Next base: position 76,511 of record JBLGBJ010000003.1, on the reverse strand, counting down.
TTTCAGCGCCACTCGCAAATAGTGTACAATCTCCCGCCTTTCGCGCTCTTGAGCGCGTAAACCTTGTTATTAACGACTGAGTTGTACAATGTCCGGAAACACCATAGGGAAACTATTTACAGTAACCAGCTTCGGTGAGAGCCATGGGCCTGCGCTTGGCTGCGTGGTTGATGGCTGTCCCCCAGGGATGGAGCTATGTGCCGCTGATATGCAATTGGACCTTAATCGCCGCAAGCCGGGCCAGTCCCGCTTTACGACTCAGCGCAGAGAAGACGATGAGGTTGAGATACTTTCGGGTGTGTTTGAAGGTAAGACTACCGGCACGCCTATTGGTCTGCTTATTCGCAACACAGATCAGCGTTCCAAGGACTATGGCAAGATTAAGGACCAGTTTAGACCGGCCCACGCTGATTTCACTTATCAGAAAAAATACGGTATCCGTGACTACCGAGGCGGCGGTCGATCTTCGGCGCGAGAAACAGCAATGCGAGTAGCGGCTGGCGCAATTGCTAAAAAATACTTAAAAGAGACCTGCGGCACCTTAATAAGGGGTTATCTTAGTCAGTTGGGTCCGATTAGTGCTGAAACAGTAGATTTTGATGAGGTTGAACGTAATCCGTTCTTCTGCCCAGACGCCTCGAAAGTCAACGCTATGGAAGAATATATGGCGGCCCTGAGCAAAGAAGGAAACTCGATAGGTGCTAGGATTTCGGTTCTGGCAAGCTCAGTGCCGATAGGCTTAGGAGAGCCGGTTTTTGATCGCTTGGATGCGGATTTGGCGAAGGCATTAATGAGCATTAACGCCGTCAAAGGTGTTGAGATAGGAGCTGGTTTTGATTGCGTCACCCAAAAAGGTAGCGATCATAGAGACGCGATTACCCCTGATGGGTTTGTGGGCAATAATTCTGGCGGAGTTTTAGGCGGAATTAGCAGCGGGCAGGATATCTTTGCCAGTATTGCCCTAAAGCCGACATCCAGTATCCGGCTTCCTGGAGACTCTATTACAGTAACAGGAGAGCCTACACAGGTTATAACAACCGGCCGTCATGATCCCTGTGTTGGCATTCGGGCCACCCCTATTGCAGAGGCTATGGTAGCCTTAGTGTTGCTGGATCATCTGCTGAGGGACCGGGGCCAGATGGGCTGATAGCGGATCAATAGCTGTTACCTTGGCGGTTAAAAAGTTTAAAGAAAACGATAGATAACAAAACTATACACACACTTAGTATTAAAAAGGATTAACTGGTAATAAGCATGAGCGGAAAAACACTCTACGACAAGATTTGGGATGCCCACTTGGTAAGTCAACGAGAAGATGGCACGTCACTTATTTACATCGACCGCCATCTCATTCATGAGGTTACATCCCCTCAGGCGTTTGAAGGACTCAGACTAGCGGGTCGATTACCATGGCGAGCAGACGCGAATTTCGCTACTCCTGACCATAATATCCCGACGACAAAAAGTGAGCGGGATCAAGGGTTAGAAGGCATTAAAGACCCTGTGTCTAAAATTCAAGTTACAACTCTTGATAATAACTGCGACGAATTCAACATCTTCGAGTTGAAAATGACCGATATGCGTCAAGGTATTGTGCATGTTGTGGGGCCAGAGCAAGGGGCTACCTTGCCAGGCATGAGCATTGTTTGTGGTGACTCTCACACTTCCACTCACGGCGCTCTTGGCGCGCTGGCTCATGGTATCGGGACGTCCGAGGTCGAGCATGTGTTGGCTACTCAGTGCTTGATGCAAAAGAAAATGAAGAATATGCGGGTGCAAGTTAACGGACGCCTCAAAGCGGGAGTGACAGCCAAAGATATGGTTCTGGCGATCATCGGTCGTATCGGCACCGCGGGCGGCACCGGCTGTACCATAGAGTTTGCCGGTGAAGCGGTTATGGCGCTTAGCGTCGAAGGGCGAATGACTGTTTGCAATATGGCGATTGAAGCCGGTGCAAGAGCAGGTCTAATAGCTGTTGACCAAGCCACTATTGATTACATCAAAGGCCGGCCCTTCGCGCCTAAAGGCGAAGTTTGGGAGAAGGCAGTGCAGGCTTGGAAATTACTCGTTAGTGATGCGGATGCGCACTTTGACGAGGTGGTTGAATTGGAAGCCGCGGACATTGAGCCTCAAGTGACATGGGGCACATCACCTGAGATGGTTGCGTCCATTAATGGGAGCATTCCGGTGATAGCGCAAGAAAGTGATCCAACCAAGCGTGAAAGTATCGCTCAGGCTCTTACATACATGGGCCTAACTGGTGGTACCAGCATTAAAGATATAAAGCTGGATTGCATTTTTATAGGCAGTTGCACAAATTCAAGAATCGAAGATTTACGCGAGGCTGCGAAGGTTGTTGAGGGTAAGAAGGTCGCTTCGACGATTGAATTGGCCATGGTTGTGCCAGGCTCTGGCCTGGTCAAACAGCAGGCTGAGGCCGAAGGTTTAGATAAGATATTTATTGCTGCAGGTCTCGAGTGGCGAGAGCCCGGCTGTTCGATGTGTTTGGCCATGAATGCCGATCAGTTAGGAGATGGCAAACACTGTGCTTCTACTTCGAATAGAAACTTCGAAGGACGTCAAGGCTTTGGCGGGCGAACTCATTTGGTTAGTCCTGCAATGGCAGCTGCTGCCGCGATTCATGGACACTTCGTTGATGTTCGAGAGCTTGGTTAAACAGCTCAGTTAACTAGCGCGTTAAAAAATTACAGGCTTACAAAAGGCCAGTTACGGAATACAAGAAATGAAAAAATTTAGTGTTGAGAAGGGATTGGTTCTGCCATTGGATAGAGCGAATGTGGATACCGATTTTATCATTCCCAAGCAATTCCTGAAATCAATTAAGCGCACAGGATTTGGGGTTAACTTATTTGATGAGCACCGCTATCTAGATAAGGGAGAGCCCGATTCTGACAACAGTAAGAGGCCTCTGAACCCTGATTTTGTGCTGAATCAGCCGCGCTATCAAGGCTGCAAAATTCTACTTGCTCGAGATAACTTTGGTTGCGGCTCAAGTCGAGAGCATGCCCCCTGGGCTTTGGATGACTATGGGTTTCGTGTCGTGATCGCACCTAGTTTTGCAGACATATTCCTTAACAATTGCTTTAAAAATGGTTTGTTACCAATTGTTATTGATAAAGAAACTGTTGCAAAAATGTTTCAAGATATCAAAGAGAACGAAGGCTATTCATTGACGGTTGACTTAAGCGAGCAGCTTATAACTCGCCAGGATGGCAGCACAATTGCCTTTGAGGTTGATTCATTTCGCAAGAACTGCTTGCTCAATGGCTTGGATGATATTGGCTTAACTTTAGAAGAAGCCGACACGATTAAAATATTTGAAGACAAATGGCGACAAACTTCCCCTTGGTATTTTACTCCGACCAGCTCTTGAACGGCCTAAAGTGGCTTTAGCTGCTGGGTGACGACAATGAGTCAGCTTACCTTCGGTCTAATTTTCGATTTAACTTTCGATTTTATTTAGACCTTGTTTAGCTCATGAGCCCGTTAAAACTAACAAATTCAAAGGCTTAGAATTATATTCGCGGCCATACAAGATAAGAGAGAAGACACATGAGTCAGTATAATGTCGCTATCGTTGGTGCAACCGGTGCCGTGGGTGAAGCTTTAATAGAAATATTAGCAAAGCGAAATTTTCCAGTAGCTGAATTATTTTTGTTAGCTAGTGAGCGAACTGCAGGCACGAGGATTATGTTTAAGAATAAGTCGGTGATGGTTACCGATTTAGCTGAGTTTGATTTTTCTCAAGCGCAGATCGCGTTGTTTTCTGCGGGCGGTAGCGTCTCCGCTGAATATGCCCCTAAAGCAGCTGCCGCGGGCTGTGTAGTGATAGATAACACTTCTCACTTTCGCTATGACGACGATATTCCTTTGGTTGTTCCAGAGGTGAATCCTGAGCGGGTTGCCGATTACACTAATCGAAACATCATCGCTAATCCAAACTGCTCGACAATCCAGATGCTTGTGGCTCTGAAGCCAATTCATTCTGCAGTGGGTATCAAGCGTATTTGTGTGTCCACCTATCAAGCAGTTTCAGGCGGTGGCAAATCGGCAATTAACGAATTGGCGAAGCAAACAGCCGAACTATTGAATGGACGAGACGCTGTTGCCGAGGTTTTTCCGAAACAGATTGCGTTCAATGTGTTACCTCAGATCGACAAATTCATGGACAACGGCTACACCAAAGAAGAAATGAAAATGGTGTGGGAGACGCAAAAAATATTCGGCGATGAAAATATATTAGTCAGCGCGACGTGTGTGCGTGTGCCGGTGTTTTTTGGCCATTCAGAAGCGATTCAAATAGAGACCCAGACTCATCTAGACGTCAAAGATGCGCGTGAATTGCTTGAAAATGCTCGCGGGGTGACTGTGATAGATGAGCATAAGGACGGGGCTTACCCAACGGCTGTTTCAGAATCTGCGGGCCAGGACGCAGTTTTTGTAGGCAGAATCCGGCAGGATATCTCACTTTCGAACGGCTTAAGCCTTTGGGTTGTTGCAGATAATGTTCGTAAGGGTGCAGCATTAAACTCAGTTCAAATAGCTGAAGAGTTGATAAAAAGCTATTTATAATGAATACTTGCAAGCATTAGTGAAGAAACAGTATTAATATTTAAAAAGCTCGGTGTGCAGTAGTCACTAACCTTTATGACAACAGTGCAGCATCACCGATGGGGTTTTCTTGAAGAGACCTTAGAACAAACACGTAAGAATATGAATTTGTAATACTGGGCCGTTTTTGGGCGAACTGAGAGAATCTTAAGCCATGCTACGTAAGTCCGTTGCCATACTGTCTGTGTTTTTATCATTCATCACAGCCGACGCTGTAGCGTTAGGGTTGGGTAGAGTTAGTGTTGAATCTTCGTTAAATCAGCCGCTTACAGTACGTATCGAAATTTTGCAGTTAGGCGATACTCGGCTTGAAGATGTCAACATTCAGGTTGCCTCTCCAGAAGATTTTCTGCGCTTTAACATCGAGCGAGCAGCATTTTTAAACAACATCCGCTTTGATACCGATGCAGGGCCTCAAGGCAATTTTGTAATTCTTACGACAAATCAGATAGTTAGAGAACCCTATCTTAGTTTCATTTTGGATACACGCTGGACTAATGGTCGTCTGCTGAGTGAGCATACGATACTGCTAGATTTGCCTGTTTACGAAGACGAAGTAAGAACAGAAACGCAGGTAAGGCGACCTATAAGCGCGGTATTGCCCCCACGCTCGGCGCCGCAGATTGCTGAGCCTGCTGTAGTGGCACCGACTAGTTCAGCTCCCTCTGTTCAACCAATAATTCAACCAGAAGTCATTGCTGCGCCAAATGCAGGAGACACCCCAACAGAAGACCCATCAGTAGAAGACCCATCAGTAGAAGAAGCCTCAACAGAAGACCCATCGGTAGAAGAGACTTCAACAGAAAGCCCATCGGTAGAAGAAACTTCAACTGCGGATGCCGCGGCACTTGATGCCTCAAACCAAGCGGCTAACTCAAGTGACGATGCTGCCATTGCTTTAACACAAAATACCGCCGCTGAAACTGACCCACAGTCAGCTGAAGAAGAGCCGGTTGTCGAATCAGCGGACGATTCAGAGCCCTCTGCTGAGCTGGAAGAAGCACCCGAAGACATAATTGATAATGATTCAGAAGAATTAGTAGCCGAGTCTGAAATCACAGATGAGTCAGCTAACGATGATTTAGTGGATGCTTCCGGCGACACAGTTTCCGAAGAGCCCGTCGAGGCAGAGCAAGCAGACGAAGTCGCACCCGCCCCTGAAACCCTGATGACAGGGCCTTCTGATACTCTGTCAGACATTGCTTTGCGAGTTCGCCCAGACAATAGCGTGAGCATTCAACAAACTATGCTCGCGATTCAAGAACTTAACCCTGATGCTTTCACTGGTGGCAACATCAACAGGCTACGTAGTGGCGAAGTACTTCGAGTACCATCCATCACAGAAATTCAAGCTATTGGGCAGCGTGAAGCAGTTGCAGAGGTAAGCAGGCAAAATCAACAAGTTACAACTGATGTTCAGCCTTTGGCTGCACCATCAAATGCTGTGCCTGCGCAAGACGAAGAAGCGAGTGGGCAGCTTAGTGTTATTACTTCAGACATTGATGCAGATAGCGCTGGTGGTGCTGGCGTCATGGAAGATGCTGACGACACTGTGCTTGATGGGCGTATTTCGGAATTGGAAAACCAGTTGGCGCTGCGGGCAGAAGACGCAGATCGGGCCCGCATAGAAAAGGAAGAATTAGAGTCCAGACTCGCCGAGCTTGATGAACAGATTGCGGCCGCACAAGAGATTATCAGATTACGTGACTTGCAATTGGCTCAGCTTCAGCAATCTCTGGCAGACGCCGCCGCAGAGGCAGAGCGTCAAGCACAAGAGCTACAAAGCGCGGCTACGATTTCAGCGGAAATAGCCGAAACGCAGCCTAGTGGATTGGTAGATAGCTTGTTGAGAACGCTGATGGGTAATTCCATCGCGTTTATTGCAGCCGTGGTTGCTGTTATTCTGTTGCTCGCCGGGTTCTTGGTGATGCGCAATAAGACCAAGCAGCCAGATGAAGAAGAACTCGATACTATTAAAGAAGATGAGTTTAAGGGTGTCACAGATGCCAAAGATGTCACGGAAGATAACGACGGTAGTGACGCCGCGATGGGGGCAGAATTTCATGACTATAGAGAGGCTGAACTTGATAGCGAGCTAGATGACATTATCAGTATTGGCGGACAGTCTCAGAGGGACTCGGAAATATTTGCTGACCCGGTCCTTAATGCTGATCAAGATATTGGGTCTGAAGTTGATCTGCTAGTTGAAAATGACCAGTTAGAGCAGGCGGACTTATTGTTAGCGCAGGCGCTTAGGCAGAGCCCTGGCGACTCTCAGTTATTGCTGAAAAGGTTAGAAGTGATCGCTGCACGCGGTGACTTGTCGGCCTTCGAAATGCAGGCGGAGACACTGCAAAAAGAGAATGATCCAGCTATAAATGGAAAGATAGATAGCCTGCGAAAAGATCTTGCTGTCAACACTATTGTCGAGCCACAGGGTCAAGACAGTTTTGATAATGAGGCTGAAACAAGGCGCGAAAAAGCGGAGACTGCTTCTTTCCTAGACGACTTAGGAATCGATTTAGATTCTTTCGAAGATGATGCCTTTCATATTGCCGATGACTCTATTGAAGAAACACAAACCTCAAAGCCCCTTGACGTTTCTTTGGATGATATAACTGAAGAGACTGAACCAGATGCTATCGACTTAATGTTCGATCTGGGAGCTGAGCCGGAGCCTGATATTTCAGAGTCTGCGGCGGAAAAGCCTGACGAGGAAGAAAAAAGTGCCGCAGCCAATGAGGTAGACTTTGACCTTGGTGAAGCTGGTAAAGCGGCTCAACCTGAATTGATAGCGGAGCCGATTGATGACGAAGTTGATATTGAAACTTTGGAATTTGATCACCCCGTTGAATCCGATTTTTCCGGGGGCGACAGCAAAGACCCAGAAGATTTAGAAATTGACACATTGGAATTTGAGATTGCCGATCCGGCTGAAGAAGAGCCTGCGGTGATAGAAGAAGAGTTAGATTTAGAGACTTTCTCATTTGACTCGGCGCCAGAATCTGTTCCTAACGACGAGCCTGTTAATGATGTTGAGGACGACGACAATGTGTTGGACTTTAATTTCGATAGCGCGGACGCCAAGGCCGAGCCCGAGGCGATAGCTGATCATGACGCTTTTGACTTTGATTTAGATGATGATTCCACTGCTACCGCCAGTGAGAAATCAGAAGCTTCAGAAGAGTCGGAAGATGAAATTAGTTTAGATTTCGGCGATGCTAACGGGTCTGGTAATGCCGCCCCAGCCAATGATCCAGCCGCGATTGAAGATGATTTTGATTTTGATCTGAATGAGCTTGAAATTGACGCAGATGATATTGACGCAGATGATATTGATGTTAGTGATGTAGGAATTGGGCTAACTGACGATGATTTCTTGGACTTGGACTTGGATTTGGACAGCGAAGCGGATAGTGACGTAGGCAGTGATGAAAGCCTAGCGAAGCCCAGCGTTAGTCTCGATTCAGCAGCTGATGATGAAACGTTTAGCCTTGATGATAAGTTTGATGAGCCACAGGCTAAGGCGGATCCCGTGGCTGATTCGCCAGCAGCAGCTGGCGACGACTTAGAGTTCTTATCTGAAGATGATATTGCTTTTGAGGCGACAGACTTTGAGGGCGACCCAGAAAGCCTCTCTGATGAAGATGAGACTGCCACCAAGCTGGAGTTAGCATACGCCTATCAGAAGATGGGCGATGCAGAGGGCGCGCAAGAAATTTTGCGGGAAGTCATCGCAGAAGGTACCGAAGCTCAAACCAAGGAAGCTCGGGAACTAATGGAAACCTTGAAGTCCAGCTCAGACTGAGGCTGCTATTTTGCAATCGCCTCTAACTTGATCACCAGCCATAGTGACTAACCCAAATACCCCCAATCAATCCAAGCCAGCGCAAGCTGGCGGCGACAACTATTCAGCTACCACCAGAATTGCACTGCGTGTCGAATACAACGGGGCAAAGTTTTCAGGCTGGCAAAGACAAAAATCTCCATTATTGGCGACGGTCCAAGGCGCACTTGAAGGAGCGCTTAGTAAGGTCGCTGATTCAACCATAGTGGTCATTTGCGCTGGACGAACTGACTCAGGGGTTCATGCGACTTCGCAGATCGTCCACTTTGATACCCCAATCGATCGCGGAATTAAAGCCTGGGAGTTGGGTGTAAACAGCCTATTGCCACCAACAATACGAGTGACTAAGGCGCTTGTAGTAGACGACAAATTTCATGCGCGCTTCAGTGCAGTCTACCGCCGTTATAATTATGTTCTACATACCAGATCAATAGCGTCTGCACTGGTCGCAGATCTGGTGACTACTCAGCGCAGAAACTTAGACATTGATGCAATGAACTCAGGGGCACAATTTCTACTGGGAGAACATGATTTCAGCTCGTTTCGAGCAGCTGGATGCCAGTCAAAGACAGCCAATCGATGTATTATTGAGGCATCCTTTTCCAAGTATGGTGAGTTTTTAGTGTTTTCTATCTGCGCGAATGCTTTTCTGCAGCACATGGTCCGGAATATTATGGGTTCTATGCTGGCGGTAGGCAGCGCAGAGAAAAGCCCCGAATGGATTGAAGGCTTGTTAGCGGCAAAAGATAGAACGCAAGCTGCTATAACAGCTCCTCCGCAGGGGCTATACCTTGTTGAAGTAGGTTACCCTGACAATATATTAAGTCCGGCTAGACTAGTAAAACCTCCGGTTTTGGCATCACATAATTAGGCTAATGCACTCTAGTTTGGTAAACTTGAACGCGTGTAAACCTTGTGCCAACACGGTACTTATACCGATACTTATACTTAGCTTGTACCTTACCTTGTCTAAAACTTGGATTAAAATATGTGGGATCACTCAGCACAGCGACGCGTTAGCGGCCTGTGAGTTGGGTGCAGATGCTATTGGGCTGGTATTTTATCCGCCTAGCTCTCGAGCTATCTCTGTAAATCAAATTGAAGGTATTGTTAGAGATTTACCTAAGCAGGTAACTGTTGTTGCCTTGTTTGTAGATCCTACTGTGGAAGAGGTTAATCAGGTTATTGCTACAGGCATGATCGATTTACTCCAGTTTCACGGCGAAGAGACGCCAGCTTATTGTCAGTCTTTTGGCCTTCCTACGATGAAAGCATTTCGTGTAGGCAAAGATCCCAATTTACAGAAGTCTATAGGGCTTTACCGTGAGTCAGAATTAGTATTGCTGGATGCCTATGAGAAAGATGCGCCAGGTGGAACTGGTAAGCTCTTCGACTGGGATGTGGCTATCAAGATAGCGCAAAGCGAGGAGATCAAACTGGTTCTGGCCGGTGGTTTGAATCCTGACAACGTGCAAGAGGCGGTCATCTGTGTAGGCCCTTTTGGCGTTGATGTAAGCAGTGGGGTTGAGTCGTCCCCCGGTAAGAAAGACATCGCCTTAATCAAAAAATTTATTGAAGGAGTACGAAGTGTCTCAAGCTGAGATAGAGATAGATCAATTCGATGGCCCTGACGCTACAGGTCATTTCGGTCCTTACGGCGGCATTTTTGTCGGTGAAACATTAGTTGCGGCAGTGGAAGAATTGGCGGCTGTGTATAAAGAACTATCAGCTGACAAAGAATTCTGGCGCCAGTATGACTATGATCTAAAACATTATGTTGGTCGGCCGTCGCCGTTGTATTTTGCGCAGCGATTAACAACTCACTGCGGTGGGGCAAAAATCTATCTTAAACGAGAAGATTTAAATCACACCGGTGCCCACAAAATCAACAATACCATCGGCCAGGCATTGCTTGCCAAGCATATGGGGAAAACCAGGATTATTGCCGAGACAGGTGCCGGTCAGCACGGTGTTGCTAGTGCTACGGTCGCCGCTCGCATGGGTCTGGAGTGTCATGTATACATGGGCGCTCAGGACATCATCAGACAGGCCCCTAATGTTTATCGCATGAAGCTTTTGGGCGCCAACGTTATTTCTGTCGAATCTGGTTCAAAGACTTTGAAAGATGCCTTGAATGAGGCGCTGCGTGACTGGGCGGCTAACGTTGATAACACTTATTATATTATTGGCACCGTCGCCGGTCCGCATCCTTACCCCCAGCTGGTGCGAGATTTTCAGAGTATTATCGGTAGGGAAACTAAAGCTCAGTGTTTAGATCAAATCGGGCAATTGCCCGATGCGCTTGTTGCCTGCGTTGGTGGCGGCTCAAATGCTATAGGTATGTTTCACCCGTTCCTGCACGATACTGATGTGGGGATGTACGGAGTGGAGGCAGGTGGCTATGGTTTAGATACAAATCAACATGCAGCGCCTTTAAGTGGCAACGGCAAGCCTGGGATATTGCACGGTAATCGAACCTATTTAATGACCGATGAGGGTGGCCAAATAATGGAGACTCATTCAGTATCGGCGGGTTTAGACTATCCCGGTGTTGGGCCCGAGCATTCTTGGTTGAAAGACATTAAGCGGGTTAATTATGTCGCCGCAACTGATACTGAAGCGATGGCTGCTTTTCATAAAATGACCAGATTAGAAGGTATTATCCCTGCTCTTGAGACTAGTCATGCAATCGCCTATGCAATGGACTTAGCGAAACGCATGGACCCTGAGCAAACGATAGTAATTAATGTCTCGGGGCGAGGCGACAAGGACATTGAAACAGTGGCTAAAATTGAAGGGATAACGTTGTAAGTATAATGAGCCATATAACTAAAGTAATAAGTGACGCCAAAGCCGTTAAACGGAAATTACTCATCCCCTATATAGTGGCCGGTGACCCGAACATTGATACCAGTCTATCGCTAATGCATCAGTTGGTTGAAGACGGTGCCGATATTATTGAACTGGGTGTGCCGTTTAGTGACCCGTCATCTGATGGGCCTGTTATTCAGAAGGGGGTCGAGCGGGCCTTGAAACAAGGTGTGTCGCTGATCGATGTATTAGGCTTGGTCAAACGATTCCGTGACCAAAACACCAATACTCCGGTAGTTTTGATGGGTTATCTCAACCCTGTAGAGATTATGGGCTATCAAAGGTTTGTTGAGCTTGCTAGCGACGCCAATGTTGATGGTGTTTTACTCGTTGACATGCCTCCCGCCGAGTCCAAAGAGCTGCACGGCTTGTTAAGGGCTGTAAATATTGACACTATTTATTTGATTGCACCGACCACTACTAAAGAAAGGGCGCAAAGCATTGTTAAAGTGACTAGCGGTTATCTTTATTACGTTTCTCTTAAGGGTGTCACCGGTGCCGCCTTGATAGATCACGCGTCGGTTGCTGACAAGATTAAGAATTTAAGAGATATGACCGATTTGCCAATTATGGTCGGGTTTGGGATAAAAGACGGAAAAAGTGCAACTGCGATGGCTGAACTCGCCGATGGCGTAATTATCGGCAGTGCTTTGGTCACAGAAATAGCTAAATTGACTGAACATGAAAGTAATTCTGAGTTCCCAATTAGCCAGACCACAGCTATGATTAGCGACGTTCGAGATGCCTTGGACCAAATGAGCTAGCAGCCTACACCGCGACTGACATACAGGAAAATATTTTGAGCTGGATAGATAAGATTTTACCGTCAATTTCCACCTCTGGAGCCGCCGCCAAAAAGAAGGGCACGATGGTGCCAGAAGGGGTTTGGAAGAAATGCCCGCGCTGTGACGCGATGCTGTACCAAAAATCGCTCTCAGAGAATCACGAAGTATGTCCTAAATGTGATCATCATCTTCGAATTACCGCTCGGCGCCGGCTGGAGCTGTTTCTCGATCCGGGTGAGCAAATTGAGCAGGATGCAGATATTGAGCCGGTTGATCTACTTAAGTTTAAGGATCTCAAAAAATATAAAGACCGTTTGGTTGCAGCTCAGCGTGCAACTGGAGAAAAGGACGCGTTGGTAGTATTGAAGGGTTCGATAAAGGGTGTGCCGGCCATCGTTGCCGCATTTGAATTTGGTTTTATAGGCGGCTCTATGGGAGCTGTGGTTGGTGAAAAGTTCACGCGGGCCGTCAATATTTGTATTAAGGAAGGCTTGCCGTTGGTATGTTTTTCCACGAGTGGCGGCGCGAGGATGCAAGAAGCCCTTCTGTCACTAATGCAGATGGCAAAAACCTCAGCTGCATTGGAAAAGCTTCGTGAGGCGAGATTACCCTATATATCGATCATGGTTGACCCGGTTTACGGGGGTGTGTCGGCGAGCCTAGCGATGCTAGGTGAAATTAACATCGCCGAACCTAATGCTTTAGTAGGCTTCACCGGCCCAGATGTTATCCGTCAAACAGTGAGGGTGAAGTTACCTGAGGGTTTTCAGCGTAGTGAGTTTTTATTGGAGCACGGCGCAATCGATATGATCGTTCACCGTCGAGATTTGTCATCTAAAGTCGCTTCAATGCTAGAGAAGCTGATGCATTTGACGCCACAGCCTAAGTCAGTGCCGCAGCCAGAACCTTCAACTGTAGAGGTTGATGTGGCTAATGAAGGCGTTATTGTCCTTGAGTCTAGTTCCGATGAGGCTGCTAAACCTAAAAAACTAGATGAGGAATAGTGGCACTACATTGACTCTAAGTGAGTGGCTTGATCATATCTCCAAAGTCCATCCACGAAATATAGAGCTGGGACTTGACCGAATTAAAGAAGTTGCTGATACCCTGAATTTGGGCAAGCCAGCAACTCGCGTAATAACTATTGCCGGCACCAATGGCAAAGGAAGCTGTGTCGCCTACTTAGAGTCGTTTCTAGAAGCGGCAGGCTTTAGCACTTGTGCTTACACTTCCCCCCACATCCATCAATTTAGCGAGCGGATTCGTGTTCGCGCGGTTGATGTTGACGACGCATTGATTTGTCGCGCTTTCGTGGAAATCGAAGCGGCCCGCGGTACAACTTCCTTGACTTACTTCGAATACGCCACCTTAGCCGCGCTGTGGATTTTTTCACAAAAGCCAATAGATTTTGCACTTTTAGAGGTGGGTCTTGGCGGGCGCCTCGATGCTGTTAACATGATCGATCCTGACCTTGCGGTAATTACCAGTATTAGCCTCGATCATCAAGACTGGTTAGGCAGTGACCTAGAAAAAATAGGCTTTGAGAAAGCAGGAATCATGCGCAGCAATGTACCTACGGTCTATGCAGATTACACAATGCCGTTAAGTATCAGGGCGCGTGCTAACGAACTAGGTAGCCCGCTATATGTTCTCGGAGAAGTGTTCGATTTCAAATTAACCAGACAAGCACAGACCAATCGAATGAATTGGTCGGGGGTTGCCCTGGCTGGTGAGCCAGCTACGCTCGAAATTGCAAACTGCGGGGATTTACATCCCGGAAGCGTTGCTGCGTGCATTCAAACCTTAAATTTGTTGGAAGTGACGCTTAATACGCAGAGCCTTAATAGCGCTGTCGCCAGCATTAAGCATCCTGGCCGGTTCGAGAGGCGTGTTGACAACGTTAGTGGGCAACAGATGCTGTTAGATGTGGGACATAATCCTGCAGCCGCGCAGTTGCTCAATCAACGGTTACAAATGCTGCGAAAAGAATCCCCCGAAACAGCTAAGATAATCGCAGTTTTGGCAGTGCTTGCAGATAAAGACATCGAAGGTATAGTGGTTTCTTTACAATCTAGTGTCGATATCTGGTATATTGCGCAGATTGATGACCAACGTGCACTTTCTCTTGAAAAAGCCCAGACAAGGCTAGATATGGCTTTTCCTGAGTTAATTTTTAAGCCTTTCGAGACGGTCTTGGAGGCTTGCCAAGCGGCCTGTTTAGCGGCGGATTCTAGTGATACAGTTGTCGTTGTTGGATCGTTTCATACCGTAGCCATTGCCAGAGAGCACTCGAGAGCAGCCTAGTTTGCAGCAAGCAACTAAACAGAGAATCGCCGGCTCAGTGGTGCTAATCGCATTAGCCCTGATCTTTTTGCCCATAATTTTTGATGGTCAGGGGAGTTACGACACGCAAATCGTTAGCCGCATTCCGCCTGCACCTATCATTATTCCGATGGCAAATCCTGTGCCGACGCGGCCGGTAATTATTGCTAACCAACCAGATTTCGCTGCAGCTCTGCCTGCAAGCGATGATACTGGGCTAGATCCTAGCGAAATCGAGCCAACAAACTCAGCAGTAACAATAGATTCCATAGTAGCGGCGATAATAGATGAGTCGTCAGCTAAGCGAGGCACTCAAACAGCACCAGAGCTCGGTTCCGAGGATTCAGAAGTTGTTGATTCCACACTAGGCTATCTGAGGGAAGCGCCGCAGCTGGGCCCTGACGGCCTGCCTCAAGGCTGGAGTGTACGGTTAGGAACTTTTTCTGATCAAGACAATGCCACTAAACTTCTCGAGCGCTTACTGAATTCAGGCTATAAGGCCTATGTCCGTGATATCGGTCGAGAAGAGGCAACTTTGACGGCAGTATTTGTGGGTCCTTGGCTAGATAGAAATCGCGTTGATGATTATCAAAAAGAACTTCAGGATGAATTCGAGCTTGCGGGTTATGTAGTTCGCTATACCATTGGTATTCCTTAGTAGAGGGTTTGATTATTGCTTCCTTGAACGAAGTTGATGCAATTATTCTCGTTATTGCAGGCTTGTCTTGCCTGTTTGGCATCTGGCGTGGGTTAGTTAAAGAAGTTCTGTCGTTAGTGACTTGGATCGCCGCGTTAACTCTAGCTCGCTTGTACAGCGGCCTGCTTGCTGACTTTATGAGTAGTCTTATTAATAACGAAGGTGCGCGCTATGTTGCCGCTTTTGCAATTGTTTTTGTTCTTGTCATGATGATGGGTACATTGATAAATCATTTGATTTCAAAATTGCTGAACTTTACCGGATTAAAGCTAGTAGATCGTCTGTTGGGAGGGGCTTTTGGCGTTGTTAGAGGCGCAGTGATAATCGTTGTTATTCTGTTTATCACCGGTGCCTTCGTCAATGAAACGCCGCAGTGGCAAGAATCACAATTGATTCCCTATGGACTATCGTTGATAGAGTGGACGCAGTTATATATCGATATTGAGGACGTAAATAGCGTTTAACCTGTCATTTAAGACAGAATTTCGCAATTGGAGCCAAGTATGTGCGGTTTAGTTGGAGTAGTGACGAGCGACGATGTAGGGGTCTGTTTGTATGACACCTTAACTGTATTGCAGCATCGGGGTCAGGACGCAGCGGGAATAATGACCTGCGATAACCGCAAGTTAAATCTGCGCAAAGATAATGGCTTGGTAAAAGACGTGTTCAGCACGCGTCATATGCGCCGCCTGACAGGGCAGATGGGAATAGGGCATGTTCGCTATCCGACAGCGGGTGGCTCTAGCCCAGCCTTAGCTCAACCTTTTTACGTCAACTCTCCTTACGGCATCTCGCTTGCTCATAATGGCAATCTCACTAACTCATCAGAGCTAAGTCGCGAACTCTTTAAAGAAGACTTGCGCCATATGAACACCGATTCGGACTCTGAAGTGTTATTGAACGTATTTGCACACGAGCTACGTTTGCAGGGGAAAATAGTACCAAAGGCAGATGATATTTTTGCCGCCGTGGCCGAGGTCAATAAACGTTGCCGAGGAGGCTATGTGGCGGTTGCAATGATTACTGGATATGGCATCGTGGGCTTTAGAGATCCTAATGGAATTCGGCCACTGGTATTTGGCTCAAGAATCACTGACTCTGGCAAAGAGTATATGATTGCGTCTGAGAGTGTCGCTCTGGACTCGCAAGGCTTTACCCTTGAGAGAGATGTGGCGCCAGGTGAAGCAGTTTATATTGATGTTAACAACAAGCTGCATACTAAAGTTTGTGCAGAATCCGCTGTGCACGCGCCCTGTATTTTTGAACATGTTTATTTTGCTCGCCCTGATTCTTTCATGGATGGTATTTCCGTGTACAAGGCACGGTTACGCATGGGCGAAAAGCTAGGAGATAAATTACTGAAACTGCGGCCCGATCATGATATCGACGTAGTCATCCCAATACCTGATACCAGCAGAACATCAGCGCTAGAGCTAGCCAATCGCTTAGGCCTTAAGTATCGCGAAGGTTTTGTAAAAAACCGGTACATAGGCAGAACTTTTATTATGCCAGGCCAAAAGCAACGGCAAAAATCGGTTAGACAAAAGCTCAATGCTATTGATTTAGAGTTTAGAGGTAAAACCGTATTGCTGGTGGATGACTCAATTGTTCGTGGCACTACCTGCAAGCAAATTATTCAAATGGCTAGAGATGCAGGCGCGAAAAAAGTTTATTTCGCGTCTGCAGCACCGGCTATTCGTTACCCAAATGTCTATGGTATTGACATGCCATCTGCCTCTGAACTAATCGCTGCTGGAAAAACCGATGAAGAAGTCCAAGAACTTATCGGGGCCGACTGGTTAATCTATCAAGATCTAAGTGATTTAATATCTGCGGCATCGGAAGGGAATTCAGATATTGAAAGATTTGAGTGTTCAGTCTTTGATGGCGATTATGTGACAGCGGGGGTAGACGAAGTTTACTTAAAGCGTTTAGAACACGCTCGCAACGACTCAGCAAAGAAATCCAGAAAAAAAAACGGTCAGAGTAAGCAGCAAAACCTAGTCGCAGATTTTCACAACGACTCTTGAAAGGCTAACTGAAACACCGATTTAATAAAATTTCATCAGATGTTTTACCGGATAAGCTAACATTAGCGGAATTCTATGTTCTCTATCAATGCTGAAAAGTCAGTGCCCTCTAGTGTCGAAATAAGCGAAAGCCACTCCTCAAAATTAGTTGCTAAAGCTGTTGCCGAAGTAGGGAAGGCGCTATTAGGCAAGGAGCATCAAATCCGCTTAGCTCTTTGCTGCCTTTTTTCTGGCGGACATCTATTGGTGGAAGATCTTCCGGGCATGGGTAAAACCACATTGTCCTATGCCTTAGCAAAAGCCTTAGGTCTGAATTATAAGCGCATTCAGTTTACCAGTGATTTATTGCCTGCAGATATTTTGGGTATTTCGATCTTCGATCAAACCAATTCTCAATTTACTTTTCACCCGGGTCCGATTTTTAGTCAGCTAGTACTGGCTGATGAGATCAACAGAACTACGCCTAAAACTCAAAGCGCACTATTAGAAGCAATGGAAGAACGGCAAGTGACTGTGGACGGCGAAACGCGTAGGTTGCCGGATCCATTTTTTGTTATCGCAACGCAAAACCCATCGACCCTTTCTGGCACTTACCCATTGCCCGAATCACAGCTTGACCGTTTTTTAATGCGCCTTAAGCTTGGCTATCCGGATCAAAGGGCTGAGCGTGAGCTACTTGAAATGTCTACCGAACGAGATAAAATCCAAGAAGTTTCTCAGTGCTTATCGCTTGCTGATATTGAGCAGTTTAGAAAACAATCGGCTGAAGTGCTCGCAAGTGAAAGTCTTCTGGATTATGTGCAACGACTCATCGCTTTCACCCGAGGCAAGGAAGAATACCATATTGGTTTGTCCCCAAGAGGGAGCTTGGCGATGATGCGAGCGGCCAAAACTTGGGCTTTAATGAGCGGACGCAATCATGTCATACCTGAGGATTTGCAAACGATATTGCCAGCGGTTGTTGCTCACCGCTTACGTGGAATCTCAGATGATGAGGGCAGCAGCGGATTAGCCTTGGTTCAACGTATGCTGAATGAAGTGGATGTCATCGACTAGATTCACATTGTTATACGTCATTATTGACGGCGGACGCACTATGCGAATTAAAACTCTGAACGTCCGCTCTGCTCTTAAAGCGAGATTCTCTCGCTGGATGGCGGCTCGGGTTAAGCGCAAACAAAAAGTTACCTTAAACCGGCGAATAATTTATATCCTGCCTACCCGCAGCGGCTTGATGTTTGTCTTTGCGGCAAGCCTGGTTTTTGTTGCTGCAATTAACTATGCCGTTAGTCTAGCCTTTGGCCTTGCTTTTCTAATGATAAGTATCTTCATCCTTGCAATCCTCCATGGCTTTAATAATTTAAACCAGCTAAAGCTTCAAGGTCTGTCTAGCCCTGCGGTATTCTGCGAGGATCAGGCTGCGTTTAAGATTGAGTTAAGCCGTTTTTCCGGCCGTAACCACGAAGCTCTTAAACTTAACTTCCCTGACTCTCATGCCACCTATGTTGATCTGATCAAGAACGACCAAGAACTGGTGGAAGTTTTCATAAAGACAAATGAAAGAGGTTGTTTTAAAGCCCCGCTGCTGAGGATAACGACTCACTTCCCATTAGGTCTTTGCCGGGCCTGGTCTGTCGTTGATTTAGATTTACAGTGCATTGTGTATCCTAAGCCAGTGATTTTTTCGATGGCAGAATTGAGCGGTGGGTCGGCTAGTGAAGAAGAGTCAGCTTTCGTTGTCTCTGGTAGTGAAGATTATTACGGTCTGCGTGATTACGTCCCCGGAGATTCGCTGCGCCAGGTAGCGTGGAAGAATGTTGCAAGAGGTCAGGGTATGCAGCTAAAACAATTTGTCGACTATGTTGACAGTCAGGTATGGTTGGATTGGGATAGGTTTTATGGCAGCGTTGAAGAAAGGCTCTCCCGTATATGCTTCTGTACCGTCAAACTTGCGAAGGGGGGAAGTCCGTTTGGGCTTAAGCTCCCGGGGCTTGAAATTGCACCGGGAGTTGGCCCCGAACACAGAGCAAAAGTATTGAGAACGTTAGCTCTATTTGGTAATGCAGATGATGGTAATAGTTGATGTTCATAAAAGCCGATGCTCCTAAGGCAGCCTTGTTTTCAAATTCATTGAACAGAAAGGTAATCTGAAAGCATGGACTTGAGCTATCAAATACCACGCTCGGCCTTGATCTGGATATTACTTTCTGTGGCAGTAGTACTAGCGCCGCAGAGCGTTCGCATGCCTGCCTGGATAAGTATTATTGCCGCAGTTTGCATAGCTTGGCGTGTGTTGATTTTCAGTGGGAAGCTCAGCTATCCAGGTCGCTGGATGCGAATACTAATTGTTCTTTTTACGCTGGCTGTTTCAATCACCCAGATGCGCTCGATAGGTATTGGTTTGGACAGCGCAGCGGCATTACTCGCACTAGGTTTTGTCTTCAAACTTATAGAGATGAAGCAAAAGCGCGATATCTATGTTGTTATATCGCTGTGTTTTGTCATGACGATGGTCGCTTTTTTATACTCTCAGAGTATTGTCGCCACAGTTTACAGCTTGGGCGCTATATTAGTTATTCTTGGCGCTATGATCGCGCTTAATCGTTCCATTAATGTCTCGGATAATTGGGGCACGAGCAAAATGGCAGGCAAGATTCTATTACAGGCTATGCCTTTAGCTGTTGTTCTGTTTTATGTGTTTCCTCGTATCGCACCACTGTGGGCTGTCCCCATTCAGAGCAGCGGCGCATCTACTGGGGTATCTAATGAGATGTCACCCGGAGATATTAGCAGTTTAGGTCGTTCAGGAGATCTGGCGTTCCGGGTTCAGTTTGAAAATAGTGAGGCTCCGGCGCACGAGTTACTTTATTGGCGGGGCTTGGTATTAACTGATTTTGATGGTGAAACATGGCGCCGAGAGCGCAGTCGTTCATCTTTTTCTATTGCATCTGCGCGTGCAGATAAGCAGTTGCAATGGGAAGGTCGAATGAGCAGGGGCGGTGCTGCGCTTGATTATAATATTATTCTAGAGGCTACGCAGCAGCCCTGGGTGTATGGACTGCATCTCGCTGAAGCCATTGATGATGATTTATTTCAAAGTAGAAACTTCGAACTCTTTAACAGTGGTTTGGTCACTCAGCGGCTGAGCTATGATCTTCGTTCTTACCTTCAAAGTAAGACTGACTTTGTGTTGGTTGATCGAGTGCGCCGCCAAAACCTTGAAATGCCTAGTGGTGGTAATAGTCAAAGTAGGGAGTTCGCTCGTCAACTGCGATCATCAGTGACCACTGATCGTGATTACGTAATGGCTGTATTGAGTCACTTCAGCCAGAACGAATATTTTTATACCTTAAACCCTGCGCTTTTGGGAAATGATCGAATTGACGATTTTCTGTTTGAAACTAGAGAGGGGTTTTGTGAACACTATTCAAGCACCTTTGCCTATCTCATGCGCGCAGCAGGAATACCGGCTAGAGTCGTCATTGGATATCAAGGCGCTGAATTAAACCCCTTTGAAAACTACATGATGGTTTATCAATACAATGCCCACGCTTGGAATGAAGTTTGGTTGGAAGATGAAGGCTGGGTTCGCTTTGATCCTACCGGCGCGGTGTCTCCAGACAGAGTAAGGCTGGGAGTGGAAGCGGCGCTGCGGGACGATCCTGCTTTTCTTGAGCAATCTCTTTTTTCTACCTCTGGTCTGGGCAGTATAAACTGGATAAATTCGCTTAGGTTGCGGCTCGATGCGCTTGAATATGAATGGAATAGACGCGTTGTTAATTATGACGAGGATGTTCAATTTGAGTTTTTCGAAAAAATATTCGGTGAAGTTACAGAGCAAAAAATACTATTTCTTTTATTTGGCTTGGCCAGTGTCGTGGTTATTGTTGTTGCTTCTTCGGTAATTCGATTTGAGCCAAGAAGCAAACACGGACCGGTGCTCTCTCTTTATAACAAAATGAGTAAGGATTTAGAGAAGATTGGCTTAGGTAGAATGAGAGGAGAAGGCCCAATAGCCTATCGAGATAGGGTAGTCGCAGCTCGGCCAGATTTGAGAGGCATTATGATGCAAGTCACTAGGCTTTACGTTGAGATTAGTTATCAACGTAAACAAGTGGCAGAGTCGGAAATTGTTAGCCAGGCTAAGCAGATTAAACGGTATGGGCGTCAGCTAAAAAAAGCGCTACTTAAAACATCGCTGTCTACTTAGACTAAAGTTTAACAGTCTGCCTAATTGGCAGTAGCCTAAGCTCCTGCGATTTTTACAGTATAGTCCTTAGCTAATGTTTCTTGTAGAGCACTGCGGTGGTCGCCTTGTATTTCAATGATCCCGTTTTTAACCGTTCCGCCAGAACCGCAGAGCGTCTTTAATTTCTTGGCTAGATTTTTCAATTCTTTTTCATTTAGCTCAAACCCACTTATTAAAGTGACGCCTTTGCCTTTACGGCCTTTGGTCTCTCGAGATAATCTGATGATGCCATCTGAGTGTGCTGGCAGCGTAGGTTTTTTTTCGCAGCGACATTTTGCCAGAACTTTGCCGCATTGCTTGCAGCTATTGTCGCCTGAGGTGGAATATACGAGTCGTGAATTTGAACTCATAAGCTAATTCGGTCTCAAATTTTTTAGAGTCTTTGATTTATTTGATAAGAGAATCTTAGTGATTGGGCTCTCTCTAAAAACGGCGTTTCAACTCACGTTCCCACCCTAGAATAGGCTCTTTAGCCTTACGTTTTGTACAAGGGTGGAAGCGAGTATTTCTCTTGAGTTAAGCGCTGTCTGGCATGTTTCGCTTTTTCACCGCGTAGCGCCTTCACTAAATTGAGGAACTCAACTGGTTGCCACTGACTTTTGCCTGGCGTGAAAAGTGCCGTTTGAATTTCCTGTGCCTGCAGCGCCAGCGCAGGCGCGGTAGTTTGGCTAAGAACATCTTCCATGGTGCGCACGCTATTGTTCTCTAAGTAATGCTTACACCAGACTATTAAGGTCTTACGTACTTTTTGTAAATCACCACTAGCGCATGCCCGGGTAAGTTGCTTATAAGCGGTTTTCTCGTTGTTGATTGGGTCATACTTCGATGCAATTAAGGAGGCTTTTTGGCCTACATAGTCGCCAAGTTCCTTTTGTCGCGGGGTAATCACTAGTTTGTATATGCTTAAAGCTACAATTGCTAAGGCGCCCGCAATTAGCAGGTTCAACCAAAAAGATTCTACTTCAATGTATTCCGCTTCAGCTTGATCCTCGATGCCTTGTAAGTCCAGAACCGGTGTTGTATCTCGAATATCTTCTATGTCGAGGGTACTTGCGATAGCTTGTTCGGAAGGTAATTCCCCCTCCGGGCTGGCGACTGTAAAACGAGTGGCTGGCACGATGGTGACTTCTTGCTGATCGGTTTCAACATTCCACCAAGGAATTGAAATCTCTGGAATTTCGATAAGACCTGCGTCAGTCGCTACGATTGAGACGGTCTCAATTCTAGTTCCGACAATGCTACCATCTACAAATGTTCTTTGAATGTCAGCAGGTTCTGGGTATTGATTAACACCGTCTATATCACCGCTTAGAAATGGCGGCAGCACAGCACCATCTAATCCGTCAGCTATCATAGCGATAGTTCTTACGGCAGATTCTCCAATTTCAAGTTCGCTTAAATCGGTGCTCCAAGTTTCCTCTAATCTTAAATCTGTCACTGGCAGCCACATGTTCCTGTTCAGGGCAGCGGCAGGTCTCTCTTTTATATCCACTGTAATTCCTTCGATAAAGGCAGTGACCCGGCGGGTGTTTAAATTTCGAAAGACGAAGTTGCTAGAGCCGTCGGTCACCTCTCCGCGAAATAAAATGTCAGGAACTTCTAGCGGGCCGCTGCGCTGAGGAAAAATGACATAACGCTTCTCGTAGACTCCATAGCGCACGCCATCGATTAATTTTTCATATTGATTGGGCGAGCCTATTAATTGAATAACAGAGTCAGGCATTTCTAATTCAGTAAACTGTGGGTTTCTTATTCCGTTTATTGTGTAAAACAAGCGAACACTAAAAAGCAGCTGCTCCTGGACATACACCGAGTCTTTATTCACTTCGATTTCAAGAAAGAGCTCTTCGCTTGATTGATTAGATCGAGGCCCCTGATTAGAGACAGTGATTTCGATAGCATCAGTGGTGGCATTGTTGATATTTAGAGCTGGAATAATCACCGCACCTTCGCTCAGAGGAAAGAGGGTGACTATGTAATCTGTCCATGCCTCTACGGTGCCATTGATACTTCTTATTTGGCTCGAAGTTCTTGTCCCGAGAACATCAAAGTCTGCTGTAAGAGGCGTGAGATCTAATTGCATGCCCTGACGCTGATCAAAGACACGAATAGTGAAAACCAGAGTTTCCCCTCTGGCCAATTCAGTTCTATCAACAGAAACATCGATTTCCTGTGCTGAAGCAACTAAACAACACAGGGCGAGAATGGCGCTGCTAAATAATTTAAGTAGATTGCTCACCAAATTTGCCCGCCGCTTGCAGCACCTGCAGTACCGTTAAGTTGTCGCTGCCGGTATTGATAGCGGAATTTCCTGCGCAGCAATTCGCCAGGATCATCTTCTATTCGCCTTAACCATTGTTCCAACGCTTGTTGTTCTTCAAACTCTTCATTGCTAGTTTCGCTTGGGGTGTTCTGCTCGCTATTGGATTCAGAGCTCTCTTGTTCCTCAGGAGGCTGGTTCTGTTGCTCCTGCTCTTGCTGATCTTCGTTGCCTTCTTGGCTTTGCTGTTCTTGCTGCTCGCTATTCTCTTCTTGCTCTTGTGATTCACTTTCTGAATTTTGCTCGGATTGGTTTTCTTGGCTATCGCCTTCTTGGTTCTCGCCTTCCTCTGATTCTTGTTGCTCTAATAATTGTTCAATGATTTCTTTGTTGGCGATGGCGTCAGTGTGATCAGGTTCAAGCGCTATGGCTGCGTCAAAGGCTGCAATGGACTCCTCATAATTGCCTGTTAAGGCCAGTGAGTTACCTCTATTATAATTGCCGTCTGCTGAAGGGTCTGCTGAGAATGCCGCGACTGCTGCTTCGTAGTTTTCAGACTTGTAGTTAGCGGCACCTTGCCAGCCCAAAGACCGGAATAGGGAGGCGGCTACTGAGTGTTCGTCAGAGGCGTAGGCTTGCGCGGCTTGCTGATCCTTAGTCTTCCAAAGGTCGCGCCACTCAAATGCCTGTGCTTGCTGAGGGGGTAGTAAAAGGCCGCCCCCGACAATTAATGACAAGGAGAATAACCACCCTCTGCGAAAACTCATAGCAGCAAGAGGAAGGACTAACAAAAGCAGCCAAGGTCCTGTTTCGTACCAGACGTCAAACTCTTCTTCGACATCACTAAGTTGATTGTCGTCCAGCGGGTTCAGATCACTCAATAAATAGGCTAGGTCAGAATCGGCCAGCTGAATATCGTGATAGCGACCGTTGACGCGATTTGCCAGCGATTGCAGAACGTTTTTATTAAGTTTTGGGATGATGATGGTACCGGCTTCATCAGTGAGAAGATTGCCATCACTGGTCCGTATCGGAGCACCTTCTTCGGTCCCAATTCCCATTATTAATAATTCGTAGTCGGTTTCTTGGATTTGAGCGGTGATCAACGCTTCCTGATCAAAACCGCTTATGCCGTCAGTCATTAAGAGGATCTTACCCCGATTGGCCTCCACATCGTCTAAAAGTTTTGTTGCTGCATCAATAGCTAGCATCGGGTTACTGCCAAACAATGGCATTATATTGGGGCTCAGTGAGGGTACTAAGGCGGCGATGGTCACTACGTCGTCAGTAAGAGGAGTCACGGTATGCGCATCACCTGCATAGACAACCAGTGCAGTTTGGCCTTCTTTACGTAAGTTTAGAATGTCTCTTAATTTGCGTTTTGCTAAATCCAGTCTGCTTGGCTCATGATCGGGCGCAAACATGGATAGTGACAGATCCAAAACGATGACTAATGCGTCCTCTCGTTTCTGAACCGGCTGCGGTAATTTTTCCCAAACGGGTCCGGCCATCGAAACTACTGCCAGAGTCCAAGCGCCTAGTAAAATGAAGAGAGGCGTGCGCTGAGCCGCGTTTTTACTGCGATCCAATAGGTAGGGGAGTAGGGACTTATCAATAGCTTTGTCCCATGCGGTAACCACGGAATTGATTCTCCACATCGCCAGAAAACAAATAAGCGTGGGAATTAGCGCCAACAACCAAAGTGGCCGTAAAAACTGGAATTGTTCGAACAGATTGCTAGGAATCATCACTTCCATCAGGCTTGGTTTCCTGCTGTATTGCTGTTGTTATCTGATTCATCATCGGTGGAGCTAAGTCGAGCTCTACCGGTTAAGGATAACCAAGGAATCGAGACTAGCGCCAGCAAGAAACTAATAATCAGTGCGGCCCCCAAAGGCCAATAAAACAAAACTCTAGTAGGCCGATAAGTTTGTTCATCTTGCTCAATTGTTTCAAGGCGGTCGAGTTCTTCATAAATCTCCACAAGATCATTGACATCGCGCGCGCGAAAATAGCGGCCGCCAGTGGACTCAGCAATTTGGGTGAGCACCGCTTCATCAAGTTCAGCCGATGGATTAATGGCTCTAGCGCCGAAAAAAGTCCTCTGCACTACTTGGTCGGCACCAATACCTATGGTGTAGATCTTAATGTTCTCTGTTTGAGCGAGCTTGCCTGCTTGTTCAGGAGACACAGCACCTGCATTGTTTACGCCGTCAGTAAGAAGAACCAAGACACGGCTATTTTCCGGCCGGGTCCGTAAATGGATAACCCCTAGCCCTATAGCGTCACCAATTGCGGTGGCTGATTCTTCGATGATGCCTATATCGGCTTCTTCCAACAGCGTGCCTACGGTTTTTCTATCAAAGGTTAAAGGTGCTTGGATATAGGCATGGGCGGCAAATAGAATTAAGCCTAGTCTGTCACCTTCGCGGCGCTCGACGAAATCTCCGACCACTGCTTTAACAACATCGATTCGTGAGGCTTGGCGATTTCCGACCACCATGTCTTGAGCTTCCATGCTGCCAGATATATCTACAGATAACATCAGGTCGCGGCCAGTAGAGGGCAGTTGGACTGGGTCTCCTAGCCATTGTGGTCGGCTCGCAGCTAAGACCAATAAAATCCACATAAGGCAGCAGCAAATTAGGTTGAGTAAGCGCCCGCTAGATATATTCTCATTATCGGACTGCAGCCTAGTCAGCGTGCTGAAAAACGGTACATACAAAGCCGCATCTTGTCGTGGCGCTCTCGCTAAAAGGCGATAGACGATGAACGGCAGCGGCAGGGCAATAAAAACTAAAGGCCAAGTAAATTCCAGCATTAGTAGGCAGTTTCCTCTATCCCGGCGATTGGCGGCTTTGATCTCACGGTTTGTTTTTGACCCTGCGCATCATAAAGGCTGACAATCCATTGAGTTGCAAAGTTATTCATTTCGTCGACATTGATCTCGAGCTTGGTTTGAAATCTGCCATGACTTAACGCATCGGCAATCTCTGTTGTTAGAAGCGCCGACTCGCCATTTTCACGAATAAAGCTTACCCATTCTGGGCCGCCTAAGCCAGCAACTGCGGCGCCAGGAAAGTGGACCAAGGCAACTCGTTTTAATACTGAATTGGTTTCATTTACATAGGATAGTTTTAAACGATTGGCAGCGCTGGCTGATTCATTCTCTAAGTCAGCGGCATAGTTGCTATAGCACCTATCCAATTCAACCAATGCATGAGCTTTTATCTTGCGACGATTGCTTATGATAAAACCCTTAGAGATCACCCATGCGATCATAATTAGCAACAAAATCGCTAATATCCACCAGCCTGGCGCGGGCGGCCAAAAGCTTACCGGCTCCGGCAAATGAATGTCCGCAAGCTGCGCTAAGAGTTCTTCGCTATCCATTGTCTCACTTGCTCTAGAACTAATTGGTTAGTTCGCATTTTGATCAGTCGAATTTGAAGTTTGTCGAGCTGCGTTTCAAGACCGGCCAAGCGCTGTCTAAACTGGTCTCTGTAGTTGGCTCTAGCCTTGCTGCTATGAGTGTTGAGTGCGCCTTTTTTACCGCCATCAGTAATACTGTAAATACCAGGAACTGGAAGTGTCTCTTCTAAGGCGTCGTAAACGAAACAGCAAACCACATTATTGTGCTGAGAAAGCTGGTTCAAATATTGGAGTGCTTTTTCGTCCAAAGTTAAGAAGTCTGAGATTACATACAGGGTGCTGCCAGGCTTGGTGATTCGTCTTATTTTGCCTAAAGCGTGGGCTAAGCCAGGCTTAAAAGTAGGGTCTTCTGGAATCAATGCCTCTGGATCTTTTCTTTCCTGAAGCTGCTGATTATATTGAAAAACTTGATTCAGTAAATGCAGAGCGGAGCGACGGCTACGTTTAGGCTTTACTAAGCTTGATGCGACATCCGAAAACACAAGGCCACCAACACGGTCGCCATTGTCTATGGCTAGCCAGCAAAACAAAGCAGCTGCCTGAGCCGCAATAACCGATTTAAAGGCTACCTGACTGCCGAAATACATATTGTGGGTTTGATCAACTGCAATAAGAACTGGTCTCTCACGTTCTTCCCGAAAGACCTTGGTAAACGGCCGATTTGTGCGAGCAGTGACACGCCAGTCGATTAAGCGAATATCGTCGCCCGCTTGATAGGGCCTGAACTCTTCAAAATCCAGCCCGCGACCGCGCATCTTGGAAAGATGTAAACCGGAGATGCCTGCGGTAGAGCGCGAATGGATCAGATAATCGAGTGTTTTAGCTGCATATCGCTGAATTAGCAATTGCTGCAAGCTAACGACAGCCCCCTCAACTTGGTAGAGTGGTTGCTGCGGGGCTATGATGATTGGCGCTGACATATTTTTGCCTAAATTGGATTAGGCGCTGGGCACACGTTGGCGAATAGTCTCCAAAACCTGATCGGGGGTCACACCGCCAGCTTCTGCCTCAAAGCTCAAAAGTATGCGGTGGCGCAGCGCATCGAACAAGATTTCCTGAACATCATCTGGGCTTACAAAGTCTCGCCCTTGAATCCAAGCATAGGCGCGTGCACAGCGGTCCAAAGCAATGGTGCCGCGAGGGCTGGCGCCGTATTCAAGCCAAGCGGCTAGGTCTTCGCCATAAACTTCAGGCTTACGCGTTGCCATGATCAGCTGTATAATATATTCCTCAACTTCTGGGGCCATATGCATCTCAAGAATTTCCTGCCTAGCGGCAAAAATTGATTCTTGTGTTACTTGCTCAGGCGCTATAGGTGCGTTGTTTTGAGCTTCACTGCGAACAAGGTGGAGAATCTCCCGCTCTGCTTTAGCATCGGGATAGCCAATAGTTACATGCATCAAAAAACGGTCAAGTTGAGCTTCAGGAAGGGGATAGGTACCTTCTTGCTCGATGGGGTTTTGAGTCGCCATTACTAAAAAAAGCGGCGGCAGCGTGAAGGATTCTCGGCCAACACTGACCTGATGCTCTCCCATCGCTTCTAAAAGTGCAGATTGTACTTTTGCTGGCGCTCGGTTAATTTCATCTGCCAATACTAAATTGTGGAAAATTGGGCCTGGCTGAAATTTAAAGGAGCCGTCTTCTGGTCGATAAACCTCTGTGCCTGTGATGTCGCTAGGTAAAAGGTCGGGTGTGAACTGAATTCGGTGGAAGTCACCTTCAATTGCGCGGGATAAGTCTTTGATGGCTTTGGTTTTTGCTAAACCAGGCGCGCCTTCAACGAGTAAGTGTCCATCAGCAAGTAATGCAATTAATAAGCGATCAATTAGACGCTCTTGTCCTATAATTTGATGTGATAACCAATTTTTGAGGTCTGTTATTATTCCATGATGGCTCATAAAAGGAGTTCTCTTTGTTCGGGCGCTCGATTGGCAAAGTCAGGGATTGTAAACGTTTTATATGGGATGTCTAGGCGAAGATTGTAGCGGAGTGTTGCAGAATTATTTGAAAAGACAGTGGCTTGCAAGATGCTAGGATGCTTCGTGATTTGAAGCCAATGATAGAAGAGTAAGGACGGAACTCATAATCAATTCCCGCCTGGAGAGAATAGATGAATGCAAAACAAAATCTGGATAACGCTTTACTGCTACCAGTACTTAAATTAATTGACAAGCAGTTCGCGAATTCAGAAGCGAACAGGGTAAAACTCTTTGCTAATCGCTACTTTGCGAGCACTTATAAAGCTGAAATGTCCAATCAGACTGATAAACAGATTCTAGAAGCGCTGATTCAGGCTTGGGACTTTGTTCAGGACCGGAAATCAAGTGCTCCAAAAATTCAGTTTAATGAAATAAAAGCTGAGCACAAAGGCGGCAAACCTGTCGGCGGGAGAATTTATGTTCTCGTTAACGACATGCCTTTTTTAGTTGATTCAATTCGTCAGGCAGTAAACAGGGCAGGTGTGAGTATCCGCAGTGTCAATAATGCGGTACTTCAGGTTGAGAGAGAGACAAAAAGTAAAGCCAACGCAGGCAGGCTCAAATTTATCAGCGTTGATAAAACACCATCTCAAAATGGCGAAGCCATTTGTTGCATTAACTGTGGCGTCATCAGTGGTTCTCAAATTCCGCTGCTAAAGCGCGAACTCGAAGATACGTTAAAACACGTCTCAGCTGCGGTTAAGGATTATTTGCCAATTTGTCAGCAAGCAAAACATGTTAAAAGCGCATTGCTCAAAAATGCAGATACCTTGCCTGTTAGTGAGAAGGAACTTAGCGAATCAATCGAATTTATTGATTGGCTTTTAAATAACCATTTTTCTTTTTTAGGTTATGAACAATACAAAATCCAACACCTTAAGTCAGGTGCTGTGGTTAAACTTCAAACTAATTCTATTTTAGGGATTTCAAAATTTAAATCAGGTCTCAAGGAAAGAGTAAAGCTGTCAAGCCTACCCAAGAGTACTGTTGAGCATATTTTGAAGAAGCAGATATGTAGCTTTGCTAAGTCAAGTAACCGATCAAAAGTTCATCGCTCGGTTCATCTTGATTATGTATTACTTAAAGAATTTGATAGCAAAGGCAAGGTGGTCACAGAACACAGATTTGTTGGACTTTATACGTCGTCTGTTTACTATCGAACGGCTTTGGAAATCCCCTTGATTAGGGACAAGGTGAATCAAGTTCTCGATGAGTCAGGCTTTTCACCTAACGGTCACAGTATTAAAGATCTCTTGCAGGTGATTAATGTTTTCCCTAGAGATGAGTTGTTTCAAATCAGCAAAGAACAACTTTATTCAACTGCGCTAGAAATTACGCAGACTCAGGAAACCCGTATTTCAAAACTGTTTGTGAGGCGGGATTTATACGGTAAATTTTTCTCCTGCCTTGTATATATGCCAAGAGACATTTACAACACGAAGGTAAGGCAGCAAGTTCAAAATTTTCTTAAAAATGAGTTGCAGGCGGAAGAGGTAGAGTTCAGTACTTATTTGTCAGAGTCGATGCTGGTACGCATTCATTTTATTCTCCGTACACCTGAAATTCAGAACGTTAAATATAATCGGACGAAACTAGAAGCTCAGATGGTTAGGCTCATCAAACCTTGGGATGACTATTTTCTAGAAAGCTTGCGAGAGAATTACCCGGATGCAGAGGCTGAGAATTTGTTCTCTGTATATTCATCCTGCTACTCAACATCTTATAAGGAAACTTACAGTGCTGGTGAGGGGGTGATTGATATTACTCGACTTGCGCGCGTGGTTGAAAGTAAAGAGTTAGCTCTGGATTTAGAAGTTTGTGACCCTGGCTCTTTTGCTGAGTTGAGTTTCAAAATATTCAGTTTTAAACAACAGTTAATTTTATCCGATGTGGTTCCTGTCCTTGAAAATTTGGGCCTAAACATTATCGGAGAAAAAGCATTCAAATTGCAGCCTGATTGCGAGGAAGTGATTTGGATGCATGACTTTTCACTGTCTAGAAAGAATGTCAGCGCGAAACTTCCACCAGACTTGGAGAAGAATTTTGAAGACGCCTTTGCTGCTGTTTGGAAGAAGAAAACTGAAAATGATAGTTTTAATCAGCTTGTTGTTGCGGCCCAAATACACTGGCGCGATGCGGCGTTACTTCGCGCTTATTCTGCTTACCTTAAGCAAATACAATTTGGTTACAGCGCTCAATATATTGCCGATACCTTGGCGCAGTATAGAGATATCGCTAATCAGCTTGTGGGTTATTTTTACGCTCAATTC
Organism: Pseudohongiellaceae bacterium; assembly: GCA_047617605.1. Taxonomy (GTDB): domain Bacteria; phylum Pseudomonadota; class Gammaproteobacteria; order Pseudomonadales; family Pseudohongiellaceae; genus UBA9145. The sequence continues at coordinate 45,137 of JBLGBJ010000003.1, read as the reverse complement.
GATCCGACTATAAAGTCATCTAAAAGGCCGGTTGCCACAAAGCTACGTAAGAAAATTCTAGGCGCAATTGACAAGGTGTCCAATTTAGCCGAAGACAGCGTTTTGCGCTCGATCTTGGAATTGATGGATGCGACGCTAAGAACTAATTACTTTCAAGCTGATGGGGAAGGCGAGAATAAGGATTATTTCTCGTTCAAGTTTGATTCTGCCTCGATCAAAAACATGCCGCTGCCTAAGCCAATGTTCGAAATATTTGTGTTCTCGCGTAACGTTGAAGGTGTGCACTTGCGCGGAGGAAAAGTTGCTAGAGGCGGGCTGCGTTGGTCAGATCGCAGCGAAGACTATCGCACTGAGGTGCTTGGCTTGGTCAAAGCGCAGCAAGTTAAAAATTCGGTCATTGTTCCGGTGGGCGCGAAGGGCGGTTTTGTTGTAAAGCAAAGCAGTACGCCAGGGGATCGAGATGAATTGATGCGTGTTGGCGTTAGCTGCTACCGCACCTTTATAAGAGGCTTGCTGGATATCACCGACAATATCGTTGCTGACAAAGTGAAGGCGCCTTTGCAGGTTGTTAGAAAGGATACAGACGATCCCTACCTTGTAGTGGCAGCGGACAAAGGCACGGCAACATTTTCTGATATAGCCAACGGTATTGCTGAAGACTATAAATTTTGGCTAGGAGATGGATTTGCATCCGGCGGTAGCAATGGCTATGACCATAAGAAAATGGGAATTACAGCCAAAGGTGCTTGGGTTTCTGTGCAAAGGCATTTTCGCGAACAGGGTGTGAATATTCAGAAGCAAGATTTTTCGGTGGTTGGCATTGGAGACATGTCAGGTGATGTTTTCGGAAATGGCATGTTGCTGTCAAAACATATTTGTCTGCAGGCTGCATTTAATCATCTACATATTTTTATAGACCCTACCCCTGATTCGCAGTTAAGTTTTAAGGAGCGCCAGCGTTTATTTAAACTGCCTAGGTCAGGCTGGGGTGACTATGAAGAAAAATTAATATCCAAAGGTGGGGGTGTGTTTCAGCGCTCGGCCAAGTCCATTGCAATATCCAGTGAAATGCAGGTCACATTTGGCATCGAACAAACGTCGGCTACGCCTAATGAGCTCATTTCGCTGCTCTTAAAGGCATCAGTGGATTTACTTTGGAACGGTGGAATTGGCACCTACGTTAAAGCCTCTAGCGAGAGCCATGGTGAAGTAGGGGACAAAGCCAACGATGGGCTTCGTGTTGACGCAAATGAGTTGCGCTGCAAAGTCATTGGCGAAGGCGGAAACCTAGGTTTTACCCAGCGCTCACGAATAGAATTTGGATTAAACGGCGGCATATCGTTAACCGATTTTATCGATAACTCAGCCGGAGTGGATTGCTCTGACCATGAGGTCAATATAAAAATCCTGCTAAACAAGCAGATGGCTGACAATAAACTTAACCTGCTAAAGCGAAATAAATTACTTAAGAGTATGACCGAGGAAGTTTCAAGTTTAGTTTTAGACAATAATTACAGTCAAGTTCAAGCTATTGGTGTGGCTCAAGCTCAAATGGAAGCTCGCGGCAAAGAATATGTCGGTCTAATCAGTTTTCTAGAGAAGCGCGCGGACTTAAATCGTAAGCTTGAGTATTTGCCTAGTGATGATGTACTTGAGGAGCGGATCGCAAAGAATAAATTTTTGACGAGGCCAGAGGTCTCTATCGTGACTTCCTACATGAAGATGTTCTTGAAGAAAGAACTAGTTAGTGTCGGCTATCTTGATGATGACTACTTGTTGCCCTATCTCTACAGTGCATTCCCAGCGAAGCTGCGTCAGTCACATCAGCAAGCAATTGAAGCTCATCAACTGAGGCGAGAAATCGTTTCAACACAGCTGGCAAATTCTATCGTTAATTTGTTTGGACCAAGTTTCGTCTATCGTTTAGTTGATGCAACTGGCGCCTTGCCTTGCGAAGTCGTTAAGGCCGCTGTAATCGCTCTGCATATATATAAGATTGATGAAACGTGGACGGAGATTGAAGCATTAGATTATAAAGTAGACGCATCTGTTCAAGGAGACATGATGTTTCAGCTTATCAGGTTGGCGCGCCGCGCGACCAGGTGGCTAATTAGAAACAAGCGTAATAATTTGAACTTCGCAGAATGCTACGAACTTTATGCTAAAAAAATTGCGACAGCGCGGGAAATGATACCGACAAAACTTCCGCAAGCGTCGCAAGCGGTTTTTGTGCGTAAGCAACAGATTCTATTGGACAGTGAAGTGCCTGAGTCTCTGGCTACCCAGATTGCGAGCTGTCAATTTTTGGTGCCGGCAACTAGCCTTATCGAGATTTCGACTTCCACCGGTCACGGCCTCTCGTCCATATTCGATGTTTACTATGCGATGGGTGAGGAGCTGCAACTCAATTGGTTGGGCGAGATGATCAATCAGCTAGAGGTAAGCAACTATTGGCAAGCCTTAGCGCGAGAAAGCTTTTTGGACGATATGTCTTGGCAGCAGCGAGCACTGACGTTAAATGCCTTGGCTGTTGGGACGAAAAAGGTTTCGGCAGCAACTTTAGTAGCGCTGTGGGCGGACGAGAATTCTGGGGAGTTAACTAGAGTCAAGATGATGCTGTCTAAGCTGAAGTCCGAGGCTAGGCCAGACTACTCGATGTTTTCAGTAGCTCTTCGGGAGCTGTTAAACCTAGCCCAAACCACTGGACGAAACTAGATTAAGTAATAATGATTACTCATCGTGTACATCTATCTATCCCAGCAGAGCGCTACGTCGCTCTGTATGCAGGCAAAGTGAAATTTGTTCGCGCTGTTAGCGAGGGCGGGCTGCGGGTTGAGTTTCCTGGCTCTATCTTGAATCGTTTTGTGACTCACGATGGCGTGCACGGCGTTTTCGAATTTAAAATTGACAGCTTCAATAAATTAAAATCTGTCTCTCGAATAAATTGAGCTTAGATCTATGATCAAAATTGTTTTCTACACAACCCTTGGCTGTCACCTCTGTGAAGAGGCTGAACAGCAGCTAAAACATCTGGTGACAGTAAATGCGGTTGATGTTGAGGCTGTTGATATTAGCAGCTCAGAAGATTTGGTTGCCTTGTATGGCATAAGGATCCCAGTACTTAAAAATATGGAGAGCGAACAAGAATTGGACTGGCCTTTTGACTACCCTAAGCTGCTGCAGTTTGCGGGATTTTCGGATTAGCTAGTGCGCAAAAGATGGGCGTTAATTTAGGGTTCGTAAAAAGATTCTTTGAGCAAGGGCATGTTGAGTCCAGTTCGGTTAAACCGAGCCGTATTTAGCCTAGCTTGATATGCCACGGTTCGAAACGAACACCAAACAGATTGTCAGTCGGGTAGCGAATATCCACATATCCCAAAGTTGCTATTCTCTTATACTCCTGAGTACTCGAAAAATCTGCGGTGAAGTTGCGCTCACCATAGCCGATTTTCCCAATATCGAAATCGCCGATGCCGTGATAAGAGTGTCCCGGTGGTGCAAGAGAGCGTGAAGCTCGGGAGAGATTCCCTTGCGCTTCTATTGCTTTGGCCAAAAATAGGTGGATTTGTTTGACATTGCCACGTACACCTGATGTCAGAATGACTTGGTCGCCCACGTCATTTCGAATTTGATTATAAAGATTCAGCGACTCACCTTTCAGTAAGTAGTGGCCTGATTTGGCGATTTTAGCGACATCTTTCTTGGGAATGAAATCGCTTATGTCGCGACTAATTTTTTTACCAAAAAAGCCATATCGACTCGGGTTGGCAAAAAATATCTCTTCAATAAAGTTTAATTCTTCAGCTTGAAATGGCCCGATTTTAGGAAAATTTCGTCCAGCTTTAATCATCTCATCCAAGCTCATAAGATTAAAGTTACCATGGCCAATATAGCTTTCTACTTGAGTTAGGTGTGCAGCGGTTCTTAGCAGTAACGACTCATAGCGAGGGTCCAAGTAGATGTCGCTGGCGAAGATAGCGTCAAAATTTCTAATTTTCTTTAAATAGTGCTCTACCTGAGTATTGTCCAATTCACCAATTTTAAGTGCATCGCTGGCGGATATTACAGGGGCCGCAGCAGGCAGGCCCCCTTCAGGCTGAGCGGATTCAAGTTCTACGGCGGTAAATTTAAATGCCTCGGGAATTGATTCTTGCGCCAGTGGATTTGCAGCAATAAGCTTGCCCGCCGGGGCAGGGCCGACGATCAGCTGGGGTTGCTGGTTTATACGCTGCCACATAAAAAGGCCGCCAAAGGCAACTGTACTAGCGCTAAAAAACCCTTCAAGAAAAGCTCGCTTGTTCAAACTAAAACCCGCAACTGTCATTCAATTATTATTTGTGGCTATTGAAATATAGCAAAATTCAAGAAAATGGTTAATATTCATTGTACTAAATGACTAAATTAAACAATCTCCTAGCATTATATGTCGTCGCCTCAGCGATTTCTTCAGGGGCTACCTGATAACAATCGGCAATTTTATCAACCACTGAGGTTAAGTATTTCGGCTCGTTGCGCCGATTCTTTGGCTTTGAGGTTAAATTTCGAGGAAGTAGATAGGGTGCATCGGTTTCAATCAGCAGCCTGTTCAGGGGGATCAGTGACACTATGCTCTGTAAATCCAGTCCCCTGCGTTCGTCACATACCCAGCCGGTTATTCCAATGTGCATGTCCAAGGCTAGATAATCTTTAAGCGCGGCCTCGGAATCCGTAAAGCAGTGGACAACGCCGCCACTGAGCTTGTCTCGGTACTTGGATAGGAGTTGATGAAAGTCTTCATGAGCTTCCCGCTGATGGAGAAACATTGGTTTACGCACCTTGGATGCCAACTCTAAATGTTGCTCAAAAACTCTTAACTGATCGCTTTTAGAAGAAAAGTTCCGGTTATAGTCCAGCCCAGTCTCGCCTACGGCGACCACGCAAGGGCTTGTGCACAGCCGAGAGATCTCTGCGAATGCACCGTCATCGCAAGTGCTCGCTACATGGGGGTGGAAACCGGCGGTGCTTGAATGCATGGAGGGATTAGAAGCGCTGAGTTTTTGAGCGGCAAGGCTGGTTTCTAAATCAGTACCTGTAAGCATGATGTGGCTGATATTTGCGTCTTTTGCGTCATTAATGACTTGGTTAAAATCGCTGGCGAATGACTCGTGGGTCAGATTCGCTCCAATATCGATAAGCTCCATTACTGCCGTTCCATTGCTTTAAATTTAGCGCAGAAGTCTAGCTGAGTGAGGGCGGCAATGACAGTGAAACAGCCCCTATACGCCTAACCATCTAGCTATTAGCGATAAATTACTCGATAATCATGTCCCCAAATTATTCATGAGTTGATGTTGTGGACGTACAAGTTTCGAAAAAAAAGCTGGATTGGTCAGAGTTGGGCTTTAAGTACCAGAAAACGGATTATAGATTTCGCGCTTTGCATCAAGATGGTAAGTGGCAAGAAGGCGAGCTGATTACTGATGAAACTATCAGTATTCACGAAGGTGCGCCCTCTATCCACTATGCACAGCAGTGTTTCGAAGGTATGAAGGCACAAACTGCTGCTGATGGCCGAGTTCTTTTATTCCGTCCTGAGTTAAACAATGAGCGTATGAATTCTGCGGCGCCGAGGCTATTGATGCCGCAGGTTCCTAAAGAGTTGTTCATTCAAGCAGTAGAGGAAACGGTCCGCGCTAATTACGCTTGGATTCCCCCGTATGGCTCTGGCGCATCACTTTACATTCGCCCTATGCTAATTGGCGTTGGTGAAAACCTTGGTTTGAATCCAGCGAAAGAATACGAATTTCGTGTTTTTGTGTCCCCAGTGGGGCCCTATTATAAAGACGCGGGAATGGCGGTGATTTCACTTGCCGTTTCTGACATAGACCGTGCTGCGCCTCGGGGCACCGGTTCGTTTAAGGTTGGTGCAAATTATGCCGGTGGATTGCTGGCCACCCGACGGGCACAAGAGATAGGGGCCAATGAAGCATTATATCTGGATGCCTCTGAAAACCGCTATATAGATGAGGCAGGCTCAGCGAATATTTTGGTTGTCATGAGCAGCGGCGATCTGGTGACACCTAAGTCTAATGCCATTTTGCCAAGCATAACACGTCGCTCGATTATGGAGTTTGCTAAAGATCAGATGGGCATGAATACCCAGGAGCGGCCAATCGATCTGCGCGCGGAATTTTCAAACTTCCAAGAAATGGCTGCCTGCGGCACCGCCGCCGTGCTATCGCCAGTGGGCAAGCTTTATTTTGATGAGCATTGGCATTCAATTTATGGGGATGGCAGTGAAGTTGGGCCGATTGCCCAGCAATTGTATGACACCTTGGTAGGAATACAAAAAGGTGAGCGTAGCGATGACTTTGGCTGGACTCATGAGGTGAAAATGTAGGTCCTGCTTTTGCGCGGCAACAGTCCTTAATGGGAAATAGTGCCAGATGGCACTATTTTTTTGAGTAAAATTTATAATCAACCTTGCTGCCGTTTACCATCGGGTTTAGGCGCTGTATTTTCTTAGCTCTACGCTATGCGGCTAATTTTGGCTTGGGATGGGAGTATTTGTAAGCGCCCTTAATAGTTGCTAAGCTATTGTATTTATTAAATATTAATGTGTGCTGAGTTTAGGCTTGAAGAAGCCCAAAGCGCGGGCGGGTGAAACATCAAAATTGCTGATCACTTCAATTTATTTCAACAGAAAACTTGACCCACTCGCATCTAGCCCTTATATATGTGCGCTCCCTGACACCCTGAAAACGGATTTAGACACCAATAGATGAGTAAATCGTTAGTAATAGTAGAGTCCCCAGCGAAAGCCAAGACAATAAACAAATACCTTGGTAACGACTTCATAGTGAAGTCCAGTGTGGGACATATTCGTGACTTGCCTACCAGTGGCAGTGGCAAGCCTGTTGACCCAAAAGCTCGTGCGGCAGCGGCGGCTATTACCCGCAAAATGAATCCTGAAGACAAAGTTGTCTATAAGAAAAAGAAAGCTAAACAACAGCTTGTGGCTCGAATGGGTATTGACCCTGAAAAAGATTGGCAAGCAAATTATCAAATACTGCCCGGTAAAGAGAAGGTAGTGTCGGAGCTGCAAAAGCTCGCTAAGAATGCCGACCACATCTATCTCGCAACTGACCTTGATAGAGAAGGAGAGGCTATTGCATGGCATTTAAAAGAGGCCATTGGCGGCGACCCTAGCCGATATAAGCGTGTCGTCTTTAATGAAATCACCAAGCGCGCTATCACCGACGCGTTCTCTGAGCCGGGCGAGCTCGATATGCGCTATGTCGAAGCTCAGCAGGCTAGACGGTTCCTGGACCGTGTGGTTGGTTTTATGGTGTCCCCATTACTCTGGGCTAAAGTGGCGCGGGGCTTATCTGCAGGACGAGTGCAATCGGTTGCAGTTCTTCTTGTGGTTGAGCGTGAGCGTGAAATCCGCGCGTTTATCCCAGAAGAATTTTGGGAAGTGTTTGCAGATTTAGCAACCCTTAAGAAAGAAAAGCTTCGCTGCCAGGTTGTCCGTCAGGATGGGAAAAATTTCCGCCCTGATAATCAAGCCGACACAGATGCAGCACTTAAAACCTTAGAGTCGTCTGAGTTCTCGATATTGAAGCGGGACGACCGGCCCACGTCTTCAAAGCCAAAGCCTCCATTGATCACCTCGACGCTTCAGCAGGCCGCAAGCACGCGCCTAGGGTTCGGGGTTAAGAAAACCATGCTTATGGCTCAGCGCCTTTATGAGGCTGGCTACATCACCTATATGAGAACGGACTCAACTCATTTAAGTAATGATTCTGTGGCGCAGTGTCGTGACTATATTGAAAAGAACTTCGGTGACAAGTATTTGCCTGAAAATCCGATTCGATACAGCTCCAAGGACGGTGCTCAAGAAGCTCACGAAGCTATCCGACCATCTGACGTTCGAGTTGCTGCCGATAAGTTAATGGGCATGGAGCCTGACGCTGTTCGGATGTACGCCTTAATCTGGCAATACTTCGTCGCCTGTCAGATGCCTCCAGCTAAGTACTTAAGCAGCAGCATAACGATTGCCGCGGCAGAGTTTGAGCTGAGAACCAAGGGCCGAATCATGCAATTTGACGGCTACTTAGCAGTGATGCCATCGAAAGAGGAGGACATTGTCCTGCCAGATGTTGATGTTGGCGACGTAATGAGGCTAGGTAAGCTCGATCCGTTTCAAAATTTCACAAAACCACAGGCTCGCTTTACAGAAGCCAGCTTGGTTAAAGAGTTAGAGAAAAAAGGTATAGGCAGGCCTTCTACATACGCCTCTATCATTTCCACCATTCAGGACCGTGGCTACGTCCGTGTAGAGAGCAAGCGCTTCTATGCCCTCAAGATGGGTGACGTTGTAGCGGAAAGGCTACAAGAGAGCTTCAGTGAATTAATGAGCTATGATTTTACGGCGAAGATGGAAGAATCTTTGGATGCGGTAGCCAGCGGTGATACTAAATGGAAGAATTTGCTCGATGACTTTTACAAAGGCTTTACTTCTCAGCTAGCAGTTGCCGAATCCTCTGAAGGTGGAATGCGGACCAATGACCCAACAGGGACTGACATTGAATGCCCTAAGTGTGGCCGCTGTATGCAAATCCGTACCGCATCAACCGGCGTATTCTTGGGCTGTTCAGGCTATGCGTTGCCGCCAAAAGAGCGGTGTAAATCTACTATTAACCTCACCCCCGGCGATGAAGCTATACGCACTGACACCGCAGAGGAAGCTGAGAAACAAGAAAACATTCTGCTCCGACAAAAGCGCCGCTGTTCCACTTGCAATACAGCAATGGATACTTACCTTATTGACGAGACGCGCAAGCTTCATGTCTGCGGCAACAACCCAGATTGTTCTGGTTTCGAAGTCGAGTCGGGTGAGTTCAAGATAAAAGGTTATGACGGGCCTGTGCTTGAATGCGATAAATGCACCGCGCAAATGCAGCTTAAGACAGGCAGGTTTGGCAAGTACTTCGGTTGTACAAACGAAGAATGTAAGAACACGCGTAAACTCTTGCGTAATGGAGAAGCGGCACCACCGAAGATGGATCCGGTGCCGATGCCTGAATTGGAATGCGAAACTGTGGAAGATCACTATATTCTTCGTGACGGCGCTGCCGGTTTGTTTCTGGCAGCCAGTAAATTTCCGCGTAACAGAGAGACTAGAGCACCCTATGTTGCGGAGATTTTGCCGCATAAAGAAGAGATTGATCCCAAGTACGACTTCTTGTTCAAAGCCCCAGTTGAAGATGACGATGGTAATAAAGCGTTAATCCGCTTCAGTCGAAAGACTAAAGAGCAATACGTTCAAACCGAGGTGGATAAAAAGGCGACGGGGTGGAAGGCTTTCTATGAAGGTGGTGCGTGGGTGATTTCAAAGCCTGAGAAAAAAGCTGCCAAAAAGAAAGTGGCAGTCAAAAAGAAAGCTGCGGTCAAAAAGAAAAAAGTAGCAAAGAAAAAGGCGGTCAAGAAGAAGGTTGCCTAAGAGCACCTAGGTAGCGCCTAAGCGGCGCACAAAAAAAGGCTAACTAACAAACTTAAATTATGTTTAAGTTTGTTAGAGATAAAAATGCCGCTGCAAGTAACTGCAGCGGCATTTTTTATGCGGCGGGCTAATCTACATCCGAGCCCAATCTGCTTCTTGGCAGAGGATAGTCAAACCCAATTTGAAACAGGGCGTCGCCGTCCGGGCCTTTCAGCGCAGTGGCCCGGTTCAGAGCCCGCGTCTAATAACGCCTACACTAATTCCTTCTATTGCGAAGCTGGTATTGCGCAAATCGACAATAATAGGTGCAAAATCAGGGTTTTCGGCAATCAAAGTAATCGTGTTCTTGTCGCCAGATTTATCTAAGCGCTTGACTGTTACCTCATCTTCAATTCTTGCGACAACGATGTCACCGCTCTTGGCTTGATCGGTTTTGTGCACAGCTAAAAGGTCGTCTTCAAATATCCCAACATTTATCATGCTGGTGCCTTTTACGGTAAGCAAATAATCGGCTTTAGGGGAAAACATATCGGGAGGAATTTTACAGTAGTCAGAAATAGACTCTTGAGCAAGAATTGGACTACCGGCGGCAACCTGACCAATTATCGGTAGGCCTAATTGTTCGGTAATGGGCAGACGAATGCCTCGGGAAGCACCTGGCTGCATTTCAATAGCCCCCTTGCGAGCCAGAGCCCGCAAATGCTCTTCAGCAGCATTTGGTGATCGATAGCCCATTTTTTGAGCAATTTCTGATCGGGTAGGCGGGAAGCCAGTTTCCTGTAAATACTCTTTTATAAAGGCGAGAATCTCTTCTTGCCTGGCGGTTAGCTTGTTCATCGCAAATCCCTCAGAATCAAAACAACTGTAATTATATACAGTTATCTGATGATCTCAAGAAATCTTTAGTAAACGCAGTATATCTCTCTAAAAGCTTTAATTATGCGGTTGTCGGGTGGATTGGCTTAGAGTATTTGAAAGTCATCACCGAAATCAATCATTTCGGGCTCGAACTTTGTTAGCGGTGCGGACCCATCATCTGGGATAATCGCTTTGTCGGGATCCAAACCATCTTCTGGGGAAACCTCAAACGGGCTGCGCCAATCTTCAGGGGGGTCAATGGAGGAGAGCATAAGGGATTTCCAGGTTGGACGATCGAACTCGCCAACCTCGCCATCAATAAATTGAATTTCGATGGTACTACTTTCTTCGTCTATCGCTACAACTTCAAATACCATGCCACTGACGGCATCCGCGTACCATGTAGCAACTTCTGGGAGTAAATGTCGCATCGCTTGTTGCCTCGCTTGTCGTTCAATTACCGTAGCTTGTTTGCTCTAAACGCTGCCAGCCGGTGTGGCTTGCTCAAACCCTTAATCTATTAGTGCTTTGTATTTGCTCAGATAGAACTAGGTTCAGATGTATAATCTACACCTTTTTTTCCCCTATAGTGTGAAAAATGAATAAAGAAAATAATCTTTTAGAGTTAAAACAGGTAACCTACAAGGCTTCAAATTAAGAGTGTTTGCTAAGCACCTGAGTACGTGGACATTACATAATTTTGCCCGCCAAAAACTTATCGGTGATAATCCCCGCTCGACAGATAAAGTGAAAAAATGCGATGAATAATGTTTTGGGTCCACTAATGTTGGACTTGGAAAGTACAGCTCTTTCAAATTCCGAGAAAATTCTACTGCAGCGTCCTGTAGTTGGGGGGTTAATCCTGTTTTCGCGCAATTATGAGTCGCCTGCGCAGTTGCTTGAACTGACCGCCGCTATTCGTAGGGTTAGGCCCGAGCTACTAATTGCCGTGGATCAAGAGGGCGGTCGAGTGCAACGTCTAAAGACTGGTTTCTTAAAGCTGCCAGCATTGCGATTAATCGGTGAGCTCTATGAGCGCCGCCCAAAGCAGGGGCTGGAAATGGCGAGAGTTTGCGGTTGGGCGATGGCAGCTGAGGTGGTTCACCACGGTATTGATTTCAGTTTTGCTCCGGTCTTGGATTTGTTTACCTTGCAAAGCGAGGTAATTAAGGAACGAGCTTTTGCGGCCGATTTTGAATCTGTGAGTATTCTAGCTCAAGCGTATGTTGAAGGAATGAATGAGGCGGGCATGGCTGCTACTGGTAAGCACTTCCCCGGTCATGGCACTGTCATAGCCGATTCTCATCATGAGTTGCCGATTGACTCACGAGCGGCTGAGAAAATACTCCAATCTGACTATCAGGCATTTGCCCGTTCGATAGGCTTTTTAGGTGCAATTATGCCGGCTCATGTTCAGTATCCGGATTTGGACGAGGATTGCGCGGGCTATTCATCCTTTTGGATCAAACAAAAGCTGCGTGTCGAGTTAGGATTTGAGGGAGTGGTTTTTAGCGATGACCTGACCATGAAGGCGGCTCACTCAGCTGGGAGTTTATGTGTCCGCGCGGATTTAGCTTTAGCGGCAGGCTGCGATATGGTGTTGGTTTGTAACGATGCTGCCGCTGCAATAGAGGTGGCTGATTATTTGGAAGCTAACACATCTAGCAATAACCTAAAGCTCAGCGAGCGGCTAAAAGGCATGTCGGCGCAAAAGAAAGATTTAGGTGATCTCTACAACTCTCAGCAGTGGCTTGATGCAAGCGCTGCGATTAATAAACTAACGGAAGGTAGCTAGTGGAAATGATGGAAAACTGGTTCGGAATAGAAAGTTTGCGTGAGCTTGGTTGGGGAATCGAGGTCTTTGCAGTCGTTGCACTTACGCTTACAAGTCGGTATGTCGCGAATAGGTTCTTAAATATTATGGGCCAGCGCCTGGAGAGAACCAGTAATGTTTGGGACGACGCTCTGTTTCAGGCCGCGAGAAGGCCGGTAAGTTTTCTTATTCTTATCTTGGGGTTGGTTTGGGCTGTCCAGATTAGTGACAGCTACCTTGAGTCCGAACTGTTTTCACCTCAAAATTTAGAGTTGGTTCGAAAGCTAAGTTTTGTCGTTTTGATCATGATGTTTTTGGTACAGTTTATAAGTTTGGCTGAAGCTAGGATATTGGACAAACTCAAGGCTGAAAAATCATCAGATCAAACCCAGTTAGACCCCACCACACTCCACGCTTTGGCAAAATTAATTCGACTTGCTATAGTGATCTCTTCCGTTTTAGTGGCTCTGCCCACGATAGGAATTGAGATAACTGCACTGCTGGCTTTTGGCGGTGTAGGTGGGATAGCAATCGGCTTTGCGGCCCAAGATTTATTATCCAATTTCTTTGGCGGCTTAATGATTTATCTAGACCGACCGTTCGCTATCGGTGACTGGGTGCGCTCGCCAGATCGAGAAATTGAAGGAACCGTTGAAGCAATAGGTTGGCGGTTGACAGTGGTGCGAACATTTAATAAGCGGCCTCTTTATATACCCAATGCGGTTTTTAATACTATCGTAGTCGAAAATCCTTCGCGCATGACAAACAGACGCATTAACGAAAAAGTAGGCATTCGTTATAAAGACTCCGATAAAATGAGTGCTATAGTGAGTGATGTGAAGGAGATGCTTAAAAATCATGAAGATATCGACGTTACGCAAACCCTTATTGTCAACTTTACTGGGTATGGTGCCTCTTCTTTAGACTTCTTTTTTTATACGTTTACTAAAACGACTAACTGGATTCGGTTTCATGAAGTTAAAGAGGATGTGATGCTGAAGGTCGTGGATATCGTCCATAAAAACGGTGCGGATTTTGCCTTCCCAACAACGACTTTTGATGGACTTCCACAGAACCTATTGCAGGGTATGATGAAAGAAACTAATAAAGAATCAAAGACAGGCGGTGACCAAGTGTTACCAGAAAGTTAAGTGAGTGACGTAAACTTAGAAAGTATTAAGGCCGTATTCGATCGTTCTACACTGCTTCATGGCGAAGTGGAAGTTGATGCGGCGATAACAAGCATGGCTAAAAATATCACAGGCAGACTAAAGGATAAAAATCCGATAATTATGTGTGTGATGAATGGGGGACTGATAACTACGGGTAAGTTACTGGGTCAGCTGCATTTCCCCTTACAGGTTGACTATCTCCATGCGACACGATACCGCGGCAAAACCCGCGCTTCTGATCTTGATTGGCAAAAACGTCCAAGTTTGGATTTAAAAGGGAGGGTGGTTTTAGTAGTCGATGATATTTTCGATGAGGGTGCCACGCTCGATGCCGTTGTTAACCACTGTACTGCCGCTGGGGGTGTTGAAGTATTCACTGCGGTGTTGACCGACAAGCTTCACGATCGAAAGCTAACGACGCTACGAGCTGATTTTGTGGGTTTAACAATTCCAGACGAATATGTGTTTGGATACGGGCTAGATTACAAAGGATATTTTAGAAATGCTGCCGGGATTTACGCCATAGATAGGGCTGACTATTAGACTCGGGTAGCCGTTAATGTTGCTATGCCTAAATCAAAGCTCCACTAATTTTTCTATGCTGGTTAAATACAGCGCCAGTTTTGTTTTTCGGCTCTCCAATTCGGCAAATAGATTTCCATAATTTAACAGTTGGGATTGATAACGTTCTTTCATTGATTGAATAAACGCTGCACTGGTTTGTGATGACTTGGGGTGGCCCGTCTTAAAATCTATAATCCAACGTACCCCTTCTTTATCTATCAGGGTACGGTCTACAATAAATAGGCGGTTGTGCAAGTTCGTTAAGGCTAATTCGGACTGGGCTTCTAAACCGTGTTCATCAAAAATCCAAGCAAACTCATCGTTGTCAGTATTGCTTTTTATAGTCTCTTGTATCTTGTCTAGAATGGCTTCCAACTCAGCTTCATCGTCCAAATGCTGCCTTAAATAGAGGCGCCAAAAATTCCTTTGGCTGCTTAGCTTTTCAATCCAAAAATCTTTTTCATGCGAGATTGTATAGCTTTCCAAGCTGCTGTGAATGAGTGTGCCTATAGCCGCAGCGAGGGGACTTTCATGCTCAAATGCCTCGAGTGCGGGGCTTTCTTTTTCGTCTTGTGAATCTTTCTCAGTGGTTGCCGGTGGGCTATATTTGTCAATGATTAGGTCGAGGGAATTCAGTTCCTCTAAGCTGAGTTCTAAAGCAGATTCAAATCGGTTAATCGGGGTGACGTCGGGGAATAAACTCCCGCGGCTGGTTTCTTCAGTGGTTGCCTCTCCATAGAATAACTGTATCTCGTCGTCAGTTAAATTCACTTTTTCGAGGTTGAAATTGCCACTGTCCAGCTGCGGCCATATCCTGCTTAACAGGCAGCTCTTTGGCGGTTGGTATTCTCCTTTGCTGTCCTCGCTTATTGTACCCAGTAACAATGCTGAGGTGCGGGCTCTGGTGACTGCAATGTAAAGTAGTCGTGTGTCCTCAAGCAGGTTTTTTTGCTGCTGCTCATAGCGCATTAAGTCGTATAGTTTGTTCTCTTCGTTGCCGACCGCCGTTTGAGTGGTTAGGAATAACCGGTTGTCTCCGCTGGCATTGAGTCGTTCGTACCATTGCAATAACTGCTTGTCATCGCTGGCTGGCGTGCGAGTCAATCCAGGTAAAATAATATGGTCAAATTCTAGCCCCTTTGATTTGTGCATGGTGAGAATATTGACCGGATTACTGTTGTCAGTGTCCATAGGAGGGCTTACGAATGACTGGCTAACTCGTTCTTGGAAGTCAGCGACGTTCAAAAGACCATTGCCCAACTCATACTGCTCTAAAAGAGTAAAATAGTGTGCGACGCTAAATGCTTCATCACCAGTTGAGGTGCAAACCCCTCTCAGCAAAGTCCAAGTAGACTCAAGCAAATCCCGCAGCGGCACCCTAAAACGTATTGAGATGGCGTGATGAAGAATTTTCACGATCCCGTTTAATCGGGCAGCACCATCAGCGGAGAGTCCAGTGATTACCTCGTTGTTGTCCCGACCATAGCTGCCGGCGAAGGCTAGCAGCCCCGACCAAATGCTCTTATTTCCAACGTCTTCAGTTATGGCAAACAAATCACCGCTTGTGAGTCCACACCACGGAGCTCGTAGAACAGACAACCATGCAACTCGGTCTGCTAGATTCAAAAGGGCTTTGGTTAAGCTCAATAAATCTTCAATAACTGGCAGGGTACCCAACCGATCAATATCGGTGGCGAGCCATGGAATCTGGTATTCCTTCAACAAAGGAATGATTTTAGCTAGATGCGATCTGCTTCTAACTAAAATCGCAATGCTGGCATTGGGATCCTCAAGTTGAATCGATTTAATTTCGTAGATGACCGCATTTGCTTCTGCTTGCTGCGCGACTAACTTGTCATCACTTTGATGTTGGATTACCTGTGCAGCGATTCCAAATTTAGGTTCCGCCTTGTTTACAGGCACTGAGACTGAATATGGCACAGCGCCTCGAGAACTGTTGGGTTCAGGGGGGAATGCCTGAGAGAACACCTGATTAACCCACGTTACAATTTTTTCTTGTGATCTAAAATTGGTTTGAAGCGTCAATGAGTTTAATTTAATTTCCCCAATACCCTGTTCACGAACATTGAGGTAAATCCCTACATTGGCGTTGCGAAATCCATAACAAGATTGCATCGCATCGCCAACTAAAAATAGGCTTCTATTGTCGCCAGGTTGCCATCCCGCGGTTAGCTGTTGAAGAATTTCCAACTGCAGCTGGGAAGTATCTTGGAATTCATCAACTAAAATATGTTGTATCGCGTGGTCAAGTGACATCGCGAGGTCGGTAGGATTGTCTTCGCTACCGAGAGAGTTTCTGGCTGCTGCACCTGCCTGTGCATAATCCATCATGCCAAACTGGCTGAATGAGAGTAGGAGCTCGCCGCTCATGTGGATAAGGACCCGCGTCAACGCGGATAAAAAAGCCCATTGTTTGCTTTCCGAATTGGGGTCAGGTAGTCGGCGGATGTAGTCTAAAACTTCGATTAAGCCGGCCTGTTCTTTTAAACTGGTGATCAGCTGATTAAACTCATGCTTGCGTTGTTTACAAAGACTATCAAATTCTTTATCTGATTTGTCGCCTGCTGGAAACCCTTGGCGCTTATCAATTCGAGCGCGCCAGTTTCCTTCTTTGGTTAAAAACAGATCGGCGAGTATTTTCCAAATGGGCAAGTCGCAAGCGGTGCCATCTGGCAGAGTAGTTAGCATTTCGATGGTCTCCCACAATGCGCCTTCGGCGCGTCGATTGTGGGCGGCAAATCGCAGTAGCGTGGCAACTTCGGTAACGACTGGGGCGAGACGGTGGTGTGCGGACTCAAGGGTTTCGGCAACCAAGTCTTCCAAACTTTCCAGCAGGTAGTCCTGCGCATCTTGGCCTGAGTGCTTGATGAAAAGAACGTGCGAGACCCATTGGTCTCTTTTATTTAATAGGTCGGCGAGCAGCTTTTCTACCTTGTTGGTATTGTTATCGAGGTGTTGTAAAAGCAGCGCGATGTCGTTACTCAGCTCAACACCTTTGTCCAGCATAGAGAGGGTATTATGGATGGCATGGTGATAAATATGGTCGACATCTTCACTAAGAACAGGGTTGCCGCCAACGCGCGAGAGAACCGGCATTTGATTGGCTAAATAGAAACAAAAACTATCGATTGTTTGAACTCGAAGTCGTGAGGGGTTCTTCAACAGGTTCCAGTTGCAGTCTTTGTCATGGTTGATCACCGCGCGTGCTATGCGCAGGCGTTGTTTTTCAAAATCCTTTTCGGGGACAACTCCTGTGGCTTCAATGTCCACTGCCCACGCTAGAGTTGATAAAATACGGTCCCGCATTTCACTTGCTGCCTTGCGAGTGAATGTGATGGCCAAAACTTCTTCAGGCTGTTTTGATACGCTTAAGAGGGACAGGTATCTCAGGGTAAGTAATTCGGTTTTACCCGATCCCGCTGGAGCCTGAACGATGCAAGAATGGTTAATATCCAGAGCCTGCTCTCTTGCAGATGAATCCGCTAAAGGGGACGAGTTAGCAGAATTCATGTCGAATCTCCCACGATAGGTTGGCCGTTTGAGATGGACTCGCGTAGCTCTTGCACCCGACACAAAGACTGTAAGCCACAATACAGGCAAGTTTTTTGATCGTTAACTGGGTTTACATTGGCTTTACTGCCAACGAATTCGTCAGCGAGCAGCGAGATACGCTTTTTCCATAGGGCGCCGAGCTCCTCCCAGGTGTATTCGATTTTATCATCATCACTTACCGGCTTTAGTAAATGACCAAAACTGCCCGTGGCGGCAAGCCCGGTGAATTCCATTTTTTCAATATTAACGTGAGCAATGGAAAGCGCACCGATTGACACATCTTCAGATTCGCTAGCCACAACAAAATACAGAGGCAGCTGCATGTCTTCAGGACGTTCTTGTAACCACGACTGACGAGTTGCAGCGTGCTTGCCGGTCTTGTAGTCAATCAATGCCAAGCTGCCATCGCTAAGTTGATCGACTCGGTCCATTTTCAAAGTAAGATGTAAATTCCCATGCTGCCACTGATAGCTTTTTTCTTGAGATAGAAGGCTGAAATCTTGCCTTTTCACATCAAGTTGGACAAAAAGTGAGAGCAAGACTTCCAATCTTGTCTGTTCAATTTCTGAGAACTTGGGCGTCATTACACGGCGAAAATTACGATTAAGATAGGTAACTGCTTCGTGGCTGGCAGACTCAATCCGAATTTTAAGGTCTCCAGGGGGAAGCGTAGTCAGGTCACTAATATTTTTAATTTGTGAATAAAATATTTCCATCGCTATATGTACGGCGGTGCCTCTTGCCATACTGCTTAGACCGCTGTTGAACTCTTGCAAAATATTAGCATTTAAGCGGTGCTTGGCAAACCCTCGAAAAGGGCAGCTGGATTGATTGCTTAACACGCTTACACCTCCTCTAACTTTAGCATTGGCTGCCAGAGCTGGTGCGGCGATATCATTGGTGATTGAAAGTTCTTTGCCTGACTTATGGTTTTTACTGTAAAGATTTAGGGGCCAAGTATCGGCGGCAGTAACCTCGGTAATAGCGGTGTTCTTTATGAAGCTACTCGCTCTTAGCTGCTGGTCACTGTCAGTTTCGAAATGGCTGTAAATTAAATCTTGCTGAACGCAGGCGATCAGAGCACCAAAGCTTTGTTGTGCCATAGCAAACTGATTCTCTCCATGGCTCGCGGGCATCTGGTGCTCGCGCTGTAATTCATAGGGTAAAAAAGCTGATGGAGAAGCGGGCGGTGGCCAGCTTTGGTCATCAAAACCCAATAGCCAAGCGTGGTCAAATCGCAGGCCAATGGATTCACTTACGGTATAAAAAGACAGCTGACGCTTTGACGAGAACCCGGGCCTTGGCGAGAGCTGTGATAAGAGGCTGCGGAACTTCTTGAGAGCCCCTCTGTGGTTGAGACGTCCTAGGCTGGCCGACGATTCAGAGAATAGAGTTAAGCCTTCTTGCCACATCGTCAGCAGTTTTTTCTCATCCTCGCACTGATGCTGACCAGGCCATTGGAACTGCTCAAGTGTCTTGGTAAAAAATTGGCTCCATTGTCTTGGCGTGGCTTCACTAGGCATTGACCTTAATCGGGTTTTTGATTTTAATAAGCTATGCGCAAATTGAGGGCTGGCTGAGCTAAACTTGGGGTTTTCAAGAATTTCAGATATTTCTGCAGCACTGCAGCGCGACGAAAAATTTCGCCGCATTGTTGCTTGAGCGTGCAATAAAGATTCGGTTTCTTGCGCTTGCGGCATTATAAAAGGACTTTGAAGAAGGCGGCAGATCTCATTGCTGTCTTGATCTGCTGCAAGCAGTGATAAAAGTAACAGTGCATCGTGAATCATTCCGAAATCTGTCAACGGCGCCGAATCACCAGTGCTGTTAAATAGTGCTTCTTTATCTACTGGGGCAATTGCATTTTCACGTTTAAAAATGTCCTCGAAGCAGCGTATGACTGCACCTTTATCTGGCGCTGCCGATGGCATTATTACGCCGATGTGTGCGCTAGGCTCTGTCTCACATAGATTTAAAGCCCATTGAGCGCAGTTTTTGATTTCCTGATCTCGGTCGGTAAAAACATAGCGTGTCGCTGGTTCACTTCGCGAGCTTGGTGGTGGGCTTTTGCTGGTGACTTTAGTCACAGCAGTTAACGCAGTAAACAGTCTGGCATACAAAGGCGGTGGATCATCGAAATTGCTCAGTGCTATTTCTTCAGGCAAGTAAGAACTATCAGCGTCCTCGAACGTCTCTATAAGTTTTCGTGTGCAGTCGACCAATCCTATTAGCTGCCTATCAGCGCAAACCGCTTGATAGGTTTTAGCCCATTCTATGAAGGTGGCTACATCCAGGTTGGATTGGTAATGCGCGCCGCCGTCAAGGAGTGAGTCCCAGAGAGCCCACTGTTGAATGTCTTGATAACTTTGACTTACCTGTGCGGCCGTTTCTTGCGGGTTTAGTAAAGGGATTGCGCTGGCGCTGTCTTCAATAATTTGAGTCCAAACAAAAAGCTCCTGAGCCCCGCTCATTAGCTGCCAATTGCAACAAGGAGAGTTGCCTGCGACTCCTCTTAGGCTCCACAGGTTTTTAATCCACACATCGATAGGCAAGACACTGGGTGCTCTATAAGCCTTTTGGTTATGTCTGTTATGAACCTCAGCAAGAATGGCGTCCTTGATCCGCAGGCTTGGCACAATGATAGTAGCACTGCGCGCGAGCGCGCCTTCTACCGACTTTAAGTCAAATCGTGAAATAGCCACTAGCGTGCCTCTGGGTTGATACTGTTGGCCCAGCTGACAAACTCATCGGAGTTGCCGCGGAAGACGATGCGGTCTGATTTCTTTGCAAGCTGATAGTCGTACATAGGGTCGTAGTAATTGACTAGCAATAATTTTATCCAATGCTTGTGCTCCGAACTATCGCCGCTGGCGGATTGAGCGTGCAGTGCACTGCTCATTATGCCTTGAATCTGACTGTGTAGTTCGTCGCCCAAGCGTCGCCGGATCTTATCTAAATTCGCCATTAGCGATTCGCTGAACAGTTGCAAACCTTCTTCTCCGTGAACGGCAACGAAATCAAGATAATTACTATGAATATAGTCATCAAAGATGACTGCGGTACGGGATGAAACAGTGGCTTCTATAATTGCTAGGGGAGAGAGATTCATTGCTGCATAAAAATTGGGAGGCAGGTGTATAGAGCCGATAGAATGGCTCTCATCCTCAATAAAAATTCGGTTTAAACTATCACTAGGCAGCTTAATAAAATCAATTGCCAAGTTGTTTTCAAAGTCTATCTGAGCAGGCTGAGCAGAGACTCGGCGACCAAAGGCCGAACCGCGGTGATTGGCTCGCCCTTCAAGGTCTACACTGGCATTGAGACCGTTGATGAGATGAGTTTTGCCGGAGCCTGTTTTCCCGCCGGCGATAATAAAGTTGTCGGTTAACGAAACCTGTTCCAATGTATCGATCAAATAACGCCGCAAGGCTTTAAAGCCTCCTTTTATGAGGGGGACGTCATAGCCAGCCTCAGCCAGCCATTGTTGAGCAATACTCGATCGCTGCCCGCCTCGATAGCAATAGAGCACGGTGCTCGGGTAGGCCTCAAGATGGCGCTGCCATTGCTTGAGCAGGTCGTCTTTAGCCTCTGCGTGGATAAGTTTGTGACCAAGCTCAAGTGCCGCGTCTGCGCCTTGCTGCCTGTACATCGTGCCCACTTGCTCCCTTGCGTTGTCATTCAATAGTGCAATATTGGTGGCGCTAGGGAACGAGCCCCGGGAATACTCAATAGGGGCGCGCACATCAAGAAGAGGGGTGTCGGATTTTAGTAAATCCGCGAATGCGGTCTGGGGGATAGAATCAGGCATTAAAAGGCAGACGCAATGATAAACCGTGAGTAATTGAACTACCTCAGTGTATCACTGGCCCGCCTATAATCCCTAGCTTAGTGCATTCCCAATCCTTGGGAGCTTGTTCCATTGGATTGTAAAACTTAACCGGTGGTTGATTAAGTAGACGCATCCGTTGCCACTTCCTGTGGCATGTCAATCATCCTTGAATGGAACTTCCTTGTAAGACTTCGAGCAAGTTGAACTATTCTTAGTTAAACCGCTTTGAAGTGTCAGCTTTCCTGCCTAGAAAGCTGATCTTGTAATTAACTATAGCAGCTGTTTTGAAAAGTAATGGATTAATTGCCTGCTGCTTAGAAAAATTTCTATTGTCTTTTTAGCACAGCTTTTTTTGGGCCCTGACCTATACTTTTTAACTTAAGTTTTCATTGCTAATCGGTTTGAATTAAACCGCTATCCAAATTTATTTTTCGCTTTAATTAGCGGGTAAATGCACATTCGAACTAATTATTTTGAGTAGGTAATTTATGACAATCCGTTTTTTTCTCGTAGGCGCGCTAATACTAGCAAACCTTAGCGCTTGTACCTCAATAAGTGAAATCGTAATATCAGGAAGAGATGTAGCGATGGAGAGTAGTTGGTTCAGTCACGGTTCTAGCTTACGCAATAATCGCTTGGTACTTAGCCCTGATTCGCAGTTTTATATTGCTCGAAACAGCATGTTAACGAAATTAAATTCAACAAACTCTGATGCCTTGTCGGCTGTGCTTCAGTTAGCTATCTCGGAAAATTTCCCTCAAAGTCAGATCGGATTGTTGCCTGAGTCTTTTCAGCAAGCCCTTACCAAGGCAGGTTCCTTAGGAGCACACTATCTCTTGTTTCCTAGTATTATTGAATGGGATGACAGGACAGGAATCAGGACTGAGCACGTATTACAACCAAGTTATGATAGGAACTCTCAAATTACTCCAAAATTCGGCTTGGATCGCGCGCTAGTGCAGCTTATGATTGTCCATGTAGTCTCTGGCTTTGTTATGGATGTCATTAAACTGGAAGCAAGTAGTGGTTTTTTGTCGTCCTCAAGTAACTCCACTGAATCAGTTTTGCTGCCGGAGCTTCAAACTTTGTTTGCTAGTTTGGTAGTAACCTTCTAATAATGACATTTGATAGCAGGACAGAACTATCACTACTGCACCTAAAGATACGGCCTTAACCGCAGATCCATTTGCCTTTGTTCGCGAGATTAAAGGCAAGGGTCCAGCACCTGTGCACCTGTGGGACCCTCCTTTTTGCGGTGATATAGACATGCTTATCAGCAAAGCTGGGGTTTGGTATCACGAGGGCAAACCCATTCGCCGGCCAGCGATGGTTAAACTCTTTGCCTCGATTCTAAAATTAGAAAATGACAGCGACTATTTTCTGGTTACCCCGGTTGAAAAAGTGGGCATTAAGGTCGAGGACTGTCCCTTTTTAATTACGGAAATGGCAGTGTCTGGAGCAGGTGCAGATCAACTGATCGAATTTACCACCAGTACTGATGAGCGTTTTGAGGTAAATCTAGATCACTCTTTAGCACTCATTTGCGCCGACGTAGGCGGAGAACCTCACCCGACAGCGCACGTAAGGTCAGGCTTAACTGGCTTGATCAGTCGGCCGGTGTTTTACAGATTAGTGGAGTTGGCCATAGAGCGCGAGATTGAGACTAATGGCAAAGCTGAAACCCAGCTTGGAGTTTGGAGTGCTGGCCAATTCTTTGCGCTGGGTTAATATTCTTTGGACTTGTGAGTAACGCTCGCTTGGGTATTTTGTAGTTGAGTCACTATAGCTATCTATTTAGTCGGGAATTTAGTCGGGAATTTAGGTGGGATTAGGCCGTCAATTTCGATAACTTGTCTAACGGCTTATAACTATAAATTAATGCTGTCAAACGCGCCCTGTTTTAGGGTTACAGGTACGTCTACAAGCTTTTTATAGCCACAGCGATGAATTTACGCAGCCCAGCGCTGAACTAGCTTCGCCTTCGCTGGCAGTTAAGGCCACCAAGGCGCGTCAATATTGACCTCGGCCGTCAAAAGCGGCATCATAGCTTCCTTTTTTTTAGCCGCCATTGGCTGTCTACTAAATAGACTACTTAATCCGCGCTTAGATCGTCTTGTGCTAATTTTTCGCCGTTTGCAAAGTTTGTCTATTTAGCGCGACGAACAAGCACCAGTGGCGAGTGCTAGCGCAAGAAATAAGTTTTAATTTTATCTCATCAATTTGGAGAATCCATGAAGGTTCTTGTTGGAGTTAAGCGTGTCGTCGATGCGTATGTCAGAGTCAGAGTAAAGTCTGACGGAACAGGGGTTGATCTTAACAACGCTAAGATGGCGATTAACCCTTTTTGCGAAATCGCAGTTGAAGAAGCTATTCGAATGAAAGAGGCGGGTTCGGTAGACGAAATCATTGCTGTTTCAGTAGGCCCTCAAGCCGCTCAAGAGCAAATACGAACAGCCTTAGCCCTAGGTGCCGATCGAGGCATATTAGTGCTGTCCGATGATCTGGTTGAGCCACTTGCCGTCGCCAAAATTTTCAAAGCTATCGTCGATAAAGAGGGAATCGATCTAGTGATCCTTGGCAAACAGTCAATTGACACGGATAACAATCAGGTTGGTCAAATGCTAGCGGCCCTTTGCGATTACCCTCAGGGTACTTTTGCTTGTAACGCCGAATTTAAAGACGGCAAGATCGAGGTCACGCGTGAGATAGATGGCGGTGAACAGACTGTTTTGTTAGATCTGCCGGCGGTTGTGACAACTGACTTGCGTCTTAACGAGCCTCGTTATGCGTCGCTTCCGAATATTATGAAAGCTAAGAAGAAACCAATCGATTCGATGACAGCTGCTGACCTTGGCGTGGATGCGTCATCAAAGTTAACAGTATTGAGCGTGGCTCCGCCAGCCGAGAGAAGTGCTGGCATAATAGTTGAATCAGTAGAAGAGCTGGTCAA
Source organism: Pseudohongiellaceae bacterium (assembly GCA_047617605.1). GTDB lineage: Bacteria > Pseudomonadota > Gammaproteobacteria > Pseudomonadales > Pseudohongiellaceae > UBA9145. The sequence continues at coordinate 20,894 of JBLGBJ010000003.1, read as the reverse complement.
CAAACTAAAAACTGAGGCAAAGGTAATTTAGGGCGCAATATGTCAATTTTAGTAATCGCTGAACACGATAACAGTTCACTAAAGGCCGCTACCCTGGTTGTGGTTTCAGCCGCAAAAGCCATCGGTGGTGATATAACAATCTTAGTTGCCGGCTCAGGCTGTGCAGCGGCGGCAGCAGAAGCTGCTGAATTAGCAGACGTAGTTAAGGTGGTCGTTGCTGATGCTGCTTGCTATGAGCATCAGCTTGCTGAAGCTATTGCACCTTTAGTCGTAGAGATCGCTCAAGGGTTTACTCATGTGCTTTCGGCTGCGACCACCACTGGAAAAAACATTTCACCGCGTGTGGCGGCTTTGCTGGATGTGGCTCAAATCTCAGATATTGTTGAAGTAAAATCGCCAGACACTTTTGTTCGGCCAATTTACGCGGGTAGCGCATTGGCTACCGTGCAGTCAGCGGATTCGGTTAAAGTTATCACCGTTCGTACAACCGCTTATGACGATGCCCCCAAGGGTGGCAGCGCCACTGTTGAAGCAACTGATTTTATTGTCGAGCAAACCGGCACACACTTTGTTTCCGAAGAACTTTCAGTATCGGAACGCCCTGAGCTTACTGCCGCATCGATTATCATATCTGGTGGCCGTGGCATGCAAAATGGTGAGAATTTCGTTCTACTTGAAAAAGTGGCTGACAAGTTAGGTGCTGGTATTGGTGCATCTCGGGCTGCAGTAGATGCAGGCTTTGTGCCTAACGATTATCAGGTTGGGCAAACTGGCAAGATTGTAGCTCCCGACCTTTATATCGCGGTGGGAATCTCCGGTGCTATTCAGCATTTGGCTGGCATGAAAGACTCTAAAGTCATTGTTGCAATTAATAAGGACGAAGAAGCACCAATTTTTCAAGTTGCTGACTACGGATTAGTTGCAGATTTGTTTAAAGTGTTGCCAGAACTTGAAGCGGCTTTATAGAGCGAACCTAGACCTTTAGCGTGTGTCTTAAGGAGATCGAAATTAGAGCCTGAAACGCACGTTCCCTTTACCTTTTTTTATATAAAGCTAGAGCTAACAAAAGCCAGACACAAAAAAGCCCGGATATCCGGGCTTTTTTGTGGGTCCTAATTAGCGACTGACCTAATGAAGTCTAAGCCGCTGCATAGTACTCATTCATTGCTGCTTTGCGCGGCTATTTGACGCTTCTTAACTTCGCGCGGATCGTTTGGAGCTCTGCCCTTAGGTTTTGCTAGAGCAGCGCTGCCCTCAGGTTTAGCCGCAACTGCTGCTGCTTTGGGGGTAGCCTTTTCTGGCGCTGGCGCAGGTGCTGGAGTCGGCTTCGCAGCAGGAGCGGGCGTCGAATCTGGCTTAGCGGCGGCTGGTGCTGGGTTTGCCTCGCGCGGAGCAGTCGATGCTTCCGGCGATGGGCTACTAGCTGGTGGCGCTACTTGCTCTGCTTTTACTGCAGGGGCCGGTGCCACTGACGGTTTTTCTGCAGCGGATGAATCGCCTTTGCTTTCGGCTTTTGCAGCAGCAGGTCGCTGCCTTTTTCGCGGCTGACGTGTTGCTGCTGGCTTAGCAGCGGACTCTGTTGCTGGCTCTGCTCGATTGCCATTAACTTCTTCTTTGGCTGCTGCCACGCTATTTCCTTCAGAGTTGCCTGCAGTTTCTGGCTGCTTGCTACTCTGTGGAGCGTCGCTTGCGGCAACCTCACTTTTATCCGAAGAACCTTGCGTTTCATTATTGACATTGGGCTTAGCCGTTGTGTCTTTTTGTACTGGGTCTGCAGACCGCCCACGTCGAGCAGGTTGGCGTCTTCGCTTAGTGGTTTCTTTGTCTGCTGATGAGTCATTAACTGCTGAAGACTTTGCAGAAGTTGAAGATTCTGCTGATGAGTCATTAACTGCTGAAGACTTTGCAGAAGTTGAAGATTCTGCTGATGAATCATTAACTGTTGAAGACTTTACAGAAGTTGCAGATGAATCATTAACTGTTGAAGACTCTGCAGAAGTTGAAGACTCTGCAGAAGTTAAAGACTTTGCAGTCTGCGTTGATTCCACGCTAGGCGCGGACTCGGGAATAGACTGAACAACTGCCTGGGTTTGGCCTTGGTCAGTCCCTTCAGCTGCAGCAGCTACATTGCTTTCTGTGGCAGCATCTGGTCTTGGTCCACGACGGCGCTGATTGTTGTTTCGAGTTCGCTTAGATGAAGGACGTCTTTGTGCTGACGATTCGTCATCACCGCTCTCACTTTTAGCTTGGGCTGGATTAGCAGTCTGAGCTTGGGAATTTTGCTTGTTGCGGTCGTCTTGGCCTTGACCACGGCCTCGTCCTTTAGATTCCCCCTGCTTAGGTTGGGCTGAGTGCGCAGAATCTTGGTTATTTGTTTCACGCTTATCGGTGTCTTTCTCCCCGCCGCGAGCATTTGCAGTTTTATTCTGTTGATTGCGCCCCTTGCTCTGACCGCGCTGATTTTGACGAGTGCGGTTTCTATTTTGAGGAGGGCGCTGAGCGGGCTTCTCATCGACAGCAGGTGTGGATGAGTCACCAAACAAACCGGAAAACAGCTTGCTGAAAAATCCTTTCTCAACTGGTTTCGGTGGTGGTGTTCGCTGCGGCGGGAGGCTGCTGGCGGTAGGTTTCTGGACGGCCGCTGCTTCTTGAATCGGTGGCTTGATATTTACTGAAGGTTCTGGCTCTGAGGTGGCATCCACTTCGTAGCTTTCTGCATTTTGGTTTATGCCTACAATTTCGTAATGAGGCGTAAGAAGGTCTGGAACCGCATTTACAATGACTCTAGTTTTGCTTTGTTCTTCAATCTCAGTAAGCGCTGAGCGTTTTTCGTTCAATAAATAGGAAGAGACAATTAAAGGGACATTGGCCTTCACTTGCGAACACTTTTCTTTGTTTGCTTCTTCTTGAACAATTCGAAGAATAGATAACGCCAGAGATTCAACATCTCTGATGCTGCCTTGACCTGAGCAACGGGGGCATACAATAGCGCTAGTTTCGCCAAGAGAAGGGCGCAAACGCTGTCGGGACATTTCTAAGAGGCCAAAGCGTGAGATTCTGCCAACCTGAACTCGAGCTCGATCTGACTCAAGCGCATCTTTCATGCGGTTTTCAACATCTCGCTGATTGCGGTTCGACGTCATATCGATAAAATCGATAACAACTAAGCCACCCATGTCTCGAAGTCGTAATTGACGAGCAATTTCGTCGGCGGCTTCTAAGTTGGTATTCAGTGCCGTCTCTTCAATATCCGCACCGCGCGTGGCGCGTGATGAGTTAATGTCGATGGATATGAGCGCTTCTGTAGGGTCGATAACCACAGATCCACCAGAGGGCAGCTTAACTTCGCGCTCGAAGGCACTCTCTATTTGGGTTTCTATTTGGTAGCGATTAAAGAGTGGTAGCTTGTCTTCGTACAACTTTATTCGATTTTCGTACTGCGGCATGACTTGCTTTATAAAGCCCAGAGCTTCTTCATAAGATTCAACGGTATCAAACAAGACCTCACCGATGTCTTTACGCAAGTAGTCGCGGATCATGCGAATAATCACATTGCTTTCTTGGTAGATTAGAAAGGGTGCCGGTTTTCCTTCTGACGCATCTTGAATTGACTGCCAAAGTGCCAGCAGGTAGTTTAAATCCCACTGCAACTCCTCGGGGTCTTTGCCAACACCTGCAGTTCGTACTATTAGTCCCATGCCGTCAGGTATTTGCAGTGTGCGCAGGGCATCACGTAGCTCAGATCTTTCGTCACCTTCAATACGACGGGATATGCCGCCAGCTTTCGGGTTATTTGGCATTAATACTAAGTAACGTCCCGCTAAGCTGACATAGGTAGTAAGTGCAGCACCTTTATTGCCGCGCTCTTCTTTCTCGACCTGAACTACCACTTCCGTGCCTTCAGCGATCGTTTCTCGCATGGAGCCACGATCGCCAGATTTGCCACTTTTAGAGTGGTATTGCTTAGAAATTTCTTTAAGAGGAAGAAAACCATGGCGCTCGGCGCCGAAGTCTACAAAGGCAGCTTCTAAGCTTGGTTCTACGCGAGTAATTTTGCCTTTGTAGAGGTTAGCTTTCTTTTGGATGCGGGTGCGGTTTTCGATATCCAGATCGTAGAGACGCTGTCCATCGACCAGTGCGACTCGAAGTTCTTCTTCCTGAGTCGCGTTAATTAACATTCTTTTCATGATGAGTTCACTTATCTGTTAGGGGCAGAACAGCAAGCTCAGGGAGGTTTTCGTGGGGACTTATCTAAGAATAATTTCTTACTAAGTCTCTGATCCGGACAGTGGCCTGATCAGGCAAGCGATCTTAAACTAAACAAACAAATATCACGAAAATTGAGGGGATAACCGCCAATTTTTAGATCTTTTTCTATCCGTTGAGGCTTTGTAAGGCATCTAAGGCTCTGTTTTAATTATAAAATCTGAATTCTAAGCTTGCTTCAATTTTACGATGACGGTTTAGCGTTTTATCGCAAAATAATACGAATACTGTTTCCTAAAATGCTGTTCTGCTATTTTATTCACGTTAAAAATCGTGAAAAATAAATTTGTACCAATTTTAAAGCGGTGATTTCGCCGTCTGCTTATCGTAATAAGTCTTAAGAGGGATCACTACCGCCTACCGGGGCCTGAGAATTAACTGAGGCTTAGTTATCACAAGTACCATTGACCATTTGCAACTTAAAATATAAGCGCAGCGTTGGCATGACACTGTGTCGAGGAAAGGAAGCAAAGGCTTAGCTTTCTCCCGCTTGAGCAGCACAAACAACTGTTATAGCTACTATAAGCGCTCGAATATAGCAGCAATGCTGTAGAGACTCAATTGAGTAACTTGTTTTTAAGTTAAAAAAAGAAAGAAAAACAAGCAATTGCGTTATTTTCCCACAGTTTGTAGTAACGACAAGCCCAATTGCGTTAATGGCGAATGAAGAGACTTGATTAAAAAAAAGTCGTGGGGTTAAAATGACCCTGCTCGTGGCTTTGCCAATACACAGACACATGTAGATAGAGAGTATGTGTAACGGGTAGCGCTGGTAGGTGGATAGGGCGGTTGTAATCGTCAGTGATAGAGCGTCCGGTGGAGGATATAGGGCAGCTTCTTACTTCGCGAAACACTAAGAACAAAGCAGGTCACGTGGAATTGAGTCGATGTCTGCATAAAAACAACAAGAGAAACCAGTATTTAACGTTTTTGGATGAGCGGGTTGCTCGAAACTGAAGCTAGGGATACAACGGGGAACAGATGAAATGACAATTTATTCTTACTGCCGGACGTCTGAATTAGAGGCGACTTATGGAGGAACCAAGCTTGAAGAAATTCTAGAGCCGGAAATGCTCGCGATTCAGACCTATTGCCTTGCGGCACAATGGTACATGACTCAAACACTGCGTGATGAAGACTGTAATTGGAATCTAGAATTCCATAAGCGGCACAGCGGTAAGCTTTTAATGACAATGCTACGTCCTGGCGATGTAATTCTCTGTAGTAAGCTGGAGCGAATAGTAAGCTCTGGGGGCGAGGCTGTAGAGTTGATCAACCGCCTTAGAGAGAGATCAGTGCAGCTTCATATTGCTGAACTTGGCGGTGATATTAGTAGTTCAGAATTTAGTGTTAATTTTGAAAAAGCGGCCAGCATATTTGCAGCCCTAGAGCGGCGTAAATCTGCAGAGCGAATTAAAGGTGTTAAGCAGAATCAGCGCAAGCAAGGCCGTTATCTCGGAGGGAGCCGTCCGTTTGGCTACATGATTCACGAAAATGGCCGCTTAATTGAGAATCCTATGGAGCAGCGGGTACTTCGCAAGATCATGGATCTTAAGAAGCAAGGTAAATCGTTGCGGGCCATCTCTAGTGAGGTATCCACGCCGGTAATGCCTATCAGTTTTAAAACTGTCCAACGTTTGCTGCAAAGACATGCAGAGTCAATGCAGGCGTAAAATTCCATATGACCGCGGTTTAATCCTTATCTCCGGGGTCTCGTTTTTATCCTGGATAGGGTTAGACCAGAAAGTATTCTCATCTGTGATGAGTCTAGTTTAAACTTCTACGCGCTATAAGTGTGCGTAAGAAGGCCTGCTAAAATCTTCACTTGGTATTTATTTTTATGGCATTAATATGGCAATACCACTTTCAGTTTGGATAGGCCTACGCTTCACGTTGGCCCGTAAAAACAGTCTGATCCTTTCGTTTGTGTCGTTAATTTCCATGCTGGGCATCAGTCTTGGTGTCCTAATTCTCATCGTCGCATTGTCAGTTATAAATGGTTCAATTTCCACTCTGCGAGGTGAGGCATTAAAAGCTGTACCCCACGTCACTGCTGGCGGGGTGGTCATTGAAGAAAACTGGGAAAGGCTTTTGTCAGGGCTTAAAAATGCTGAAAAAATGGTGGCCTCTGCCCCTTATATCGTGGGAGATGCAACCCTGCGGTTCCAGGGAGCAAATGCTTTTGTGCAGATCCGTGGGGTCGACCCAAAGCTGGAAGCTGCCGTCGTTAACAACCCAGGTCTGCAATATCAAAATCTGCTACAAGAGCTGGGCAATACGGATAATGGAATTATTTTGGGCGTTAGATTAGCGAGTCAGTTAGGTATTTATAATTCTGCTGATGTCAGTGCTATGGCGCTGCAAAGCCTGATAAGACGCTCATTCAACGATGCTGCTAGTTTTAGGGTTGTCGGTTTTGCTGATTTCGGCCTGTATGGAAATAACACCGTTGCACTGGTTAATTTGGCCGCGGCCAAATCCTTATTCGAAGATGATGCTGGCGCCACGGTGAGGCTCAGAATGAAGGTAGAGGATATTTTTGCGGCAAGTGCAATTGCAGCGAATGCGCTTGCCGGCCTCAACCTTGGTGACCTTAATAGCGACGGTGAAATCGAGTTAGAAACTTGGGACCAAGCTCAGGCAAGCCTTTTCAATGCCCTTAATATGGAAAAATACCTCACCGGATTCATGCTGTTGATGATCGTCCTGGTAGGTGCGGTGAACATCATCAGTACGTTGGTTATGGCTGTTTCGGATAAAAGTGCCGATATCGCGATATTGCGCACAATGGGCGCGAGCAAAGGCACGATTACTTGTATTTTTATATTCCAAGGCATGGTTGCAGGTCTTATAGGCACTCTTGTTGGCGCCATAGCGGGAGTTATACTGGCTTTTTCCATCACGGATATTAGCTTAGCGATCGAAAATGGCATAAATGCATTGTTCCCCAGTGCCAATATCTACCTTATTTCTCACTTACAAACGGTGATTAGCTGGCAAGAGGTCGTGGGCGTGAGCGCCGCCGCGCTGTTAATCAGCTTTTTGGCAACAATTTACCCAGCCTACAGGGCAAGCAAAGTTCAACCCGCCGAGGTTCTTAGATATGAGTAGTGCTGAGTCTGTTATTTCCTGTGTTGATCTTTGTAAACGCTACGATGAAGGGCCAAGCCCTGTTGAAGTTCTGCGTGGCGTAAATTTAGAGATCAAGCGTCAGGAGCAGGTAGCGATAGTGGGCAGTTCGGGGTCGGGCAAAACCACACTGCTTAACTTGTTAGGCGGACTCGATTTTGCCAGCTCCGGCTACGTGACTGTTGCTGGGCAGGATATCTCTGCTTTAGATGAGGTTAAGCGCGGCCAGCTGCGCAACACCTACTTGGGTTTTGTTTATCAGTTCCACCATCTATTGGGTGAATTTACGGCGTTGGAAAATGTTTGCATGCCACTGCTTATCGGTGGTTTGAAGGGCAAGCAAGCAGCGGCTAAAGCGGCTGCAATGCTCGAAAGGGTTGGTTTAAGTCCGCGAGTTGCGCACAAACCAGCGGAACTGTCAGGCGGTGAACGTCAGCGTGTGGCTATCGCTAGAGCGTTGGTGACAGAGCCTAGATGCGTACTGCTGGACGAACCCACTGGCAATCTAGACCGCCACACCGCTTTAGATATTCAGACCTTAATGACCGAGCTAAACCAGCAGTTGGGCATTAGCTTTGTCGTAGTGACGCATGATGAGGTGTTGGCCGATTCGCTGGATCGTAAACTCATTCTCAAGGATGGACAGCTTGTCGGTTAATTCCTTAAGCAATAAGGCGAAAATTGCCACTGCGCGCTTTATCGCTTCGCGCTATGTCAGCGTTGGCAAACGCAGCCATTTAGTTTCCTTCATGTCGGCTATTTCTATTTTTGGTTTGGCTTTGGGCATTGCCATTTTAATCACCGTGCTTTCTGTAATGAACGGGTTCGATCGCGAAATGCGCGAAAATATACTGGGAATCGTCCCCCATCTAACGATTAGTACTGACGAAAACCTAGGAGCCGCGCAGTGGAGCGACATCCGTGCCAGCATTGCTAAGCAAAGCAGTATAGTGGCTGTGGCACCGGTAATTGAGGTGGCAGGTATTGCCGCCACCGGCAGAAGTAGTCGGGGCGTGGTTTTAAACGGAATAGAGGCGGAGTCTGAATCGAAAGTCTCTGCGATTGGCCGTTTTGTGCGCCAGGGAAGTTTGGAAGCTCTAATCGACAACCAATGGGGGGCCGTTATTGGTGAGCCGCTTGCCGAGCAGCTAGGGGTTGGACTTGGTGATGAAATTGATCTTTTCTCATCGGCTATATCCATCAATCCAATTTCACCACGGCCAATATTCAAGGGTTTTACGATCGTGGGTCTGTTTAAAGTAGGCTCTCAGGAATTGGACAATGCGCTGGTTATTACCAATTTGTCGGCCCTAAAGGCACTGTTCAGAATAAGAGCACAGTACAATGGCCTGCGGCTTCGCAGCGACGACGTGTTAGCGGCCGATCAGATTCGGATGTTGCTTTATAATGAAATGCCTTACGGGGTGACAGTCGCCAGTTGGACCAGCCAGTTTGGCGCCATCTATCAAAACATTCAGTTTTCGAGAACTATTATAAGCTTCATGCTTTGGTTGCTTATCGGTGTTGCGGCTTTTAACCTTGTTGTGAGCATGATTATGATTGTGCGAGATAAGACTGGTGACATCGCTATCTTGCGCACGATGGGTGCGAGTCCAAAGATGATTGGTCACATATTTATGTGGCAAGGCCTATTCATCGGCTCTATTGCGATTACGATCGGGGTGGTGCTGGGGGTTATTGGTTCGCTTAATGTGTCAGCCTTTGCGGCAGGCCTTGAGTCTTGGCTGGGTGTGCAACTGCTTAATGCTGACGTCTATCCGATAGACTTTTTACCGTCCGAATTGAATCCTATGGATATTGTCTTCGTCGTTATCGGCGTCATTGTATTGTCTCTTCTGGCAACTATTTACCCGGCTAGAAAAGCAGCCGCAATTCAGCCTGCACAAGCGCTGCGTACCGAATAGGTTTGTCTCGCCGAGTTTAATTATCGGCAGATTCTTGGTCTTAGCCTACGTCCTTAACTAAGGTGAAGGTTCCTGTTTTTCGGTAATGCGGTGTGCTCCAATTCTTTCTAATTGCTTACTCACTCGGAATTCTAGCGGTGATCGCTGTTCCCTGCTTGACATGGCCGCTGTTTCAGATTGCCACCGCATTAGGACTTGCCGTAGTCATTGTTTGGCGGCTTTTCTGCCGCCTCTGGAAATCGGCTGAGATTCACCACCTGTTGAAAGTGGGTTTGGCTGGCTTACTGTGTTTCATTCTTGGCTTTAGCTGGCATGTCTATTGGGGCCGCAGCGGCCTTGATGCATGGCTGCCAAGCACCTTAGAGGGAGAGGAAATTACGGTCAAAGGTGCAGTGATTAGCTTGCCTCGGGCTACAGAGTTTGGCATCCAGTATTATTTTCAGATTGAGGAGAGCGATTTCGGATTTACTGGCAAGGTCCTGCTTAATGACTACGGAGTCGATGCCAGAATCATTCGCGCTGGGCAGCGACGAAACATGCAGGTAAAAATGAAGCGCCCCCACGGTGTTGCCAATCCTGGTGGCTTTGACAGGGAGGCTAGTTTGCTGCGTAAGGGCGTAGTCGCTACGGGCTATGTCCGCACAGTTTTGTCAGTCACAGAGGCCACCGGCATAAGCTTGCTAAGGCTGCGGCAGTATCTGTTTGATAAATTGAATCCCTATACCGGCCAGTCTGAGGTTGGGGGGCTGGTTATTGCACTAGTTTTGGGCGTTGCGGGTCAGATAGGTCGCGAGCAAGGCGAATTATTTGCAAACACCGGCACATCTCATTTGTTTGTCATCTCAGGTCTTCATGTCGGCCTAGTCGCGGGAATGGCGTATTGGTTGTCAGGTCTTTGCCTGCGTCCATTTACCAGCTTAAGTTTTCTCTTGCCAAGGCAAAAGCTGGCAACGCTTTTAGCAATGTTTACTGCCACGTTCTACGCTGGATTAGCCGGCTTTACGCTGCCGACATTGAGAGCGGTGGTGATGTCCACTGTGCTAATGGCTGTGTATCTTGCTGGCCGAAAGCTTCCCGTATCGCTGCGATGGCTGCTTGCTTTGGTGGCAGTGCTGAGTTTGGATCCGCTGGCACCTGTTAGCCAAGGATTCTGGTTTTCGTTTATAGCGGTTGCGGCGTTATTGTTGCTGATAGATGGGAGCCAACATGCACGGCTTCCAGACTCATCGTTTGATGGAGTCGAACGAGAACAAGGGGAGGGCGACGAGGAAGGAAAGAGGCTCGGAAGGTTTTTCCGCGCCGTATCCGCGTTGAGCCTTTTAATTACCTCCCAGCTCAACGTATTCGCCGCATTGCTGCTGCCTTTACTTGTGTGGGGGCTCCCTGTTTCGATGCTATCGCCTTTAATTAATCTGCTAGCAATACCTTTATTGGGGTTTGTGGTCGTTCCCCTTTGTTTGCTGTTTGCACTCCTTGCCGGATTGGGAAGCAGTCTCGCCGCGCCGGTGTTTAGCCTAGTGGAATATTTGTTGGAATCCTTAGTAGGGGGGCTTCAATTAATAGGGCATTGGGATTTTGGGCAAATGGCGTTACTTGAGTTAAATGCGCTGCCTACAGGGTTCATCCCATGGGCTTTCGCAGGAGTTGGAATAGCGCTGCAACTCTACCCGATTTTGGGCATAACGCGTTGGCTCGGGGTTCCGTTGTTGATGCCTTTATTTTGGTCGGCGCCTCAAATCTCTGGTGTGGTTCTCGGTGTCAATGTTCTGGATATTGGCCAAGGTTTGTCTGTGCTGGTGCGAACTACTCAGCATAACCTGATATATGACACAGGCAACGGCCGTGACTCAGGGTTTAGTGCTGGGCGCACCATTATCGCTCCAGCTCTAAAAGCGATGGGCATTTCGAAGCTGGATATGATCGTGGTGAGCCATGGTGACACTGATCATGCAGGGGGACTTAACGGATTGTTGGCGGTTATGCCCGTTAAATCAATAGTGGCTAGTGACGATGTGAAGGTGCAAAGCCGGCAAGTAGCAGACTGTCATGAGGTAGAGGACTGGGTTTGGGATGGAGTCGAATTTAGCTTTCTAGAAACCGCGCTTATTGAGGGTTCTAGCAATAATAACTCTTGTGTCTTGCAAGTGCGATTTGGAGATTCTGCGGTGCTGCTTCCTGGTGATGTTGAGAAAGAAGCTGAATACCAATTGTTAAGCCGGTATGGGACTGACTTGCAAAGCACATTGCTGATTGCCCCTCATCATGGCAGTAAGACCTCTTCAAGTTATCCGTTTTTGAAAACCGTAAAACCTGTGCAGGCGGTTTTTACGGTTGGCTATCGCAATCGTTTTAATCATCCCGCGCAAGAAATTCTTCAAAGATATGACGCTTTAGGGATCAGTACCTATACGACGTCAGAAACCGGGATGCTTAGTTTTGAGATAATCGATGGTGTGCTGGACGGAGGCGATAAACGTTTTTTAAGGGGCTTGCCTTTCGGTAACGCACGCGCCTACAGAAAAGCTCAGCCTAGGTACTGGCGATGTCCCTAAGCGTGCCGATAGCAGTACAAGGTTATAGTGCGTCTATGTTAATCTAACGCGCTGATTTATCGGAGAAAAGTTGTGGTAGAAATCATCAGGGCAGGCGGCTTGCTAATGCTGCCTATTATTCTTTGTTCCATCGTGGCTATTGCCATTGTAATAGAGCGTTTTTGGACACTTAGTTCGTCACGCATTACCCCTAAATATGTACTTGCTCAAGTTTGGACTTGGCTCAAAAACAATCAACTAGATTCAACCAAGCTGAGGGAGCTACGACTTTCGTCTCCTTTAGGCCAAGTTTTGGCGGCGGGCTTGCTTACATCTAAGTATGGCCGAGCGGCTATGATTGAAAGCATCGAACTGGCTGCAGCTCAGGTGGTTCACGACCTTGAGCGCTATTTGAACGCCCTTGGAACTATTGCCGCGATTACACCGTTGTTGGGTTTACTTGGGACTGTGGTCGGCATGATTCGGGTATTCAGTGAAATCATGCTGCAAGGTACCGGCAACGCTAACGCACTGGCCGGCGGAATATCGGAAGCACTTATCACCACTGCAGCGGGTTTAAGTGTGGCAATACCTACCTATATGTTTCACCGATTTTTTTCACGCAAGGTAGATTCTCTGGTGCTTGGTTTAGAGCAAGAGTCGATTAAGTTGGTCGATGCATTGCACAGCGATCGCAAGGTAGAAGTAAAGTGAGAGAGTTAGTACCATTTAATCTGAGTCGATGCCGATGAAATTTAAACGCACCGTCAGAGAAGAGTTAGCCATTAATATTACGCCACTGATAGATGTGGTGTTTCTGTTATTGATATTTTTTATGGTCACAACCACTTTTAGCAAGGAAACTCGGCTATTGGTTAATCTGCCCGAAGCCAATGCTGAAGCTGCGGAGGGCGACCGAGAGCAAATTGAAATAATTGTGTCCGTCGATGGGAGCTACACCATAAACGGCAAAGGGCTGGTGGACGCTAAGGCCAGCACTCTATCGCGCGCCCTCGAAATCGAATCTAGTGGTGATGTAAATCTCCCGGTAATTTTAGTGGCCGATGCCCTGGCCACGCATCAATCTGTTGTTACTGCAATGGATGTCATTGGCCAATCTGGATTCACTCGACTTAACATCGCCACTCAGAGACCCGCCGAAGACTCAGGGTCTGCGGCGGTTAATTAATCAATGATGACTGAGCCTGAAATAGACACTAACCCTTCCGAAGACGTTGATGGCTGGGCTTTGTATAAGCGATTGCTTGGCTATGTGAGCGACCAGCGTCTGGCGATTGGCGCCAGTATTTTTGGCTTTATTGTGTTTGCAGCCACTGCGCCAGCGGCCAATGCCTGGATGGGTTGGACGGTTGATGCTATCGAGGCTGAAAATTACACGGACCTTAGAATATTAAGTCCACTTGCCTTAATTGCTATTGTTATTGTGCGCGGTATTGGCGGCTTTTTGGGCGGGTACTCAATGGCGCATTTGGCGAATTACATTATGCACTGCCTGCGCGGAGAGTTGATTCGAACTTTGGTGCGTTTGCCCTCCAGCTATTTTGATAAGAATAATTCCGGTCGATTGGTTTCAAAACTTACTTATGATGTTACTCAGGTCGCGGCTGCGGCAAGTGATGCGGTAGCGGTAGTGTTTCGAGAAGGCCTCACGGTGATTGGGCTTTTGGCTTTTTTAATCTACATAGACTGGCAGTTGACGCTGGCTTTTATTGTGATTGGCCCGGTGGTGGGTAAGATCGTTAGCTACACCTCTAAGAAATTTCGGAAATACAGTACCCGCATTCAGGACTCTATGGGTGACGTGACTCAAATTACCCAAGAAGCGATTAAAGGTCACCGAGTTATTCGAACGTTTAACGCCGACAGATTTGTTTCTGACAAACTCATTGCAGCAAGCGAACGCACCCGCGCACAAAACATGAAGATGGCATTTATCCGAGCTGCCAGTGCGCCAATCGTGCAGTTAATTGTTGGAATGGCATTAGCGTTTTTGGTGTGGCTGGCTATGTCGCCGAGTTTTTTTGAGGATAAGACCGCCGGAGATTTTGTCGCCTTCATAGGCGCGTCAGCTCAGCTTGCAAAACCTATTCGGCAACTGACTCAAATCAACGCAGTAATTCAGCGCGGGATATCCGCAGCAGAAAGTATTTTCGCACTCATTGATGAGGAGAGTGAGATCGATAGCGGCAGCTTTGAGGTTGATAGGGCGGCCGGCAAGTTTGAGTTTGAAGCTGTGCGCTTTGCTTACGACGACCGCGCGATGGCGCTGGATGATGTGAGCTTTATGGTTCAGCCGGGTCAAACTATTGCGCTGGTGGGTAAGTCTGGTAGCGGTAAATCTAGTTTGGTAAATTTAATACCTCGCTTTTATGAATGTTGTGAAGGTTCGATTAAGCTGGACGGTGTGCCAATTAGGGACTATAAACTCAGAAATCTGCGGGATCAAATATCAATAGTGACTCAGGATGTGGTTCTTTTTAATGGAACTATTTTAGAGAATATAGCCTACGGTGGATACGATACTGATTTTGAGCGCTTGGTTGAAGCGGCGACTAATGCCCATGCGATGGAGTTTGTTTCAGAGTTAGAATTGGGGTTGGATACCCATGTTGGTGACGATGCAAAATTATTGTCAGGCGGCCAGCGTCAGCGAATCGCCATCGCTAGAGCACTGCTTAAAGATGCTCCGATATTGATTTTAGACGAAGCGACGTCTGCGCTGGATTCAGAATCCGAACAGCATATTCAAGATGCGCTGAAAACTTTAATAAAAGGTAGAACCACGTTTGTGATTGCCCATCGACTTTCGACTATAGAAAATGCTGATTTAATTTTGGTTCTGGCTCAGGGAAAAATTATTGAGTCTGGCACTCACAACGAGTTGCTTAAACTCAACGGCCATTATTCGAAATTGCACCGAATTCAGTTTTCCGATAGCGATTCAGTTTAGCTGCAATGAACTTCTTAGAAAAATCATGGCATAAAAAATCCCCTTGGCTAATGCTACTTATGCCGTTGTCGGCGTTATTTAAGTTTTTGGCAAAATCGCGCCGGGCAAAACTTGAGTCAAATCCAAATCGGCTTGTGTTATCTGTGCCAGTCATTGTTATCGGTAATATCAGCGCCGGTGGTACCGGCAAGACTCCGGTTGTTATTGCATTGATTGACGATCTTAAAGCCCGCGGCTATAAGCCTGGTGTTATAAGCAGAGGCTACGGTGGCGACGCACAGGATGTGCCGCTGAGCGTTAATAAAAGCACGCCGGTGACTCAATGCGGTGATGAGGCTAAACTGATCGCCCAGCGGTGTTGTGTGCCAGTGGTGGTTGATCGGCTCAGGGATCGTGCATACGCCCACCTCATAGATACTTTTGATGTTGATGTGGTGGTGAGCGATGACGGTTTGCAACACTACAACCTACCACGCACTATTGAGGTGGCTGTTGTTGATGGCCAACGCATGTTTGGCAATGAAAGGGTTTTTCCGTCTGGGCCACTGCGTGAACCTGTTGAGCGTTTGGGGGAGGTTGATTTTATTTTGTTCAACGGCGTTGATAGTTTGAGTAAGCCGCAAATACTGGCAGCTAAGGCTAAGCTGGTGCCATTTGCTGAGTTTGGGATTTTAGATTTGCAGCCCACAGTTTTTATAAATCAGCAAAGCGGCGAGAAAAAACCTTTTGCCGGTGCGCCGTTTAATATGGGTAATCGACTTCAGGCTGTCACCGGCCTTGGTAATCCAGAACGGTTTTTCAATTTGCTTGAAACTCTGCCTTATCAAGTTGAGCGCTATCCGTTTGCGGATCACCACAGTTTTTCCAAAGCAGACTTTGAGCAACTTAATCTTGATGAATTTCAGCCCATCGTGATGACAGAAAAAGATGCCATTAAATGCGAAGAGTTTGCGAGACCAAATTTTTGGACTTTGAAGGTAGTGTTAACATTGCCGGACGGTTTTGTTGATGGTGTGGTTGAGTTACTAAAAGCTGAGTCTGCCGCGAAAATATTAGCGGTACGCTGAAACTAATTGAGGGCGAATAATATGTTAGATAAAAAACTTTTAAGTATTCTTGTTTGCCCGCTGTGCAAGGGTGAATTACATTTTGATAGGATCAAAGATGAGCTGGTGTGCAAAATTGATGCGCTTGCTTTTCCTATTCGTGATGGAGTGCCGGTTATGCTAACCAATGAGGCACGTGAGATTACTTTACAAGAGAGAGAAAAGCTCTAGTGTCTTTTACCGTAATTATTCCGGCTAGGTATGCGGCAACCAGATTGCCAGGCAAACCACTATTGGATTTGATGGGCAAGCCAATGCTGCAGCATACCTACGAGCAAGCGCTGAAAAGTGACGCTCAGGCGGTCTATATCGCAACCGATGATTCGCGAATTCAAATGGCAGCTGAAAGCTTTGGTGCCAAGGTGTTAATGACATCTGATTCCCATGTCTCTGGAACTGACCGATTGCAAGAAGCCGCTAGCTTAATTGGCTTATCGGCGGCTGATGTTGTGGTTAATGTGCAAGGTGACGAGCCGCTTATTCCGCCAGAGGTAATTAATCAGGTTGCTGCAAATATAGTCACAAAAAAAAATATTGGCATTGCAACGCTGTGTGAGGCCATTGCCGATGAAATAGAAATAGCGGACCCTAATGCGGTCAAGGTAGTCTTCGATAAGAACGGCATTGCTTTGTATTTCAGCCGCTCTACTTTGCCTTACAATGCCAGCGCATCCACTAGAAATTGTTACCGCCACATAGGCCTTTATGCCTATCGCGTTGAAGTGCTAAATCAGTTTATTCAGTGGCCAGTGGCGCAGCTTGAATTATCAGAAAAGCTTGAACAGCTGCGAGCGCTTTACAACGGCGTTAACATTCATGTTGAGGTGTCGTCACAGCAAATTCCACCGGGAGTGGACACTGAAAGAGACCTTGAAGGCGTGCGCCAATTTTTAATGAGGCGCAGTTAAGTTAAGGTTATGGCGTCTAACCTAGAGAAAGGTAAAGTAACAGCTAAGGTGAGAGCAAAGGTTGAGGCCCCTGCGCTCAGGCTCAAAGTCCTAATGGTTTGCCTCGGCAACATTTGTCGCTCGCCAAGCGCCCACGGAGTATTTGAAAGGCTGGTTGCGAGCAAGGGCCTAAGTGAAAAGATCCTTGTCGAGTCCGCAGGCACTGCTAACTATCATATTGGCAAGAGTCCTGACCCGAGATCTATTGCTGCGGCCTCTCTAAGAGGCTTTGATCTTTCTAGACAGGTAGCGAGGCAGGTCAGTAGTCACGACTATGAGCGATTTGATTACATTCTGGCCATGGATGCTGATAATCTGGCGGTTATGCAGTCTACATGCCCGCCTGAATACCAGCACAAACTTAGGCTGCTCTTGAGCTTTACGAACTCTGAGCGTCGCAGCGTGCCAGATCCTTATTATAGTGCGCAGGGTGACAGTGGCGAATGTGATGGCGGCGAAAATGGTTTTGAGCTGGTGTTAGATATAGTCGAGCGCGCCTGTCAGCACCTTTTAGATCACGTGATTACTCACGAGTTTTCAGTTGAATTCAGATCTAATTCTTTACTTAATTCCTCAGATGACGCTTCGCATATCTCTACACCTTCTTTTAAGGGAGGGGCAGCTAATTGAATGTTCATTTAGATATCCATCATGACATCGATCTGGCTCCCTATAATAGCTTTGGCGTGCATGCCAGCGCCGCTTATTTTTGTGAAGTGACAAACCTCGATGAGTTAAAGCAAGCCCTCGCATTTGGCGCAGCCTCCAACATACCCGTGTTGGTGATAGGCGGGGGCAGCAATATCCTTTTGTCTGCCGATTATCTGGGCCTAGTGATTCGAATCAATTTTAAAGGTATAGAGTGGCTGAACAGGAAGGCTTTGGTGAAAGTCGCCGCGGGCGAGAACTGGCATGAGTTTGTTGAAAGCTGTATGAATCACGGCTTTTACGGATTAGAGAATTTGGCCTTAATCCCAGGAACTGTGGGCGCTGCACCGATTCAGAATATTGGTGCCTATGGGGTCGAGTTTGAACAATTTGTAGTCTCGGTAAGCGTTTATGACGAGAATCAGGGCAAGGTGCTCGAGCTTAGCCATAGCGACTGTAAATTTGGCTACCGTGACAGCCTATTCAAAAAGCCCGCTGCTCGGCATTTGATCGTTTTGGGATTGACCTTGCAGCTGGCTATCACGCATCGACCCAACATCAGTTACGGCGCATTATTGGCTGAATTTGCAGGGCGTGATCTTGCTGAAATCACTAGCAAGAACGTTTTCGATGCTGTCTGCCGAGTACGCAGCAGCAAACTGCCTGATCCAAAAAAGCTGGGTAATGCTGGCAGCTTCTTTAAAAATCCAATGGTATCAACGGCAAAAGTAGAGGCGCTAAAGAAGGAGTTTCCGGACATACCTTGTTTTGACGCAAGCGAGCCTGGGCTGGTTAAAATTCCTGCAGCTTGGTTGCTAGATCAAGTTGGGTGGCGCGGCAAGCGTAAAGGGGGGGCAGGTGTCCACGAACAGCATGCCTTGGTGATTGTTAACGCTAAGGATGCAACAGGCGAAGACATTGTCTTATTGGCTCAAGAGATGGCGGGCTCAGTCTTAAAGCGCTTTGGAATTGCACTGGAGAGTGAAGTGCGATTAATTTGAACTAAGAACTTACTTACCTTAAAAATGCCGGCAACGAAAGCCTCGACCCCCTGATTTTTTCAATTCCAAAACACTATATTTTGAGAAACTGTGACCCAGTTCCCGTTTTATCTATCCCAGTTTGTACCCCTAAAACTCCTATGATACTAATGGTCTGTGCCAAATATGTTCATTTTAATTTCTTAGGGAGACTTACTTCAACCTCCCAGTACTGACCAGGTAAGAGAAAATTGCAATATGATCCCTAACCCGCTTAAACCAATTACTGTTGTTATTGTCGATGATCACAAACTGGTGCGCACAGGTTTGGCCAGAATGATTGATGATGAACATGATATGTGCATTATCGCTGAGGCTGCCACTGGTGAAGAAGCGATACAGATTTGCGAAACCCAAGCGCCTGATATTGTCTTAATGGATGCTCGTATGCCCGGCATAGGTGGCATTGAGGCAACCTTGAGGCTATCGAAGAGTCACCCAAAGTTGCGGGTGATCGCGATGTCATCCGTGACAAGTGGCATTATTCCTTCTCAGATGTTGCGCTCTGGCGCCAGAGCATTTATCACCAAGAATATTGGTGTCGACGAAATGCTTAAATCTATTCGAGTGGTTCACGAAGGTCAGCACTATGTAACCGCCGATGCAGCAATCCGCTTGGCCTTGGATCCTTTCAACAAGAGCCGAGAGCCTTTATTCGATAAGTTGTCTAGACGCGAGCTTCAAATTGCGCAGATGCTTACCGACGGCAAGAAAGTCAGTCAAATTTCTGAGTTTTTGCAGCTTAGCCCAAAGACGGTCTATAGCTACCGTTACCGAATTTTTGAAAAACTTGGCATTCACAGTGACGTCGAACTGACAATTTTGGCGGTAAGATACGGTTTATCTGATGATCTCAACGACTTTGGTGATTCCATACCTAGAGTTGAGCTAGTTGCCAGTTGAGCCTAGCCGCCGTATCCGCTAACCTTCCAGCCCTAAAGTTCTTGAATCCCTTCCAGGGTTGTATCCTTGGATTTTAAGTAGCCCCGACTAGTGCGGCTTCTTACGGCTGGCACATGTCAAAAACAACAGAACCCACCAATAAAACTGAGCTAGACGGCGGCGAAGAAGCTGTGTCTGCTAAATTTGATTCTAAGCACTTTTTAGCCACGTTAAGTTCGCGCCCCGGTGTTTACCGCATGATCAACAAGGCGGGGGATGTGATTTACGTGGGCAAGGCCCGTAATCTCCATAACCGCGTTAGCAGCTATTTCCGAGCCTCGGGACTAGCGACTAAAACCATGGCCATGGTGGCCAAAATTCAATTGATAGAAGTGACTGTCACCAGCAGTGATACCGAAGCGCTGCTATTAGAGCAGAGTCTAATCAAGACACTGCGCCCGCCCTACAACATAATGCTGCGTGATGATAAATCCTATCCCTACATCATGCTTTCTGACAAAGATGACTTTCCCCGCTTGTCTTTTTATCGCGGTAGTCGCAAGCGCAGCGGCCGATTTTTTGGGCCTTATCCCTCTGCCAATGCCACCCGCGAGACTCTGCAGATTCTACAAAAGGTATTTAGGGTTCGCCAGTGTGAGGACAGCTATTTTAAAAATCGCTCCAGACCCTGCCTGCAATACCAAATAGAGCGCTGCACTGGTCCTTGTGTGAATATGATTTCAAAAGAGGATTATGCCAAGGATGTGCATTTCTCGACGCTTTTTTTGCAGGGTAAAAGCAATGTATTAACAAAAGAGCTGACCGACAGCATGGAATCAGCCGCCGCATCAGAGAACTTTGAGCGCGCTGCAGTTCTTCGCGATCAGATTGTTGGTCTGCGCAGGATTCAAGAACAGCAATATGTGGCTAATCAAGGCGCTGATGCTGATATTATTGCGGCCGAATTCAATCAGCCCTATGTCTGTGTTCATGTTATTTATGTCAGAGCAGGGCGCGTTATTGGCAGCAAAAGCTTCTATCCTAAATTTCGCCTAGCTGATTCTAATGAAGAAGTGATTTCGGCGTTTATATCTCAGGCCTATTTGGCTGATGAAAAGGCTGCGAGCATCCCTGCCGAAATCATCGTGCCGAAAGTTCTAGAAGACGGTAAAGAATTAGAAGAGGCGCTAAGCTATGTGGCAGCCCGCAAAGTTAAGCTGTCGATGCGAGTGCGTGGACATCGCTCAAAATGGCTAGAGCTTGCTCTAACTAACGCTAAAGAGTCACTGCAGGGCCACATCAGTAATAAACAAAATATTCATCAGCGCTTTACTATGCTGCAAGACGCACTCGGCAAAGAGAACGCTCTTAGCCGTATTGAATGTTTTGATATCAGCCACACGTCAGGCGAAGGTACTGTAGGTTCTTGTGTTGTGTTTGATGAAAATG
>JBLGBJ010000002.1:0-234355 GCA_047617605.1 Pseudohongiellaceae bacterium | reverse complement strand
CCAAGCGTGCGCCTTAAGCCACTCAGCCATCTCACCGTGTTTTGTTGACCCAACCTAATTTATTAGGTCGCGTCTAGTTCTATTGCGTTCGGGATTCATTCTATTTTGTCTAAGACAAAATCTCACCACATCTATTCTTCACAGGGCCATGGCAAAAGCGCGCGTACTCTATCTCACCAATAGCCTCATTACAAGAAAATTACTGCCGTATCAATCGCGCATTTATAATGTCAGAACCCAGCAGCCGTGTACTTCGATAAACGTTAATGTCTATCCCTCCGCGGCGAAGATAGTTCATACCAACAAAAAGCTCCTCAGGTTTACAGCGCACCATGATATCTCGATAGATTCGCTCTGCGCACTCTTCGTGATAGCCCTGGTGAGATCTAAAGCTACACAGATAACGAAGTAACGATTCTTTCGATATCTGCATGCCCGTATACTGAATTGAGACGCTAGCCCAATCAGGCTGACCGGTGACCGGGCAGTTGGATTTGAATAAATCCGAATAAAGCTCTTCATCAAATACCAACTCTTCATTGCAATCCAGTAGCTCATTGTTTGGACTGCAATCAAGAATTTCAATGTCTGCTTGGTCAACACAAACACCAGAGAGGGAATTTTCGACTTTCCTGACCGTTCTTTTTAACGCCGTTGCGAGAACCTTTACCTCAGATTTGGTTACTCGAGACAGGTCGCCCTGAATCACCTCGACCAATTTTTCCATCGTGTCAAAACGTTCCTGATTGAATGAGTTCAAATACAACTTTAAAGACTTTGACTCCACAATATTTTCGGATTCACTGTTAACAAAGAACTCGCCAATCGCAACTTGCGGCTTGCCTTTTGAGGTTAACCAAGAAAGCTCATAAGCTTGCCAATGATCAAGACCATACATACGAATCTTCTTATCAATATCGAGAAGCGAACGCGCTGGCCAACGCGGAATCGGATATAAAACGTCCGGACTGTATTTTTTCGGATAACTGGTTTCACCACCTAGGGGGTTTTCAATGCTCATGATTTGCTATTCCAGCCTCAACTTCTTAGTCCTTTCCCATTTCTTAACAGCCAAATACAGGCGCTAAATAGGCCAGCTATAAAAGCGCCCAAGATGAGAAATGCCCAATATACATCGACGTCTGAGCTGCCCAAAATCCCATAGCGAAAGGTGTTCACCATATAAAATATCGGATTCAACCCTGAAACAGTTTGCCAAAAAGGCGGCAGCAACTGAATAGAATAAAAAACCCCGCCGAGATAAATCAACGGGGTCAAAACAAATGTGGGTATGATTGAAATATCATCAAAGCTATTTGCAAAAATAGCATTTATAAATCCAGCCATCGCAAATACTGTCGATGTTAATAGAATTACAGACAGGGTAATAAAAGGGTTTTCGATGGTTAGCCCGCCAAACAAAATTGCCATTGTTGTGACAATGCCACCTACAGCAAGCCCTCTTGCCATACCCCCCACTATAAACCCCAGCAAGATGATATAATTTGGCACAGGCGATACTAGCAATTCTTCAATACTACGTTGAAATTTGTGACTAAAAAAACTAGACACGACGTTGGAATATGAATTTTGAATAACCGACATCATGATAAGGCCCGGTACAATAAAATCCATGTAGTCATAGCCACCCATGTCGCCAATCCGACGTCCCACTAAATTGCCAAAGACAACAAAATAAAGGCCGATGGTGATAACTGGGGGCACCAAAGTCTGCAGCCAAATTCTAGCAAAGCGCCTGATTTCCTTTATGACTATTGTTTCAAATGCTATATATTTGTGATTAGAAAACATGGAAGTTTTACTCATTGATTTTCACTCAGTTTGGAAATGAAAAGCTGCTCTAAACGGTTCGATTTGTTGCGCATAGCGATGACTTGCACACCCAACGCGTCCATTATTTTGAACACCGAATTCAGCTGAACCCCCGCAGTGATTGTCACCTCGACACAATGCTCATCTATTGACTCGTAAGTCACTCCAGCAAGCTCATGCTTACTGCCTATTACCTGCTCAAACTTACCTGTCAGATTATTACTGGAGTCTATTATGTATACTTGAGAATCCAGCTCACCCAGCAACTGCTTCATGCTTGTGTTTTCAACGATCCGACCATTATCGATTATCGCGATGCTGCGACAAAGCTGCTCTGCTTCCTCAAGATAGTGCGTGGTTAAAATAATTGTTGTTCCGCTCTCATTGATCTCAGTGAGGAATTCCCACATGGATCGGCGCAGTTCAATATCCACCCCCGCTGTAGGCTCATCGAGTATAAGCAACCTTGGCTCATGAATCAGTGCGCGAGCAATCATCAACCTGCGCTTCATTCCACCAGATAACGACCGTGACCGGTCATTTCTTTTTTCCCAAAGCCCCAGTTTACGCAGATACTTCTCGCATCGCTCATTGGCTAACGTCCGTGGCAGCCCGTAATAGCCAGCCTGTGTTAGAACAATGTCCTTGACCCGCTCGAATTGACTGAAATTTACCTCTTGGGGGACAACCCCGAAATCTAGCTTGGTCTCAAAAACGTGGGTATCAACATTACGGCCAAATACCTCAACCGAACCGCCGGTTTTGTTCACCAATGTAGAGATAACACCGATGGTGGTTGATTTCCCGGCACCGTTTGGTCCAAGAAGTGCAAAAAAGTCCCCCTGCTCCACCTCCAGAGATATTCCTTTGAGCGCCTCAAAGCCATTAGCATAGGTTTTACGTAAATCTTTTATCGCAATTGCTACAGTCATAAATACTTCTAGTTTAGAAAACGGTGAGTATGTCTTTTACACAATGCTGGTGCAAATCAAGCAGAGCCAATACCGAAACTGCAGGCAATAAAAAGCCCGAACTAAGCCGGGCTTTTTAAAATGGCGTCCCCAAGGGGTTTCGAACCCCTGTTGCCTGGATGAAAACCAGGTGTCCTAGGCCTCTAGACGATGGGGACATAGAAGCTTGCCTTGCGGCGATTTCGAGAAGCGGGGGATTCTAAGAAGCTTGGCCTTATCAGTCAAGAGTTAACTTACATTTTCCCAAGGAAATACTACACTTTTTATGAGAAACCTTCTTTTGAGTCGATAAATGTCATTTTTACCCCTAATTTCGAAAAGCACCGGTGCCGCAATTGATATTTAGTCCATTGACCCTAGCCGTTATGATTGCGTCCACAATGACTATGATTCTTTTTGGCTATATGAGCAAAAATAATCAGCGTAACACTCGCGCAAAAGCACGCAGAATTGCCAGACTCAAGGAAAGAGCCCGCAAATTAGACAACATAATCTTTAGTTTACCGGCGACTTACCTGCCAAAAACCTTAAAAGTTCTTATTTACGCAAGCATTGTGGACAGCCTCAGACAAATGCACAACCTTTCTGGCGATGACAATATCAACCAACAGATAGAGCGGGTCAGCCAAACCTTGTCGACTCTTGTTGACATTGAGCCGAGCTCCGCTGTCTCGGCTAGCATTGACTCAAGTTTGGAACTCAAAGAATGTAAATACCTTCTTAAAGATCTCTACAGTCTGATCCTTGAATTTCACTCTGAGGGCTCTTTAAATAATAATACCACTCATGCTCATCTAGAAATTGTTAAGTCTTTGATGCTGAAAGTCACCTTGGACACATACAAAACAGCGGCCAACGCCGCCCTGATAGATAACAATCTCGGCTTGGCCCGCCATTACAACTCAATGGCTCTAAACCGCCTTAACCAAGACCAAGCCGTTGCAAGGTTTGACGAGGAAAAGCAGTATTTCACAGAGCAAGTTTCATCATTGGACCTTAAAATACAGCACTCGGAAGGCTTGCCATGTCAACAAGATTCTCCAGAGGAAGCAGTTCTAGCCGAGTGGAAAGCACTCGAATCAGCTAGAGATGATGACTGGAAGAAAAAGCGTTATTAGGCTATTCCTTAAGTACGACCTTATAAATTAAAAGGAAATACAGTGAACAATTACCTATTAATGAGAGAAGCTACCACTACATGCTGACACTCAGCTCCATCATTGCTTGCTTGAGTCTGTTGGGAGTCGCAGTTCTTGCATTGCATAGCTATCAATTACGAGCAGCATCAAACAGTGCTGAACGTGCAACCCCTTTGACCCAGTATGGAACTGATTTGGATCAGCCGTTAGAATTTGATGGTTCTCTCTCATCCATCGCTTCCGACGACATTCAGATTGATGAGCTTAGCCTTCATTTTTTTAAGCCTGTGGCTATTGAATCGATTTTTGCGGCTTCTGCGCCGAACGCCTCAAGTGAATCAAAACCTGAAGCCATAGCGACCAATACTAGACAAAGCGATAAAGATACGCCGCACTATCCACTTCTGGGAGCGTACAATCAAAGCTGTATAGCCCTGCGCCAGCGCCTCAAAACTATTGACACAAACCCTAAGTTACTCGACACAACGCTGCATGCTCTATATCGAACGGCAGCGGTGGCGCAATTGCTGCACAGCAGGAAAAGTGAGGGAAAGCTCTCTCTTGGCCAACTGAAAATGTTGCCAGATGAACTTATAGACGGGCTGGATATGCCCTATAACAAGCTTGGCTGCGCTGAGCTTAGATTGCTTCGCAAATCTGACATCAAACGTATGTTACTGCTATGGGGAAAGCCAGAGATCCAACAGTGCCCACGGAGCTATCATCGCCAGAGCTGGCAAGCGATATGCCAACGCTTTGGTTCATAAACTTAAATCAACACTAATGAACAGGCATCCAAGCCACACCCACAACCCGTGGACCGTATCCTCAGCTGACCTTGACGCATGGAAAGGCCCTTGCTTGGATCGAAAACGTCTAATAAGAACAAGTCTTAAGTACTTTTCAATCTTGACCGATCTTTTTCTCTATGCCATCCTGACAAGCTGCCGATAACCTTTCCATTGCAGGATAATCAGCTAGTATTAATCCTGATTATCGAGCTAGCACTTAAGCAAAAAGCACCTGAAAGCGCGCCGCAGCAGCTCGCAAAAAGTGTAGCCGGCAGATTTTCGACAGAAGCTTAACTAACCCAAGCATAACTAATAAGACATCGAAGCTGACTGAAAGACGTCGCTAGAGACAAGCATGAGCCTAAGCATAGATCAAAAACTTATCGAAGAAGGCACCGCGCAATTAACAAGCGAGATCGAAGTGCTTGAAGCTTGGTTACGAGAATTAGAAATGCTCAATGGTGACGACATAGAAACCGTAGCCGCTCGAAAATCGTATAATGACATGCTCCGAAGTCGTCGAGAAATGCTTAGCAGCCTAGACCAACAATCGAAAGTGCAAGCTGTTTCACCAGAGTAAACATTAAGGTATTCCAAAGTTTCACTGATTGCCACGTCATCTATGGCCGTTTTCTGGAAAACGATCTATGTACCTGTAAAAACTCCTGTTTCGCCCTTCATCCATAAAAAAAGAATTTTCTTTCCTATGCTGACCCAACCCCAAGCCACCACAATGCTTGCTTTGCAGGCAAGCATGAATTTCAAAATCGACCCAGATTGGGTGGAAGCTAAGTATCCCTATCTACTCGCAGTGGTAATCGAAGGCGCTGAAGCAATTGAGCATCACGGCTGGAAATGGTGGAAAAAACAGCATAAAGACTTGCCTCAGCTGCAAATGGAATTGATCGATATATGGCATTTTATGTTGTCGGAAATCTTACTCAGAAACGATGCGAACGAGGCCAAAGCCGTGTTGTTTTTAAGCAAAGCCATCACAGAATCCGAGCAGCTCGAGTCCCTTAATTTTGACGGCCAAAACTATCCCTTTAAAACGCTTGGGCTGTTACAGCAAATAGAGCTGTTAATCGCCTTGGCCGGCGCAAGAAGGATCGAAATTGGGCTTTTTTCCTCGATAATGGGCCTTTGTGAATTAGATTGGAACAGCTTGTTTTCTCAGTATGTCGGCAAGAATGTGCTTAATGCTTTCCGCCAAGATCACGGTTACAAGGAGGGGACTTACCAGAAAGAGTGGCACGGGAAGGAGGACAACGAGCATCTTGTGGAGATACTGAACCTGCTCGATTCGGAAACCGGAAATTACAAGGAGCAACTGTATGCCCAGCTTGGGTCAAGGTACCCAGGCTAGGCGTTTAAGCAGTCTTAAAATATGCTTACTTCTTAGAATCTACTTAAAATAAGCATTCTCAGTCACTGTGTGGTCCGTGACATCACGAACCTCTCTTAGTTGGGGTATTTGTTCTAATAGCGATTTTTCAACCCCATTTTTAAGCGTGACATCAACCATTCCACACCCCTGGCAGCCGCCGCCAAACCTAAGCACAGCGACGTCTTCTTCAAAGAGTTCTTCTAAGGTGACGTTTCCACCATGGGCTGCTAAGCCTGGGTTGATTTCGTTGTAAAGAATGTAATTGATACGATCTTCCAGAGGGCTTTCATCAGAAATTTTTGGCAAACGTGAGTTTGGCGCTTTAATGGTTAGCTGCCCGCCCATACTATCTTTTGCAAAATCTACGACCGCCTCTTCCAAAAAAGGAATGCTGGGCTTCTCAATAAATGCTCGCAAAGTGGCATACTCCTTGAGCTCGTCACTTTCTTGCTCTTCACCTGGCCTGCAGAAAGAAATACAGGTCTCCGCTCTGGGGGTACCAGCGTCAAGAATGAAGACGCGCACAGCCATGCCTTCACATTCCTGTTTTTTAAGAAGCTCTGTTAAGTACTCTTGGGCTGAATCTGTAATGGTAACCATAGTAGATCTCGAAGATGTATTTAGACGTACCAATCATACTGCAAGCTAAGGGAAATTTAAATACTTGAGTGCTTTACTGGGTTATTATTGCAATCTGTTGAAGATCTTTAAAATAATGTCTAAATCTTCCTCTTTTTGCTAAAATACCTCGCTATTTTTATTCATCGAAATCAGGTTAGCTCAATGTCACGCGCTGTAACTCAAAAAAAATTGCACGACGCTCTAAATCAACGAATTCTTTTGCTAGACGGCGCAATGGGGACGATGATTCAGAATAAAAAGCTCAACGAAGCCGATTTCAGATCTGAACGATTTAAAGACTATGACAGAGATATTGCAGGCAACAATGACCTGCTGACCCTTACTCAGCCTCAGATCATAAAAGATATCCACTTAGCTTACCTGCTTGCTGGTTCTGATATAGTTGAGACCAACACATTTAACAGCACCAGAAGCTCACAATCGGATTATGGCCTTGAAGAGCTAGCCTATGAGTTAAATTTTGAAGCAGCAAAGTTAGCACGCCAAGCCTGTGACGAAGTAAGCCTGCAAACACCGGACAAACTGCGTTTTGTAGCGGGCGTATTGGGGCCTACAAGCAAAACTACTTCTCTTTCTCCCGATGTTAATGATCCTGGGTTTCGCAATATCAGCTACGACGAGTTAGTAGAGGATTATAAAAACTCAACTAGAGGATTAATCGATGGCGGCGCTGACATTCTTTTGATTGAGACCGCTTTTGACACGCTTAATGCCAAAGCTGCAATCTTTGCAATTCAAGATTGCTTTGCCGAAATAGGCGAAAGTTTACCCTTGATGATATCGGGAACAATAACCGATGCCAGCGGACGTACCTTGTCAGGGCAAACCGTTGAGGCGTTTTATCACTCGGTGGTTCATGCCAAGCCGCTTTCGATAGGTTTTAATTGCGCACTAGGCGCCGATCAGCTGAGGCCCCATATTGCTGAAATATCTGCCCTGGCTAACTCTCTTATTTCTACACACCCGAATGCGGGGCTGCCAAATGAGTTTGGCGAATACGATCAAAGCCCAGAGGAAATGGCCGAGATAGTTGGCGAGTTTGCTAGCAGCGGCTTCGTCAACATACTCGGTGGTTGCTGCGGCACCACTCCGGCCCATATTGCTAAGCTAGCTGAAGCGGTGAGCCACATTGCTCCTCGCAAACTCCCCGAAATCACCTCTGCTTGCCACCTAAGCGGCCTTGAGGCTTTCAATATCACCAGTGACTCTCTATTCGTTAATATCGGTGAGAGAACCAATGTGACTGGTTCGGCAAAGTTTGCCCGCTTGATCATCGACGATGATTTGGAAGCGGCTTTAGAAGTTGCAAAACAGCAAGTAGCAGCTGGCGCGCAAATCATAGACATCAATATGGACGAAGGTATGCTTGATTCCGAAGCAGCCATGGAAAAATATCTTAAGTTGGTGGCAACAGAGCCGGAAATTAGCCGCGTCCCAATCATGATCGATTCTTCCAAATGGGAGATCATAGAAACCGGATTAAAATGCGTTCAAGGCAAAGCCGTTGTTAATTCTATTAGCCTGAAAGAAGGCGAAGAGGAATTTCTGGAACGCGCAAGACTTTGCCAGCGCTATGGCGCTGCGGTAATTGTAATGGCCTTTGATGAGTCGGGACAAGCCGACACCCTCGCCCGCAAAAACAATATCTGTAAGCGCAGCTACGACCTATTGATAGAAAAATTGGATTTTTGCCCTACCGATATAATTTTTGATCCGAATGTGTTTGCTATAGCGACCGGCATTGAAGAACACAATAACTATGCAGTCGACTTTATTGAAAGTTGCAAATACATCAAAGCAAATCTGCCAGGCGCTTTGATTTCTGGAGGCATCAGCAATGTCTCATTTTCATTTCGCGGCAACAATTTAGTTCGTGAAGCGATCCATTCAGTCTTTTTGTACCACGCGATTAAAGCTGGATTAACAATGGGTATTGTTAATGCAGGTCAACTAGCTGTGTATGACGATATCCCTGCTGATTTAAAGAAAGCAGTTGAAGCCGTTGTTTTGAATACAGATCCTGAGGGCACCGAAGCACTGATGCTAGTTGCACAATCTTACAGTGGCAGCAAAGGCATGCAGGTCGTAGAGGATTTAGCTTGGAGAGAAAAAGATGTCGAAGACAGACTAAGCTATGCCTTAGTAAAAGGTATAAACAAGTTTATCGAGGAAGATACAGAAGCGGCTCGCCAGCTTTTGCCTAAGCCTATAAAAGTGATTGAAGGACCTCTCATGCGCGGCATGGATGAAGTTGGCGATCTCTTTGGCGCTGGCAAAATGTTTTTACCCCAGGTGGTAAAAAGCGCTCGGGTAATGAAGCAAGCGGTAGCCTATTTACTGCCCTATATTGAAGCTGAAAAAGACGGCGGGAAAATCATCACCAAAGGTAAAATTTTACTCGCCACCGTAAAGGGAGACGTCCACGATATAGGAAAGAATATCGTTGGCGTTGTGCTCGGCTGCAATAATTACGACGTTATCGACCTGGGGGTTATGGTCCCGGCGGAGCGAATTTTGGAAGCGGCTAAAAGAGAGAACGTAGATATTATTGGCCTTAGCGGACTGATCACTCCATCGCTGGATGAGATGGTCCATGTCGCCAGCGAAATGCAGCGCCTGGATTTCCATGTACCGTTGCTTATTGGCGGCGCTACTACATCAAAAGCACATACTGCAGTGAAGATAGAGGAACACTACAAAAACGACAGCACCATATACGTCCCGGATGCATCACGCAGTGTGACGGTGGTCAGTAATCTTCTCAATGCTGAAACAAAAGGCGATTACTGCAAGAAAATTAAAGAAGAGTATGTCGTTGTTCGTGAAAGAACGGCAAACAGGGCCGACAAGCGCAAGTTGTTGAGTTTTGCAAAAGCCAATGCTAACCAACTCAAATTGGACTGGGATTCTTACCGCCCGACACAGCCAAAGTTTACTGGCACCAAGGTATTTGAAGATTTTTCCTTGGAGACTCTCAGGAAATACATTGACTGGACCCCATTTTTCATTACCTGGAGTCTAGCAGGGAAATACCCGGCCATTCTTCAAGATGAGACGGTTGGCGAAGCAGCTCGCGATTTGTTTAATGATGCACAAGAAATGTTAAATAAAATTATCGAACAAAAGTTGCTTAAAGCAAAAGCTGTTATCGGTTTCTGGCCCGCTAACAAATCGGGAGACAATGACGTTGAACTTTTTGGAAACGGTGGCGATAAACAGCCAATAGAGACTCTACATTTCTTGCGACAGCAAGTGCCGAAAGACAAAGAACTTTCAAACCTATCATTGGCTGACTACATCGCGCCGGCCGGATATGATGACTATATCGGTGGATTCGCCGTCACAGCAGGCATAGGCGCTAACGCTCTTTCTGCAAAATATGAGAAAGAAAACAACGACTATGCCTCTTTGATGGTCAAGTCACTTGCTGACAGGCTAGCAGAAGCATTTGCAGAACATATGCACTTACTCGTAAGAAAAGAGTTCTGGGGCTACGCGGCAGATGAAAAGTTAGCTAATCAAGAGCTAATTAAAGAGAAGTATCAAGGCATCCGACCTGCTCCAGGGTATCCAGCATGTCCAGATCACTCTGAGAAGGAGGCCTTGTTTAAGCTATTAAATGCCAGCGAAGAAATTGGCATAGAACTGACCGAAAGCTTCGCTATGACTCCCGCTGCGAGTGTCAGTGGATTTTATTTTGCACACCCGGAGATCAAATATTTCCCGGTAGGCAAAATTACCGAGGATCAAGTTGAAGATCTCGCGCAGCGAAAAGGTCAACCGGTAGATGAGGTAAGTAAATTATTGAACCCCAACCTTGCATAGGATGCAGGTTTAGTCATAAACAGTTTTGTAATCGGCAGAACACTGGGCTAAGTCCCTATAATTTGAGAGATTTTTAGATGTATCAGTACGACAATTACGACCACAACATGTTAGAGGACCGGATTAATCAATTCCGTGATCAAACTAACCGTTACATATCGGGCGATTTGAGTGACGCTGAGTTTCTCCCTCTGCGCCTGCAAAACGGCTTGTATGTTCAACGCCTTGCACCGATGCTACGAATTGCTGTGCCTTATGGCATGTTATCGTCCGCACAACTTAGAAAGCTTGCACATATCGCAAGGTACTTCGATAAAGGTTATGCACATTTCACTACTCGCCAAAATATTCAATTCAATTGGCCAGACTTAGAAGATGTACCTGACATATTAAGCCACCTTGCAGAAGTAGAAATGCATGCAATCCAGACCAGTGGCAATTGCATACGAAACACGACAACAGATCAGTTTGCCGGCGTAGCACAGGAAGAACTCGAAGACACCAGAGCCTATTGTGAAATCATCAGACAATGGTCAACTTTTCACCCTGAGTTTGCTTACCTACCTCGTAAGTTTAAAATTGCAGTATGTGGCACTAAGATCGATCAGGCGGCGACGCAAGTTCATGACATCGGTATCTATCTTAAGAAGAATGAAAACGGTGAAATCGGTTTTCGAGTATTAGCAGGGGGCGGCTTAGGTAGAACTCCTGTAATAGGCCAAGAAGTTTTCGAATTCGTAGAAAAAGAAGATCTATTAATTGCGCTAGAATCGATACTGCGCGTCTATAACAGAGAAGGACGACGTGACAATAAATACAAAGCTCGAATTAAAATCTTGGTCAAAGCAACAGGGATTGAAGCTTTTCGCGAAAAGGTATTAAAAGAATGGAAATCATTAGACACCGCTGAAATGAAGCTTAACCAAGCTGAATTTGATCGCTGCGCTCAGTTTTTTGTCCCCCCAGCATATAAAAAGTTCGATGTTAGCTCGGCTGTGTTCGAAGCCTCGTTGAAATCGAATGCCCTATTTGCAAGTTGGTACCAGCAAAATGTTAATGCTCATAAAGTTTCAGGCTACTCTATCGTCACTGTGTGCTTTAAAGAAACAGGAGTTGCCCCGGGGGATGTCACCGATGCTCAACTTGAAAAACTAGCAGAGTTAGCTGATGAATATAGCTTTGGCGAAGTCAGGGTGAGCCATGATCAAAATGTAGTTTTAGCTGATGTCCGCCAAGATCAACTACTTGAACTCTGGTCCGCACTAAAATCTAATGCCTTGGCCAGCGCAAATTTGAACCTTCTCTCCGATATAATTTGCTGCCCAGGTGGGGACTTTTGTGCTCTGGCTAACGCCAAGTCGATCCCCATCGCTGAATCGATTCAACGGCAATTTGGTGATATTAAAGAACAGCAAGCTATAGGCGAATTAAGCGTTAATATTTCAGGTTGCATGAACGCTTGTGGTCATCACCATGTCGGCAACATCGGCATATTGGGAGTAGATAAAAAAGGTGCTGAGTTTTATCAGGTGTCATTAGGCGGGTCCTCTCGTCATGAGGCGAGCTTAGGTAAAATTATCGGCCCAGCATTCGCTCAAGAGGAGATTCCAGAAGTTATTGAAAAACTGGTGAACGTCTATAAGGCCCAAAAGAAACAGGGCGAGAAATTTATAGACACCTACAATCGAATCGGTATCGAGCCGTTTAAGGAGAAGGTCTATGTCAAAGCTGATTAAAGACTCGGCTTTAGTAGCCGATGCCTGGACATTGTTAAAGGATTCTACTGGGCCTGAGGTTCTCGACGTGGTCAGGGGCAAAAAATTGATTGTGCCTCTCAAATTTTGGCTTGAAAATGCAGCCGAAATTGTCCTTTATGAAGGAACTATTGGTATTTGGTTGAATAGCGATGAGACGCCAAACATGATCAATTCTGATTTGAATGAGATTCCGCTTATCGCGCTCAACTTCCCAAGCTTTACCGATGGGCGCTCTTACAGTAGCGCAAGGCAATTACGCAATGAGTTTTCTTATCGAGGCGAACTACGTGCCATCGGGGATATCCTGCGTGACCAAATATATTATCTATCGCAGTGCGGCTTTAATTCTTTTAGCCTGCGCCATGACCAAGATCCGGAGCTTTGTCTGAGAGCGTTAGAGGACTTTGCCACCAACTATCAAGCAACCGTCACACAGCCAACTCCCTTGTTTAGAAGACGCTAGCTCCGTATAGTCTCAGACAACCCCAATACTATTAAAGGCTGCCCAGCATGGAACATGAGTCATTACTGTTCCCCTTTTTCCTTATTTTT
This sequence comes from Pseudohongiellaceae bacterium, assembly GCA_047617605.1. Lineage (GTDB taxonomy): Bacteria > Pseudomonadota > Gammaproteobacteria > Pseudomonadales > Pseudohongiellaceae > UBA9145. Next base: position 221,458 of record JBLGBJ010000002.1, on the reverse strand, counting down.
AGTGGAGCGGCCCTCTTCTCAACGGTGGCCCTTTCACTCAAGCAGCCCCTGCTTGTCGCCTATATATTTTTAGGAATAGCTATCGGGCCGTTCGGGCTCGCATTCATCTCTAATGCTTCACTGCTTTCAGATATTTCCGAGTTCGGAATTATTTTTTTGCTGTTCTTGCTAGGGCTAGACATGCAACCAAAAAATCTCATCGCTACCTTAAAGAAGACATTTCTTGTCACCATAGCAAGCTCGCTGATATTCGTAGCATTAGGCGTTGCAACCGGACTTTTATTCAAATTTTCGCTAACTGAAAGCCTTGTCATAGGCTTCGGTATGATCTTTTCTAGCACCATTATAGGAATTAAGCTGCTTCCTACGACCGTCTTACATCAAAAGCACATGGGCGAATTGATGGTAGGGATTCTATTGATGCAGGATTTTATCGCTATCTTCATTTTAGTTTTTCTAGATTCAGGTAACGTAGAACAATCACTCGCACTGCAAATGCTAATAGCCTTTCCCTGCTTAGTTTTATTTGCTTATCTGACAACCCGCTATGTTCTTATAAAACTCATTGCGCGCTTCGACCATTTCAAAGAATACATTTTCTTATTGGCTATAGGCTGGTGCCTTGGCGTTGCAGAGTTAGCTGTAAGTCTCGGGCTTTCAGCGGAAATTGGGGCTTTTATAGCGGGGGTATCTCTAGCGACTAATCCCATCTCACAATATATTTCTGTAAATTTAAAACCGCTGCGGGACTTTTTTCTTATCTTATTTTTCTTCTCCCTAGGCGCACAGTTCAACATTGGCTTGATTGAGCAAATAGCTGCACCTGCCCTAGTCTTGGCAGCGCTTGCGCTGGTTATTAAGCCTGTGGTTTTTCAGTTTCTGTTACGCAAATTCAGTGAAAGAAGCCGGCTGGCTTGGGACGCGGGGCTAAGATTAGGACAAATTAGTGAGTTTTCATTACTTATAGCCTTTGTAGCTACAAGCTCGGGGATGATAGGAGAAGCTGCATCCTTGGTAATACAAGGAGCAGCCATTATCACTTTCTTAGTCTCGTCCTATATCGTAGTCATGTATTGCCCGACACCAATCGCGAGCAACCCTAAACTGCGCCGCGACTGACTTAAACCCTTACAGAAACACCACTAACTTCTTAAATTAAGAACGAAGCGCCCGGTGGCACCGCCTTTTAATACGGTTGCCAGTGAAGACTCTAGATGACTGAATTCAATTTCAGTACACAGGGACTCTAGGGTTTCCAATTTCCATTGGGACCCTAGTTTTTCCCATACTCTACGCTTGGTATCGATCGGCAGTAAAACCGAATCAACTCCCAGCAAATTAACACCACGCAGTATAAACGGTAGTACCGAAGCCTGAAAAACCGGGGACTGCACTAGTCCACAAGCAGCAACGCTGCCTCCGTATTTAAGAGACTTAACGACATTAAAGAGTGTAGAACCACCAACCACATCTACCGCACCTGCCCAATGCTCTCTTAACATAGGTTTCGCTGACTCTTCGCTCAACTCCCCTCGGTCCATTAATCCTGCCGCACCTAGCTCTTTCAGCAATCCATGAGCAGACTCTTTTGAAGTGCTGGCAGTCACCTCAAAACCAAGTTTACTTAGCAGGGATACAGCGACAATCCCCACCCCACCGGTGGCGCCGGTAACAAGCACAGGTCCATCAGCTGGTTTTAGACCATTTTGCAGTAATTTTTCTATGCATAATGCAGCCGTAAATCCTGCTGTACCTAAAATCATACTTTCTTTAAGGCTCATTTTTTCTGGTAAATTAATGACCCAAGATGCAGGGACACGTATAAACTGCCCAAAACCACCTGGTGTATTCATGCCTAGGTCATAGCCTACAACCACAACCTCATCGCCGACTTTGAAGTCATCAGAACTAGACGATGTAACAATACCTGCTGCATCTATGCCGGGCGTGTGCGGATAGGTACGCGTTACACTGCGATTGCCACTGGCGGACAGTGCATCTTTATAATTTATTGAAGAATAATGAACCTCGATGAGCACATCACATTCAGGCAGGTCCTCGATCTGACGTTCGACTATCTCGCCTTTGAACACTTTTTCTTCAACTTCACTTACTTGATATGCTTTAAAACTTTTCAAAACCAGTTTCCTATTCTTGAGTGAATCTATAGGTGGGTGAAACTATAGGTGGGTGTATTTCTAAGTTAGCCACCTATAGCTAGAGGACTTTATAGTGAAATTGTTCTATTGATAATTAGTCTCTGTTGATTTTTCAAACCACTTGAGTACAGAGCGGCTAGCCGCGCCTTCAAAAGCAGAGCCTAGTTTGTCTTGTATTGATTTTTTAAATTCAAATTCGACTTCGAATACATCAGCTGTTTCACAAGCACTCACAATACATTCATCGCTAGTTCTTATGTCATCAACCATATAGCGCTCCTTAGCTTGCATTGCAACCCAGGTTTCACCCGTCGCAATCTTGTCTATATCAACACTCGGGCGATGATCTTTTACCCATTGCTTAAATATCTCGTGAATAGTCTCTACATCTTCCTGAACTTTATCTTTCCCCTTCTGAGTGATTTCACCGAATGTGGTTAAGGTTCTTTTAAATTCGCCAGCACTGATGATCTCATAATCCACGTCATTCTTTTTCAGCACCCTGTGGAAATTTGGCAATTGAACCAGTACCCCAATAGATCCGATGATTGCAAAAGGAGCCGCAACTAGCTTGTCAGCTAAGCAGGCCATCATATAACCTCCGCTTGCAGCCACCCTATCAACACAAATGGTCAAAGGTATCTTTTGGTTTTTTATACGCAGCAACTGCGATGAAGCTAAACCATAAGCATGTACCATGCCGCCAGGGCTTTCTAAATTCAAGATGACCTCATCCTGCGGCGTTGCCAGTGACAATATTGCCGTTATCTCTTCTCTTAATGACTCTACTGCATCAGCAGATACGTTGCCTTTAAATCCAAGCACGTAGATCCGCTTTTTCCGGTCTGCCTGAGCTTCTTCACCATTTTCCAGAGCTGAGTTTTTAGTTGCTTTTTTTAGTGAGGCCTTTCGTTCTTTGAGCTGCGCTTTATGTTTTTTCTTTTCAGCTTTATCAAGCAATTTAAGCTCGTGAGGCTCTAAAACACCCTCTCTTAAACTGTCGCGCATTTCTTCCAGATGATCGTTTATCTGAGTAACTCGAATGCTACCTTTCTTTGCACTTTTTTTACCTCGATTACCACTAGATGCAATTATTCCAATAACAACAGCTATCGCAACAACTAACGTAGCAACTTTGGCAAGAAACATGCCGTACTCAATGAAAAATTCCAAACAAACTCTCCTATCTCTATGCAAAAAAAATTAAAAAAACTAAATACAAGCCAACTCTACATTTGCCCGCGCACTTGCTGAACATAGTATTGTATTAACTCTCCGGCAACACTTATGCCCGCAGATGGTACAACCGGTAAGTCATCAACGTGATACCAATTAGCCTCTTCAATCTCACCAGGCTCAGGAACAATATCACCGGACTTATAATCGGCAATAAAACCCAGCATTAATTGCGATGGAAAAGGCCAGGACTGACTCTTTAAATAGCGTATATTTTCAATCTCCAGCCCTACTTCTTCTCTTACCTCTCGTGCTACGGTTTCTTCGGCTGTCTCCCCTACTTCCATAAACCCTGCAAGACAACTAAAAAAATTACTTTTAAAGCGTGCACTGCGAGCCAATAAAATTTTGTCGCCATCTACGATTAACATAATTGCACAAGGATTAATTCGTGGAAAATAATGGCGCTTACATGAGTGGCATATCACTGCTCTTTGCTCAGGATGGTTCGAGGTCGGAGCGCCGCAGGTACCGCAGAAAAGGTGACTGCCATACCAGTCTATAAGTTGTGCTGCCTTGCCTGCCAAAGTAAAAGCTAGCTCGCTTTGACTAAATAACAATGACCTCAGTGATTGCAGACCCGCTCCCAAGGTATGAGCAGGATCTTCATCTACTTTTAATAAATAGTAAGAACCATTTACAGAAACATCAATAAAAATCAATATAACTGCGCCGTTTAGCAAATGAGTTATTTCACTTAAGTTCCAAAGAAACTTAGTCTGCCGAGTTGCTAATTTTTCACCGAAAAACACAACAAACTGATCAGTTTCGCTGAGCTCGTTTTGAACAGGGAATATATTTGCGGCGATCATTACATCCATATCAACAACCTAACCATCTGCCAGTGTTTTGTTTGCATCTTTCTAGCTCTCCATTCCTATCTGTGCCCAAACACAAAAATCATTGCTTGTCTTCGCTATATCTAGCAACCGCTGTTTATGCAAACTCACTTCTTCTGTACTAGCTCTAAGAACCGCTAGTTTTTGCCTTTGTGGATTGAATTTTCGAATTCTGTGTTGGGTCTCAGTGACCTCGTCAGCGTCTTCTTTTAACAATAAGCTAGATTGACCGCTTGTCATAGTAAGATACACGTCTGCTAGTATCTCGGCGTCTAGCAGCGCGCCGTGAAGCTGACGCTGTGTATTATCAATGCCGTAGCGCTTGCACAGAGCGTCGAGGCTATTACGCTGACCGGGGTGTTTTTTCCTTGCTAGCAGTAAGGTATCTAGAACGCCGCAAAATGATGCCATTCCCGCATGGTTTGATTTACAGAGTTTGAGTTCATTGTCCAAGAAGCCAACATCAAATGGCGCATTATGGATTACCAGTTCTGCGCCGTTAACGAACGCTATAAACTCTTCTTCTATCTGTTTGAATAAGGATTTGTTGCTTAAAAAGGCTCGTGTCAAGCCATGAACTTCTAGTGCTGCTTCATCGATATCACGCTGAGGATTTAAGTAACGGTGAAAGTGTCTGCCGGTTAGCTTTCTGTTTTCAATTTCCACACAGCCAATTTCAATGACTCGGTGCCCATGCTTGGGATCTAAGCCCGTTGTCTCTGTGTCTAATACAATTTGTCTCATAGATGTCTACAGCGTAGGTTGTTAGTTAGCTTGCCTGAGTTGTGCGTTTGTTGCGCGCGTACCGCCTGTCTTGCCTTGGTCAATCTCGTGCCGAATGCTCTTTCATGGTTTGTTTATACCTAAATTGGCTAACTGATGGGCTATTTGGTTTAATCGTCGGCCACTATGGCCTTTTTAAGCCCTGACTTAAACTTAAGTCCACCTGCTAGTGTAATTTGCTTCTAAAATTATCACCAACAGGAACCACACCACGACTAGCGATCACTGGCTTCCATTTAGGAAGTATGGGAGTGATTGGAGCGACTTGCTTTACACAGGAAATCAAATAAACACCACCGAATGGACTACCAACTTTATTGCCCATTTCCTCCAACCTTTCAGCCTTGCTCAGTAACCGGACAAAATTAAGAGGTGGAAAATGAATTCCAGAAAGCGACTGATCTATTCTTAAATCCAAAAGCCTAAACCAATCAATAAGACGACGCCGAGCGATAAAACGTCCTTGCCAAGGCACTGCCAGCTTTCTCCTAAATAGACGCATCAGCCCCCACTGGCTTAAAGGATTAAAGCCTATTACAAGCATCCTTCCACCCGGACGCAGCACGCGAGTAACTTCGCGTAAAAGCACGTGGCTGTCTTCGGTGAAGTCTAACGCATGATGCATAACCACCGCGTCAATACTGTCGTTAGCGAGGGGCAGCTGCTCTATGTCAGCAACCGCATTTTTCCCGCCCGGCCGGTGGCTAGCCGAAAAAAGTATTTTATGACTAATAGGACTGTCGTTTATCAACAGGTGTTCTTCGCTGCCACCAACTTGCAAGATGTGGTACCCAAACATCCGCTCTATAATAGGTTTGGCCGCTAGTCGCTCAGATTGCAAACTGACTCGACCCAGTGGCGTATGAAACCACTGGGTTAGCAGCGCCGACATCGAATCGGCGTCGTCCATTCCCTGCAACAAACGCCGCCTGGTTTCCCGCTTAGACAAAAGCCCCATCAGATTCTCACTCGCTAAAAATCGCTTTTTTTATCTTTCATAAGCCAATAGAACATGTGATGGCTATTTCCATGGATGGATTCTAACGTTCTCATTGGACTTCTACCAGAAATGCTCGCATACCAACCCTGCGCGCAGCTTGTAAAACGCTGAAGTCCAGCTATCATGTGGCTTTTAGGAGAATTTAATTATTATGATAGGAAAAATCCACCCTATTCCGGCGTTTACGGATAACTATATATGGGCTATCCACTGTGCAGAATCGAACCAAGTTTGTGTAGTGGATCCCGGCGACGCAGACGTTGTTGAAGAATATCTAACACTCAACGATTTACTTTTAACAGATATTCTCGTAACTCATCACCATCCTGATCATGTGGGCGGGTTAATGAAGCTTAAAAAAGCCCATGATCCCAGAGTCATAGGCCCTGAGTCGTCTGGCATTAGTGGGATAACAGAGTTTGTAGTTGAAAACGATTCAATAGAACTGTTCGATTGCCGCTTTTCCGTTATTGAGGTCCCCGGACATACCCTAGATCACTTAGCTTTCCATACAATCAGTACTTTAAAACCTGTGCTTTTTTGCGGTGACACGCTATTTGCGGCTGGCTGTGGGCGCTTGTTTGAAGGCACCGCCGAAATGATGACCGTCTCCCTAGATAAGCTTGCAAGCTTACCCGAGGATACTCTCGTTTATTGCACTCATGAATATACTCTAGCGAATTTGGCTTTCGCGAAAGCTGTCGACCCTATGAACGCAGTTCTCGGTTTCCGCGCTATAGCTGAACAGCAGAAAAGAAAGCTCGATCTACCGACACTACCCAGCAGTATTGCTCTAGAGCTTAAAACAAATCCATTTCTGCGCTGTCATGATAATACTCTCAAGAAATCAGTCGAGCTTCACGCAGGCCGCAAGTTAGAGTCTCAGCTTGATACATTTACCGAGTTAAGGCTTTGGAAAGATGGCTTTTAAGATAACCTTTAAGAAAAGCCAAATGGTTTTCTCTTTACCTCCTCTAGACCGACTCGGCCGCTTGTTTTTGGCGACTGCAGTCTTGACAGGTTGCCAAGTCTCCACGGAGCTAGCGCGCCCCGAGATTCTCTTAAACGAGGAAAAAAGAAGCAATGAGGCCGCTGCTGTTACTTTGCTTCCTTCGCTGTCAGAGCCCCACGTCATGGCGAATTCGTCGGTTGCCATTCCGGTAAATGACTTATGGGAAAGGCTTAGGCAAGGCTTTCAGTTACAGCCGCACTATGACCACCCAAGCGTTCAAGCTTATATGGACAGATATTCGTCTAATCAGCGCCTGTTTGATTTGGTGACTGAGCGGGCCAGCCCTTACCTTTTTGAAATAATCAATGAGCTTGAAGCAAGAGGCCTTCCTTTAGAGCTCGCGCTATTACCGATCGTTGAAAGCACTTTCAATCCCAATGCCTATTCCCAAGAGCACGCCGTTGGCCTTTGGCAGTTTCTTGGGCCTACCGCCAGAAGTTTTGGTGTTCAACAAGATTGGTGGTACGACGGTCGCCGTGATCCTTTAGTCTCTACGGCTGCCGCATTGGACTATCTTACAGTCCTACACGGTCAGTTTTCAAAAGATTGGCTGGTGGCCATTGGAGCCTATAACACTGGCGACGGCAATGTCCGCAGAGCAATACGCCGCAGCGGTCAGGATATGAGCGCATTGGACTTTTGGAGCCTTCCATTGGCACCTGAAACACGATCTCATGTTCCCAAGCTACTGGCATTAGCAGCGATAGTTAGCAAAGGCAACACAGCAAGTTTAAAACTGGAACCAATTGCCAATAAAGCTCAACTCCAAACAGTAGACATTGGCAGCCAAATCGATATCGCCCAAGCTGCTTCCTTAGCAGGAATTAGTCAAGAGGCCCTCCGAGGTTTAAACCCAGGGTATCTCCAATGGGCCACACATCCAGATGGGCCACAATCTCTACTCGTGCCTATCACAAATGCTAGGCGGCTAGAAAAAGCGATCGCGCAAGCAGACCCAAACGACTTTGTAACTTGGGATAGGTATGAAATTAAATCTGGCGACACATTAGGGCAAATAGCACGCAGTCTTGAAACTCAGGTGGATGTGTTGCAAGAGGTAAACGGCATACGCGGCTCAGCAATAACAGCGGGAGATTCCTTGCTTATACCGAGGGACATTCACTCTACTTCCCAGCTAGCGAATGCAGGGGTTAGCTTAGGCCAAATATCCACCTTGCCAAACCAACGATCGACTCCTTCTCCACCCGCTAATTATCAGGTTAGAGCCGGCGATAACCTATGGCTTATCGCAAGCAAGTACAATTTGAAATCCGCCAAAATTGCGCAGCTCAATGGCATAAAAATAGACTCCATTCTTCGGTTAGGGCAGCGACTTAAGCTTCAAGACGATGTCGGCCAGGCTATTAAAACTGGCAGCAATGTAGCTAAAGAAGTGGGTTCAAAACGAGCTGCCATCCACTCTGTCAGCCGCGGCGATTCAATTGCCTTAATCGCAAGACAATCTGGCCGTAGGATCAGCGACTTATTGAACTGGAACGGCCTTAGCGAAGGCGAAATAATTTATCCAGGGCAAACAATACGACTCAGCCCTCCTGACTCAGGAAAAAACTAAAATGAGCGAAACCGCCGCAATTGCCACACAAGATAAAGATTTCTTAGGCCATCCGAGAGGCCTAGTTATTTGCTTCTTTACCGAAATGTGGGAGCGCTTCAGCTACTACGGAATGCGCGCGCTTTTGATTTTTTATTTAACGCAGCATTTTCTTTTTTCCGATGAGTCAGCTGCGGGAATTTATGCAGCTTACATTTCCTTAGTTTACATAACGCCAGTTATCGGGGGTATTGTTGCTGATCGCTATCTTGGGCCTGTGAAAGCAGTCATACTAGGAGCGATATTGCTGGTGGCCGGCCATGCGGGGATGGCTATAGAAGGCGCGAGCGCTGTAGAAATAGTCACGACAAACGGTGTCGAAGTTCAGCGAGATTCTTTCTTTCTTCAAACTTTCTATTTATCGCTAGCCCTCATCATTATGGGAGTGGGCTTCCTCAAGGCCAATATTTCGACCCTTGTTGGCTCCATGTATGAACGCCGCGACCCTCGTCGTGATAGTGCGTTTACACTTTTTTATATGGGCATAAATCTCGGCGCATTTTTAGGCGCCATCATTTGCGGATTCCTTTTACAATACGGCGGCTTTAGCTGGGGATTCGGCGCAGCCGGTGTTGGTATGTTGTCTGGTCTAGTGGTGTTTATTAGAGGCAATCACCTATTCGGAGATGCGGGCAAGCCAAAACAGCCCGAAATTCTCAAAGAAAAAATCTTTGCTGGAATAAACCGCGAGCAAATGATTTACCTTCTTACCCTGGTTGGTGTTCTTGTTTGTTGGCAGCTAATGCAGCAACGCGCGCTTGTCGGGGGATTGTTAGGTGCGTCATTGGTTGGAATGACGCTTGTGGCAGTTATTTATGCATTTACAAAATGCGATCCAATGGATCGCAATCGAATGCTGGTCTGCCTTTTTCTGATGAGTTATCAAATTATCTTTTGGTCTTTATTTGAGCAAACTGGCAGCTCCCTCAATTTGATGGCAGACAGAAATGTAGACCGGGTAGTGTTTGGATTTGAACTGCCCGCGGCTATATTCCAATCGGTAAACGCCTTTTTTATTATTACCTTGGCACCCTTGTTCAACTTTACGTGGATCTATCTAGCCAAAAAAGGCTGGGAAGTTTCTACACCTCTGAAATTCTCGTTGTCACTAATCCAATTAGGCCTCGGCTTCCTATTTTTAGTTTATGGGGCGTCTCAGGCCACCGACCCAACTCAAGTGGCGCTAATTTGGCTGGTGTTACTTTATTTGATGCACACGACAGGTGAACTCTGTATATCACCGGTGGGCTTATCTATGACAACCAAACTCTCGGTCCCCTCTGTTGTCGGCATGATGATGGGCTGTTGGTTTCTTGCCTCCGCCGCCGGCAACTACGTATCAGGAACGATTGCGGCCATGACAGGGTCGGACACTGTTGGAGGTCAGGTAGCAGACCCTGCAGCTGCTTTGGCAGGTTATATGGAGGTCTATGAAACGGCCGGTTGGTACAGCATCGGTGCAGGTCTGTTTGCAATATTATTAGTACCGGTTCTTAAACATTTCATGCACGGAATCAAATAGGCACACAGCGATCGAATGCAGTAAAATCTGCTGACAACACTAAGATAAAGGAAAGTCATATGGGATTTTTAACAGGCAAACGAGTTTTGATTTTAGGGGTCGCTAGTAAGCTGTCTATCGCCTCTGGAATTGCAGAAGCGATGCACCGAGAAGGCGCCGAGCTAGCTTTTACTTATCAAAACGACAAGCTCAAGGATCGAGTAGAGAAGTTTGCAAAATCTTGGGACTCCAGCCTCATTTTTCCATGCGATGTCCAAAATGACAGTGAAATTGCAGAATTGTTTTCGGCTTTGGGCGAACATTGGGATGGTCTCGATTGCATTGTTCATTGTCTTGCTTATGCACCAGCTCATGAACTCGACGGTAACTTCGTTGACGTGAGCACTCGAGAGGGGTTTTTAACCGCTCACGAGATTAGCTCTTACAGCTTAGTAGCACTTGCGCAAGCCGGCCATGACATGATGCGCGGCCGAAATGGTTCTTTATTGACTTTGAGTTATCTGGGCGCAAATCGCAGCCTACCAAATTACAACGTTATGGGGCTTGCCAAAGCTAGCCTAGAGGCAAACGTACGTTATCTTGCGGCGAGTTTAGGGCCAGAGGGAATAAGAGTGAACGCAGTTTCAGCGGGTCCTATTAGAACTCTTGCCGCATCGGGCATTAAAAGCTTCCGCAAAATGCTGCAACACAATGCCGCCCAAACACCGTTAAGAAAAAATGTGACTATAGAAGAAGTTGGCAATGCAGCGGCTTTTCTTTGTTCCGATTTAGCGTCAGGTATCAGCGGAGAAATTCTTTATGTCGATGGTGGATTTAATACCACTGCCATGGGCTCACTAAACGACTTAGTTGAAGGTTAACCACAATATAGGTTGAGATAGGGTCAGTGCCGGATAGTTAAATTTTAGAGGGGTAAGAGCTAGGCAGATGAGAGTGAGAGCTAGATCATCTCCCTAGCGCCATTACATTTTAAAAAATTACTGGCTTTGTTAATCAACGAACAAAAAGAAAAGGCTAGAACAGCAACCGCCGAGCTAGCCTTCTTTTAAATCTAAAAAAACATTCTAGTTAATCCAAAAAATAATTCTGAGAAACTTAATTAGAAGCTTTCGTCGGCCAACCTAGATTGAATATCTGCACTTTCTCTTAAATTCCCTAGAAAAGCTTGAAAATCACTATTGCCGAGATCGCTTAGCATACGGTTTATCATACTATCGCGCTGTTCTTCAGGAATAGAATCCACGTCCCCCTGCGTTACCTGAATTAACTCTACGATCACAAACGTGCCGTTATCGAGAGTCAAACTAGATCGCTCAGGACCGTTTTTAGGCTCTGGCATTGCAAATACTTCCGCTAGAATCTGGCGGTTTACGCTAAAACCATTTCTATCAATAGCAGCAACTTCTACCCACTTTAGTTGGTTTTCATTTAACAATTGAGTTAGTTGGGTCTCGTCACCTATTGCAGCGTAAAGCCCTTCTCCGAGCGCAGTGGCCGCTTCACGCTCCATGTCAGTACGAATATTGACAGAAATCTCACCAGCGACGTCTTCTAGCGGCAATATACTGGCTTCGTTAAATTGCTCTAGGCGAAGAACCATGGCCTGCGAATCGTTTAACTCCAACGCATCACTGTTGTTGCCATCACTGAGCACCGCATCTGAAAATGCTGCGTCGATAACAGCAGCGGTTGCGAAAATACCATTTCCACCACCTCGGGAAAATGCTTGGCTTTGAAGAACGGTAAGCCCTAATTCTTCAGAAATTTGAGTTAAACCTGCAGTCTCAAAAGCCAAATTAGAAAGGTCGGCTAGCCTTTGCGCGAACAGCGCCTCTACTTCCGCTGATTTAAGTTCACGTTCAAGACGCTCTGAAAGTTCTTCGAAAGATTGATAAACATTCTCATTATCTTCAGTCAACTTAACTAAATGCACGCCGAAATCTGTTATAACTGGTCCCGAAATCTCATTTAAAGCTAGCTCATTTAAAGCTTCTTCTAACTCTGGAGGAAACGCGCTGCCATCGGTAAAGCCAATATCACCGCCCTCTTCAGCGGAAGCCGTATCGCTTGAAAGCTCTAAAGCAACAGTGCCAAATTCTTCGCCATCTGCCAAGCGAACACTAGCATTCGCCGCGAGTTCGAGTGCTTGAGCTTCAGTTAAATCTCCGTTTACCTCAAACAATATGTGAGAAGCTCGCTTTTCTGCGGAGCCCTCAAACGCACTGCGGTCTTCTTCATATTTAGCTAATAACGTGTCTTGGTCTAGAGCGATCTCATCTGAAATTAGATTCTTATCCAATAATACATAATTAACTATGACGGACGCATCTTCTTCAAAACGTACTTGGTTATCGTCATAGTAGCTTTGTATCTGCTCGTCGGTTATTGGCGTGTCTAGTGTCCTAGTACCCATGGTTACCGATAAGTAACGAAGATCTCTAGTCTGTGACGACAGCTTCACCAAGCGACTTAATTCAGCGTCCGTAACAAAGTTCGAGCTAGCATACGCGTTGGCAACCTGCGCCATCAGCATTTGCTCGCGCAAAGTCTCTCTATAAAGGGGGACACTGAATCCTTGACTGGTCATTGTTCGGACTGCCAAGTCAGGATCAAACACACCGTTTATCTGGAAAGATGGAGTTTGTATTATTGAGCGATCAATTCTGTCACTTGAAACCGACATGGACGTACCTTGTGCCAACTGCCGCATAACCAATTCTTCAATCAATTGATTAAGAGAAATTTGCTCTAAAAGCTCTTGGTCAAGAGCCTCAATGTTGCCTCCTAAGGTGGCAACCAAGTTCTGGGTGTTCGCTTGAAGCTGTGCTTCGGTAATTTCTTCACCGTTCACTTCTGCGACCGGCGGTGATGTCATAAAACCACCTATAATTGATTCAACTCCAAAGAGAGCGAATATAGCGATAATAAAGCCAACAATGACCTTAGCGATGACACCTTGTGAATTATCTCGAATATTTTGAAGCATGATTTTTTCCAAACGCTAAGCATTAATGTGGTTTTGCCTAACTTAACTAATGACAATTCTGAAACTAAAAAAGGCGCATCATAGATGCGCCCTATTTCTTCTGTCTAGAAGGCAGTTTAGGATTTGAGCAGTCTAAAAGAGTAAAGGATCTTACTCCTTTAGACTGATCGATAGGCCCGAACTTTTTCTATGTGTTTACAGAGTCTTTAAGCGCTTTTCCCGCTTTAAAACTAGGTACACGCGCCGCCTTAATCTGGATTGGCTCGCCAGTTTGTGGATTACGTCCGGTTCGTGCAGCGCGATCTTTAGTCGCAAAAGTTCCAAAACCTACCAATACAACAGGCTCAGCTTTCTTTAAAGATTCTGTAATCGAATCTATCATGGCATCGATAGCTCGACCTGCCGAAGCTTTAGGAAGGTCTGCACTGGCTGCAACTGCATCTATTAATTCTGATTTATTCACTTTATCCCCTTATTATCGATTTGACGTTTTTATTACAGGTTTTTATTACTTATATGTAGCAAGCACTCTACTTAGTTCTATCGTCTAATTACCATTAATATCTAATGCTCAGAACAAATAATTAATGGCTTTATTCGCAACCCTAGTTAAAAAAAAAGCTGGGATCGAATTGACCAAGATGTGAGCCGAGAAAACGACTCACACCCTAGGAATCATGGGCCTTTATACCAATTGCATGAAACCACTGTCAATACAGAGCGACCCCATTAATGGGTATTAATGTGGTTTTCGTCGCTACTTTTGTCTTTATCTTCTTTTGCGGCTTCTTTTTGGTCTTTTGGCTTTTTATCACCATCGATAGGCGTCGGCTGATATTGCAAAGCCACTTCCAAAACTTCATCTATCCAACGCGCAGGAACAATTTTTAATTCGGCTTTTATATTGTCAGGTATTTCAGCCAGATCTCGCTCATTATCTGCCGGTATAATTACCGTTTTAATATTACCTCGATGGGCGGCCAGCAGTTTTTCTTTAAGTCCACCAATCTTGAGAACTTGACCTCGAAGAGTAATCTCACCTGTCATTGCGACATCAGCACGAACAGGTATTTTAGTAAGCACCGATACCAGTGCCGTACACATGCCAACGCCTGCACTAGGACCATCCTTAGGAGTAGCGCCTTCTGGCACGTGTATGTGCAAATCACATTTTTCATGAAAGCTTGCCGCAAGCCCGAGACTCTCAGCACGACTTCTAACCACAGTTAACGCAGCTTGGATGGATTCTTGCATCACATCACCCAACGATCCCGTCTTGATGATTTTACCCTTGCCTTCGACTGCAATAGCTTCAATCGTCAACAATTCTCCACCAACTGATGTCCAGGCTAAGCCGTTAACTTGGCCTATTTGATTTTCTTCTTCAGCTTTTCCGTAATCATACTTACGAACGCCAGAGTATTTCTCAAGTAATTCAGAGCTGAGTTTGACCTCGTCGACTTCTTTGCCCATGGAGTTATCTTTAACAATTTTTCGACAGACCTTGGCAATTTCGCGCTCCAGACCGCGAACGCCCGCTTCACGAGTATAATAACGGATAAGGTCTCTTATCGGGCCCTGATCAAAAGCGAGTTCAGCCTTCTTTATGCCATTATTCTTCATTTGCTTAGGCACTAGGTAGCGCTCGGCAATATTTACTTTCTCGTCTTCCGTGTAACCGGGGATACGAATAACTTCCATCCGATCTAACAGTGGCTCTGGGATATTCATGCTGTTGGAAGTACAAACAAACATAACCTCGGACAAGTCATAGTCCACTTCAAGATAGTGGTCATTAAAACTATTATTTTGTTCGGGGTCTAAAACCTCTAGTAATGCTGATGCTGGATCACCTCGGTTATCCATGCCCATCTTGTCGATTTCATCGAGTAAAAACAGTGGGTTCTTCACCCCTACCTTAGAAAGTTTCTGTATCAGTTTTCCAGGCAATGAACCTATATAGGTACGACGGTGACCACGGATTTCTGCTTCATCTCGCACACCACCTAGCGCCATGCGGACGAATTTCCGGTTTGTAGCTCGAGCAATTGATTCGCCTAAAGATGTCTTACCGACTCCCGGAGGCCCAACCAAACATAAAATTGGCCCCTTAAGCTTTTTAACGCGCTTTTGAACCGCTAAATATTCAATAATTCTTTCTTTAACTTCTTTAAGGCCATAGTGGTCATTTTCGAGAATCTCTTCAGCTTTCGCTAGATCCACACGAACTTTGCTTTTCTTTTTCCAAGGAATGCTGACCATCCAATCGAGATAGGTGCGAACAACAGAAGCCTCTGATGACATAGGAGACATCTGCTTTAATTTGTTTAGTTCAGCAGTTGCTTTGTCTTTAGCCTCTTTAGGCATGCCTGCATCGTCGATTTTCTGCTTTAACTCTTCAGCCTCGTTAGGGACATCTTCCAACTCGCCCATTTCCTTCTGAATGGCCTTCATTTGCTCATTCAAATAGTACTCGCGCTGGCTTTTTTCCATTTGTTTCTTAACGCGGCCTCGAATCCGTTTCTCAACTTGAAACAGGTCTATTTCAGATTCAATCAGCGCCATTAAGTGTTCAATTCTAGCCTGTAGCCCAGCGAGCTCTAATAGGTTCTGTTTTTCTTGCAGCTGGAGCGACATGTGAGAAGCAATGGTATCGACAAGTCGGCCCGGTTCATCGATGCTGGATATTGAGGTCATTACCTCTGGCGGAATTTTTTTACTTAGCTGCACATACTGATCGAATTGCGAAAGCAGCGACCTGATCAGTAATGCAGATTCTTTTTCCGGAATTTCTTCTGAGTTAAGGCCACTAGTTTCAGCTTTAAAATGGTCGGCATCAAACACAACATTTTTAATGCGTGCTCGCTCCAAGCCCTCTACCAACACTTTAACAGTGCCATCGGGTAGCCGAATTAACTGCAATATCGTTGCCACTGTTCCTATCTGAAACAGGTCATCGATGCCGGGCTCATCTTCTGATGCGTTTTTCTGAGCAACAAGCAGTACCTGCTTATCACTTGCCATAGCCACTTCCAATGCCTTGATTGACTTAGGTCGCCCAACAAATAAAGGCTGGACTATTTGTGGATAGACCACAACATCCCTCAGTGGTAAGAGGGGAAAGCTCGAAAAATTTAAAATTTCGGCAGGGTTGCTCATAAACTACCTTTAATAAGAGTGAACGCGTTGTAGGAAGATGGTGGCCAGCCCCAATAAATCAAGGGCTAGCATTACTTATTCGTCAGCAACAGTTTTAGTTGGCTGCTCGACATTTTCGTACATTAATAGAGGCTCAGATTCGCCTTCTATCACCGCCGCATCAATAACGACTTTGCTAACATTCCCCAAAGATGGAATCTTGTACATTGTATCCAGCAACACAGCTTCCATTATAGAGCGCAGACCACGGGCGCCAGTTTTACGCTCTTGGGCTTTTTTAGCAATTGCGCGCAGAGCTTCGTCTCGAAATTGAATCTCTACACCTTCCATTTCAAACAGTTTTTGATACTGCTTTGTAAGTGCATTCTTTGGTTCGCGAATGATTCGCACCAAAGCATCAAGATCCAATTCATCTAAAGTCGCGATCATTGGTAATCTGCCGACAAATTCGGGAATAAGTCCGTAGCGAACCAGATCGTCAGGCTCTACATCTTGCAATGTCTCCCCGACTTTAAGCTCTTCAGATTTGCTGCGTACTTCAGCGCCAAAACCGATCCCACCCTTATCTGAGCGATTGCGGATGATTTTATCAAGACCTGCGAACGCCCCACCGCAGATAAACAAGATGTTAGACGTATCCACTTGTAGGAATTCTTGCTGCGGATGCTTGCGCCCGCCCTGTGGAGGCACTGACGCCACAGTTCCCTCAATCAACTTTAGCAAAGCCTGTTGAACACCTTCACCGGAAACATCTCGGGTAATTGAAGGGTTATCAGATTTGCGCGAAATCTTGTCGATTTCATCGATATAGACGATACCAACCTGCGCTTTTTCAACATCATAGTCGCATTTTTGCAACAGCTTCTGAATGATGTTTTCGACGTCTTCGCCGACATAGCCCGCTTCAGTTAAAGTAGTGGCATCCGCAATGGTAAAGGGGACATCGAGCATTCGGGCAAGCGTCTCGGCTAACAGTGTCTTGCCAGTACCGGTTGGACCGACCATTAAAATATTACTCTTACCGAGTTCAACGTCGCCCTTGGCTTTGTCATAATTTAGTCGTTTGTAGTGGTTATAAACCGCTACTGCAAGCACCTTTTTAGCACTTTCTTGACCAATCACGTAATCATCGAGAGTGTTTTTAATTTCCTCGGGAATAGGCAATTTTTTAGTAGTACTCTCCGACTCCTTCTCTTGGATTTCTTCACGAATAATATCGTTGCAGAGGTCTACACACTCATCGCAAACGAAAACCGAGGGGCCCGCTATTAGTTTTCTGACTTCGTGCTGACTTTTTCCGCAAAATGAGCAGTAAAGCAGCTTCCCGTTGTCATCGCCTTTATCGAAACGATCATCTGACATATGGTTTTTAAGTCTTTAACTTTCCTAAAATTTTAATTAAGTGCCACCAATTGATTTAGCGGTGGCGATTAAACTGACTGCAGTGATTCTTCACGCGATCAGTTGCTAGTAGATAAAGTGAAGGCAAACACCACCAATTGCAAGACCTGCAGGCCATGCAACTGGGATTATTTGGCCGCCTTCGGGTTGTTATCTACTCTTTTTCCAATTACTTTATCTATAAGACCGTATTCTTCAGCTTCTTTTGCGCTCATGAAATTGTCGCGCTCAGTGTCTTTGGCAATTTTTTCTTCAGTTTGCCCACTATGCTCTGCAAGTAATACATTAAGCCTTTGTCGTATCTTTATGATTTCATTGGCTTGTATTTCAATATCTGATGCTTGCCCCTGAGCTCCGCCGCTTGGTTGATGAATCATCATTCGCGAATGAGGTAAAGCAAACCGCTTACCTGCAGCGCCTCCTGCGAGCAACATAGCTCCCATGCTAGCCGCTTGACCTATACACATTGTGCTCACATCAGGTTTGATAAACTGCATTGTGTCATATATCGACAAACCAGCTGTGACCGAGCCTCCAGGAGAATTAATGTACAGATGAATATCTTTGTCCGGATTTTCGGACTCCAAATATAAAAGCTGGGCCACAATCAAATTGGCCATGTAGTCTTCTACTTGTCCGGTCATAAAGATAACCCTCTCCTTGAGTAGCATGGAGTAGATATCGTAAGACCGCTCACCTCGGGCAGTCTGTTCCACTACCATTGGAACAAGGGCTGCGTTGGGCGCGAATTGCGAGTCGAGCATTTAACCTTCCTTTAAATCTATAAGTGGGCCGCCAGCTCTTTCCCA
This sequence comes from Pseudohongiellaceae bacterium, assembly GCA_047617605.1. Lineage (GTDB taxonomy): Bacteria > Pseudomonadota > Gammaproteobacteria > Pseudomonadales > Pseudohongiellaceae > UBA9145. The sequence continues at coordinate 202,940 of JBLGBJ010000002.1, read as the reverse complement.
GCATGCCCGTTCAGTTGATCTGAATAAAGTGTAACCTGTCAGGCATAAGATGACTCGAAAGTTAACGCTTTTGGGCGCTAAGCTCCCCGATTACTTTTCGTCTGCATTCTCTGCAGCCGGATCGTCATCTCCAGTCTTCTTCTCCTCAGGCTTAATGACCTCTTGATAGCTAACCTTAGTATCTGTCACAGAAGCTTGTTCTAGTATGTGGTCAAAAACTTGATCTTCAAGGACCCCAGACTCAATTGATGCTAATTGATCGTCATTACTGTAATACCAATTCACCACGTCTTCCGGCGATTCATAGGTTGAGGCTAGCTCTTCAACCGCCTCACGCACCTTCGCTGGGTCGGCTTTTAGCTCTTTAACCTTGATTACTTCACCAAGTACCAAACCTAGAGTAACGCGGCGGCTAGCTTGATCTGAAAAAAGTTCATCAGGAAGCATGCTTGGATCAAGATTCTGCCCACCACCACCCATTTGCTGAAGCGCCTGAGTTTTAAGCTGCTCAGTCTCCGCTTTCACTAATGCCGCAGGAACATTGATGTCTACGCTGTCAATAATGGCATCCATTATTGCAGTCTTAACCTTATTACGGCTTGCCGTTTTCATTTCCCGATTCATGTTGTTAACGACTTCTTCTCTAAAAGCTTCTAAACCACCTGACTCAACACCAAAGCTTTTATAAAATTCTTCATCTACGGCTGGTAAGGCCTGCTCGCTCACACTGTTTAAGGTAATTTCAAACTCTACTTTCTGTCCCGCTAAATCTTCGCTTTGGTAATCCGCTGGAAACTCAAGAGGTAATATAAAATTATCACCGGCAGATTTGCCGATAATTCCTGTCTCGAACCCTGGAATCATACGCTCAGACCCAAGAACCAGACTACTGCCCTTTGCATCGCCGCCGGCAAACTCTTCGCCATCCTTGCGGCCGGTAAAGTCGATGTTAACCATATCTTCTTTAGCTGCGGCACGTTCGGCAACCTGCCATGACTGCCTCTGTTTGCGAAGCGTTTCGATCATTTCGTCTACATCTTGCTCACTAACATCAGCACTGAGGCTGTTTACTGCCACCGCACTAAAATCAGGTAGTGTTATTTCAGGATAAACTTCGAATACAGCAGTGAATTCGATGTCTTGCCCTTCTTCCAACTGAGTCGCCTCGATCCTAGGCTGCCCCGCAGGTCTAAGGCCCTGCTCATTAATGGCATCGTAGAAAGTCTGGTTCATTAATTCTCCAACCACTTCCTGCCTTACACCCTCACCAAATTTGTCTTTTACAACCTTGAAGGGCACTTTGCCTTGACGAAAGCCATTAAGTTTTACAGTTTTGGCCGCATCGTTAAGCTTGGCTTTAACCGCAGAGTCCACTTGCTCGCCTGAGACAGCGATTGTCATTTTTCTTTCTAAACCTTCTGTTGTTTCAACTGAAACCTGCATTTGTTGACCTCAATTATCCTAGGTGATGTTCACCTCAGGTTAGTTCTAATCATTAGCGCGATGCATCACATTCTGGGATATCACATGTGATAAGTGTGTGCTGGCGATGGTGGAATTCTGATTGCCTGCAAATTCAATAAGTTAAATCAAGCACGCAGGCCGCTATCAAGCGCGTGATTCTCCCATACCGTTATAGGAGATTCAATCTCTAGCCTGCCCCTTTTAACAGCATAGCCTGAGTTTAAAATTAAAAAACAGAGTTAACGAGGTAATTAGAGACTCATCGGAGGGCTTTCAGCCAATTAAAGGTGACCTCCATACAAGGCTCTGGTTACATGTTGTCTACTCACCGGAGATTACGATCTCTTTACCTTGCCATTGAATTAGTGTTGTCACTATTATCGCAAGATGAAAATTTTCCAGTTGCTCATTTGGACAACAGGAGGTAAGTTTCAGGAATTGAACTGGCTAGGCTTGATCAAAAGTTCAACCAGTTTTGATTGCGCATTACTATTTTAACGTCGTCAATACTTTGCAAAACCAAAAAAATTAGCAAAACTAAAAAGAAAAACCAGCCAAGGAAACTAACGATGCCCAACCCAAATAGTCCTGACGGATCGAATCCAAGCGCAGAAGATAAAGTCTATTTAAACGAAGACCTGTGGTACTTTGATACTGATTGTGGTGAAACAGTCGGCCCTTTTCGGTACAAATCTGAAGCAGAGTCTAATCTTACCCGTTTTCTCGCTCAGCTTCAGAGTCAATTGAGCGTTAAGTCTTAACAGCCTTTTTTTGTTAGTAGATGGCTGCCATAAGGCATCTTTTGCATACTGATGCTGCAATTAAGGGGCGGTCTAACGGTCAAGCCGCGAGGCTGAGAATCTAACTCGCATAGCTAATCCAATGCAGCCCAGCACATATAGTACGGGCAGGTTTTCGAGACTCTCGATTAACATGATTCCTTAGGTTACACTCGCGCTTGTCGGTATTGATACCAATAAAAATCATGAACTCACAGACAAAATCCCATCGCGCTCTCACTATTGGCTATGGCCCGGGGTATTCGAGCAGCCGAGTTTGGAACGATATAAAATCCAACCTCATTATCCCCACCGAGATAATTTCCCTCACCACAGCCCAACGCTACAGTCCTGCACTAATTTTACTAGATCATCATCTTCTTCGTGATCTAGAATATTCGAAATGGGTTGACGAATTTCCAGACGCTATTTTCCTATGCACTGATTCAATGGACATCAATGCAGACCTAGTATTAACCAGCGAGCTGCCCTATCGGCAAACTTGTAAGTTAATCGAAATGGCCTGTTATCAGTGGATTCTAAAAAGCGAAAAAACCGAACGTGCCAGGATGCAAGACACCAGTTTTCGGTACCTGAATAAATTAGCTGACATCAGTATCTCGCTATCCGCTGAAGATGATTTGATGACGCTGCTTAGGAAAATCCTTTCTGAGGGGCAGAATATTGCCTGTTGTGACGCAGCTTCTTTATTTTTAATTAACGAAATCAACGACCATGAAAAAGATCTCGTTTTTAAGCTGACTCAAAATGATTCAATGGAATTCCCATTTGAAGAAATGCGGTTCCCTTTAGATGAGTCTTCAATAGCAGGTTATGTTGCATTAACTGATAGCGAATTGAATATTCCTGACTCTTATCAACTTTCCGAAACCGTACCCTACAAATTTAATCAGTCATTCGATCAGCAAACCGGCTATCGCACGAAATCAATTTTCGCAATACCGCTGACCAATAAACAAAAATCGGTGATTGGCGTACTTCAGTTTATTAACCGAAAAAAAGCGCGGTCTCTTAAGATCTCCGACGAAAAGTCTGCAGCCGCTTACACACTGCCCTTTGACAGCGATATAAATGTTTTGCTCCAAGCTTTGGCGAGTCAGGCTGGTATTGCTATAGAAAATACAGTTTTGCAGAACGATATTAAAGCTTTGTTTGAGGGCTTTGTTAACGCATCGGTTGCCGCCATCGAACAACGAGACCCCACGACCAGTGGCCACTCGTTTAGAGTTGCAGATTTGTGTGTGGGTCTCGCGGACTCTGTTTCCGTTTCGAACATAACCCGACTTCGCAACACAAGATTCACCGAAGCCGAGGTTCGAGAATTAAAGTATGCCGCTTTGCTACATGATTTTGGCAAAGTTGGTGTGCGTGAGGCAGTGCTGGTCAAAGAGAAAAAACTGACTGCTGGAAGCTTAGAGAATATTCACTACAGGATCTTACTGGCCAAAGAGCGGCTACGCACTCAGTCTTTGAGCAAGCAGTTACAGATGTATAAAAACGGTGATTTCAGCGAGTTAGCATTTCATGCTTTAGACATAAGTTTACTTAAAGACATGGCGATGCTCGATGAATTTTTTACCGCCATAACCGAGGTTAATGAGCCCTCGGTTATGAGGCAAGATAATCGCGACATGCTCGATAAAATTAATAGCTACCGGCTTAACGGCCAGGATGAAGAGTTAGCGATAATCACCAAGGTCGAATTCGATCTACTTTCCATAGCAAAAGGTAGTTTATCTCCGTCTGAAAGAAAGGAAATCGAGTCCCATGTTGTGCACACACAAAACTTTCTCAACCACATCCCTTGGACTAAAGAATTCGCTAATGTTCCCATCATCGCGGGCGCACACCATGAAAAACTAGATGGTACTGGCTATCCTCACGGAATGACCGAGGATCAAATCCCCCTTCCGTCAAAAATAATGACCATTTGTGATATTTACGATGCCTTAACAGCATCTGACAGGCCCTACAAGCCGGCCATGTCTAGCGAAAACGCCATTGATATACTGATCAGCGAATCAAAAAAAGGGCAACTAGACGGGGATCTGGTTCAGGTGTTTATTGATGCAAAAGTGTTCCAAGTTATCGGCACTGGCGAGTATTCAAGCGGCTCTGCGCTGGCAAGTTTCAGCAATCATCCCTGTGATTTTGACCTTCACTCTCACGATTAGCCTCCTAGATTCACGCAAAAGGCCTTTTTTTTTGCGAGAAAACTTCAATCCTCATAATTGTGTAGCCAAGCTATCAACGGAGTCATTTACCCTTTAACTGCAGCTCTTCAGTTTCAACCTGATTATCCAAGCCTGTAAACGTAAACTCGTTACTAGCACCCCGGGATCACACAAAATATACGGCCCCTAGGCTGTTAACGAATGTTTTTTGGAAAGGGCTCTGGTGGGAACTTAACCCCTATGCCAACTAACTCCGTTACAACCAATGAAATAGTATATTTTGGCAGATAAATTGGTACGGGATAAATTCCCACCAGCGTCTATACTAATCTCATGAAATATAATTCTAAATTGACTCTTGGGCTATCCGCGCCGCAATTTGCGACCACAGCGACCTTATTTTTGCGCCCTGTGGTACGGATGATGCTTCACTTCCAGATAACCTACCCGCAATTAGCAGAGATGCTTAAAGCTCTCTATATTGACGTCGCCGTGGCAGACTCCCCCACGGCACCCAACATCAATCCAACAGCCGAATAAACCTACTCACAGGAATTCATCGCAAAGACGTAAAGCGCTTGCGCAATCAATCCAAAGACCAGTCTGGAGGCTCAGAGTTTGAACCATAAAAATCCAGTTTAGGAATTAAAATTGTCCAAAAATGGCGAAACTCCAAGCGCTGTCAAGACATAAATGGAAAGCTGCTCACGCTACCACTCAGAAAGGATGGTTCCGGAGATTTAAGCTTCGAAGAACTTGTAACAAGTGTCGCTAAACAAGACATCCGACCCAAAGTGATCCGCGAGGAGTGGGTGCGCCTTGGTATCACGCAACAAAAAGATAACGGCATAAGACTGAACGCGAATGCAGGTAAAGAAGACAAAGACTTTACGGAAAATCTTGCATTTTTTGGTCAGAACATACAAGACCACTTAAATGCAGTCTGCAATAATTTAATGGGACATAAACCGGCTTATTCCGATAGAAGCATCTTCTATGACAAACTATCCATGGAATCGGTAGCTCAACTCAGCAATTTGGCAAACAGACTTGGGATGCAAGCGCTGCAGCAAATGAATAGAACTGCAATGCAATTACAAACAGATGATGCCGGGAACGAAGGCAGCGATTTTAGGATGAGCTTCGGTGTTTGCACACTTTAATGACGCTCAAAATCAATAGCAACTAAAAACAACAGTTCAGTAAGGGCTTCGCGACATCCCTGACTGAATTTTACAATCCTGTTGCTGCAAAACCTTTAAAACTAACGCAGGTGCGATATTTGCCTACAAAGGTATGCGCAGCGCATTATGGTCCCCTCTGCAGCGGTTAGTTCTCCAGCCCTGATCTGTCTTTACGCCGTATCGCAGTTTAAATAACTAGTTAGCTATACAGATGCCTAAATAGCGAACAGCCGCTTGCGCCACAGCTTTGTCTCATTGTTGAGACTAATTTTCCATTTGTTAGCAACTAGCCGTATAGTTTCGTCTCGATATGGCCGACACTAGGGCGTCGGTAAATCAATCAAATTATTGAGGCAAGAATGGAATTAATAAAGCAGTCAGACAAGCTAAGCAACGTTTGCTACGACATTCGAGGCCCGGTGCTCGAGCACGCCAAGAAACTAGAGGAGGATGGTCAACGTATTTTAAAATTAAATATCGGCAACCCAGCTTCTTTCGGATTCAATGCACCCGATGAAATTCTTTACGATGTGATTCGAAATTTAGGCAACGCTCAAGGGTATAGCGACTCCAAGGGAATCTACCCTGCCCGCAAGGCAATTATGCAAGAAGCACAGCGCCTGAATGTTAAAGGTGTTGAAATCGACGATATTTATTTGGGAAATGGCGTCAGCGAACTAATCACCATGTCGATGCAAGCTTTGCTCAATGATGGTGACGAAGTCCTGATTCCAGCACCGGATTATCCATTATGGACTGCTGCTGTGACCTTAAGTGGCGGCAGCCCTGTTCACTATATCTGCGATGAGGAGGCTGATTGGTTTCCCTCGATCGAAGACATTAAGTCAAAGATTACCCATCGAACAAAAGCCCTGCTTGTTATTAACCCCAACAACCCAACGGGGGCTGTATACAGCAAAGAAATATTGCTGGAAATAGTCGATCTTGCAAGAGAGCATAACCTCATATTACTTGCCGATGAGATCTACAGCAAAATAGTTTATGACGATGCCCAATACGTACCAGTCGCCTCCCTGAGCGAGGACGTATTCACTGCCAGTTTCAATGGCCTCTCAAAATCCTATCGGCTGGCCGGCTTTCGGTCTGGCTGGATGGTGCTCAGCGGCCCAAAGCATCTTGCGAAAAGTTATATTGAAGGATTGGAGATTTTAACTAACATGCGCCTGTGTGCAAACGTGCCGGCCCAGTTTGCCGTGCAAACCGCTTTAGGTGGATATCAAAGTATCAATGACTTAGTGATGCCGGGAGGGCGTTTAAAGGATCAGAGAGACATAACCTGGAATTTACTTAGCGAGATCCCTGGGGTTAGCTGTGTAAAACCCAAAGGTGCCATTTATTTGTTTCCAAAGCTGGATCCCAAGATCTATAAAATCGACGATGACGTCGCCTTGGTTCTAAAAATTCTAGAACAAGAAAAAATCTTACTCGTGCAAGGCAGCGCTTTTAATATCACTGATACGCAACATTTGAGAATTGTATTTTTGCCAACGGTTGATGAGTTAGAGATGGCTATAAAAAAATTTGCAAGGGTGCTCGCTCAGCTTAAAACTTAATTTGGAGCCTAATCTAAAGACCAAATCAGGGGTTTACTTAACCGAGCCAAGGCGACTGCTTTGCCAGCATACTAGCGTAGATTAAAACCTAATTTTTTTAGAGTCAGCACTTCCCGATGGTCAAGATGAAATGTATCGATTTCAAAGTCTGAAAATTCCGCTCGATTAATCATCGATTTTCGAAACTTATCGAATGCATCGCCGCGGTCTGAGGACTTCAATATTTTTAGCTTAAATTCCGCTGACCAGTCCTCGATTGGCAGGGCGCAAGAAACAAAATTTTCAACAGACGCAGGCTTATTTTTCAACACTAGATTTTCAGGAGAGGGTTCATCAGGGCGAGAAAAGAGCCCTGCCTCCCCATGCAGAAATTTAGCAAACGCCTCGGCCAGCATGTTAGTTGCCAGCGTTTTTGCTCTGCGGCTATAGCCAGCAATATGGGGAGTGGCAATTGTAGCTAAGGCCATTAAGTCGAGATTTAGTTCAGGCTCATTATCCCAGACATCCAAGACGGCGAACACATCAGAACGCCTCTCTAGAAAAGCGAGAAGCTCACTTTCTTTAATAACCTCTCCGCGACTAGCATTAATCAACACAGCAGCATTAGGAAGCCGCTCTAGCAAGGCCTGACCAACCATATTAGAGGTTGGATGCTTGCCACCAAAACTTAACGGCGTATGTATTGAAATCGCTTCTAGATCAAAAACGTCCTCGATAACTGTCGTAAATTCAACCCCTAAAGAAATCGCGTGCTGGCGCTGCTTCTTAGTTAACAAAGGGTCATAAGCTAAAACGTCAAGTCCTATCGCTTTCAGCAACCGAGCAAGCGCACTTCCGACTGCGCCAAGTCCAATGATACCAATGCGACTCTTCTTTGCTTTGGGCTCAATAATTTTAGAGAATTTTAGAAACGCACTTAAGCAGTAATCTGCCACCGCTTGTGCATTACTACCGTGAGCGTGTGCAAAAAAAACACCATTATTGGACAAGTACGTTTGATCAACATGATCTGTTCCACTGGTGGCAGTACCGACAAATTTTATCTTACTACTCTCAAGAAGAGCTCGGTCTACTTTGGTTACCGATCGAATCAATAGAGCGTCGGCATCGGCTAATGCGCGCGTATTTATTTCGCGACCGGGGATTAACTGCAACTGCCCGAATTGAGAAAAATAAATTTCAATGTCTTTTAAATTTGCGTCAGCAATTATTTTCATAAAGTATGCGGCATACATTAAACTATCAGAAGTTGATCAATCGTTTACTTCGTCATCAGGCAATCTTAAACACTTTTTCAAACTGATAAAGAAGACTTTCGGACTCCGCCTGCTGAAAGTTAAGATCCCGCAGCAGGCTACGAAAGCCTAGCTGATCGGGAGAGCCAACTTCAAGGTCCTCATATCTAGTAGTAGAAAAGCTCTCGTTGGCCTCTGAAACGTCACAATCAATTGTAGCCAGTACTTTAGATAATTGAGCTTTGGCCAAATTGTTTGCTAACACCGGCGGTAAACCCTTAGCACCACGAAACTTTAAATCTCCTATAGACTCTAGATTTTCGTAGATAGCTTCTAGCGATGAAAATTCACCCAATAAGGCCTTCGCTTTTACAGGGCCAACACCAGGAACACCACTAATAACATCCACACTATCGCCAACCAAGCCAAGATAATCGGGGAACTGCTCGGGGAAAACTCCATATTCATTAAATACGTCATGTCGATTGCGTTTGCGGTTACCACTGAAATCCCATAAATAATTACGCTCGTTTATCAGTAACTGAGCCAAATCCTTGTCTTTGGATACAATGCATATTGCCCGTTGTGGATTTTCTAATTTTGAAATACGTGTGGCCAATGTGCCAAGGATATCGTCTGCTTCATAAACCCGACTGGCAAAATTAGCCAATCCCATGGCATCACAAACAAGGGCACAGGCATCCAATTGAGTTTTAAGGTTTTCATCGGGTAATTCACGATTTGATTTATAGTTCGGGCAAAGCTGATGACGAAAACCACTGAACAAGCTTTCATCGCGTGCTATGCCGATATGGCTAGGTTTAATTCTATTAATAAATTGTAACAGGAAGCGCGTGAAGCCATAAACGGCGGAAAGGTCTTTGTTGTCGCGATCATAGCATTCTGTATAAGGCGAGAAATGTGCTTGGAATATATAGATTGACGCATCTATTAGATAGACCGTTTTTATCTGAGGTTCAGCGGTTAATTGATCAGCCACTACAGGGAACTAGATCTTAGTTGAAGAGACCCGAAGTCAAACATTAGGATTTTTTCTTAGTAGATAAGTAAAAACACCATCACTCTCGGATTGATGTAAAAGCTCGTGTTCTAAGTACAAACAGAACTTTGGTATGTCTCTCACCGTTGACGGGTCTGTCGCTATTATTTGCAAAGTTTGACCTGAATTAATTTCACGGATCTTTTTGTGAATCATCATCACCGGTTCTGGGCAATACAAGCCCTTGGCATCTAGAACAGCATCCGGAGTATTGCTAGATCCGAGACTGGTTGATTGCCCCTTTTCTTCCAATGTTTTTATTTCATTTGATTCTTTAGACATAGCGCTTTATAACTTTTTGATAGTTGTTACTGAACAGAGCCCGATCCATACTTAAATAATGGCGTCGCTAAACTTATACCCATTAATTTAATTAATTTAATAAAGCTCAATATGACCATACTCACAGCCGACATTAATCGCACCCCGAATAAAGACAAACTGTTTGACCGTGAAACACTCCAATTTACTGTCAAATTAATTAGACCCCACAATCCTTCACTGGCTTTGCGGATCCAAAATCTTATCGCTCCATCGGCAACACCTTATATTCAGTATTGCACTGACCCACATGCGGCAGACCAATTTAAGTTAAATTTAGACTCATATACACTAAAGCGAGTCGTGGATACTTTGGCTATTGCCGGTCAAGAGCTCGCTGAGCAGGTCTTACTAACAGAACAGGGAGATCACCGCTTTCTTTTGGAAGTGAAATCCTCTATTGGAAAATGGATTGCCTATGCCCGCTATCATCAAAATGAATATGAGCGAATTAATTCCAACCGCTAGAAACCCACGGCGTCTTTACGCGATATCGAGCAAGTCTCGGATTGCACATCAAAAGTTACTATAGCCTCTCCTACTTCTAAACTTTTCATGACCTGACTAATTTTAGTCTCAAACGAGAAGTCCTCGTGACCATAGTCTGTACCTTCTCTGGACACAAAGTCTTCAATTATCGCCCTTAGCGTCTCTGTTGCCAGTTCTTTATAGGGTATTTCCATAACTAGTAGTTTCTCATCACACTGAACGCTAGATTCACGCCAAAGCTGCCTGATTAAAACTCTAAACACTACAGAGAAAGGCTTATCATGCGTCGTCTATTGAACTTCCACCACGTTCAGCGGCACATTTGCATCACTTCGTTTAGTAAGGTCTTTGAATGAGAACAAATTTAAATCCGCAAGCTGCGATGGTGATACATTAGCGATGCTGCGAAAAATTGTCTCTATACGACCAGGGTGCTCTTTCTCCCACCCTTGCAACATAGACTTTATGTTTTGTCTCTGCATATTGTCTTGGCTACCGCAAAGATTGCAAGGAATAATAGGAAAGTCCATCAGCTGGGCATACAGTTCAATCTCGGTTTCCTTACAGTAAGCAAGCGGCCTTATTACTACATTTCTTTTATCGTCACTGAGCAACTTCGGTGGCATTGCTTTTAATTTGCCGCCATAAAACATATTCAAAAAAAGAGTCTCGACAATGTCGTCTCTGTGATGTCCCAAAGCGATTTTGTTGGCTCCAATTTTATCCGCATAATTATACAAAATGCCTCGCCTTAGCCTAGAACAGAGACCGCAGTAAGTTTTACCTTCAGCAATTTTATCCGTTACTATGGAATAGGTATCTTGTTCTAATATTTTGTAATTAACACCCACTTTTTCAAGATAATTGGGCAACACCTGTTCTGGAAAGTCTGGCTGCTTTTGGTCTAAATTTACAGCGTGCAGCGTAAATGTAATAGGGGCAGACCTTTGCAGATGTTGCAATATATCAAGCATCGCATATGAATCTTTACCGCCAGACAGGCACACCATTACAAGATCACCGTCTTCGATCATATTGAAATCGGCGATCGCATGACCCACATCTCGGCGCAAATTTTTACGACTACGATTTAACTGAAAATCTTCTTTTGATGCCCTACTCATTTATTTTGGTCCGGTTATACTCTTTCAAGAATTGTAGCTATGCCTTGGCCTAAACCAATGCACATCGTGGCTAAACCAAACGTAGCGTCCTTGTCTTCCATGTTATTGAGCAAAGTGGTTGTAATTCTAGTGCCTGAACATCCAAGCGGGTGACCCAAGGCAATAGCGCCTCCTTTCAGATTCACTTTTTCATCTACCATAGACAACAACCCCAAATCCGTCAACACTGGTATCGATTGCGCTGCAAAGGCCTCATTAAGCTCCACGCAGTCAATGTCGGCGATGGTTAGGCCGGCTTTTTTTAATGCTTTCTGTGTCGCTGGCACCGGACCATAGCCCATAATTGATGGATCAACACCCGCGTAGGCCATCGATCTGATTTTGGCTCGTACTGTCAAGTTTAAAGATTTTGCCTTTTCAGCGGACATCAACAACATTGCTGAAGCACCATCTGAAAGCTGCGAAGATGTCCCTGCAGTAACAGTTCCATTAACCGGATCGAATACAGGACGAAGTTGTGCTAAGCCCTCTATAGAGGTATCAGGACGAATAGTTTCGTCATGCTCTATCAGCATTTTAAAGCCATCAGTATTATGCCCTTCAATAGGCACAATCTCATTATTGAAGCCTCCGAGACGACGAGCTTGGTCAGCGAGAAAATGTGACCTCACAGCAAATTCGTCTTGCTGCTCTCGGCTAACTCCGTGCATTTTGGAAAGCACCTCTGCGGTAACCCCCATCATCCAAGCAGCTTTTGCCATGTATTTGGAGGCTTTAGGGTTCACGTCGATACCATGGGTCATGCCTACGTGCCCCATGTGCTCGACACCGCCAACGATAAACTGGTCACCGTTGTTGCTTTGAATGGCCATAGCAGCTGTTTGCAAAGCCGACATAGATGAGCCGCAAAGACGGTTTACTGTTTGAGCACAGGTTGTATGTGGCAACACTGACATTAACGCCGCATTTCTTGCAACGTTCCAACCTTGTTCTAGGGTTTGATTTACACAGCCCCAAATAACGTCTTCGACATCGGCCGGTTGCACGTTAGGGTTACGTTCAAACAGGGCGTTAATTAGACGAGCAGATAACTCCTCCGCCCGCACATGTTTAAATGCGCCGCCTTTTGATCTTGCCATAGGAGTTCGAATCCCATCTACAATAACTGCATCTCTTAACTGTAAAGACATCGTATTCTCCTAAAATTTAGTAGTAAGTATCGCCAGCAACGGCCATCGCTTTCATTTTGTCTGTTGGCTGATAGAGCTCACCTAGATGTGCGTACTTTTCTGCTAATTTGCAAAATGCAGCTACTGTGAGACTGTCGACATAGCGTAGTGCTCCTCCCCTAAAAGGAGGAAAGCCTAAACCTAAGACCAATCCCATATCAGCTTCAATCGCAGTGTCGACGATGCCATCTTCTAGGCAGCGCGCTGTTTCTAGGCACAGCGCGATCATCATCCGCTCAAGAATTTCACTGTCATCAAATGCTTTTGATGGGCCACTCACCGATGCAATCAATTCATCAATTTCTGGATTAGGAAGTTTACGCGGCTTACCTTTTTTATCAGGTTCGTATAGATAGAATCCCTTGCCAGATTTTTGCCCGATATCGCCCTTCGCGTATAATTTGTCGATAGCGCTTTCAAAGTCTAATACCATCCTATCAAAGCCCGCCGCCATTACTGCCTGGGCGTGAACACCTGTGTCAATACCAACCACATCCAGTAAATAAGCAGGACCCATTGGCCAGCCAAATTTTTCCATGACCTTATCAATCTGCCGAAAATCTGCACCTTCATGGAGGAGCTTCGAAAAAGCACCAAAATAAGGAAATAAGATACGGTTAACCAAGAAACCAGGGCAGTTATTTACGACAATTGGAGTTTTACCCATTTTCTTAGCATAAGCCACGGTGGTCGCAACAGTCTCTTCGCTGCTGTGCTTGCCGCGAATGACTTCAACCAACGGCATTAGAGCAACAGGGTTAAAAAAGTGCATGCCGCAGAATTTTTCCGGCCTTGCCAATACTGTTGCGAGATCATCAACCGATATCGTCGAAGTATTGGTGGCGATGATCGTCTCAGGGGATACCAATGATTCAAGCTCTTTAAGCACAGCTTTTTTAACATTAGGGTTTTCAATGACGGCCTCAACAACAATATCGGCATCGTCTATTTCAGAGTAATCCAAGGTTGGATTGATACTGGCAAGAACAGCAAACATTTTGCCGGAGTCAATTTTACCTCGGCCAACTTGCTTTTGAAGAAGCTTATTGGCCTCGCCCATGCCTAAATCCAAGCCAGCTTGCGCAATATCTTTCATGATGATCGGCGTGCCTTTGAGTGCCGATTGATAGGCTATTCCACCACCCATAATTCCTGCTCCAAGCACAGCGGCCTGTTTCACAGCCTGCGCGCTAGCCATCGCCTTTTTAGCTTTACTCGCAAGGAACTGATCGTTCAGGAACATTTGCACAAGGTTCGCTGCAACTTCAGTCTTAGCCAGCTTAACAAAAGCAGCATTTTCTACTGCAAGCGCCTCTGACCTATTCATTAAAGCTGCTTTTTGCATCGCCTTAACCGCTGTGACTGGCGCTGGATAATGCGGCCCTGCTGCCGCTGCCACCATACCAAGGGCTGTTTCAAATGCGACATTCAATTCAATTGGCTGCAAAGTCAGAGGGGAAGTTTTTTGCTTTCTTGCAGCGGTAAAATCTAACTTTCCATCCCAACACTGCTGAACCAATGACTCGGCTGCCGCTAGGAGTTTCTCTTCGTCAACGATTGCGTCGAACGCCCCTTGCGCGAAAGCCTGTTTCGCGTCAATGTGAGCACCGCTACTAATCCATTGATTCGCGTTGTCAGCACCAATTAATCTCGGTAAACGGACCGTGCCACCGAAGCCTGGCAATATACCCAACTTAACCTCTGGAAAACCAACCACAGCCTTCTCGGTAGCAACCCGAAAATCTGTAGAGAGTGCCATTTCCATACCACCGCCTAATGCGATTCCGTTCACGGCAGCGACAGTTGGGAAAGGCAAATCTTCAATTGCAGTAAATACCGCATTGGCTTTCACAACCCATGCAGAAATTTCCTCTGCAGATTGGGTAAACATCGCTGTAAATTCCGTAATATCGGCACCTACAATAAAGCTAGTTTTTGCACTGGAAAATATCGCTGCTTTAGCGCCAGAAGCAGCGATTGCAGAGACCGCATCCTCTAACTCTTCTAATGTAAGTTGATTAAATTTGTTTACCGACGAGCCTTCCAGATCAAAAATAAGATGGGCGATGCCTGAAGGTAGTTCCTCAACGCGCAGCGCAGTGCCAGAAAAAATCATTATATACTCCAAGTTCGGCGGACACCCTTAACGGGTTTGTGTTGGCCTAGGGGCCTTTCGGGGCGCTTATTGTACATTGCCCTTGCATCAATACCAAAGGCCGCCGAGCTATTCTAAGACACTGTAAGTAAGTTATTATTTGCTTTCTATTTATAATTTGACTCCTAATCATGCAGTGTTACAGCCTAATATTTATCCTTTTCCTTGTGTCCTCAGCGTCTGCTGCCGGCGCAGCGTCAACCAGCGGCGTAGCCTTGCTTTATCACCACGTGGCTGTTGATACCCCGCCATCCACTACTATTTCGCCTGAGTCTTTCAGGGCCCATTTAGAGTATCTCAGGGATAATGATTTCCATGTCATCGAACTAAGCGAGATGGTCAATGCGCTGCGGAGTCGGCAGAGCATTCCCGAAAAGTCTGTCGCTATCACTTTTGATGACGGTTATTCATCAATTTACGACACTGCGTTTCCGATGCTGAAAGAATTTGGCTTTCCCTTTACGCTTTTCGTGAGCACAGGACCTATTGATAGAGCGCAGTCGAATTATATGAGCTGGGAAAATATAAAAGAGATGGCCAACGCCGGGGTGACAATAGCGAACCATTTAGTCGAACATCCCTACATGCTCGATAAACTACGGGGCGAAACCGAAACGAGTTGGCTTTATCGCATGCGCCAAGAAATACTGGAGTCGCAAAGCACGATTACTCACCATACCGGGCAAGATAACAAATTGCTGGCCTATCCTTATGGTGAATATAACAATAATATCAAAAAGTTAAGTGAAGAGCTTGGCTTCATCAGCTTTGCTCAAAATTCTGGCGCAATAGGGTTTGATAGCGATTTTCTTGCCCTTCCACGATTTCCACTAGCTAGCATCTATGCCAATCTGGACACCGCAAAAGTAAAGTTTGGGACTAAGGCCTTTAGTGTTAAACAACTGTCACCTCTTTCTCCAGTTACATCCGATGTGAGGCCTACAGCAAGCCTAATGTTTTCTTCAGGAGATTACCGACTTGAGCAGATTGCCTGTTTTAGCAACAGCCAAGTCATGGACATGTCATGGAGCGACGCAGAAAAAGGCATGTTGACTATTAGGCCTAAAGCCGATTTATCAGAAAGGCGCTCTCGCTATATCTGCACAGCGCCAGATGTGGGGAGTGATCGATTTTTTTGGCATTCGGTACAATGGATTAACTTAAGCAACTGAGCCTTAACTTCAGCCAGAGATATCATCGTCCCTTTCGTGGAGGTCATTCTGTATGATGATGTTCTGAAGCTCATCCACGTAATGAACACCTCTTTGTGAATACCGCGCTAACCCAAAAGCAAGCACCATGGAGTCGATCTGCTGATCTTCCTCGCGCATGTCAGCGCGCAGTTCTCGTAGGTATTCATAAGATTGATTGGTGTTAATATTATTAAAGTATGCTCTGACTGTGCCGGCTACAGAATCGAAGCTCTTTACCTCATGAGTCGCGCCTTGAGCCCTGCGTCGCGGCACTATTCCGCAACCTTCTACGTAACACCACTGCCCAAACAGGCTATTTCCCTCTAAGGCAAAACGTGACGTTCCCCAAGCGGATTCATTAGCAGCTTGAGCTAAAACTAGCGAAGGAGGCAGCACATCTACCCGCAGCATAAGCTCCTCGAGGAGCTCGCTATCATGCATATTTATCGAGTCTAACTGGTAAGTTTCTGCAACTTCGAGTAACCACTGCGTTTCTCGCTCACTGAAAGCGATATCGTTTTGAGACATGTTCGCTAGCGGCAATAAATCTTCACGGAGGCTTATCATCCGCTCATTTTCAAAATCAATATAGTCTTCGAGGTAGTCAAAAAATTGCTGTTTTTTGACATCGACATTCGAAATAGCACCAAAGTCAGGGAAAATGGCAATGGGCTCTATTTTCGCGAGCGCAGGCGGTTCTGGCCTTTGACCAGGTGCGACGATGGTTACAGTGACGATCAGCGCAGCCAGTAAGATCGATGTCGTAGCCGCAAGGGCAAGCTCTTGTTTTTGCTTAAAGTTAATCATTAGTTAACCGCACTCCCTATTGTCGATGTTAAAAGTCGGGACTAACAGTCACATTTCTACGACTGCTAATCTGCCGGCTTCGCAAATCAGGTGATGTAGGCACAGACGCTCAGTATTGCAACGAGTATAAGCCTATCCCAGCAGAAGATGGTAGCACCCTCTGCCTAGATTGTTAGCTCGGACTCAATCCCTGCTCCCCACCGTAGCCTATTCTTGTAAGGGCAGCCCATGCAGTCAACGCTTAACTACTTACTTCCACCAAGGCAGTCAGGCGACTGAGGTACCGATGACTGACTTAACTGCCATTCACTAGGGGAATAAAGGTGCAAAGCTAGAGCGTGAACACCGGTTTTCAGCTCATCAGCCAATATTGCATACAGCCGCTGATGGCGTTTTACCGCTGCAATGCCATCAAACTGCGTCGCGACCACAGTCAATTTAAAATGAGACTCAGTTGCCGGTCCGCCGTGCTTGTGGCTTTCATTCTCTATGATAAGTTCAGCAGGGTTGAGGCTTTCACCCACTTTCACCCTAATTAAGTTTTCCATTGCAGTTATTTCCGTCATGTTTGTTTTCATCCTCTTGGCTACAAGTGCTGAAGGTGAGTATAAAACAATCCCTATAGCAAAGCAGTGGTAGTGTTAAAGCGTATGCCTGCTAACATAGCGTTTCAGATCGAAGAGACTAATATGACTATTAACTGGTACCCCGGGCATATGAACAAAGCCCGAAAAGAATTAAGCAAAATAATACCCAAAATCGATTTGGTGATAGAGTTGCTAGATGCCCGTGCAGCTAACGCGAGTAAGAACCCCTTACTCGACGAGATCACCGCAGACTTGCCGCGAATAAACGTGTTAAGTAAAGCAGATTTGGCTGACCCTGAGATTACTAGACTATGGCAGGAAAATATAAATGAATCAAAAAACCGCCGCTGCCTGGTAAGTTCAGCTACAGCACCCCTGAACGCCAAAGAGGTCATAGACTGCGCGCGCAAGCTTATTAGCAAGGAAATCAGAAGGCCCAATTATAGTTATCAAATGCTTATCACGGGCATACCCAATGTTGGAAAGTCGACTCTTTTAAACGTTTTATCTGAGCGTAAGCTCGCAAAAACAGGCAATGAGCCAGCAGTTACACAGCATCAACAGAGAATCAAACTTGCGGAAAACTGGTACCTAATTGATACCCCCGGAATGATGTGGCCAAAACTCGAAGATCAAGACGCGGCCTATCGCCTAGCGATGACCGGAACAATCAGAAATACAGCAGTAGAAGCCGAAGATATTGCCTGGTTTGCAGCAGAAGAACTACTTGCAGGATTTAGGGTAAACTTAAGTAGCCGGTATGGGATTACCGACCAAATAACCACTGCAGAGCAAGTTTTAGAAACAATAGCGGTAACCCGCGGAGCAATCAGCAAACGAGGCCAGATAGATTGGCATAAGACCTCAGAAATATTACTAAATGACTTCCGCTCGGGTAAACTAGGGTGCATCAGTTTGGAACGCCCGAGCACCTAATAACACCAGTTCCTTGGTTTACATCTCAATCACTCTCTCTTTTAAAAAGCAGGAGCAATCTCTACTTTATGTCTGAATCAACAGCGCAAGCAACACTCAAGTCAAACCATGATCAACCACTGCAAACCCACCCTGCATTTCAATGGCAGCGAAGCGAGGTAATACCCTCTTTAAATATCGTTATGGAGGAGTACCAGCACAGAGAAACTGGCGCAATGCACTATCATCTTGCAAGTGAGAATACCGAAAATGTGTTTCTGGTTGCTTTTCGTACCGTGCCTATGGATTCAACTGGGGTTGCACACATACTTGAGCATACAGCCCTTTGCGGGAGTAACAACTTCCCGGTTCGCGACCCATTCTTCATGATGATAAGACGTTCACTAAACACCTTTATGAATGCAATGACTAGCAGTGACTGGACAGCGTTTCCTTTTGCTAGCAAAAACAAAAAGGATTTCAGCAATCTACTTAGCGTCTATCTAGATGCCACTTTCTTTTCAAGGTTACACGAACTGGATTTTGCCCAAGAAGGTCACCGTCTTGAGTTTGCTGAAGCCGGCAATCCCGGCAGCGAGTTGCAGTATAAGGGCGTTGTTTACAATGAAATGAAGGGAGCCATGAGCTCAACTTCCAGCGTGTTGTGGCAGACGCTCAGCAAGCACTTGTTTCCAACCTCCACCTATCACTTTAACAGTGGCGGAGAACCAGAGCATATTCCTGATCTGCCTTATCAAGGCCTTTTGGATTTTCACAAAAGCCACTACCACCCAAGCAATGCTGTATTTATGACCTTTGGCGATATAACGGCCTTTGAACATCAAACAGGGTTTCAGGAACTCGCACTAAAAGAATTTTCAAAACTCGATGTACATATTGCCGTTAATGATGAAAAAAGATACCTGTCTCCAATTAGAGTGCAGGAATCCTATGCCGCCGATGAAACCGAAGCGAACAAGCATCACGCCGTTTTGGGCTGGTTATTAGGCCATAGCACTGATCTCGAAGAGCTGTTTAAAGCTCAGCTACTGTCCAGCGTTTTGCTAGACAATAGCTCGAGCCCACTACTGAAAATTTTGGAAACCTCCGATCTAGGCAGCTCGCCATCTCCTATGTGCGGATTAGAAGACTCAAATCGAGAAATGAGCTTCTTGGCCGGTTTGGAAGGCTGCACTGAAGGCAGTACACCGTTAGTTGAAAACCTGATAATTGAATCCTTAGAAGCAATTGTTAAGGATGGAGTCGAACCTGAACAAGTAGAAGCCGCGCTGCATCAGCTTGAGTTAAACCAAAGAGAGATATCTGGCGATAGCTACCCTTATGGGTTACAGCTAATCCTAACGGGTTTATCAACGGCGATGCATCGGGGTGATCCGATTCAATTGCTTAATATTGATAGCGTTCTAGACAAGCTTCGCAAAGAAATTATGGACCCCGCCTTTATTCCTGACTTAATTCAGACTTTGCTTTTAGATAATCCACACAGACTTACCTTAACTCTGTCACCTGATACCACGCTGGCCAACAAAAAAGTTGAAGCTGAAATAAAGCAGCTTGCAGCGATTAAGGCAAAATTAACTGAAGCGCAGGCCCAGGCTATTATCGACACATCCTTAGCCCTTGCAGAAAGGCAAAACGGTATCGATGATCCCGGGGTGTTACCAAAGGTTGGGCTGAGCGATATACCCAAAACAATTTCAGAGCCAGCAAGAGTCGATGCAAAGTTAGCCAATCGCGACACCCTTAGCCGGTATTCACAAGGCACCAATGGACTAAGCTATCAGCAAATAGTAATGACCATGCCCCAACTCAATGACGCTCAGATTAGTACTCTCCCCCTGTACACCACATGCTTACCTGAACTAGGTGTAGGATCAAAAGACTATGCCGCAGTGCAAACTTGGCAAGCACAAATAAGTGGCGGAGTTAGTTGTTACAGCAGTATCAGAAGCGACGTAGACGACATTCAGAATGTAGGCGGCCTACTTACTTTCTCTTCTAAATGCCTTAGTGGCAATCATAAAAAACTCACAGACCTGCTGGCACAAACCATTGGCAATATAAGGTTTGATGAAGACAAACGCTTGGCCGAATTGGTTGAGCAAATTTGTACACGCAAAGAGAACAGTATTACCGGTCAAGGCCATAGCCTAGCAATGAACCTTGCCGCAAGTGGCATGAGTCCCACCGCAAAGCTTAATCATGAAGCCGGTGGCTTGGTTGGTATTCAGCGTCTAAAGAGCCTAAGAGATACCATGGTAAACGCCGATGGTAGAGAAAGACTACTAACGGACTTTCGCGAACTTCATGACTTAATTCTAACGGCGCCGCGCCGCTTTTTACTTATCGGTGAGCAAGCCGACTTAGAAAGCATGCAATCTGATTTGGAAAGCCAATGGGGCTCTGCCGCCAGCGCAGAAAATAACAGTGTATTAGCGTTGCCTAAGGTTAAAAATACAGTGAGAGAAGTATGGACCACCTCTACTGCCGTGAACTTTAGCGCTAAAGCTTACCAAACCGTGCCTTCGAGCCATGAAGACAATGCAGTGCTGACTGTTTTAGCTGGCTTCATGCGCAATGGCTACCTTCATCGCGCTATCCGCGAACAAGGCGGCGCCTACGGTGCTGGCGCGACCCAAGATGCTAACTCAGCGTCTTTTAGGTTTTTCTCCTACCGTGACCCTAGGCTTAGCGAGACCCTTGAAGACTTTGACCGAGCGCTAGATTGGGTTACCTCAGCAGTGCATGCTGAGCATCAACTGGAAGAAGCGATTCTGGGCGTTATTGCGAGTATGGACAAGCCATCCTCTCCCGCTGGTGAGGCTAAGCAGGCTTTCTACAACCACCTGTTCAAGCGCACTTTAGATCAGAGAAAAGTGTTCCGGCAGCAGGTGCTAGACACGACCATGGAGGATTTACATAACGTGGTAGGAAAATACTTTTCCCCAGAGGCTGCCAGCATTGGCGTAATAACCAACAAAGAATCTGTTGCCAGCTTACAAGCCCTTTCGCTCAAAGAAGTTAATATGTAGTAAAATCAAATGGATAGGAAAGGCCGTCAGGTGGTTTATTTAATGTCGATAAACACGGAACTTTCATAACAAGTCAGGGTCTTAATTAATGTAGGTAGATGTTATGCAAAATTGTGGGTTTTGTTTCATTTATCTCTCCCTTGATAGTATATTTAGCCCAACAGCTTCGGTTGTTGGGCTTTTTCTTTTTAGCCCATTTTATTTGTTATTAGTTTGCTCAACTACACGCGCATTAAAATATGTTTTAGCACACTAAAACGTGGTCACTCGCTCTGCTTACGTTTTACTCAAATTCTACTTAACCTCTGCTCACATTCTATTAAGCAGCCCTATTCTGCCAGATTATTTAACCGATGATTGCCGCGACCAAAACCTCTAATATTATGAACGAAGCTACCAAAGTGACTTTAGTAGGCATGTGGCTCGATATTGCCTTAGCCATAGGCAAGATATTTGGTGGCTTGCTCGGTAATTCCTTTGCTTTGGTCACTGATGGAATTCATTCACTCACAGACGCAATTTCAGACATATTTGTTCTGGTCATCGCCAAAATAGGTCAATCCGCACCAGACGATGAGCATCCATGGGGCCATGGCAGGTTTGAAACCGTTGGCACAATTGCCATGGGCATGCTTTTTTTTGCAACAGCAGGCATATTAATATTCGATAGCGTACAAAAACTCACCGATACAAACCCTATAGCCGTGCCTGCAGCAGGCACCATAGTGATTGCCCTAGTGTCGATTATCTGTAAAGAATGGATTTTCCACTACACCATGAATGTCGCGAAGAAGCTCAATTCCAGCCTTCTTAAGGCTAATGCTTGGCATAGTCGCAGCGACGCATTTTCATCCATAGCGGTAGCAATTGGGATTGCTGGCGCGATGATTGGCTATCCCTGGATGGACACGTTGGCGGCCATTGCGGTTGCTTTGATTATCGCAAAAATTGGCTGGGAGCTTTGCATCGAAGCTTTGCGGGAATTAGTAGATACTCAAATCCCAAAGCACAGACAGGAGCAAATAAAAGCTGAGATATTGAGTGTTAGTGGAATAATAGGGATTAACAACCTGCGTAGTCGCTCCTCTGGCGGTAAAATAATACTCGAGCTCAGCTTACGTGTAGACCCGCATATCGCAGTCTCCGAAGGCCATACTATTGGCGATACTGTCTCTAAAACCTTAACAGGCCAGTTCAGTGATGTGGCTGATGTTATTGTTCATATCGATCCTGACTCTGGGTTATCCAGAGCGTCCTCAACCGACTTACCAAAGCGCCAAAAAGTACTAACTGCACTTGAGCAGCGCTGGCAAAACCTTTTGAGCGAGGGGGAAATTGAGAGTATCAGCCTGCAGTATTCCGAGCATGGCATATCGGTAAACCTATTGCTAAAAACGGGTAAACTATCGGCTTCTTTAACCGCTGAATTAAGCCAATCAATTGCCTCTTTAGAGTATGTGACCAGCTTCACTATATTCACCAAGGCTTTCAATTCAGAACTTGCGCATTAGGGTTTGATTGCGCAGCTTAGGTTCCAAAACAAACCTGAACTATGAAGTTTTAAAGCTAGTTATCTTATTAGTTACCTAAGCTCGCTCAGCTTTGATTAATTCATATGCAGCCTTAATGTCCTGAGTTTTCTGAGTCGCAATAGTCATCATCTCTTCAGGCAGTCCTTTCGCTACTAGCTTGTCAGGATGGTGCTGATTCATCAGCCTTCGATAGGCCTTCTTGACCTCTATATCACTTATACCCGCATCCACACCAAGCATCTCATAGGCGGCTTTGAGCTTTTCCTTTACAGAGACTTGAGCTCCAAAGTGCGCCTGACCCGATAGCCTTTGCAGCAAAGCATTAAAATCTGTGAGCGAGTAGCCTAGGTCCACTGCGATTTCTTCAAGGATAGACTGCTCTTTGGAATCCAACTGACCATCAGCCAGAGCCGTAGCAGCAATAATTTCTAGAAACATCTGAACCAAGTTACGACGCCTAAAGATCTCTTGTTTAAACTGCGCTAACACCTCATGAATTGGAAATTCATCCTTCTTTCCTTCATTAAACAAGTTAATTGCTACTTTGCGCTGTTCCTTGCTCAACGACATCTGACCCATGACTTGATTAGCAAGGGCAATCTCATCCGAGGTTACTTTACCGTCTGATTTTGCGACATAGCCCATAACTGAAAATGTGGCCGTAAAAAATGCCGATTGCACACGCTCTGTTGCGCCCACCCCCAAGGAGTTCTGCAATCCAACGGCGTTGAGCCCTTTATCAAAGTAATTACCTACTGCCGCTCCCATAAGAGCACCTAGAGGGCCACCTAGCATAAACCCAAAGGTACCACCTACAACTTTTCCCCACCAACTCATAAGCTCACTCTCGTTAATTCCTTCAATAATTCAATTTTTGCCTGTGGTTTAACTAACAACTACTTAAAATAGAAGTCGTTGAAACCAGTTCCTGTCTAACTCGGCCTTGCAATCATCCAACTGAATGGCAAACTTATTAGCATTAGATTGAACCCTAGCCGCTGCATCTAATAGCCATTGTTTCTTACGGTGGGTACCACGCTGAAAACCACCATTTCCTTCGTGGTAAGCAAAATACAGACTACGAGCATCGGTTTTTGAAATGCCGCTCGCGCGACTCGAGGTTGCGTTATACCAGCCTACAAAATCAACTGCATCCGAAAAGTTAGATCTAGATGCACGCCCATTGCCAGAGCGCTGCTCGTATTCTTCCCACGTGCTATCCAGCGCCTGAGCATAACCAAAAGCGGATGACGGGCGCCCGCCAGGAAAAATCCATAGAAACCTATTGCGCTGTGGTTTTGCACGAGCTTTGAAACTGGACTCTTGATAAATAATCGCCATGCTTACCGGAATTGAGCTACCCCAGCGCTGCTGCGCACTTTTAGCAGCCTTGTACCATGAACGTCGATCATCAAAGATACTACAAAGATTATCCACATTATTGGGTCTGGAACTGACGCAGCTAGAGAGCAATATAGCGATTAGCCCATATCTTAGAATCCGTGTGAAAATTTTTGTGGGCATCACCCTTAGACTCTTAATAGGAGACTTAAGTTCTAACTCAAACATCAATCAAATCAGCAAGTATCACTACGAATTCATCCTCACTAATGACTTTAACTCCTAGCTCTTCTGCTTTGGCAAGCTTCGACCCCGCCCCTGGCCCCGCCACTACACAGTCTGTATTTTTAGATACGCTGCCAGCAACTTTCGCACCTAGCTTTATCAGCTCTGCTTTTGCCTCCGCTCGACTCATTTGCTCCAAACTGCCGGTTAATACAAAGGTTTGATCAGCCAAGGGCAGTGTGTCTCTATCCACACTAACATCGGGCCAAGAAACACCACTGGCCCTCAATTCTTCTATTTGTGCTGCGTTATTGTCGTTGAGAAAAAATAACCGAATATGACGAGCAACGATTGGCCCTATATCAGAGACCTTTTCTAAACTGCTAGTCTTCGCATCCATGATCGCATCTAGATTACCGTAATGATTCACTAGCGAAAGAGCGGTGGCTTCCCCTACTTCGCGAATACCCAAGCCGAAAAGAAATCGAGCCAAAGATGTGCTTTTACTTTTCGCTATCGCCGCCAATAGGTTTTCCGCAGATTTTACTCCCATCCGCTCAAGACTAACCAAGGCATCCAAGTCCACTTTATAGATCCCAACAACCGACTCAATTAATCCTTCATCAACTAATTGCTCAACTAATTTGTCGCCTAACCCTTCTATGTCCATAGCAGTTCGGGAAGCATAATGCTTTATAGATTCTTTTCTTTGTGCAGGGCAAACCAACCCTCCCGTGCAGCGATATAATACCTCACCGTCTTTTTCTACTGGAGACTTACAGGCAGGGCAATTTTCGGGCAAAACTATTGCTATGGGATTTTTGTTTTCACTTGGGTTTAGCACTCTGACAATTTTTGGGATTACATCCCCAGCTCTTCTCACTATAACTGAATCACCAATGCGCAGCCCGAGCCTATCAATCTCATCCATATTGTGGAGCGTCGTATTACTAACTGTTACCCCACCAACAAAAACCGGATCAAGCCGAGCAACGGGTGTAATGGTGCCAGTCCTCCCTACTTGAAATTCAACACCAAGAACAACTGTAGACTTTTCTTCAGCTGGAAATTTATACGCCATTGCCCAGCGAGGACTGCGCGCATTAACCCCTAATTTTTTTTGGG
Source organism: Pseudohongiellaceae bacterium (assembly GCA_047617605.1). GTDB lineage: Bacteria > Pseudomonadota > Gammaproteobacteria > Pseudomonadales > Pseudohongiellaceae > UBA9145. The sequence continues at coordinate 177,353 of JBLGBJ010000002.1, read as the reverse complement.
TGGCCAGATCATTCACTTTGATTACAGCACCATCAATTTCATAATCTAGGGCACTGCGCTTTTCAAGCAACTGCAGGCAATACCCTAAACACTCCCGAATCCCAACCCGTGTATCTCTATCTGGATTTACAGGCAAACCAAGAAGATCAAGAGCCGAAAAAATGTCGCTCAAATTCCCTGGTAAATTCATGTTTTCAACAATGCCAATACTGTAGCAATACATTTGCAGTGGCATTCTTGCTGTATTTCTAGGGTCTAGCTGACGGATAGCACCTGCCGCTGTATTTCGTGGGTTTACAAATACCTTACTGCCTTCTTTTTCCGCCCTTTCATTAACTTTTTGAAAGCCAGGCTTACCCAAAAATATTTCACCGCGTACTTCCAGCAATGAATCTTTTGGCAAACTTGCTATTTCTAAAGGAATACCACGGATAGTTCTTACGTTATGAGTAATATTCTCGCCAGTAACACCGTCACCACGCGTTGCAGCCCGTTCTAATAATCCGCCCCTGTATAATAGGCTCACGGCAACCCCGTCAACTTTAGGCTCGCAACTGAACTTAATCGATGTATTGTCTTCAAGGCGCTTAGTGATTCTATTCTCAAAATCCAATAAGTCTTGCTCATTGAAAACTTTGTTTAAAGATAGCATCGAAATTTCGTGAGTAACCTGAGCAAACTCAGATAATGGCTTACTTCCTACTCGTTGAGTAGGAGATTCTGGGCTAGCTAAGTGGTAAGTAGTTTCAAGACTCTCAAGACGCATTAAAAGCGCATCGTAATCAGCATCGGTGATTTTTGGGGCATCAAGGGTGTGATAGAGGCGGTCATGTTTCTGAATCTCTTTTCGCAGATAAGAGACTTCTTCGATTATTTTCTTGTCAGTGGCCATGTTGAATTTCAGCGCTAGCTGCGGATACCAGCTTTTAGTTGGCGCAGCTCAAAGTCTCGAACACGTTGACGATAATGCTCTATGGTTTGCGCTGTCATCAAATTTCGTTGATCATCTCTAAGCTCACCATCCAAACCTCCTTTGATTTGCTGGGCCACCGATAACATCGTTTCAAAAGCTTCTAAATTGTTTATTGTCGTAGGCAGTGCTAAGAAGAAACTCACACCCAATGTTGAAAAATCACTCATGTTGTTAAGGTCAAACGTCCCTGGATTTAGGACATTTGCAACACTGTATAACACTGGACCCTTCGTACTAAAGTCAAGGTGGTGGTGGAAAATATTCATTTCCCCAAATTTCAGTCCCGCGGTTATCAGTATCTGAAGTAAATCATCCCCCGCAAATGAATAGCCAGCTCGCGCCATAACATTTACTACAAGAACCTCTGACGGCTGAGTAGCTACGGCCGGTTTATCATCGCCTTGGTGATGATGCGAGTTTTTAACCTTATCAGCGAAGCTATCGCTGCCAGACTCTGCGATTTCTTCGCTATAAGTTTTAACTTCGCCGCTTTCTTCATCTGTTTTTTCGTTTATCTCTGTCGAAGCCGGTTGTTCTAGCATTTTTTTTGGCTTTCGTCTAAAAGCTGAGAAAAAGGATGTCTTTTTACTTATCCCATCGACTGATTGAGCCTCTTCTTCGGAATCAGATTTAGCGTCATCGAAAAAGCTGGATTGCTCGCTTAATCGCGGCTGAGAATCGGCTGTCTTTGGCGCCAAATTAGATCTAGCGTCGGTAGCGGCCTTTATGATGTTGTTGTCATAGCCAATCCGATCTCCCGCGGTCATTGAAAAATCGTCCAACTGCTGCTCGAAACTTTGATTGGTGCTGCTACCAGATTCGTCAGTTAGATCTGAATCACTGTTTGCCTCTGGGTTGTCTTGTTCATCCCAATCGTCTTGATCCGAAACCCCTTCTTCAACTTGAACGTTCTGCTCAGGCGCAAGACGGTGAAAGCCTTTTTCCATAGATGGCTCGTCGCTTTCCCAGTCGTCCTCAACGGCATCCTCGTTAGATTCAAAGTTGGCCTGCGCTTCTGGATAATCTGGTGCAATACTAGCGAGAGCATCTGTTTCAGATATCGCAACATTGTGGTTCAACTTGATATCATTCTGATCATAATCGAGCAACACGTCATCGTATTCGCCACCGGCCTCTACTTCGACTCGCTGATCATCTGTTAAACCCTGGTCTTCACCGTCCTCATAGACGGGCGACAGAAACTCAGTCCCAGCGATGTAAATTTCATCCTCAGCCATGGATTCAGACGCCGGCGCAGGTTCCGCATTATCGGACCATTTCTGGTCGTCGTTTTCTGAACTTAAATCTTCTGAGCGCCCCTGGTCTTTTTCTTTGTCATTAAACTGCTCAGATTCTTGCGCCAGGTCTTTTTCTATACCCTTAGCAGCAAACTCGGTTGCGGAGCTGATCCGCTCCGAACCAGCTATTGAAATTGTTACCGCGTTGCCGAGTTCAACGGCATCCATTAACACCGGAATATTGACCTCTGAAGAGCCTAGATCACCCAGATTCAAAGCTGTTGCACGTTCTTGAGCGGCATTTAGTTTTGAATTTTGAACATTTACTGACTCGAGGGATCTCTCTACCACTCTAGCGCCACCACCTGGAAGTTCTGCTAATTCCATTGCCTCTAGATCGATATCTTGGGGGATGTTCTTGTCTATCGATAGTTTAATCTGGCCACGCCTCGCTTTTAGGGCAACGTAAAGGCCACGCAGGACCACAGCAACAATTGCGAGTCCTAAAATTAAAATTATAAGTTCACGGGGATTCATGGGCTTCTAAATATTCGCTTGAGGCTAATTAAAAGTGACAAAATTAGTAAGGTTATCTTACGGTTACCTCTATTTCTTTAGCTAAGAATGGGTATTTAGAGCGAATAGCCAAACCTGAAGTGCCAAATAGCGATAATTACATTGCTGCAAGTTCAGCTGCCTCTTCAATATCGACCGCTACAATGCGTGAAACTCCGGCTTCATGCATGGTAACGCCTAACAGTTGATTAGCCATTTCCATCGTTATCTTGTTGTGAGTAATAAAGATAAATTGCACAGTGGCCGACATTTCTTTTACCAAACTTGCGTATCGTCCGACGTTCGCGTCGTCCAATGGCGCATCAACCTCATCCAACATACAAAACGGTGAAGGATTCAGTTGGAAAATTGAAAATACCAGAGCAATAGCTGTCATCGCTTTCTCACCACCGGAGAGCAAGTGAATAGTACTGTTGCGCTTGCCAGGCGGTCTGGCCATTATCGCTACACCGGTGTCTAATAAATCCTCACCCGTCATATCGAGATAAGCATGCCCGCCTCCAAAAACTTTTGGAAAAAGGCTCTGTAAACCTGCGTTGATTTTATCGAATGTCTCTTTAAACCGAGTGCGAGTTTCCACATCGATTTTCTTGATAGCATTGGTTAGCGTATCAAGGGCGTTCTCTAAGTCATCATTCTGCTTATCTAAATAGATTTTGCGCTCTGACTGTTGCTGGTATTCATCAATGGCGGCTAAATTAATTGGACCTAAGCGCTGAATTCGATTGCCGAGCTTCTCTAACGCCTCTTCGCATTGCGCCTGATCGACGTCTTCTGGTAACTGAGCGATAACATCCGTCAGCTCAAACTCCGCATCAGTTAACTGATTTAGAATACCTTCTCGTTTGACGGAAGCACCCTCCGTTTTCAAACGCTGCTGCATCAAAGCCTCTCTAAACTCAGAAGACCGCTGCTGCACCGCGTTACGGCTTCGCTCTAACTCTCTCAATTTATGCTCATTAGCATCCACTGCAGACTTTGCCGCACTCAACTCCGCCTCTACATCTAGGCGCTTGGCCAGCAATTCCTCAAGGTCTCGTCGCATAGCCACTAACGGATCATCCGACACGTCAATTTGTGTGGTTAGAGACTCTATACGTTCTTTTGATCGCTGCACCTGGCTAGCCATACGGTCCATAGTTTCGCGAGTTGAATGTAATTGAGATTCAATTGATTGTTTCTTAAGCGCTAATTCGTGTGATCGGTCCTTATTTACGCGCGCCTTCTGTCTCGAGTTTTCTAGCTGCTCTTTAGCCTGCCCTCGCGACTGTTCCAAATTTTCTCTAGCACCAACATCTTCCTCCATCGAATCAAGTGCGGTTTGGAGACGGAATCTAGATTCAGCGATGTTTTGTTGTTCAATTTCTAATTGACGACTTAACTCATCTAACTCGTGTGCTATTCGCTGCTTACGCGTTCTAGCTTCTTCAATTTTAGCGAGTTGAGCGCTGATCGCAGATTTCTTTTCACCTAACTGCGTTGTGGTTTCTGACAGCTTAGTTTGAAGCTGGTCGCGGGCAATTTCGTCGTTGTTTAACTGGGTTTTTAGTGACGACTGCATTTCAACTAACTGTTCGGCTGCCTCTGTGCGCTGCTTTACATTCCGGAACAAATCGGCGATCAAACCCCGTCGCTCAATAATAGAATCCTGTTCACTCAAATTACTGATCTGAATCCAAGACTTTCCCAGCCAGAGTCCATCGGCTGTTATAATCGATTCCTTTGCACCTAAACTCATGCGTGCGCCAAGCGCCTCGGTTAAGTTCGCTGCGGTATAAATCCCGGTCAAAAGATCGTTTAAATTCCAATCAGATTGGATACATTCTAATAACGGAGTCAGACTATTAGAGACAGAGTCACTAGCTAGATTTCCGGCATTCACATCAATCATTACCAGCCGGGCTTGCGGCAAATCGGCTAAAAGCTCATCAACAGCTTCGAGGCCTTCGATACAAATTCCTTGTAAGGAATCTCCCAGCACTGTTTCTACAGCCAACTCCCAGCCTGCGGTTATCTGTAAGCTTTCGGCGAGCCTAAGCTGATTGTCGAGGCCCTTAGCCGCTAGCCATTTGTTAAGAGGCTCGTTGTCTTGCCCTAGCGCTGCTTGTTGCAAAGCTTCCAAAGAAGCTTGCTTGCCTTTAGATTCCTGTAATTTGCTGCGAACTGCGTTTAACTCGTCCGCACAATCACTGAGTTCAATTCGGTTGGTATCAATTTTTTGGCCAATGGAAGTATTGCTGGCCCGAAATTGCATAATGGAATTTTGCATGACAACAATTTCATCGCTCGCCTCAGACAAGCCCGGATCGTCCTCATGGCTATTCAGTTCCTCTTGCTCAGCCTCGAGCAGCTTCTTGCGCTCCACGCCTCTCTCTACAATTCTTTCAAGCTGTTGAATTCTTGACTGCTCTACTTCAGCAATTTGTCTCGGCTCTTCCGCCTTCTGATTAAACCCGTCCCAATGCAACTGCCATTCCTGCAATGTCTGCTCGGCTTCTTGGTGTGCTTCAGAAGACACCTCCTCTTCAGCCAGAGCTTCTTCGAGTTCTGGCGTAATCTCCCTAAGGTCAGAGTCCAGTTGAGTAATTCGTTTTAAATCGACATCTAACTCTTCTTTAGTCTGAGAGAATGCTTCCTCTGTTTCAGCTAAGTCCATCTTAAACTGGTCAACTCGCTCTATATGATGCTCGATCGACTGCTCTATTCGAGCAATGTCATTACCCAAGCTATAGAAACGCGCCTGCACTTCGCCCAAGGCATCAGTCAGATCGGCATTGTCCGATAAATGTTTTTCAACCAGTGCATCTAGCTCACGCTGGTCAGCAATAGTCGCCTCTATCTTAATTTCAAGCTCGCCGATGGCTTGTGCGTTAAATTTGATTTCTTCATCTAAGGATTGCCATTTTAAAGCATTTAAATTGGCCGTAGTTTGACGTTCCTCCTTTTTGAACTCCGCGTATTTTTCAGCCGCGACAGACTGGCGTTGCAAATGAGATAATTGACGGCCTAATTCATCGCGAATGTCGGCCAAACGCTCTAGATTTTCCCGGGTACGCTTAATCCTGCTTTCAGTTTCTTTGCGGCGCTCTTTATACTTAGAGATACCCGCCGCTTCTTCGATGAAAACCCGCAGCTCTTCAGGCTTTGATTCTATCAGACGAGAAACCATGCCCTGCTCAATAATTGAGTAACTGCGCGCGCCTAAACCAGTCCCAAGAAATATATCGGTAACATCTTTTCGGCGGCACTTCGTGCCATTTAAAGAGTAGGTAGAGTGGGCTTCACGGTCCACTTTTCGCTTAATAGAGACTTCGTCAAAATTGGCATATTCACCCGTGAGTTTGTGATCATGGTTATCAAACACGAGTTCGACAGTCGCTTGGCCAACCGGCTTTCTTCCCCCGGAGCCATTAAATATGACGTCAGTCATACTCTCACCCCGAAGATTCTTTGCCGACGACTCGCCCATGACCCAGCGCACGGCGTCAATTACATTCGATTTACCACAACCATTAGGACCAACAACCGAACATAGGTTCGATGGAAAATCGATTGTTGTCGGATCAACAAAGGATTTAAAACCTGCAATTTTGATGCACTTAAGACGCATGGAGTGTCCAGAAATTTAATCGGTTAGTTACTGCAAAGTTAGGGGCATCTTGGGACGGTAATAGAGTCAAGAGAAAAGTTGTCAAAGCGAGAATCTTAAGTATTATTATGGTCCATTTATAGGACTGGATCTTATCTGATTTAGACCGTCAATAACACCGAAAACGCGCGCTAAAACGTCTTTTTCTCTCAGATGCACGCTCACCTCAATCCAGTGTACAAGCTGTCAGCAGACGTAAACTGCGGGTTAGCCAACAGTCACATAGCAGGTATTTGGCCAAGAACTATAGTTAACAACAGCAAGGATAAGCTAAGACGAACTACAGGGACGTAATCTCGCTCGAGGCGCTACTATCTAATGAAAAGGACTGTAAATATGCTATCTATAGAACTTCCAGAAGATGTAAATAATCAACTAGAACTCCTGTCTCTCTCAACTGGCAGAACAATACAATTTTACGTTAAAGAGGCACTCCTCGAATACTTAGAGGAGGTTGAAATTAGATATGACGAGGGGACTCAAGAAAATACAGATGACGACTTTTTATTCGACGAGTTAAGCCGTGAATTCAGCGCTGAAAATGGCTTCTAGCAGCAACCACGGTAAAACGTTATTGCATACAAACCGCCAGCTGCATTTCCTAAATTTGGCTGGGACGAGTGGCCTTGGACTTGCGGCACTCCCCCTCAGACAGATCTCTGTTAATGAACAACCCAAGGACTGCATAATTTAACCCATCTAAATTGCGCCTGCGTGCACACTAACGGCTAATTTAAATGCTAACGCACTTCATCACAGGCTGATCTAGTTGGCGCCCTAAAGTGCAGGCTTAGCCTGAACGGCGTTAAGAGTTCGATTGAAATCGAGCATTGTCTCCAAGCTATTTGGGCAGCCGTAAGCAGAGAAGCACTCAACAGAAACGGTGAACTGATAATTGTCGCCCCCAGCAGAACTGCGAATCACCGTTACCCCAAGACCACTTTGAGAAATTAGATTACTGGTGGCCATAATGCGTGTCTCACCCTCGCTTCTGATAGCAAAATCCGAATTATCTACCACCCAGGCACGGGCGATGGTCCATTTTTGCTGACAGCTCTCATTGCTGGAACAGACTGGAATGGTACTTTCATACTCTGCTCTGAGTGCCTGAGTCGCCGGAGACACGGCGCAGGCGCTAAGCATCAGCGCCGTAAATACTGTCGAGCTATAGATTAAAATTTTCATAAGGCTTTGGGCTTTGGTTACTTATGGACATTAGCCTGAGTGTAGGTCTCAGTAAAATCAATAGCAATACCGCCGCAACGGAAACTGCCAAGCTGATATCAGCAAATGCTCGAGCCCACTGCTACGGACCGAACTAAGGTGTCCCTGACCCTGCGTGTTGGAATCCTTCCGGGTAAGCAGACCAGTGCAGAGTAACCAACGAAGGCTGAAATCAGTAAGCTGTGGGAGGGGATTAGATCTGGAATTATTTTGCTTTCGATCGACGCTGAAGCACTCTAACTCATTGATTTAATTGGTCGGGACGGCAAGATTTGAACTTGCGACCACTACACCCCCAGTGTAGTGCGCTACCAGGCTGCGCTACGCCCCGATTTTTGGATCGTGTCTATCAATTGGCCGCTTGGCCAGCAATCAATAAACACCAAACTATGACTGACTTTGTATTCACTCTGAGGATTAGAACGGGGTAGGCGCCTCTTGAATATCTTTTTGGCGCCTTATCATTATTGTCTCAGCTTTATCTCAGTACCGCTTCGATACAATTAAAGCCGTGCGATAACTTCTTCTAAATCTCGAACTAACGATTTGATTTCGCTAGCATTTATGTTAGCCGCTGCCACATCTTCTGGGCCTTCCGTCATTTTCTGACGAGCGCCGCCAATAGTATAGCCTTGCTCGTATAACAGGCTTTTGATTTGGCGAATTAGGATGACGTCTTGGCGCTGGTAATAACGCCTGTTACCACGTCTTTTTACCGGCTTCAATTGTGGAAATTCAGCCTCCCAGTAGCGAAGAACATGAGGCTTCACCGCACACAACTCGCCAACTTCACCTATAGTGAAATAGCGCTTCGGTGGAATTGGGGGTAGTTCGTCGTTATTCTTCGGTTCCAGCATATCCCTCTACCTTTGCTTTCAATTTTTGGCCCGGCCTAAATGTCACTACACGTCGTGCCTTAATTGGAATTTCTTCACCAGTCTTAGGATTACGTCCCGGTCTTTGTTTTTTATCTCTTAGGTCGAAATTTCCAAAGCCAGATAGTTTAACTTGATCATTACGCTCAAGAGAAAGACGAACTTCCTCGAAGAACTGCTCCACAACTTCTTTGGCTTCTCGCTTATTCAGGCCCAACTCTTCAAACAGACGCTCGGCCATATCGGCCTTGGTGAGTGCTCCATCTGTCATTGTTTTTATCCCCGGCTAGTTCCGCAAATTTGCATTAAATTGTTCTTGTAGTGCGTTGACGCTATTACTAATTATAGTATTTATTTCGTCATCCGTAAGATTGCGGGAAGGATGTTGCCACGTCAAGCCCAAAGCGATACTTTTTTTCCCAGCTTCAACCGCATCCCCTTGATAAACATCAAATATTCGCAAATCTACTAAGAACTCTCCTGCTTTATTCCTAATTTCGCTAAGAATGCTCTGCGCTGACACATTTTCATCAACCACGATAGCAAGGTCTCTACTCATCTCTGGATACTTTGACGGCGCTTGCGAAACAGGCATTTTTCGATCCCTGAGCTTGATAAGAGCCAGCTCAAATGCGAAGACCGAGCCGGCCAGTCCCAACTCTCTCAGCACAGATGGGTGAATCGCGCCTATGACCCCGACCTCGCCCTTGGTTGGATGAGTAACTATGGCGCACTGACCGTCGTGAAAACCATTGCGCACGCCTTGCTTGAACTCATAGCTATCGACGTCATCACTCAGCTCTAATAATCCTTCAAGCACTCCTTTAAGGTCAAAAAAGTCGCTTGAGTCTTTCCCTGCAGCCCAATTTTCTGGCAAACGTAGTCCAAATAATAGCCCAGCAATCATCGGTGTCTGTTCGGTGTTTTCAGCGATTTTATTGAAAACGAGCCCAGATTCAAAAAGCCGAACACGATCCTGCTGCCGATTCACATTATATTGCAGGGTATGAAGCAAACCGGGCAGAATGCTAGGCCGCATAAGTGACATTTCTTCAGATATTGGATTCTGTAGCAAAATGGGCTGATCTAATTCACCAAACACTTTAGCGCTTAGAGCTGGGTCTATAAAACTGTAGGTCACAACTTCTTGAAAGCCCTGAGCTACAAGATGTCCGCGCAAGGATGTCATTGACACTTGCGTCTCTGTCACGGCAGCTAACTTCTGTTTTGTTAAACCTGGGGTCTTAGGAAGATTGTTGTAGCCATAGATTCGCGCAAGCTCCTCAATGAGGTCAGCCTCAATAGAGACGTCAAATCGGAAAGAAGGAACAGAAACCGCAACTTGTTCAGCGGATTGAGTGCTCAGTACAAATCCTAAGCGAGTGAGAATATCGACTATTTCGTCGTCCTCTATATGCACACCTAAAAGTTTTTCTACAGAAGCAAATTTGAGCATGACAGTTGTCTGGCTAGGTAAGTGACCTAAAGCCTCAACTACCGGGCCGGCATCGCCTCCAGCTATGTCTAGCAGTAACTGCGTTGCTCGCGCCATAGCTCGATGCTGGAGCTCAAAATCAACTCCACGCTCATAACGATGGGATGCATCCGTATGCATTCCGTATGAGCGTGCTTTGCCTGCAACAGACAAGGGTGCAAAAAAAGCACATTCCAAGAATACGTGCTTAGTAGTGCCGGTAACCGAGGTAGCCAAGCCGCCCATTATGCCGGCCATCGCAACCGCTTTTTGGCCATCTGCAATCACTAGGGTACCGTCTGCTAACTTTACTTCTTTACCATCTAATAGCGTTAGAGGCTCATCTGCATGCGCCATTCGAACGTTGATACCATCGACCAATTTTTCCAAATCGAAAGCGTGCATGGGCTGTCCTAGCTCCATTAGCACAAAGTTTGTTACATCAACAATCGGATCAATACTGCGAAGGCCACTGCGCCTTAGTTTTTCTGTCATCCAAAGCGGTGTATGTGCAGCGAGATCGATATTTTTAATAACCCTTCCTAGATATCTCGGACATCCATCTTTTGCCGTTATCGAAATAGGAAACGTGTCAGTAATGGTTTCAGTAACGGCAGCGATATCCGGCTGATTGACATCTAAGCGTGCCAATACCCCCACCTCTCTTGCTAAACCAATCATACCGAGACAGTCGCCTCGGTTAGGCGTCAAATCTAATTCAATTGAGGAATCTTCAAGCTTTAAATAACTACGAACATCCTGCCCAATTGGCGCATCACTGGGCAGCTCTAACAAACCGTCGGATTTTTCATCCAGCCCTAGCTCTTCAGCAGAGCAAAGCATGCCGTTAGACTCGACACCACGAAGCTTTGCTGCCTTTATTTTGAATGGCTTGGATTCCCCTGGTGCCAACAGCTGAGCACCTACTTTTGCAAACGGAGCAAATAATCCAGCGCGTGCATTAGGGGCCCCACAGACAACTTGAAATTCGTTTATTCCATCGCTGACCATACAGACATTGAGCTTGTCAGCGTTCGGGTGTTTTTCTACCGATTCTATTCTCGCTACCACCACGTTTGAAAACTCGCGAGCCACCCCTTCGAAACCATCTACTTCAAGACCCGCCATGGTTAGCTGCTCCATTAGCTCTTGAGTTTCAATGGACGGGGAAACCCATTCACGCAACCACTGTTCGCTGAATATCATTCGCGGGAAGTCCTACTAGTTGAATCGTTTTAAGAAGCGCAGATCGTTTTCGAAATAGGTCCGTAGATCGCTGACGTCGTAGCGCAGCATAGCTAACCGCTCTACGCCCATGCCAAAGGCAAATCCGTTGTATTGTTCAGTATCAACGCCTGACATGGCAAGGACACTAGGATGCACCATGCCGCAGCCCATTACTTCCAGCCAGCCTGTGTTGCCGCAAATTCTGCAACCCTTGCCGCTGCAGCTGACGCAGCCCATATCGACTTCCGCCGAAGGTTCTGTGAAAGGAAAATAGGATGGCCGAAATCTAACAGGCATCTCTTCTTCAAAATAGGCATGCAAAAAATCTATCACGGTTCCTTTCAAATCAGCAAAGCTCACTCCTTCGTCAATCAGCAAACCTTCAACTTGATGAAACATAGGCGTGTGGGTCAAATCAGAATCGCAGCGATAAACTCGCCCGGGGCAAATCATCTTAAATGGCGGCTTACCACCTTCCATAATACGAACTTGCACTGGCGAGGTATGGGTTCGAAGCACCGTGCCGGGGCTCACGTAAAACGTATCGTGCATTGCGCGGGCGGGATGATGGCTTGGTATGTTTAGCGCTTCAAAGTTGTGATATTCGTCTTCAATCTCAGGACCTTCAGCAACCATATAACCGGCAGACGCAAAAATATTGGTAATCCGATCAATAGTGATTGTGATGGGGTGCAATCCGCCTTGACTTTGCTTTCGACCAGGGAGGGAGACATCAATCTTTTGAGATTCTAACAAGGCATCCAAACCAGCTGAAACAAGGGATATTTTCCTTGTTTCAATGGCTTGCTGTAATTGCTGCTTGGCAACATTAATTTTGCCGCCAGCAGCGGGACGTTCTTCGCTCGGCAACTGGCCCAGAGATTTCAGCTGGGCCGTGAGCTCGCCTTTTTTGCCTAGGTACTGCACACGAATGTCATCGAGAGACTTCTCATCACTCGATGACTCAATCGCCTGCAATGCAGTAGCAAGTAAAGTTTCAGTATCAGTCATAGCCGTGTCCGCTAGCGGACTAGGCTGCTAAATTGGCTTTAGCTTGATCCACAATAGCAGAAAATGCCGGCTTATCGTGTACGGCCAAATCCGCAAGAACTCTACGATCAACTTCAATGTTAGCCTTTTTAAGACCAGCAATGAGTTGGCTGTAGCTGATACCGCATTCACGAGACTGGGCATTAATACGAGTGATCCAAAGTGCACGAAAAACACGCTTCTTTACGCGTCTATCGCGATAGGCATACTGCCCCGCTTTAGTTACCGCTTGCTTCGCAACGCGATAAATTCGACTACGGGCGCCGTAGTAACCTTTTGCTTCATCTAATGTTTTTTTGTGGCGACGGTTTGCCACCACGCCGCGTTTTACTCGAGCCATTTTATTTCTCCTGAACCGTTAAATTATTTTACACGAAGCATGCGTTTTATTGCGGGGACATCTACAGGATTAACCAGAGTAGTGCCTCGCAAATGACGCTTGCGCTTGGTGGTCATTTTGGTCAGGATGTGGCTTTTGTTCATGCTTTTACGCTTGAACCCAGATCCGGTTTTCTTGAACCGCTTAGCGGCACCCTTATGGGTTTTTAACTTTCCGAGTGACATTACGTTTAACTCCGCATTTGCATCAACTTATGATGCTTTTGATTTTATGTACCCCACAACAGCGAAGGCCAGTGCCCTTTGATCATCAAGTGACCAAAAGGCACTGGCCCCTCAGATTATGGGCGCTTTTTGACCGGCGCTAGTACCATGACTATTTGCCGACCTTCCATCTTGGGCTCTTGCTCAACGTTGCCGTATTCGGCTAAGTCTTTGCTAATTCGAACCATTAATTCAAGTCCAAGATGTTGATGGGCTAGTTCACGACCGCGGAATCTTAATGAAACCTTGGTCTTATCCCCATCACTTAGGAAACGTATCAGGTTGCGTAGTTTTACCTGATAATCCCCGTCTTCCGTCCCTGGTCTAAATTTTATCTCTTTGACCTGAATCCGCCGCTGCTTTTTCTTACTCGCAGCCTTTTGCTTCTTCAGCTCAAAAACATGCTTACCATGATCCATGATTTTACAGACCTGTGGGTCTGCATCCGGTGAGATCAACACCAAATCAAGTTTGGCTTCTGCCGCAGCAGCCCTAGCCTCTTCAATCGTGACGATACCTACTTGAGCGCCATCCGCTGCAACTAATCTTACTTGTGCGGCTTCGATCGCTTCATTGATAATTGCCTTCTTGGAACTACTTCTCATAACCGGCGTGAACGCCACTTCCTCTTATTGTTACTTTATAAGTTACTATTTTAGCTATTTGAGCTGCTAGTTTGCCGCAATGCTCTTTGCACTGCGACCTAAGCGGGCGACATCTTCGCTTAAATACTCGCAAAAGTCATCTACTGTCATAGGCCCGAGGTCTTCACCTCCACGTTTTCTTACAGCAACAGACCCAGATTCCACTTCTTTATCACCTACAACCAACAAATAAGGAATCTTCTGCAGAGTATGTTCACGGATTTTAAAGCCGATTTTCTCATTTCTCAAGTCTGATGTGACCCTAAACCCTTTGTTTTTCAGGGATTCTTCCAATTCAGTACAGTATTGCGACTGTTTGTCAGTAATATTTAAGATTATTGCTTGTTCCGGGGCCAGCCATGCCGGCATAGCTCCGGCGTAGTGCTCGATTAAAATGCCAATAAACCTCTCGAACGAACCTAAAACAGCTCTGTGCAACATCACTGGCGTTTTTTTGCTGCTATCTTCTGCAACATACTGCGCACCCAAACGACCCGGAGTAAAGAAATCTACTTGAATAGTGCCGCACTGCTGAATTCTACCCATACAGTCTTTTAATGAATACTCTATTTTGGGGCCATAAAACGCGCCTTCGCCAGGCACCAGCTCCCAAGGCAGTCCAGTGGCATTAAGCGCATCTTTAAGCGACTGTTCAGCCTCATCCCAAATTTCGTCAGACCCTACTCTTTTTTCAGGGCGCGTTGAGAGGCGCAAAATAACATCGTCAAAGCCAAAGTCTGTGTAAACTGAAAACAAAAGCCCCATAAAATCAGCAACTTCTGCCTGGATCTGGTCTTCGGTACAGAAAATATGGCCGTCATCCTGAACAAAACTTCGTACTCTCATCAAGCCATGCATACTGCCAGACGGTTCATACCGGTGACATGAGCCAAACTCCGCCAACCGCAGGGGCAAATCACGGTAGCTCTTCAGGCCTTGATTGAAAACTTGGATATGACAAGGGCAATTCATCGGTTTGATGGCATACATGCGGTTATCTGATTCGACACTAAACATTTCATCAGCAAATTTGGCCGCATGACCCGATTTTTCCCACAAGCTGTAATCAACAAGCTGCGGTGTGTTTATTTCTTTGTAATCTGTGGCGTCTTGACGCACTTGCATGTAGCGCTGAACAATTTGGTAGATCCTCCAGCCTTTCGGATGCCAAAACGCCATGCCCGGTGCTTCTTCTTGAAAGTGAAACAGGTCCAGTAATTTACCAAGTTTACGGTGATCTCGCTTCTCTGCTTCTTCCAATCGCTGCAGGTATAAATTGAGGTCTTTCTTAGACCCCCAAGCTGTGCCGTAAATCCGCTGTAGCATTTCATTGCTTGAATCGCCGCGCCAGTATGCGCCTGCAACCGACGTCAACTTGAATGCTTTAAATTTTGAGGTGCTTGGCACGTGGGGGCCACGGCAAAGATCAATGAAATCCCCCTGGCGGTAGAAAGACAGGTCTTCATCCCCAGGAATGCTGCTGATGATTTCAACTTTGTAGGCTTCGCCCTTTTCCTCAAACAAGGCAATAGCCTCTTTTCTGGAAAGCACCGAGCGCTCTACTTGAAGGTTTTCCTTAACCAGAGCACCCATCTCTTTCTCTATCGCGGAAAGGTCTTCAGGTGTGAACGGACGCTCATAAGAGAAATCGTAGAAAAAACCATCTTCGGTCACCGGACCAATAGTAACCTGTGCTTTCGGAAATAAACGCTGCACTGCTTGAGCCATAAGGTGAGCACAAGAGTGTCGTAACACCTCTAAACCGTCGGTGTCACGCTCAGTAATAATAGCGACTTCAGCGTCTGCCACAACACAATGAGACATATCGACAAGCGCACCATCAACTCGACCTGCCAAAGCAGCCTTAGCCAAGCCTTCGCCAATGGAGGCCGCAATTTCGGCAATCGTTACCGAGCTTTCATAACTGCGCGTACTGCCGTCTGGAAGTGTGATCTGAGGCATTTTTCTTCTTTTAGCCCTTAACAAGTCGATGGCTGAAACCATTGAATTTGGTTTCAGTCTGATTAAAATTACTGAGTTTTGAATTCTATGGGATGGTAGGCACGACCAGATTCGAACTGGTGACCTCTACCATGTCAAGGTAGCGCTCTAACCAACTGAGCTACGCGCCTATTGCTGTGTTTCCGCAAAAGTCCCTATTCAAAGGAGTCGAGATTATACGGAATCAAATAGGCAGGTGTCGATGGATTTATTCCGAAAAAGACATTTAAGTTATTGCTTTAACAGCTGATTCTTTAGCTCTGCAATTCGGTCCCTAGTATTAGCGGCTTCCTCGAATGCTAAATTCTTAGCTAACTCATACATTTTAGACTCCATCTCAACGATTTCTTTCTGCAATACTTTGGGGTCGCTTAGGTCTAATCTCGAATAAGCGTTGGCTTTTTCCATAGCGCTGCGCCCTCGTGTCTTCATAAGCTTACCAGCAGGGGTGTTAGCACCTTCCATCACATCAAGGATCTTTTTCTTTACTCCCTCAGGGGTAATACCATTGGCTTTGTTATGAGCCACCTGAACTTCTCGACGAGAGTTTGATTCGTCCATCGCCCGCTGCATTGATCCGGTTACCCTGTCCCCATACAAAATAGCTCGGCCGTTGAGATTGCGTGCCGCACGTCCAATGGTTTGAATTATTGACCGCTCCGATCTTAAAAACCCCTCTTTATCTGCGTCCAAAATAGCGACAAGAGAAACCTCAGGAATATCGAGACCTTCTCTAAGCAGGTTAATTCCAACCAGCACGTCGAACAAACCAAGACGCAGATCTCTAAGAATTTCAGAGCGCTCAACAGTATCGATATCAGAATGTAAATAGCGAACTCTCACACCATGATCGCCTAAGTAATCAGTCAGATCTTCTGCCATACGCTTGGTAAGCACGGTTACCAGCACCCTCTCCTCTTTCGCCACCACTTCAGTAATTTGTGAAAGTAAATCGTCGACCTGTGAAGCAGCTGGCCTCACCTCTAACATAGGATCTATAAGACCCGTAGGCCGGACGACCTGGCGCACCAACTGGCCCTGATGTTCTTCCTCGTAGGCCCCAGGGGTGGCAGATACAAAAATTATCTGCGGTGTCAGAGACTCCCATTCCTCAAAACGCAACGGGCGATTATCGAGCGCTGAAGGCAAGCGAAACCCGTATTCCACCAAGGTTTCCTTACGAGAGCGATCGCCTTTGTACATGGCGCCCAATTGGGGGATAGAAACATGGGACTCATCTGCGATAATAAGACCGTTAGATGGCAAGTAATCGTACAAAGTGGGCGGCGCCTGACCTGGATCACGCCCTGATAAATACCGAGAGTAATTTTCGATACCGGAGCAATAACCTAGCTCCTGAATCATCTCTAAATCAAACTTGGTGCGCTGCTCAAGCCGCTGAGCTTCCACCAACCGGTTGTTTTGCCGCAACTGCTCTAGTCTCTCCTTGAGCTCAAGCTTTATGTGATCTACTGCTCCTAAGAGAGTCTCTCTAGGGGTAACATAGTGAGACTTTGGATAAACAGTTAACCTAGGCACTTCTTTAATTAGACTTCCTGTTAATGGGTCAAAATAAGACAACCTCTCGATCTCATCATCAAAAAGCTCAATTCTGATGGCTGTTTTTTCGGACTCGGCAGGATAAATATCAATAACATCACCGCGCACTCGGTAAGTAGCGCGCCGTAATTCCATATCATTTCGAGTGTACTGAAGATCAGTAAGGCGCTTAAGCAAGGCTCGCTGATCAATTTTGTCGCCTCGATCCAGATGCACAACCATTTTTAAATAAGAGTCCGGATCACCCAATCCATAAATCGCCGATACGGTAGCCACTACGATGACATCATTGCGCTCTAACAGCGCCTTGGTCGCTGATAGCCGCATTTGCTCGATGTGATCGTTGATTGACGCATCTTTCTCAATGAAGACGTCAGAGGAAGGCACGTACGCCTCAGGCTGGTAATAATCGTAATATGAAACAAAGTACTCGACGGCGTTATTTGGGAAAAATTCTTTAAATTCACCGTAGAGTTGAGCAGCAAGTGTCTTATTGGGAGCCATCACCAACGCTGGCCGTTGAACTTGCTGAATAACATTGGCAATTGTAAAAGTTTTGCCTGAGCCGGTTACTCCCAGCAATGTCTGGGCATGCAGGCCATCGTTCAAGCCCTCGACAAGAGAGGAAATCGCCGTGGGCTGGTCTCCTGCGGGCTCAAAATCTGATTTTAGATCGAATTTTACGTCTGTCACGATTGGGAATTACGCCTATCTGAATTAACTAAATTGACTGCGAAGAGTACAGCAAGGACAAACTCTGTTGAAGTCGGTGTTGACCGATATATGAAATCTCATTAGTATACGCGCTCGCTGAAGCTATCCTGATAGCCAAAGTGAGATTTGCTGCCCAATAGCTCAATGGTAGAGTAGGTGACTGTTAATCACTTGGTTCGTGGTTCGAGTCCACGTTGGGCAGCCATATAACGCCCTAAAACCCCACGTCGGTTCAACCGCCACGTGGGGTTTTTTGTTTCTGACTATTAACAGCCAAGTATATCCCCACCGCTGTGGCCGAAACCTTGAATTGAGCAAGTCTCTCTGCCACCTGCCTACCACCTACCAGTCATCGACAAACCATCAAGTTATAGCCAGCCTATAGTTAACGTTGTTTACAATGAGGTATAGTTGCGCACTTATTAACTTGCATCGGCTTAATGGAGATCACCATGCGCGCTCTAGTTCTAACTTTTATTTTAGCTTTCGGGCTCACCTACTGCACTGAAGGCAATTCAACTGAAATCCAAGAATCCAGCACAAGTGCGCTAGCCGAGATTGCAGAGGTGCCCTTGGAAGACGCAGAATTGAGAGTCGAGGAACTTGTGACCGACAATGACGCACCAAAATCAACAGAATTAGTCACGGCAATGAAGAGCAATCCAACAGTGCTAATAAATACTAACAAGGGCAACATAACCATAGAACTCTGGGCAGATAAGGCCCCTATTTCAGTTGAGAACTTTCTGCGCTATAGCGACTCAGGATTTTACGACGGCCTAATATTCCATCGAGTCATCCCAGGCTTCATGGCGCAAGGCGGCGGGTTCGATCAAGATATGGTGCAAAAGTCAGGCTTCGAGCCTATCAAGAATGAAGCAAAGTCAGATGTCCCAAATAACCGCGGCACTTTAGCGATGGCCAGAACCAATGTCGTCGATAGTGCGAGCAGTCAGTTTTTTATTAATTTAGTGGACAATAACTTTCTAAACCACACCGATGAAACGGATAGAGGTTTTGGCTATGCTGTTTTTGCTGAGGTCGTGGAAGGAATGGATATTGTCGATTTAATCGCAGGCATCAGCACTGGCCGGGTCCGCGGCTTCAGCGACGTCCCAAACGAAGCCGTAATTATTAATTCAGTGACAAGAGAAGACTAAGGAATCACTGCAATGCTGGCTTGAATAAACCCTCAAGCCAGCACGTTTAAATATTAACCACTTGTTTTAGACTGACCTTTCTTACATTTGATGCGCTCGGCCACCGAGACAGTAAATACCTTTTAATACCGCCTATTTTTTGTAAGAAAAAAGTTCCTAAAAAGGTGTTTTTGAATCTTTGATTATTTAAACCATAGCTCTATAAACCATCGTTCCTTGAAATTTTATCCTTTAAACTTCAATCCTTCAAATCATTACTCTTCGGACTCTCGCTCATAAAAACATCACTCGGTAGATTCATATCCTTTAACTCTTATTCTCTAAAATCTCGCTCTTTAAACTCTCACTCTTTAAACAAAGGCGTCACTTTTTTAGTCGCAAGATGCGAGTCTGAAATTGCGCTCGTATTATAAATCCTCCAAAGCGGATCGTTAGCTTCTTGCTTAGGCTCAAAACCATCAACCGCTTCCATCAGCAATGTTCTAATCTCCTCCAAATTAAGCGTCATACAGGCTTTTTCTAACCTAGTGATTAGGGTTTCCAACGAACCCCAAGACAAAGTTTCTTCTTCTGCTCGCATGATCTTAGGGTGTTCTGTACCTGTTACCGACTCGCCAATAAGCAACTCTTCATAAAGTTTTTCACCAGGCCTCAATCCCATATATTCGATCGCTATATCACCGCGAAATGAGTTTTCATCTTTGACCTCATAGCCCATGAGGTGAACCATTTTTTTAGCCAGATCGACAATGCGGATTGGCTCATGCATATCCAAAACAAAGACATCACCGCCGGTCGCCATCGAACCCGCTTGTATCACAAGCTGCGCCGCCTCTTGCACCGTCATGAAGTATCGAGTTACCTCCGGGTGAGTAACTGTAACAGGGCCGCCAGCGGCAATTTGACGCCTGAATAGCGGCACTACGGAACCCGACGAACCTAACACGTTGCCAAAGCGCACCATGCTAAAGATAGTTTTACTATTACGCTGCGCCATAGCCTGTAAAACCTGCTCAGCAAACCGCTTTGTAGCTCCCATAAAGTTAGTCGGCCTTACCGCTTTATCCGTAGAAATTAAAACAAAGTTTTTTACCTTTTCTTTCTCTGCTGCCTGAGCTGCTATAAGGGTTCCAAAAATATTATTTTGAACTCCCTCGACTATATTTTTCTCAACCATAGGCACCTGCTTATATGCTGCCACATGGTAAACAGTATCAACCTCAAAACTCCTCAGCGCGCTTTCCATTTGAGTTTTGTTACAAACAGAGCCCAACAAGGCAACGATTTCTATCGAAGCACCGCCCTCTAAGGAATTTAAGCTTTCGCGCAATTCATTTTCTACTTCGTACAAGCCATATTCGAACGTATCAAGAAGCACCAACCGCGCCGGATTTATATTGACAATTTGCCGACATAACTCGGAACCGATTGAACCGCCAGCACCAGTCACCATTACCGATTGACCAGTAATACAGGCACCAAGCAGCTCAGGGTTGGGCGGTACAATACCCCTTCCCAATAAGTCTTCTATATCGATATCTCGAATTTCATCTACACCAACCTTACCCGTCACCATGTCAAATAGGTCTGGCACGGTTTTAACATGCACCGGAAGATGCTCTAACCGATTCAGTATATCTTTTCTCTCAGGGTGAGTGGCTGAAGGGATTGCCAATAAAATTTGTCTTACCGAAGAACTTTCAATAAGTTCATATAAAGAATTAGGGCTATATACACGTATACCATGCACGGTGTTGCCAAGCATGCGCGGACTGTCATCAACGAAAGCAATAGGCAAATAATGATCACCATTTTGCAACGCCACAACTAATTGCATACCTGAAGATCCCGCACCATAAATTATCACAGGCTCTTTAGGCCTGAAATTTTGGATAACGCTTTGTAAAAATACCTTGGCTACAAAACGGCTACCGCCTATGAACAGTAAAGCAATCATCCAAAAAATGGGGAGAGTAGAATAATCCGAAGACGCTGGAGTAATAGAGAAGAAATAGGCAGCCGATAGAAAACAGCTTGCCATCGAGACCCCTTTAAGAACAACAAGCCCCGACTGGAGCCCCATATAAAGGACCAGCACTCGGTAGAGGCCTATCCGTAGAAAGACCAGGATACTAAGAACCGTAGCAGCTGCTAAATAGAAGTAGAAGTTTTGCTCTTGACCGAAGAACTGCTTACCCAAAAGTGCGAATGAAAGAACCAGTGCTGTGACTAGCATGACGCTATCTGCCATCATCATCAGCACTTGTTTCACAGTACGCGAAAGCGGAATCGTATGTACCTGCATAGTTGTCCCTTATTTAATCAGGCGCAGCCCAGACTTAGTGCTTGCCGCCAGATTATCTTCATCACTTTTGATCTAGGCTTTGTTGCTGCTACTTCTTGCTTTCGTGGATTTTCTTCAATGCTCACTTATTTAGACCCATGCCCAGCACCTGTAATAGCTTTATCTTCTTTTCCCGCCTGCAACCTAGTAGCAAGGAGTATTAAAGGTACTATGGCCGCTGCCGTCAATGCTATCCCCAATTTAGGGTATAGGACAGATAAAGAAGCCAATGGAGCAAGCCAAAAGATATTAATCAACATTATAGCTATCGTCACTTTTCGGTGACTGTTAAAGCGCTTTGCTGCTTTTTGGTACGCATGGCTTGCATGCCCTTGGTACCACTTCTGCCTTGCCGCGAAACGCTTCAGCAATGTGAGCGTTGCATCTACGACAAACACGGCTAGCAAAATAAGCCACGTCCATACAGTCATTGTCTGTTGTTGAATAGAGATTATAGCGATTACACCCAACATGAACCCGATAAACCCGCTTCCTACGTCTCCCATGAATACCTTTGCTGGAGACCAATTCCAAACTAGGAATCCTAGCGCCGACCCTAGAGACACCAGTGACAATATTGAAAATGCAGAATCACTGTTATTTATAACAAATAATAATGACATTAAGTTGACAAAAGATAGCTCACTGGCGGCCAGACCATCAATACCATCCATGAAATTGTACAAGTTCACTAGCCAGACAATACCAATAACCCCTAAAAAGTTAAGAAGCCATTGCTGGGAAACCGTCCAAGTATAAAAATTAACCTCTGGTATACCTCCGATCCACCAAACCGCCCAAATTGATGCGAACAGCTGTGGGTAAATGCGCCATTTAATTTTTAGTTCCTTAATATCGTCAACAAAGCCGACTATTGCTATAGCAGATGATGCGCTGAGCGCCATAAATTGGCCCACGCTCAGTTTACCGCCCGCGAAGAGAAACATGATTGTAATTAGGAACAAGAGAAATATAACAACACCACCGCCTACGGGCACTGGGCTAGAGTGAGCACTTCGAGAAACAGGTAAATCAACAAAGTTCGCGCGCAAGGCTATTCGTCTGTATGCGCCAGTGAAGACAACAGAGGCTAAGAAACTAGCTATTAGTATAAGAGGCGATAGCATTAATAGTGAGACTCAGTCTTGCGCTGAATTCGCCTATTATAGCCACATTTATCATATTTTCATTAATAAAATCAGGCACTTTCACAGCAGCATGAAAGCGCCAGGTGGGGTGCCTATTCCTGCTCGGCGATGAGTATTAGATGACGATTCTTGTCGACTGTTGCGGTGCCCACTCCGGTGACCGCAGTCAACTCATCAGCGGACTGGAAATTTCCATACATAACTCTATAAGCAACAATTTCTTTGGCTCGAACCATCCCCACGCCAATCAATCCCTTGGCCAGCGTTTGGGCGTCCGCCCTATTGATATCAACCTTAACCACATCGGAAGAGGCAGATGATATCTCTTGTGCCGACAACGAAAATGGCGCCAGCACTATCAGCATTGCCACAAAGAATGACTTTATAAGACTAAATTTATTCATAGTAATATCCTTATCGCTATTCAATTGAATACAATCAGTTGATTGCAGCAATGAGTCTAGACCAAAGGTTTAACAGCGCCAGCCACAGCCAAATTAAACTCGACTAATGCGGAATTAGGCGACGACGCCTTTGTTATCGGGCGCCCCACTACAAGATAGTCACTGCCATTGGCTATCGCCTGACCAGGCCCGACCACTCGTTTCTGATCTCCAGCGGCATCTTCGAGACGGCGAATACCAGGGGTGACTAGGCAAAAATCCGGACCTATGCTTTTTCTCAACTTACTAGTTTCAGCCGCTGAACAGACAACGCCATCAAGCCCTGCATTTTTAGTGAGTGTTGCTAGCCTCACCACTTGTTCGAGAGGATTTCCTCTTACGCCAATCTGGGCCAAGTCATCGCCAGCCATACTGGTTAAAACCGTGACGGCAATAAGCTTGGGCCTATCTGCGCCGAATCGCTCCAACGCCTCACGGGTCTTCGACATCATGGTCATGCCACCTGAAGCATGCACATTCAACATCCACACACCTAAGTCTGCCGCTACAACGGCAGCCTTAGCTACAGTGTTCGGTATATCGTGATACTTTAAATCTAAAAATACGTCAAAGCCCCTGGCTATCACAGAACGAACAAAGTCCGGGCCACTTGCGGTAAAAAGCTCTTTTCCTATTTTTACCCGACATTCTTCTGGATCTAAGTTATCCAAAAAGTTTGCCGCCTGTTTAGACGACTCAAAATCTAACGCAACAATAATACGGCTATTCATGAATGAATTTCCCATTGATTAAAACCTAATTGGTGAAGCTCTAACTTAACTGGCAGCTGACTCAAACTCTATAATTGGCTTAACGCGATCCCATTTCTTGCAACTAGGACATAACCAATACAAACTTTTCGACTCGTAGCCACAATGGTCACACTGATAAGCGGAACTTTTTAACAGCAAGCGGTCAACAATCTGTTTTACCAACTTCAAATTACCACTCATCTTTTCATCTGACGGTGGAATCTGCAGAGTGAGAAGCTCCATTAAAACGGCAAGCGAAGGGCTTCTATTCATGTATTCATTGAGAAAACTGATAGCAGAATCATTTCCCTCACGTTTTTTAATCAAGTCACAAAGGGATAGCGCCACACTGATATCTGGATCATGACTGAGCGAGTTGGTCAGTAATTTTTCATACTCGGGCAAATTACCAAGTTGCCCATAGCACTGCATTAGTGGGCCCAACACCTGACTTACAAATACAGGACTATTCACTCTAATCCTATCCAGCTCTTTTATAGCCGCCTTGTAGTTTTCTAATTGCTGCTCAATACTGGCTAGGATGAAAGAGGCTCTGATACTTTTTCTATCAAAACCGAACGCGCGCCTAATATGTTCTCTTGCTGTGCGAAATTGCTCCCGTTGGATCATGTTTTCAGCAAGCTCACAGCAATAATGTGCTGCCGCTGCACGAGTTTCCGCGTTTTTCTTGTACTCGACGTTTTTCAATAGGCGGCGAGAGCAGTCTATCGCCTTCTCCCATTCTTTTTCAGTTTGATAAATGGTTATTAATAGCGTCAGTGCCTCCCATTGTGCGGAAGAGTCTTCACTCAGGATTTCATGCAGCAACCGCTCGGCGCGATCGAGCAAGCCAGAGGTTATGTAGTCTCGAGCTAGCTGAATTCTAGTAGCATCGATGACCGACTGATTAAGGCTTGGCCTGGCAAGCAATGCCTGGTGTACTTGAATAGCTTTATCAACTTTTCCACGCCTGCGTAACAGCGCCCCTAAAGCCAAATGTGTATCTATAGTTTCGCTGTTGATTTCCAAAGCCTTAATAAAGGTGTCTATTGCTTCATCGGGCTCATCATTTAAGAGAAAGTTTAGGCCTACGAAGTAGTCCTGATAAATATCTCCTTTGCCTGCTCCCGTCTTTTTTGCTGCCTTGCTAACACGCCCAATAGTCCAACCGGCGCCTATCGCGACAAGTAGTAATATATAGATGGCAAAATTTTCCATTAACGTTTCAGGCTTTTAGCTGACAATGATCTTAACTGCTCCACCTCAAGCTTAGCGGCATGTAGCTTTTTATTAAGACGTCTGATTTCGTGTTTAGATCTTAGTCCAGAAAAGAAGCGCAGGCCTAACAGCAATCCTAAAAGGCCTCCGCTAACAAACGCCCCTATGATCCATACAGAGGCAGGCAATTGTATAACCTGCCAATTTCCGAACCGGATAATTATAGGAGTTGAATTAAAATAGGTAAAAGTAATACTGACAAAAAATACCAGTATTAGAAAAAGGCCTGACAGTAAGTTAGATAGTTTTTGCATTTTGCTGACTTTTAGGAAGCATCAAAGTGATATCGCTTAAAACAAAAAACGGCACAACCCAGAAGGCGATGCCGCTTATTTAAAACGCTTATTCAGCGGTGTCTCTAAAGCTGCTGATCAACCAACATACTTAGGTTAACCCTGTCTCTGAGCTCCTTGCCAGGCTTGAAATGAGGAACATATTTCCCACTTAAAGCCACTGGAGTTCCCGTTTTAGGGTTGCGTCCAATTCTTGGCACCCGATAGTGCAGGGAAAAACTTCCAAAGCCTCTGATTTCTATTCTGCCGCCATCAGCAAGAACTATAGACATATACTCAAGCACTGCCTTAACTGCTAACTCAACGTCTTTTGAAGACAACTGTGTTTGCTTGGCTGCGATTCGATCAATCAGTTCAGACTTTGTCATTGATATCCCCTATTCCATTGCGCCAACCTGCATCAACGCAGGTCGGCATTCAG
Organism: Pseudohongiellaceae bacterium; assembly: GCA_047617605.1. Lineage (GTDB taxonomy): Bacteria > Pseudomonadota > Gammaproteobacteria > Pseudomonadales > Pseudohongiellaceae > UBA9145. The sequence continues at coordinate 151,706 of JBLGBJ010000002.1, read as the reverse complement.
GCTTAACTAGCGTCAATCAGTGCTAGCTCTTGTCCATCTGAGCTTTAATGAGATCACCAATTGTGGCTGGAGATACATCGCTGCTGTCTTGTTTCTTGTGATCTTGAATTGCTGACTTCTCATCATCAATTGCGATCGCTTTAACCGACAGACTTAAGACCCTGCTCTTACGGTCTACGCTGACGATCTTAACTTCAATCTCATCACCTTCTTTCAGTGAATTGCGGGCATCTTCAACTTTTTCCCGACTGATTTCTGAAGCTCTTAAGACGCCTTCAACGCCTTCTCGGAGTATAATATTAGCCGACTTAGCTTCAACTTCTCCAACAACGCCTTTGACAATACTACCTTTTTCGAATTCTGAAACGTAATTCATAAAAGGATCGTCTTCAAGTTGCTTGATTCCCAGTGAGATACGCTCTCTCTCAGGATCAATAGACAAGATAACTGTTTCGATCTCATCGCCTTTGGTGTAGTTGCGAACAGCTTCTTCGCCAGTCTCTTCCCAAGAAATATCTGAGAGGTGAACTAAACCATCTATGTTGCCATCAAGCCCGATGAAAATGCCGAAATCTGTGATTGATTTAATGCTACCGGAAATCTTATCACCCTTCTTAAAGTTCTCAGCGAAACCATCCCAAGGATTCTGGAAGCACTGCTTAATACCAAGAGAGATACGACGACGCTCTTCATCAATATCCAATACCATTACATCAACTTCGTCACCTAATTGAACGACTTTTGATGGGTGGATGTTCTTGTTAGTCCAGTCCATTTCTGAAACGTGAACCAACCCTTCAACACCTTCCTCAAGCTCTGCAAAACAACCGTAATCAGTTAGGTTGGTCACCACGGCTTTAACGCGAGTGTTTTCTGGGTAACGCGCTTTAATTGCAACCCAAGGATCTTCACCTAGCTGCTTTAATCCTAATGAAACACGATTACGCTCGCGGTCATATTTCAGCACCTTAACGTCGATCTCATCGCCAACATTGACGATTTCACTTGGATGCTTAATACGCTTCCAAGACATATCAGTGATATGCAGCAAGCCGTCAACTCCACCTAAATCAACGAAAGCACCATAGTCAGTCAAGTTCTTAACGATACCTTTAACGGACATACCTTCTTGCAATGTTTCTAACAACGCATCGCGCTCTTCAGTACTTACTGACTCAAGCACGGCACGACGAGAAACAACAACGTTGTTACGCTTACGATCTAGCTTGATAAGTCGGAATTCTAGTTGCTGCCCTTCTAAATGTAATGTGTCTCGTACTGGTCGCACATCAACCAATGAACCAGGCAAGAAAGCGCGAATATTATTAAGGTCGACGGTAAATCCACCCTTAACCTTGCCATTAATAACACCGGTAACGATGTCATTCTTCTCGTAAGCAGCTTCAAGCTCCATCCAAGATTCAGCACGCTTTGCTTTTTCTCTGGAAAGACGCGTCGCACCGAAGCCGTCTTCAACGGTTTCTAGTGCTACCTTAACTACGTCACCTATCTCTAGACCTAGGTTGCCCTGCTCGTCTAGGAATTCAATTCGGGGGATAACGCCTTCAGATTTTAATCCGGCGTGAACAGTAACCCAGTCGGAATCTATCTCTATTACTGTGCCAGATACGATGGCTCCAGGGGTCATGTCGATTTCGATTAAGCTTTGTTCAAACAGTTCTGCGAAATTTTCAGTCATTAAATAATCCAATATAATCAATAAAATACAACAGAGTTTTAAAGTCTATTATATTTAACCACAGTCCAGCATTGTGGGTCAGTTAAGTTAAATTTGTTTGCTGTAAATCTGGGAAGCAGCAATCAAACAATTAGTTTTTAAAGGAACTTATGAGAGCGCTTTAACAGCCAGTTTTGCTACTTTTTCGACTACCTGCTCCAAGCTAAGACTAGTCGTATCAATAACAAAAGCGTCTTTAGCAGGTTTAAGAGGCGACATCTCTCGCTCACTATCCCGCTGGTCCCGCTCCTTCAGCTCCCTTAAAAGGTCGGGCAGGATAGCACCAATACCCTTACCTATCAACTGCTTATATCGCCTTTGCGCCCGCTCCTCTGGGCTGGCGGTGAGGTAAATTTTCAATTGCGCATCCGGAAAAACCACTGTACCCATGTCTCGGCCATCAGCGACAAGGCCCGGGGGTTGGCGAAAGTCCAATTGACGCTGAAATAAAGCTTCACGAGCAGCAGGAATTGCACCTACTTTGGATGCCAAATCGCTACCCTTATCAGTCCTGATCTCAAGAGAAACATCTTCACCGTCAAGAGCCACAGACTCTGCACCAGCGAGGCCAAATTCAACTTTCATCGCCAGTGCTAGTGCTCTGATTTTATCGTGATTGTCCAATTCTAGATTGGCTTTTAGTGTGGCAACCCCTAACACTCTATAAAGTGCACCGCTATCTAATAACGAAAATCCCAAGCGTTTGGATAGCAGGGCCGAGACCGCCCCCTTACCGGAACCGGAAGGACCATCTATTGTGACAACGGGCGCTTTAGCAACAATATTCAATTGTTACCACCTGCTTTGATTAACATGCCAAGTTTTGCGGCACTTTCGACAAAGCCAGGGAAAGAGGTTGCCACGTTATTACAATCTAAAACGGTGATTGGGGCACTCGCGCGCAGCGCGGCAACACTGAAGGCCATAGCAATACGATGATCGCCATGGCTATCGATAATACCCCCAGACGTTGGGCCACCAGTAATCTTGATTCCATCTTCATAAACTTCAGTAACAATACCTAAAATTGCCAAGCCCTTTGCCATGGCGTCAATTCTATCGCTCTCTTTGACTCTAAGCTCTTGCGCCCCGTGAAGCACGGTATCACCGATAGCGTTCGCCGCCGCAACAAAAAGAACTGGAAATTCATCAATGGCCAATGGGATTTCTGACTCAGGGATTTCAATACCGTGCAGCTGGCTATACTCCACTGTAATATCAGCAACAGGCTCACCACCTACTGTTTTTTCGTTGCTAAGGGAGAGCTTAGCCCCCATTTTTTTGAGTATGTTAATCACACCTATTCGAGTGGGATTAACCCCCACATGAGTCAGGGTTAATTTGGCACCGGGGGTAATTGAGGCTGCCACTAAGAAAAATGCGGCGGAGGAAATATCCGCAGGAACATCAATACTGGTGGCTTTTAATACGCCGTCACCCTTGACACTGCTAACGCCACCTTTACCGACCTTAACCGGGTAAGAAAATCCCATTAACATCCGTTCAGTATGGTCTCGACAAGCGGCCGGCTCGGTAATATTAGTTTCACCATCGGCATACAGCCCTGCGAGCAACAAACAAGATTTGACTTGAGCACTGGCCATTGGCATAGAATAGTTCAAGCCTTTCAAAGGCGAACCTGAAATTTTCAGCGGTGGCGTACCCTCAGCTTGCGCTTGAATATGCGCACCCATTTCGCGCAGAGGCTGAACTACTCGGTTCATCGGACGCCCCGAAAGCGACTCGTCACCAGTAAGCTCTGAATCAAAGTTTTGCGCGGCAAGCAAACCTGCTAATAGCCGCATCGCGGTGCCGGAGTTACCCATATAGAGCGGTTCACGAGGTGCCTGCAACCCATGTTTTCCAACACCGTAAATCGTCAGCTCACCCTCTTCCGGGCCAGTAATAGTGACTCCCATTTCTCGAAAGGCTGCGACGGTGTTTAATGCATCTTCACCTTCTAGAAATCCGGAAACATGAGTAATTCCATCGGCTATTGATCCGAAAATTATAGACCGATGAGAAATCGACTTATCGCCTGGAACCCTAAGAGTACCGTTAATTTTCCCGCCCGGAGTTAAATGAAATGTGATGGCCTTATTGTTCATAATTGTTTTTTTGTCTTTAATAAAATATTGAGCGATGAATCGATCTCTAGTTTCCTTGCTTCGATTAAAGAGTTTCAAAAGTGACTCCTTATCTTTGGCCTTTATTGCTTCCTTCAGGGCGGTGAGGTTTTCAATATAGTCCTCCAGTACTTTCTCTGTAGCGATCGAATTTGCCACAAAAATGTCGGACCACATGACAGGATTACTTGAAGCTAGCCGACTAAAATCTGCGAAACCACCCGCGGCGTATCTAAATATGTCATCACTCCCTTCTTGATTCGACAGCGCATCGACTATTGCAAATGCAAGCGCATGAGGTAAGTGGCTTGTCGCCGCTAGCACCTCATCGTGCTTTTTTAAGCTCATGCCTAGCACCTGTGCTCCAAGCGATCTCCAAAGAATGTTTACCAAAGCTACTGCACTTGTCTTTGTTTGCGGGCCCGGGGTTAAAATGACCTTACGACCTTCGAACAGATCAACACTAGATGCTTCGAATCCGCTCTTTTCTGAACCGGCAATAGGGTGACCGGGAACAAAGCTTTCCTGAAAAGCTTTGCCTGTATTTTTAAGCGCTTCAGAGATATGCGATTTTACGCTTGCTACATCTGTAACAACTGTTCCTGCTCGCACATGCGTTTCTAAGCAGCTGATAGTAAAAGGCAGCATTAAGGGGGGCACGGCTAAAACTACAATATCTGCTAGCTTCGCCATCTCCTCCAAAGTACCGCTGCCACTAATAATTTTTGTGTCTTTTGCAAGGGCAAGAGAATCCGCATTGGAATCAGTGGCGAGTAGCGTTTGCGATGGATTAAATTTTCTCAGGCCCTTAGCAACGCTTCCGCCAATCAAACCAAGCCCCACAACTAGTACAGTTTTATCGGCGATCGGAGTATTAATATTAAGGCTCATTACTAACTTCCGAACTGGGGATAAGAGCCCAAAACTTTGACTTCAGCAGTACAAGCCTTTAACTGACTGAAAAGATTTATAACTCGCGAGTCTTCTCTATGTCCGTCGAAATCCATAAAAAAAACATACTCCCAAGCTTCGATTTTTGAAGGTCTAGTTTCGATTTTGCTTAAACTAATTCCTAACTTTTCAAACGGTTCTAATATTCGAAAAAGAGCACCTGGCTTATTATGTGTATAGACAAGAATACTTGTCTTATCTTTACCGGTCGCAGCACTGCACGAGTGAGATAACACTAAAAACCGCGTACTGTTATTTGATTTGTCTTGAATACTTCGCTGAACAATTTTTAACTTATAGATTTGTGCTGCCAACTCTCCAGCAATCGCGGCCACACCCTGTTGCTGTGAGGCTAGTTGCGCAGCTTTTGCATTGCTCGACACCTCCTCAAGAGGAACTTCAGGATACGTTGCGTTAAGCCACTGACGACACTGCGCCAAAGATTGCCTATGAGACACAATAAGTTGGGGGTTTTTATCTCCAGGCAGATCGTGACTAATCATCAAGTTATGAGTGATTGGAACAACCACTTCCCCAGAGATCTGGAGAGTAGTGTCAACAAGGCAGTCTTGGGTATTGTTAACAGCCCCTTCCGTGGAGTTCTCCACCGGCACAACCCCAAAATCAGTTTCTTCGCTTTCTACACTAGAAAACACATCATCTATTGATAGCAACGGAATGTAGTTCTGCTCGCCAGAAAAATAGCTGGTAGCCGCTAGCTGGGAAAAAGTGCCTTCTGGCCCCAGGTAAGATACTTTGAAAAGCTTAGTCAACTTATCAACTCTAATTGATACGCAATGTATGGAGTAAATCTTAAAAAATTGAGACCCAAACAATATGGGTCTCTTCATGTTTTATGTGAAGCGGCTTACCTAATTAGTTTCATTTTCATCAGGCTCGCTTCCTTCGGTTTTGGCTTCTGGCTCAACGACGTCTGTACTTTCATTAACCTCAGCACTTTCATCACCTTCAGACTCTGGGAAAATCTCAACTTCTTCTGGCTCATCGACTTGCTCTAAACCAACTAGTTTTTCATCTCCTTTGAGCCTAATTAAACGCACTCCTTGGGTGTTTCGTCCTTGTACAGAGACTTCTTCAACGCGAGTTCTAACCAAGGTGCCTTTATTGGAAATAAGCATTATCTCATCACTTTCTGAAACTTGAACTGCACCCACTACAGCACCGTTGCGATCGCTGGTTTGCATGCCAATCACGCCCTGCCCACCGCGTCCATAGATAGGAAAATCTTCGCTGGACGTGCGCTTACCATAACCATTCTCGCTAACAGATAAAATCTGCTTGCCTTCTTCTGGGATAATAAGTGAGATCATCGAATAGCCATCGGCCATTTTAATTCCTCTTACGCCCCTTGCTGTTCTTCCCATTGCGCGAACATCAGATTCTTTAAAGCGGATAGTTTTACCACTGCTGCTAACCAGCATAATATCTCTAGAACCATCGGTAACTGCTGTTCCTACAAGTTCATCACCTTCGTCTAATTCAATGGCACGAAGCCCGACACTACGCTGTCGAGAAAAATCTGTAAGCGCTGTTTTCTTGACAGTGCCGTTAGAGGTAGCCATGAAAATGTATTTATCTTCTAAATATTCACTCACCGGCAACATGCTAGTAATTCTCTCGCCTTCGCCCAAAGGCAAAATGTTCACGATTGGCTTGCCTCTTGAAGTGCGGCTAGCAACAGGAATCATGAAAACCTTCAACCAATACACCTTACCAACACTACTAAAACACAACAATGTATCGTGAGTACTGGCGATCAGCAGGTGCTCAACAAAATCCTCATCTTTTACGGAAGCTGCCGCTTTACCCGTACCACCACGGCGTTGCGCGGCGTAATCAGAAAGAGGCTGAGTTTTCGCATATCCGGCCTGAGAAATAGTCACCACGCGGTCTTCTTCAGTAATGAGATCTTCCATAGTTAAATCTAGTTGTGACCCTACAATTTCAGTACGCCGCTCATCCCCATAATCATTGCGAACTCGCTCCATCTCGGCCCGAACCACGCTTAATAAGCGGGATTGGTTCTGCAAAATATCCAAGTGGTCAGCGATCTGAATAAGTAGTTCTTTGTAATCATTTATCAGCTTCTCATGTTCTAAACCGGTCAATCTGTGCAACCTAAGCTCTAAAATAGCCTGAGCCTGGTCTGGAGATAAGAAGTATTGATTATCCTTCAAACCATATTCTATAGGCAGACCTTCTGGACGACAGGCATCTGAACCTGCCGCTCCTAACATTGCTAATACACTGTCTGATTTCCATGAGCGTGCAAGCAGTTTTTCCTTAGCATCGGCTGAAGTTGGTGACTTCTTTATTAGCTCAATAACAGCATCAATGTTTGCTAAAGCAACCGCCAAGCCTTCTAGTACATGGCCTTTCTCTCTCGCTTTTCTAAGCAAATAACTCGTACGCCTAGAAACGATCTCTCGACGATGACGGATAAAAGCATCTAGGATTTCTTTAAGGTTAAGAACTCGCGGCTGGCCATCTACCAAAGCCACCATGTTAATGCCGAATACCGACTGCATCTGAGTCTGGGAATACAAGTTGTTTAAAACAACCTCACCTACTTCTCCTCTGCGAAGCTCGATAACGACTCTGAGGCCGTCCTTATCAGATTCGTCGCGAAGTTCAGTAATGCCTTCCAACTTCTTCTCTTTCACTAACTCAGCAATACGCTCTATCAGCTTTGACTTATTCAGCTGATAAGGTATTTCGGAAACAATAATAGTTTGCTTGCCGGTTTTGCTGTCCTCGATGACTTCGGCTCTAGCGCGAACATAAATGCGTCCACGTCCAGTTCTGTAGGCCTGAATGATTCCGGCCCTGCCATTAATTATTCCCGCAGTGGGGAAATCTGGCCCCGTGATATGCTCCATCAAAGCGTCTATGTCCATGCTAGGGTCATCTAACAGGGCGATACAGGCACTAATAACTTCAGTCAGGTTATGCGGCGGTATATTAGTCGCCATACCGACAGCGATGCCGGAAGAGCCATTTACCAGTAGATTAGGTACCTGAGTAGGCATCACATCAGGTATAAACTCGGTACCGTCATAATTTGGGGTGAAATCAACCGTGTCTTTGTCCAAATCAGCCAGTAAGTCATGGGCGATTTTTGACATCCGGATTTCGGTGTAACGCATTGCCGCCGCAGAATCACCGTCAATTGAACCAAAATTGCCTTGGCCATCAACTAAGGGATAACGCAGTGAAAAGCTTTGAGCCAATCGAACAATGGTGTCATAAACAGCGGTGTCACCATGGGGGTGATACTTACCAATCACATCGCCTACTACGCGAGCCGATTTTTTGTAGGGCTTATTAAAGTCGTTAGACAGCACATTCATAGCGAAAAGCACTCGCCGATGCACCGGCTTAAGACCATCTCGCACATCCGGTAAAGCCCTACCTACAATCACACTCATTGCATATGCAAGATAGGACTCTCGCATTTCACTCTCTAGGGCAACGGGTGAAACTTGTTTAGCAAATTCTGACATATTGTTATTTTTTCCTGAAAATCAGAGAAGGGGCGCAACTTAGAATTGTCGCTACCATTGAGAAAAATAATGCGCTTATCATTGCCTTTTTTAACAGCCGATTTAGGCGAATAATTATGCTTGATTTAGCTTCGTCGGCAAGGCAGGTCAGGGATCTAAAAACTAACGTTAATGTTAACACAAACGAGCTCTGAAAAGGTAGTCAGATTTCAGTTTATGGCATTGAAAAACCCCTTTCTTATCAATCATTTCCTCAGCAAAGAGCAGGCAAGGCAAAGGGAGACTAATAGCAGGATTTAGCGCTATAATTCCAGCCTAATTACGCCCTTCACATTCTTTTTAGTTAACCGCAGGCTATCAATTGAAAATCGAAACGCTCATTGACGCAGACCTCCTGATTTTTGCCGACTGGATAATTCCAGTGATACCAAAGAATACTGTCCTAGAAAACGCCGCCATTGCTATAAAAGATGGCAAGATCATCGCAATCTTGGATCAAGAAGACGCCCTCGTGCGAGTAAATGCCAAATCCACCGAAAACTTAGCGAACCACGTGCTGATCCCTGGGCTTGTAAACGCACATGGACACATTCCAATGGCATTGTTTAGAGGTATTGCCGATGACATACCTCTAAAACAGTGGCTTGAAGAGCGCATATGGCCGTTAGAAAGTCGCTTCGTGAGCGCTCAGTTCGTGTCCGATGGATCAATGTTGGCAGTTGCCGAGATGATTTCATCTGGTACCACAACATTTGCCGACATGTATTTCTTCCCGGAGGAGGTAGCGAAAGTAACACTTAACGCAGGAATTCGAGCGCAACTGGCCAGCCCAATCATGGACTTTCCCACAGCATGGGCCCAAGACCCAGATGAATACATCGCCAAGGCCACTGACCTCCACGACAAGTACCGTCACAGCCAGCAAATATTTACCGCTTTCGGTCCTCATGCCCCCTATTCCGTTTCCGATAAACCCCTACAGAAACTCCAGACTCTAGCCGATGAGCTTGATATCCCAATTCACATGCATGTCCACGAGACAGCTCAAGAAATTTTAGACGCTGTTGCCAGTGACGGCCGCAGACCGCTGCAAAGGCTCGCGGATCTTGGTCTCGTCAACCCTCGACTTCTATGCGTTCATGCGACCCAGCTTATAGACGAGGAAATCGCTCTATTGAGTGACTTAGGGGCAAGCGTGGTGCATTGCCCAGGATCCAACCTCAAGCTCGCAAGCGGGTTTTGTGAGATAGCTAAACTGCTAGACGCCGGGGTCAATGTTGCACTCGGCACAGATGGCGCCGCGAGCAATAATGACCTCGATATGCTGGGAGAAATTAAAATGGCAGCAACTGTTGCCAAAGCTGTCGCCCGCAATGCTAGCGCCGTCCCCGCTCATCAAGCCTTAGAATTAGCAACAATTAACGGCGCAAGAGCTATGGGATTAGCAGATAAGATAGGCAGCCTCGAGATCAACAAGTTTGCCGACATCACTGCTATCGACCTAAACCACTTAAACACACTCCCCATGAATAATCCGGCCTCGCATGTCGCCTATGCGGTAAACTCTTCTCAGGTTTCTCATGTTTGGTGCAATGGGCAGGCAGTTTTAAAAAATAGCGAACTAAAAACCATGGATCCGGCGTTTATTAGAGAGAAAACCAGCCGCTGGCGACGCAAATTTATGGGAGTATAGGTAAATGGAAAATGTTGATGATTTAGAAATTAAAAAATTTGAAGCTCTCGCCTCGAGATGGTGGGATCCAAACAGCGAATTCAGGCCCTTACACGAAATAAACCCGCTGCGAGTTAATTATATCAGTCAGCAAATTAATCTCGCCGACAAAAATGTATTAGACATCGGCTGCGGTGGTGGAATTCTAGCTGAAGCAATGGTGCATCATGGCGCTAATGTCACTGCTATTGACCTTGCAGAAGCATCGCTTGCCGTTGCTCGCCTGCATCAGCTCGAGTCAAAACTTGCCATCGACTACCAAAACATTTCCGCAGAGGCACTAGCCGATAAAAGCGAAAAGAAATTTGACGTTATAACCTGCTTAGAAATGCTTGAGCACGTCCCTGACCCGTCATCTATTGTTGAAGCTTGTTTCAGAATGGTAAAACCTGGAGGGTTAGTATTTTTCTCCACCATCAATCGCAATCCAAAATCCTACTTGTTCGCCATAGTCGGCGCCGAGTACATACTCAACCTTCTTCCCAAAGGCACTCATGAATACGGCAAATTTATTCGCCCTTCCGAGCTGGCAGCTTGGAGCCGGGATACCGGCCTGCAACTCCAGGAGCAAATCGGCTTAGGCTATAACCTTATTAGCAAGAAATACTCTCTGCAGAAAAATATAGATGTTAATTACCTCGCTTTTTACAAGCGCCCGGAATAGCAATGCCTGATAGTCAGATTGAAAGCCCGTTGGACACATCCATTGAATGTGTCCTCTTTGATTTGGATGGCACGCTAGTCGACACTGCTCCAGACTTTGTCACCGTCGTAAATAAACTCCTTATTGAGAACCAGAAGGAACCCATTGCAAGCGATCTGATCTATCAAACCGTGTCAGATGGCGCTAGAGCATTGGTGACGCTGGCGTTCGCAATTGATGAGTCTCACGAAAACTTTGCCAATTTGAATCAACGCCTTCTCGATTTGTACTACGAAGAACTAATCGAAACTAAAGCAGTGCTCTACCCTGGAATGGAGCGATTGCTTAACAGAATTGAAGAAGTGGGCATAAAATGGGGCATCGTCACCAACAAGCCCGAGAAATACACACTCAAACTGCTAGAAAAATTAAACTTAACACAACGCTGTAAGTCTGTTGTATGCCCTGACCACGTGACTTTTAGCAAGCCCCACCCAGAACCTATATTGCTAGCCTGCGAGCAATTGAGTGTCAGTACCGAACGAGTCGTCTATCTAGGGGATCACATTCGGGATATTCAAGCCGCCAAAAATGCAGATGTAATTGCCATCGCTGCAGCCTATGGCTATCTCAAAAAGGACGCCAAAGCCGAAGACTGGTATGCTGACTTTGTTATCCGAGAATCCGACCAAATCGAATCGTTATTAACCCTTTTGAAGTTTGCCTAAACCATGTATTCATATACCCCCTCTCCTGATTTTCTTAATGGAAAAACCATCCTTATTACTGGCGCCAGTGATGGTATCGGTAAACAATGTGCTAAAACATTTGCACAATTTGGCGCCAAGCTGATTTTAATTGGACGCTCTCTAGAAAAACTAGAAACACTTTTTGATGAGATCGAAGCTGAGCACCCAAACAGCGTGTATCTCCATCCAATGGACTTTATAACCGCATCTGCGGATGACTATATTCAGCTCGCCAATTCAATTGATGAAGAATTTACATCTTTAGACGGCGTTATTCATAGCGCCGCGCTTCTCGGGGCTCGCTCGCCAATCGAACACTACCCAGACTCGGAGTGGTCAGCAGTTATGCAAACCAATGTAACTGCGCCTTTCATGTTGACGAGATCATTGCTGCCCGCGCTAACTCGCTCAGCGGATGCTAGGCTTTTATTCTTATCTTCCAGCGTTGGAAGAGAAGCTCGCGCTTATTGGGGCGCTTATGCCGTTTCCAAGCACGCACTAGAAGGTTTAATGCAAACGCTTGCCGATGAACTCAAAAACACCAGTGCTATCAAAGTAAATAGTCTCAATCCCGGCGGCACTCGAACTAATATGCGTAGAGACGCTTTTCCTGCAGAGGACCCCAAAACACAGCCGCACCCTGAAGCGCTTATGTCAGTTTTTCTTTACCTGTTTAGTGAAGGGTCAAAGGAAATCCATAAAGCTGCAATGAATTGCCGAGATTTTGAACCCGGCAAATACTTGCCGCCAGCCAGCTAATTAGGAACGTTTACTGCCGCTTTAACTCACGTCTATTTTGCAAATCACAACCAGCCAATCTAATCTGCGCCAGATATCTTCTGGCCTGCAAGCCCACATTCACACTTAAAGTCCAACTTTTTGATTGTTGGCATAATCTTCGCAAAAGTAACAGCTGCACACTATATGGGTCGCTAAAACTAATGTAGCCGCCGCAGTCAGGAGATAAAAATGCCTACAGCCATGCCACAATCGAATACTATCGAATTTGATAGCGCGAAGCGTCTCATTATGAGTAGGAATTTAAACCCGGAATTTGAAACTGAAAACCAGCCCCTAAAATTTCGATTGAGCTCTGTGCTGCAAAGCAGTCTCGATATTGAACAAATTCTAAAATCTTTCTTTGCAGAACTAAGGCCGCCAACTCAATTCAGCGGACTTTTGTATCAACATGATAGCAGGCAAATAGAGGTGGATTTGGGAAAGAAGGCTACGCACAGTTGCGGCTACCGAATAACCACAGCACAAGACCATCTGGGAGAAATTACTTTCTATCGAGGCAAGCGCTTTAAAGAAAGCGAGCTTGAATTTTTAGAAGATATATTAAGCACCTTGGTCTGCCCAATACGAAATGCTCTCCAGTACCGCGAAGCATTAATAGCATCTCTTACTGACCCTCTTACAGGCTCTGGGAATCGTTTATCTTTGGACAACACCTTGCTCAGAGAAATCGAATTAGCCAAGCGCCATAGGTCACCTTTGTCACTTTTAGTTATCGATGTCGATGATTTTAAAAAAATAAATGATGAGTACGGACATAAAACAGGAGATATGGCTTTAAAAGGAATCGTCCAGCAGCTCACAATAGTCAATCGTCTAACCGATCTGAGCTTTAGGTATGGCGGGGAGGAGTTTGTCGTCTTGCTCAACAAGACTTCTTTATCCGGAGCGAAAGTCATCGGAGAACGGATTCGAGTCGCAATAGGAGAAATACAATTCAAAACCGCAAATAAAAAATTCAAGGTAACAGTAAGTATTGGCGCAGCCACTCTAAAACCAAATGACAACAAAGACCGATTGTTCCAACGGGCAGATAAGGCTCTTTATCAAGCAAAAAATTCTGGCAAAAATATCGTTATAGCCCTGTAAACCCGCGGGCATTTAATTAAATCTAAACTTAAGAGAATTACTATGGTCGTTTCGCTTCAAAAAACCGAGAAAGACGCCAGTACGAAAAAAGCCTCACGCCACTATTCTGACTATGTCGGCCATGGCGATTCGGAACTTGAGCGATTTAAATTAGTCTCACTGCTGCAGTCAACATTAGACCTAAAAACTTTGCTAAAGTACTTTTTAGAAAACATTCGTGAAAGCTTAACTATAGACGGCGTGTATTATCACGAAGAAGAAAGGGGCATAAAAATTAGGTTAGGCAAGCAAAGCTCACACAGTTGCGGCTACAGGTTAAGTAATGCAGGTGTTGAATCTGGCGAATTAACTTTCAAACGCGATACTCGATTTAGTGAGACGGAGCTTCAAAAAATTGAGAACAACATCCTCCTGTTACTAGCACCGATTAGTAACGCTATAAAATATAGCGATGCGGTAGCTAGCGCCAATCAAAACTCAGTTAGGCGAATAATCAGCCGCGGAAATCTTCACACATCGCTGCACCGAGAAATCGAGCTAGCAAAGCGGCACAACCACCCGCTCGCAATAGTAAGCATCTGCTTCCACGCTGGGCAGAATCTAAATGATGTGGCAGCGCATGCTGAAATAATGGATTCGTTCGCTGATCTTATGTTCAAAAATAAAGATAGTACCAATTTAATTTATCGCGCAGCAAAACTAGAATTTCTGTTGATAACGCCAAACGACCCAGAGTTAGTTTCACACACAATAGAATCTGTTAAGGGCTGGTACAATCTTTTACAAGATCGATTTGAAATGCCGCCTCTCCAATTAAACATAGGCCATGCAACGGTTACCGGCACAGATTCAGTTAAAAGCGTCATCGATAGAGCCAAGAAAAATGGGGCAACAGACTCACATTTTAGCGGCAGGACAAGCTAACTAATTACAAACTAGCTGGCTTAGGCTCTGCGACAAGTTTTAATAGTTTATCAACTTCCTGTTTTGGCATTTCGCGAAACTGCCCTTTGGTAATAGTACTTGGCATGAAGATAGAGCCAAACCTTACTCGCTTAAGACGACTTACTTTCAGTCCCTGCGATTCCCAAAGCTTACGCACTTCTCGGTTGCGCCCCTCTATCAGAACTACGTGGTACCACTGGTTGGCACCATCACCTGCGAAATATTGAATATCTGTAAACCGACAGAGATTACCCTCTATCATGACCCCTTTGTGCATCAGCTCGACCATCTCTTGCGTCACTTCACCCATGACTCGCACGGCGTATTCACGCTCAATTTCAAAAGATGGGTGCATTAGTTTGTTAGCGAGTTCGCCATCTGTCGTAAATAACAATAAACCACTGGTATTAATGTCTAACCTTCCCACGGAAACCCAACGTCCGTGTGTAATGACTGGCAACTTATCGAAAACAGTTCGCCTGCCTTCCGGATCCTTGCGCGTACAAATCTCGTTCTCGGGCTTGTTGTAAAGTAATACACGGCGATCAAAACGCTGTTTTGTTTGAGAAGAAAGTTTTTTACCGTCAACGGTGACCTTATCATCTTCATCAATTCGATCACCCACAACGGCAACTTTGCCGTTAACTTTTACCCGGCCCTTGGCTATCCAGGTTTCTATTTCTCGCCGCGAACCGAATCCAGCACGGGCGAGTACTTTTTGAAGCTTCTCTGTCATCTTATTTAATTACTTTATAATGTGGGCTGGAATCGTTCTGAGTCTATAAACTCAGGAGGATTAATTTACGTGCCTGTAGCTAATGAGCTATGCCTTAGCTGGGTTTTCTTCATCATCCAAGTCGCTATCGTCAATATTAGGAACTAGACTTGCTTCGAACCCGTCACTGAGATCTTCTATTTCCTCCACGTCATTTTCAATTCTTTTTCCGGGAATCTCTATTTCTACATCTCGCTGATTATTTTGACTCTCATTGCTGGCGATTTCCAAATCAGCTTCTTGGCCTATTTCTTCAGTGGTTTTTCCATGGACTTCGTCGTCATCGTCTTCGATTTCGTACTCAGGTATGCCTAAGCCCTCAGCCAAGATCTCGTCTAATGGTTTTTTAGATAATGCGAAGGCCGCCTCTTCAGCTAGCTTTTCCGTCTCACTCTGATGTGATTCGAAGGCATTCTCATCATTAACATCTTCCGGCAAGTCAAGCACCCTGGCGCCTGCCAAGCCGTCTTCAAGATCCAGCTCTGTTGATTTCTCCACAAGATCCTTAATATCTGCCAGCGGCGGTAACTCCTGCAAACTCTTCAAATTGAAATAGTCTAGAAACTGCCTCGTGGTCGCAAACATTGCTGGCCGGCCCGGCACATCACGGTGACCAACCACCCTTATCCACTCTCTGTCTAGTAGAGTTCGTACAATGTTTGAACTCACACCGACGCCCCTAATCTCTTCAATATCACCGCGTGTAAGTGGCTGACGATAGGCAACTAATGCCAGAGTTTCGAGCAACGCTCTAGTGTACCTAGGAGGCCGCTCTTCCCATAGTTTTCCAATCCACTCGCTTAGTTCTTGCTTAACCTGAAACCTAAAACCTGAAGCCGTTTCTTTGAGCTCAAAGCCCCTGTCATTGCAGCCTTCATCGATGGCAGCCATTACCGCTTGCAGTTCTAACTTATCGGGCGCCTCGTCTTCAGCAAATATTTGACCAATAGCGTCTAAAGTTAGCGGCCGACCCGCAGCCAAAAGCAAACCTTCAACAATCATTTTAACTTTGTTATCTACATCGCTCATTCTGTCTTTCTTTCCTAAACTTGTCGGGTAACAAAAACCGTAGGGTATTAATATTTTCTGGCACTGCGGTTCTTTAATTTTTATTCTTACTGAATCTCATTATTGCTAACTTCTGGCCTTGATATGTATAGGTCCAAACGCCTCTGACTGGACGATATCTATCATCGAATCTTTTAATAATTCCATAATAGCTAGAAAAGTTACCACCACCCCTAGCCGACCTTCTTCTCGTATCAGCAAAGACACCAGAGGCACGAATTTTTCTGAAGTGATTCTAACCAAAATCTCAGACATTTTTTCACGTGTAGATAGAGTCTCCCTTTGAACGTGATGGCTCTCAAACATGTCTGCTCTTTTTAAGACTTTAGCTAACGCCATAAGCACTTCATTGAGATCCACCTCAGGCTCAGGGGCCATCCGCTCTATAGCAGGCAAAGCAGCACCCGCCCTGTGGATATCTCTATCCATTCTTGGCAGCTCGTCGAGATCCTGCGCTGCTTGCTTGTAACGCTCATACTCTTGCAAGCGTCGAATGAGCTGCATTCTAGGATCGTCTTCTTCGGCTTCCTCTTCTGCCTGACGCGGTAACAAAATACGCGACTTTATCTCAGCTAGCATCGCCGCCATCACCATGTATTCTGCAGCGAGTTCAAACTGACTTGATTGCATCAAATCAACATATGCCATGTACTGATCAGTAATATCAGACACATTGATTTCAAGAATATCGATGTTTTGCTTTTTGATAAGATAGAGCAGAAGGTCGAGAGGCCCCTCAAAAGCTTCTAAGAATATCTCTAGAGCATCAGGCGGAATATAGAGATCCTTCGGGATCTCGGTGAATGCTTCACCTGCAACAAACGCAAATGGCATCTCCCCTTGCTCCGGGTTATTTGGATCAACAACGGCTGAGGAAGAATTTAACCTTTGCGGTTCGAGAGTCTCGGTATCAGTGTCGGTGCCAATAGTGGTCAATCGAAGTGCCTATTTATGGGCTGTAGTTTTGGGGCGCAATAGGAGTTGTACTGTTATGCATGCTAACAAAAAAACTTATCTAATGCTCTTGGAATGAGCCTTGGCCTCATATCGACCAAGGCGCATAGAGCCTTACATCAACCAAGACCCACGGCGACCCTTACATCGTGCAATGTCTCTTTTGCTGTCTCGCGGGCTTTTTCACTGCCTTCGGCAATAATCGACCTCACCAGATCCGGGTCCTTCTCATACTGCTCGGCCGCCTTTTGAATAGGCTCAAGCTCAGCGACCACGGCATCGATAACCGGACGCTTGCACTCGAGACACCCAATGCCAGCGCTTGTGCAGCCCTCTACAACCCATTTCTTTGTTTCGTCATTGGAATAAGTTTGGTGTAACTGCCAAACCGGACACTTACTCGGATCCCCAGGGTCGGTTAATCTAACCCGAGCAGGGTCTGTAGGCATGGTGCTGATCTTCTTAGCGACCTCGTCTAGAGGCTCGCGCAGACTTATCGTATTGTTATAGGACTTGGACATCTTCTGCCCATCCAAACCTGGCATCTTAGACGAGGGGGTTAATAAGGCCTGTGGCTCGGCCAAAATCATCTTGCCCCCACCTTCTAAATAGCCAAACAAGCGCTCCCTATCTCCGATCGTGATATTTTGCTGCTCCCTTAACAGTGCCTGCGCTTTCTCCAGCGCCTCATGGTCTCCCTGCTCTTGGTAGGCAGTTCGGAGGTTGGTATACATGCGTGCAGCCTTTTTCCCCATCTTCTTGATCGCGGCTAAAGCATTTTCCTCAAAACCTGGCTCTCTGCCGTAAATATGATTGAAACGCCTGGCCACTTCACGTGTTAGCTCCACATGCGCTACCTGGTCCGCACCTACGGGCACATAACCGGCTCGGTAAATTAAAATATCTGCTGCTTGTAATAAGGGGTATCCCAAGAAACCGTATGTATCCAGGTCCCTATCATGGAGCTTCTCTTGCTGATCCTTGTAGCTAGGGACACGCTCCAACCAGCCCAGAGGAGTAATCATTGAAAGCAGGAGATGTAGCTCGGCGTGTTCCGGGACTTTCGACTGAACAAACAGTGACGCCGATCCTGGATTCACCCCACAGGCTAACCAGTCAATCACCATATCCAACACGTTGTTTTCGAAGATACTAGGATCACCATAATGCGTAGTCAACGCGTGCCAGTCGGCGACAAAGAAAAAACAGTCATATTCATGCTGCAATCTAACCCAATTTTTGAGAACCCCGTGGAGATGCCCCAAATGCAGCTGACCTGTGGGACGCATACCTGACAATACTCGCTGTTGCGAATCGACCGTTGACAAAATTAACTCCTAATTTTTATTGAGTGTCACCAAGACACCTATTTATTTCAGCTGTACGAGGCAGATTAAAATAACCACGCACGTCACACAAAGGGAGATGAATCGCCTTTTCCCTCACGCATAACGCTAGGAACTCCCTCAACCAAATCAATCATGGTAGTAGGCTCTAAGCCGCCGGCGCCACCGTCGACAATCATATCAACTAACTTGCCCATTTTTAGGCGTATTTCATATGCGTCAAATAACTGCTCACCGTCATCAGGCAGAATCAGGCTTGTGCTCATAATAGGCTCACCTAAAGTTGATATAATAGCTTGTGCTATGGCGTTATCCGGCACCCGCAGCCCTATCGTTTTGCGCTTTGGGTGCATCAGTCTTTTCGGAACTTCCGCCGTCGCTTTTAAGATAAAAGTGTAGGGGCCAGGGGTATAGGCCTTGAGTATTCGATAAGCGCTATTATGTACCTGCGCATAGGTAGAAATAGAGGCAAGATTAGAGCAAACCAAAGTAAAATTATGTTTAACATCCAACAGTCGAATCCGCCGAATCCGCTCTAAAGCAGCCTTATCCCCAATATGACAACCCAAGGCGTAAGTTGAGTCCGTTGGATAAACTATGACACCACCTTGCAAAAGCACATCAACCACTTGTTTGATAGAGCGCGATTCGGGGTTTTGAGGGTGTATTTGAAGAAATTTACTCATTAATGGCAGTATTTAGCTTAGTTTTAGCGTGTTAAATGAAGGCGATGATTCTAAACCATCACCGCTCAAAAGCAGACACATTTCTCCAAATGAATTACCATATACACTCTACTTACCATGGTTAGGCATCTCGACTAGGACTCAAACAATATGAAGCAATTTCTTGATTACATCCCGCTACTTGTTTTTTTTACTGTGTGGATGATGGATGAAAGAGTCGTCTCCGTAGCAGGCATAGAACATTCTATCGGCGGCGTGTTCAGCGCTGCCGAGTTTCTCATTGTAGCTTCTATTTTAACCTACGGCTCAATTTTCCTAATGCAACGAAGGCTCGACAAATTTCAGTGGATAACCCTTGGAGCTGTGGTTCTATTTTGCATCCCAACAATAATATTCAGAGACATCGCCTATTTAAAGTTAAAGGCTCCTATCGTTAATTGGATTTTTGCTAGTGTTTTCTTAGGCTCTAGATTTATCGGAGAAAAGCCAGCAATCGAACATATGATGGGGCATGCTATTAATGCACCTAGAGATGTGTGGTTAAAACTCAACACTGTGTGGATAATTTATTTCATTGTCATGGGCACAATAAACCTAGTGGTGGCTTTCACTTTAAGCGAGGCACACTGGATACAGTTTAAAGTTTTTGGCAATATGATAATTACTTTTGGATTTATACTTGCCCAAATGCCAATGCTATCAAAATACATTGAGACCGAAGACAAAGACCCATCTGACACAAGTAAAGACTCGGCTTAACAATAGAGAAGCGGTTTATGTATTACGCAATCATCAGCGAGGACGTATCAGACAGTTTATCTAAACGTCTATCAGTACGAGAGAAACACCTTGACCGGCTAAGTGAATTGGCAGCTCAAAATCGTTTAATACTTGCAGGACCTCATCCGGCAATCGACAGCGAAAACCCTAGCGATGCCGGTTTCAGCGGCAGTCTCGTTGTTGCTGAATTTGAGAATTTGGCAGCAGCTCAATACTGGGCCGATATGGACCCATATGTCTCAGCTGGGGTATACAAAAAAGTAACTGTTAAACCATTCAAAAAAGTATTCTAAGATCGCCTTGGGATAGCGGCATCCTTGTGCTGGTTACACCTTCTATGTGTCACTACTTTTCGCTCCAACTCTTTTAAGTTCCAATGCCTTTAAATTCCAGCGCTGGCCTATTAATAATGGCTAATAGACTCCCATATTACCGGCTATGCGATAGAGTAAATTACCAACGCCGGTATATTAGTCAGTATTATAAGGGAAAAGTGCGGAGGTTTGAAAAATTTGCATCTAGTACGTCGTTCCATTGCTCCAATTTTTCTTTTCTTTTTTCAAACAACGAACTTAAATCACCCTCAATCACAATACTGTTAATAATGTCTCCCTTTCTAAGCAGTTGCACTACCGGCAAGCCTTCACTAACCACACCAAAAACAGAATGTAAGCCATTGAGATGTGGCGTCGCAAGGTGGGTAAGAAAAAACTGACTTCCATCTGTGCCCGGACCTGAATTAGCCATAGAAATAATTCCTGGCTGATTATGCCGCAAATTAACCTCTCCCTGAAATTGATACCCAGGACCGCCAGTTCCATTACCGTCTGGATCTCCACCCTGAACCATAAAGTTACGCTCTAGGCGATGAAAGTTCAAACCATCATAAAACCCACGCTGAGCCAAATTAGCAAAATTGGCCACCGAAGTCGGTGCGGCTCTAGGGTTTAATTTAACCCTGATTTCCCCTTTCGATGTATCAATAACAGCGAAAAGATTTTGCGAGTAACCGTAAGTTGACGTGATACCTGCGCTAATTGATAGCACGATGATACTGATAAGTTTTAACATTTTTATCTTTAACATAATTTCGCCGCTTCTGCTTAGTCTCAATTTCTACCCTGCCCCTACACTACTTATAACCCTATAACTTGTAGTCCAAAATCACTGGGGCATGATCAGAAAAACTTTGCTCTCTGTAAATTTCTGCACTCACAACCTTGGCTGCCGTCGCCGGCGTCACCACTTGGTAATCCAGCCTCCAACCAACATTGTTGGCTCGGGCTTGCCCACGGTTAGACCACCATGAGTACTGGTGCTCCTTATTATTCACTTCTCTAAACGCATCAACATAGCCAACTTGATCGTAGAGTTCATCTAACCACTGCCTTTCCTCTGGCAGAAAACCGGAATTTTTTTGATTTGGCTTCCAATTCTTAATATCTATTTCTTTGTGGCAGATGTTCCAATCACCACAAACCATGAGCTCCTTACCACTGCTTTTTAATTTTTTCATATGCTTCATGAATTGCTTCATGAATTCTATCTTACGCGTTTGTTTTTCAGTCCCTGAGGACCCTGAAGGCAAATACAATGACGCCACACTGAGATTGCCAAAGTCAGCCTGAATGTAACGCCCTTCCGTATCGGCAACCTCAAAGCCTAATCCTGACGCCACCTTGTCCGGCTTTTGGCGGCAATATATTGCTGTACCTGCATAGCCTTTTTTCACCGCATCAAAATAATGACAGGTGTATTGCTGTGGATGGAATACTGGATCTGAAAGTTGGTCAATTTGAGCTTTAGTTTCTTGTACACAGACCACATCAACATTAGCCTCAGGCAACCAGTCGAAGAAGCCTTTTCGCGCCGCAGCCCGGATACCATTGGCATTGAATGTCATGACCCGCATAGATGATGTGCCTTATTTATATGAGACATGATTCTAGCCTCTACATGTCAAAGGTGCCAGAGGCTGAGCAAAAGCAAGTTAGAATGCTAAGGATTGGCTTCAAAGTCCCGCTTTATTCGGTACCACTGCATCTTCCACTTTGACCATGCGAGCAATCGGACAACATAAGACCGCCAGAATAACAGGCCATAGAATATTAAAAGCGACACCATAGCGGCAGCGGCAAAGCATAGCAACCAACGTAATTGCTGGCAGGTTTTACAATAAGACTTGATGCTCATGTGGGTAGCGTAATCGACAGCTACTCTAATCCTTGTCCTTGCCTTAGATACTGCTTAGCCATATCGACGACCTAGCCTCAAGTTTAGACCGTAGAATACAATCCAAGCGCGCACCATGTGTTACCCATTGTTACGTCTTACTTATAACCCTATCGAATAAAAGCTTATGATTTTAAGGGAGTTAGCTAAGAATAGGTTATTGGCTCACAAAATATCAGGAAGGAAGCCTTCCACAACAATAGCTTTACACCATTGTTTTATATACATATTCCTATCAAGCGCGTTTATGCTCTTAGAATTGTGTTACTTTTAACAACACATTAAGTTTTTTCACATAAAGTGTTACCTTTAATTACATTATGTGTTACCATTCGCCCTGTTCTTTGGAGATACCCTAAGAACTGAAAAAGCTCCCCCTTTTTCAAAGCCTAAACCTTAAGGAGAAAGACATGACTGAAGCATTAAGAAAAGTGCGGCCAGTTGTAGAAGCGACTGTAGTGAGCGTTGTATTAGTACTAGCAGCTCTTGCCGTTCCAGCTGCAATTCTATACGCGTCCGTATAAATTAAATTAATAGAAGGAGGCATTATGACTAGTCTTCAACTTGCAGTTTTGACTGAGCACCAGCTTAGGCAGACACGCTTCTGCTGGTGTTAAGTTTATTTAACCTCTTACGCCCTCCGCTAGCTTCGTTATCCATAACTATCAATACACTCTGAGCTACAATTAACAGTCACAGCAAACAATCCGGAAAGTTAACTGCCCGATTACTTAATTACTCTTACTAAATTGGGTTGCTAGACGCGTCTTAGCTTGTCGACAAAATTGCAGGGCTTAAAGCTCGAGTCCAGCTGACTAGAAATAATTTTCGTCCAACCTGTAAGGCAGGCTCCTGGAGATCCGGGCAGACAGAAAATAATACAGTTATTAGCAAATCCCGCGAATACACGGGACTGGATCGTAGAAGTACCAATCTCCTCGTAAGACAGCTGACGAAACAGTTCGCCAAAACCTTCAATATGAGAATCAAACAATGGCTTAATTGCAACCTGAGTATTATCACGAGCAGTAAACCCAGTGCCGCCGGTCATTAAGATCGCCTGAATTTCACTATCAGCAATTAATTGCGATATCTCAGCGCGAAGTAAGTACACATCATCTTTAATAATGGACTTATGCTTTAACAAATGGCCCGAGTCTTTCAGGCAGTCGATCAAAACTCTGCCGGATTTATCGGTTTCTTCGGTTCGGGTATCGGAAACAGTAACCACAGCGATACGTAAAGATTGAGAGTCGCTCATACTAATTAGCCACCTGTCATATTCATGAGCCGCACTGGCTGCACTTGGTCTTTTTCATAGAAGTAGTGTCGCTCTGGCTTTATTCCCATAGATTTTACCAGAGCCAACTTTAAATCGTTCATATCCTTTGCAGAGTCACGCAAAATTTCGCGCAAATCCACAGAATGCTCATTTCCCAAGCACAGCAGCAACCTGCCTTCTACAGTTACCCTCACTCTATTGCAGTCTTCACAAAAATTATGTGTTACCGGAGAGATAAACCCGATTCTGCTCTTCTTATCACGCAAGGATACATATCTAGAAGGGCCCGCTGTTTTATCGTTGCTATCGGCGAGCTGGTACTTTTTCTCAATTTGCTCTCTGACCCATGCGTTGCTACAAGTTGTCTCTTCACGGTCGTGATCTGATGCTTCGCCTAGGGGCATTTCCTCGATGAATGCGATGTCAATCTCGCGCTCAATCGCGTAATCAGCCAAAGCTATTACTTCATCTTCATTATATCCGCGCATTATCACAGAGTTTAACTTGATTCGCTCAAACCCAGCAGCGATAGCTGCGTCTATACCCTGCAGAACTTTGTCGAGTTTTCCAACCCGAGAAATACGCTTAAAGCGATCAGCGTCTAAGCTATCGATACTTATATTGATTCTATTTACACCGGCAGCACGCAGCGGTTCTGCATACTTATCAAGCTGTGATCCGTTGGTGGTCAGTAACAATTCTTCGAGTCCAGGCAGCGTGCCAAGCTTCTCAAACAGGCTCATTACGCCGCTACGAACCATAGGCTCGCCGCCAGTTAATCGGATTTTGCTGACACCAAGTTCAGTGAAGGCCTGGGCGACTTGAAACAACTCTTCTAGAGAAAGTACTTGCTCGCGAGGCAGAAAAGTCATGTCCTCGGTCATACAATACACACAGCGGAAATCACAACGATCGGTGACCGACAATCTTATGTAGTCTATATGGCGACCAAAATTATCGACCAATTTATTGGGTATTTCTATCGTAGCCATTGTTAACTCCTGTAGCCAATCATAACCTACTTAGCACGGTAGATGCACCGCAATTGAACCTGGTATAACCCTGCAACTGCTAAGCGAATACAGCGATTTGAACGGCAAGAAGAATTAGTATAAAACCCATTATTCGCTCGAACCAAACGCCGAGCTTTAACATCGATCGTTTAAATTTTTCGCGCCCCAGCAATAACGAAAGAAATGCAAACCAAACAAATGTAGCGACCGCCAAATAAATACCGTAGCCGGCTTGAACCAATATCGGAGTTGTAGGGCTTATCACCACAGTAAAAAGTGAAAGGAAAAAAAGCGTGGCCTTTGGATTCAACCCATTAGTTAAAAAGCCCACGTAGAACGCTTGCAGCGGTTTCACAGAAACAACAGACGAAACCAGCTCCCTTTCGTCACTGCCGCTAAAAGAAGCCCTAATCGCCGACACACCGAGGTAAAGCAAATACACGGCAGCTAAATAACGAACCAGCATAAATAACAATGGAGATTGTGTGAGTAATACTGCAACGCCTAATACACAGTATGTCACATGAAGAAGAATAGCCGACGCTACACCAAGGCTGGTCCAGACGCCAACACGAGTGCCACCTGTAACACTCTGCTTTAAAACCACAGCAAAGTCGGGCCCAGGAGATGCGACCGCAAACAAGTGCGCTACTGCAATGATAAAAAATTCATTCCAATACATACAGGCAAGATCTAAGGAACAAGATCGGTTAGAACAAGTTCGATCTCCGCATTTTGTCCATTGGGAGAGAAGTTTTGAGAAACCACACGGTAGTCGCCGGCCTTTGGCGCCGCAACCCCGGCATAAGACACAAGGGCAGAAACAAACACGGTTTCAGCTGAAGATAAATTATAAGGCCCAACGGCAGTAGAATTGTCTAGCCTAATAACCGTTGGCAGTTCCCCCACTGTTATCGCTACAGCTGCCAAAGGAGGTAATCCCTCTTGCGCCGCATTGCGAGCCGCTATAAAAACGCGAAGGTTAGCAGGCAACTCTATACCCGCCTCTAAACTTAGCCTTATATTAATTGAAGGGCCTTGCGCCGCGTCAGGGTTATCACGTGCCAAGATCATCTGCGCCGCGGCAATGTTTGTACGCAGCGACTGCGCCTGTTCAGAATTTGGGCTGGATTGAATTAGTAATCGCCAATACTCGATTGCGGCAGCATAGTCTTCCCTTTGTTCTGCATCCGCCGCTAAAAGTTGCAGTATTGAAATTTCAGACGGATTTATAGACCGTGCCTCATCGGCGATAGCCAAAACCTCAGGTGTGAATTTGAATCCCGCCAAAATATATTGAGACAATGCGATGCGCCCAAGCACCAGAGCCTTATCTGGTGTGTCATCTAACAGCTCAGCGGCCATTTCATAAGACCGTGATGCTTCTGCGAACATGCCAACGTTCGCAAAATTTTCACCGAGGAAATAAAGAGGCCAGGGCTGGTCCGGATTTTCTTGCGCAGCCTGTCCTAGACTAATGATTAGAGATTTCGCCTCTTCCACATCATCCTGATTATTTATGGTTCGCTTAAAAAGGTCGGTAAGTGCAACCTCATCTAGATAACCCCAACGTTCATAAAGAATATAGGCAGCGATTGGTATCGATAGTGAGAAAAGCACAGGGACAAGTATGGCAAATTGAAGAAAGGCTGGTTTACTGTTTCTAGCTTTACCCTTGGACTCATTGTTAATGGAGGCATCATCGTCTAGTGACACATCGGCAAGTAAGCTCTGCTGCAGCTCCAGCACCAGTGCATCATAACTAGGCTGATCAATATTTCCCGACGTATAGTCGGCCTCAAGCTCGTCTCTGCGCTCATGAAACAAAGCAATATTTGCGTCCTTCCTCAGCGCCGCCCCTACGTAGCTAAGTGACCGGCTTCGCAGCCACAAGGGAACAAGCACAAACAGTACGGCAATAACTAACAGAATCGCTGACAAATACCAGAACAAAAGAAATCCCAATCAGATTGTGATCATTGCTTACTATCAAGCAGATCGTTTAAACGGTTTATTTGACCAACATCAAGCGATGCCGATTTATGAACTGACAATTTCGAATTGCGCCAAACCATATAGCCTGCAGCGAACCCAAGTATAAGAAAAAGAAGAGGTGCAAACCACAAAAATGCCGTTTCTGCGCGAAGCCGGGGTTTATAAAAAATAAAATCCCCGTAGCGATCAAACATAAATTTTTCGATGTCAGCGTCGGTCAACCCTTCGACAATCATTCGATGAATCTCACGCCTTAAATCTTCAGCAACCCCCCCTGTAGAACCGCTAAGATTTGTGTTCTGGCACATCGGACAACGCAGCTCATCCGAAAGCTTCCGAAAACGCTGCTGTTGTTCAAGGGTATCAAATTTAAAGGTATCGACCTGTGCTATGGCCATATTCGAATCGCCAAACGTCATTAAAATAAAAACTAAACAGAGCTGTATATGAAAATGCCTCATTGGGATACTCCTCCACGAAGCTCAGCAATAGCTGGCATAAATTCTTCCCGCCAAACTGATTCATCAAGCACGCTTACATGTCGATAGCGAATCACGCCACCGCTATCTATTAAATACGTTTCTGGCGCACCGTACACACCTAAGTCGATTCCGAATCGGCCACTCTCATCCAAAATACTAAACTCAAAAGGATTACCATTATCATCTAGCCAATTGCGTGCTAAGTTTTGTCGGTCCCGGTAGTTAACCCCCACCACTGGTATCTCTCCTTCTTCTGCTAAACGCATAAAAGTTGGGTGTTCAATCAAACAAGGAAGACAGTAGCTGCCCCATATGTTGAGCAAAAAAACTTGGTCAGGCAAATCAGCATTAGTAACCTCATCGCCATCGACAGTCGTTAATGCAAACACAGGCATAGGTTTATCGATAAGCATTGATGGCAAGGCTTTAGTATCTAAATAAAGCCCTTGCCAAAGCATCAATGCAAGGGCGAAGAAAGCTATCACTGGCACAAAAAAAGCAAATCTATTCATCGTTTAAGAAACCGCTTGCAGGGCTTCCCCGCCTTTAATTTCCAACGGCTGCTCAGCGCGCTTTTGCAACTTACGATAACGTTTATCTGCAGCGGCAAGGCTACCGCCAAATGCCATAAAGATAGCTCCCAGCCAAATCCAGCGGATGAACGGTTTCACATATATCGTCATTGACCAGGCACCGCTTGCCTTTTGCTCACCAAGGGTAACAAAAAGATCCCTCAAAAAGCCCGCATCAATAGCCATCTCAGTAGATGGGGTGCCTGTCGCGATATAGACACGTCGCTGAGGCAGTAATGTAGCAATAGGAACATCTGACTTCGTAACCAGCATAGTCACCTCTTCCCCTACGTAATTTGCACCCCTCACCTGACTGCTACCTTTAAGCGTAAAAACATAGCTACCTACATCTATACTTTGATCTGCGTCCAACAGCACGCTTTTCTCAGTGCTAAAATAGCTTGTTAGAGTGACGCCCATGACCACCAGCGCTATTCCGAAATGTGCGAGTTGCATCCCATAGTAGCTATAACTCAAAGACCGCAAACCTGAGATAAAATCTGGCTTATTAGCAGTTTTGCTCGCAATATCCTTTATCATTCCTAGGACTATCCAAGCTGAAAGTGACATAGCAATTGTTGCCGGTAAAGAAAACTCTAGCAGGATGACTAATGGTAAGGCTACACCAACGGCTAAACTCGCCAACGCAACTTTTGATAGCTGCTTAATCAAAAATCTTACTGAGGTCTTTTTCCACCGACTAATCGGTCCGATACCTACAAATATCACCAGCAAAATCATCAAGGGCACGAATATTAAATTAAAATATGGAGGACCTATGGAAATCAAATCATCCGTCACAGCTTGATATACCATTGGGAATAAAGTCCCCAAGAAAACCGATGCTGCCGATACGACTAAGATGACATTGTTTACCAGTAAAAATATTTCTCTAGAGATCAAATCAAAGCTGAAATCACTCTTCAACATTGGCGCGCGCAGTGCAAAAAGAGTTAAAGAACCGCCAATAGCAATCCCCAAAATACCTAGGATAAAAAATCCTCGAGAAGGGTCACTGGCGAAAGCATGCACTGACGTCAGCAAACCGGAACGAGTGATAAAGGTACCTAAAAGGCTGCCTGAAAACGCTAAAATCGCAAGCATAATAGTCCAGCTTTTGAAGACCCCGCGTTTCTCAGTAACGGCTAGCGAGTGGATCAGCGCGGTGCCGAAAAGCCAAGTAATAAGCGGTGGATTTTCCACCGGATCCCAAGCCCACCAACCACCCCAGCCTAATTCGTAATAAGCCCACCAGCTTCCTAAAGCAATTCCAATTGTCAAAATGGCCCATGCTATATTAGCCCAAGGTCTGCACCACCTTGCCCAAGCCGCGTCAAGACGCCCGCTTAAAAGTGCTGCCACTGCAAACGCAAAAACCACTGAAAAACCCACATAGCCCATATACAGCGTAGGCGGATGCACGATGAAACCAAAGTCTTGTAAAGCAGAATTTAGATCGGCGCCGTCAGCAGGCGGTAAAGGCACGACACGATCGAATGGATTTGATGTAGCAAGCATGAAAAGCAGATAGCCAAAGCAGAGCATGCCGAGAATACCCAGCACTCTCGATAGAAAGTCCAGCGGCATAGATTTGCTGAAAATACTTACAGCCACCATCCAGCCGGTCAGCATGAACGTCCATAAAAGAAAAGAACCTTCATGTCCTCCCCATACTGCAGTGAATTTGTACCGATCAGGAAGAAGGGTATTTGAAGTCTGTGCAACATATTGAACTGAAAAGTCGTCAGTGGCGAAGGCATAAGTCAAAGTTGCCAAAGCCAGACCAACAAAAACAAAAATTCCCGCAGATAATGGGCGCGCTAACGACATCCACAGTACATTATTGGTGCTCGCACCAATAATCGGTAATGTCCCAAGAACTACGCAGAGTAGTAACGCCAAAATAAGTGAGAACGAACCTAACTCAGGTATCATTAGACTCTCCACCATAGGAATTTTGTTTTTCACCTGCCGCAGCAGCTGAATCCATCGCAGCTTTCACTTCCGCTGACATATAATTCTCGTCATGTTTTGCTAGTACTTTCGATGCCTGAAAAACTCCGGCAACATCAACCGTCCCTTCGGCAACGATGCCCTGCCCCTCTCTAAACAAATCAGGCAAAATACCTTCATACTCAATCGGTACATCACTGACAAAGTCAGTCGTTATGAACTTCACTTCCAAGCTATCGCCAGAGCGCACTAACGACCCTTCCTTTACCATCCCACCAATTCTGAAATAAGTATCAGCTTTAACTTCACCATCAGCTACTTGAGTCGGGGTAAAAAACATATTTATATTTTGGCTAAGAGCAAATAAAGTCACTCCTGCTGCCACACTTAAACCGGCTGCGATAAACAGGATGATTCCCAGCTTTTTCTTTCGATGCGGTTTCATGTCATTTCTCCTAAGGAGTCAAATTGAGGAGTCAAATTAGTGAGCGTCTCCTCGTTTGCATTAATCACTTTTTCTGGTATCAGATTCTTCACTGAGCAATATCCTTCTATACTGCTCTTTCATTATCGATTTACGTCTTATTCTGGGCGCCAGCAGATTTGCGACAATAAAAATAACAAACAGACCGTATACAGCCCACACATTAAAGGCATAACCACCCATATTAAAAAATTCACTAAAACTTGCAAACTGAATTGCTTCAATCATATCTATGACCCGGCCTGCGCGTGTTCCTTCTTAACAATGTCACTAACCCACTGAGACCTTTTTTCCCGCTGTAGAATTTCATTGCGCGTTGATAAAATCAGGCTGACCGTAAAAAACAGATACACAGCGATGATCATAATTGCCGTGGCTACCCAAAATTCAGGCCCGTTCGCACTTTCTGAATCCATATTGATTGGGCTCGCTGGCTGGTGCAGAGTATTCCACCATTCTACGGAATATTTTATTACCACTACATTAATGCAACCAACAATAGACAATAAAGCACAAGCTTTAGCTGCAGTTTCGGAGTTATCCAGAGCAGACCGAAGGGAAATAACACCTAGGAGCAAGAAAAACTGAAATAGCATAGACACTAAGCGACTGTCCGACCATTCCCACCAAGTTCCCCAACTAGCGCTACCCCAAATGGAGCCAGTGGCTAAGGTAATAAATGAAAACCAAGCGCCCAGTGGAGCGGCGTTTTTTGCAACCATATCGGCTAGCTTAATTTTCCAAACCAAGGTAATAGTTCCAGCAATGGCCATGAGCGGGAAAAATGCTAGCGACGTCCCTGCTACCGCAACATGCACAACAAGGATTCGCGAGGTGTAACCTTGCTGATAATCGGGAGGCAAATACAATAGTGCCCAGACAACGCCAATAGTAAGGAAAATCACCATTGCACCGATTAGCCATGGTAACCACTTCTCAGAGAGCTCGTAAAACCATTTTGGTGAGCCAAGTTTCGAGAACCACAACCACATATATTTTTACCTAAGCTCTTGATTTAAGGACTATACCACGAGGCCATATTGTACCCCTGTTACGGATTGTAACTCACTAAAAATACGAGAATTGCGAGCTTTTAGACCAAATAAAAAATACTAATTCACACTGATGCGAAGCGCCGCTGCGGATGCCAATGGTGCCAAGCTTAATGCGGCAGCAAACATGGCAAAAAGCAGCGCCAAATAACCTGTAGGGTTAATGCCATTAAGCTGAGATTGAACCGCCAGCGTACCAAATATCAAGACCGGCACACTCATCGGCAAGGTGATCACAGCGAGAATCAAACCACGACTGCCCAGACCCACCGTGAGGGCCACCGCTATGGAGCCTAGCAAGCTAATGATAGGTGTACCGATTAGCAAGGAGATAACCAGCACTGCGTATGCCTCACTGGGCAAATTCAGCATGTACGCCAATATCGGGGATACTAATATCACCGGCAAGCCACTGACCAGCCAGTGACTTATGTTTTTAGCAAGTACCAAGAAAAACAATGGGTTAGGAGACAGCAAGAGCTGTTCAAGTGAACCATCCTCAAAATCAGCACGGTACAAGCTGTCCATGGACAACATCGATGACAACAACACAGCTATCCAAATCACCCCAGGAGCGATTTCACTGAGTTTATCCGCATCCGGGCCGATGCCGATAGGAAATAGCGACACGACAATAAAGAAAAACATGAACGGATTAGCAATATCGTTCTTACGCTTAAAAGCAATCAACAAATCGCGTTTAAGCGTGGAGATAAACGCCCTGCCAACGGATGTTACTTTAGTAGCCTCACTGTTCATCCGAGATTCAACTCCAAAAGCTCATCTATTTCAAGGGAGTGATGGGTGGTTACCAAGACACTTCCGCCCTGCTGCGCGTGGCGGGTGAGCAAACTTTCCAGCAGTCTAACTCCTTTAATGTCAAGTGTTGTAAAGGGCTCATCCAAAACCCACAGCTTCGCTGGACTTAACAGCAGTCTGGCAAGAGCAACACGCTGCTGCTGTCCGGCAGAGAGGCCAAAACAGGCCGAATACTCGAACCCTCTCAGACCAACTGTCGACAATGCATCCAACAACTGCGCCTCACTAACAGCACTCTGAAGGCTGCAACTCCATCTTAAGTTTTCCAGCGGGGTCAGTACTTTGTTAACTCCGGCTCGATGACCGATGTATAACAAGGCAGCAGCAAATTCATCTGCTCTTTCACTTAATTCATCGCCATACCAGCGAATACTCCCCTCATAGCCATCATTGAGACCACATAAAATCCGCAATAATGTTGTTTTGCCGCTGCCATTGCTCCCACGAACCAGCATGACTTGTCCCTCAGCTAAGCTGAAATTCAAATCGTTAAACAAAATTCTGTCATCCCTTTCACAGTAAAGGTTGCTGGCCACCAACATCTCTGCAGGATTACTGGGTTGGGTTTGTGTATCAGACATTAGAGCGGAGGTTCTCAAGATCAACGTGTTCTTAATAAGCGACTGATTATAGCCATATTAGCTAACTAATACTCCCTGAAATGGATGAAAGCATGAAGTTAAGCTGGCTTGGAACGATCAACTGGCGTTGATCGAGTTTTCTTCAACTCACTCTTCGCCAGTTCTTTGATCTCAGTTTTGGCTTGTATCGATTAGTGAGTGCATTTTCACTTAAGTAAAAAAATGGTGCTAAAACTTAAAACTTGTGTCGACCAATAATTCTGCGGCGTTAGATGGTATGGCAGCTTGTTTCGAGCTATGATCCAGCATGAATAATGCGGATAGTATAATCACCAGCAGCTTACAGGCTGCGTCTTATCTACAGCAAAAGTCTCTCTGGCATGGGAGCGTTTCGAGAAAAAAGTTCCGATTAGCTCTTAGCTTCTACTCGCCAGACGGGAATGAAATCTCAATCCCATTGGCCAGTATTTCTGCTTATCTAAAGCAAGAATTTCCCGACTTGGAAATTTTCCTCCAGCCGATTCTTATCGCGAAGGACCCAGAAAAATACTCACCTGGTAATTTTGTCGAAAGCCTAAAAGCATTAGATGTGGATTTAGTGGCATTCTCGATCATGAGTCCACATTGGTATGCCATGGAAAACTACCTTAGCCTACTAAAAACTGAATTACCTGATTTGCCAATTGTAATTGGCGGCTACCAAGCGATGCTGTCGCAACAGCAAACCATCGAAAATCCCAATGTGGATTTCGTGTGTGTCGGCGACGGTGAGCATAGTATGGCTAACATAATCCGCTTTCTCCAAGGGATTATGGATGGCCCGGTAGATGGCATCTGGGAGAAAATGTCAGATGGTTCTATCTTTGAAACTGAACCACATCAAATAGGAAATCTGCAGGAGCTTCCTTTTCCTGACTATGACCTGTTTGCTAAAAGCAACGGTTTCAAGGATGTAGTGTCTTCAATTTTTGGCCCGAAGGGTAAAATTGTACTCCCGGTAATGACTGGCAGAGGTTGTCCCTATAGATGTACTTATTGCTGCAATACTCCCTTACTGGAGAATTGGCGCAGCAAGAAAACCTTTTTACGTAAGTATGACCCCGAAGAGCTCGCTGATGAGCTTGTGCGACTGAAAGAAAAATACAATGTTGGCTATTTCGAATTCTGGGACGAACTATTTCTATCAAATTTAAAATTTGTCCGTGCTTTTTTCGAAATATACAAGACTAAAATCAGCTTGCCTTTCTCAATCAATTCGCGAACAGAGATCATGAATGAGGAGTTTTGCAAATTGGCGGCAGACGCCGGCTGCCATACTATCTGGTTCGGTATTGAAAGCGGAGATGAGAAATACCGAAATCAAATGCTTGGCAGGAAAATGACCAACAAGCATATTGTGGATGCAGCGGAGAATTGCAAGAAAGCTGGCATTCAACGCCTTACGTTTAATATCGTCGGAATGCCGCTGGAATCGGCAGAAAACATGAAGGAAACCCTGCGGCTTAATCGTCAAATCGCCCCGGAGCATTTTTTCTTTTTCCCTTTTATCCCTTTAAGAGGCACGCCTTTATACAACACTGCTAAAGCAGAGGGTTTGCTGCTTCCCCTAAAGAAAAATCTACACTATCTTTCGGCCGCAAATGATCGTGAGTTTTTTTTGAATCTAAAAGAAAACCCTGAGATTTTAACAGAAAAGCAATACAGTGAAATCTGCAACGAGATGCTGGAGTTTCAAAAAGCAAATAACAGGCTTCGATATACGATTGGGAATCAGGGTAGTCATACTAGAGAGGTGACGGACACATCGACTATTTCAACTCAATCGGAAAGCACCGGCAGTATCAGTATTAATATAGATCAAAAACAAGATTACACTCTCAATGGAGCTAAGTTGGTGTTAGAGCGAGCGGCTCCCATTCATGCTGAATACATTTATTCAACCTTCGCTAATGCGAATTTTTGGGGGAAATATAGGAAAAATCAGAACCGTGATATCAGCATGATGCAGCTGGTTGAGAAGCTTGAAAGAGATGAGAAAAGCTCGCCAGCCAGTCTCGGCACATTAGAATGGGTAATCTGTAGAAAATCTGGCGATGAACTTATCCCAATAGGACTGACTGCATTGGCCAGCTATGTGGGAGAACAAAGACGTGCTGAGTTTCTGATTGGAATTGTAGAGCCTGAAGACGTCGACACCGGTATAGGCTTGGAAGCAAGTCTGTTAGTTTTCGACTTTTCCTTTAATGTTATTAACCTGAACAAACTAGTCAGTATTGTTTATTCGTCCAACTCGGATGCCCAGAAGAGCACTCTTTCTTTGGGTTTTTCTCAAGAAGGTGTGTTTCGGAAACATTTTCTGGAACGAAAGTCCCAACATTTTATTGACCTAATACAAAATGGGATGCTTCAAGAGGATTTTCGCAGTAATCGTCGCTTAGCAGCTCTTTCCACTAAGTTACTAGGCAGAAACGTGACTTCAAATGATAGTTATCGTAGTATCGAAAGTAGCGAAAGTATCGAAAGTATCGATGCTGATCGTCTCAGCGAAATTGAACAATTTATACGCAAACAACATAACGCTATCAAGGTGTAAGGCCATGAAAAGTAAGCATATTAGACATATAGTGGTAGGTGCTACCGCGGGAAAAGCGGCTCTTACAATTGGCAGTGCGAGCGCACAATCTTGTCTCGATCAACCAGGGTTAGGCATTACTGGGGACTCAGCATTCTACCAGACGTCAACCACGACTAGTGGCAAGGGAGCGGACGCGACTAGCTCGACAGAGGCTACTCTATATCAAATGGGTTTTGCAGCATCTTCGACACCATTTGGATCAACCGCGACCCTAAATGTAAAACTTAATCAGCTCACAACGTCTAAGCCTTCGGATGTTTATGTGGCGTATTCTCCTACCCAAGTGACTGAAAGCCAGTTAGGGGCGGCTTGCAGTGGCGAATTTTTATTAGATCTCAGTACAATGAGAATTCTTGATGGTTTTAAAGTGAATCATATTAGGAGCTTAGGTCTGTCCAGCGAGACGCCTTTAGGCGCCCTCGCTAGTGGCCCGATAGAAAGCATAACGGAACTAGAAGTACAGTTGAATCTGAACACCTTGTTAAGCGATCCCTCGCTGCAAACTAACGAAGTATTCCTGCAGGTGATCGCATTTGAAAGCGGTCGAACGTCATTTGATACAGCTTCAGTCTCTAGCGTCCAAAAGATTACATTAAACAGAGATGATCCAGCACCTGTTGTCGATGATTCTACAGGTGGTGATAGCACTACTGACGGTGGTAATTCAAAAACAACTTAGCTTTCTTGAGCATCAAAATTGCCAACCTCCATCTTGTAATGGATCTACCTTGTGGTTTCTTCACTTACGCCACTTCTGGGAATTAGGGCTTTGAGCTCACTTTGTGACATAACTACCGTAAATCAAAACCCAATGTCTGTTGTTTCTGAATTGTAGAGTCGTCTTCGTGCAAAAAACGCTGTTCTTATTACTTTTCTTTATCTCGACCGCTTTGTGCATTCCCTTGGCATCTGCACAGAATCATTCAATGAATTCGATACCTTTAGTTTCTGGCATCAGTGCTTCAGGCGAGATTAACGACTCTTCCTCAGATCTAACAAATTATAGTATTAGCGTGCCCGTTGGCTCAGAGTTAGCACTGACATTCGAAATTGAGGAGTCGGATCTTCCTATTACGTGGTCTGCAGTAGTCTCTCGCTCATCTGACAATCTCATGATTGCCCAATACCACTTACTTGCCAGCGATCTGCCACAAATACGAAGAATGAATGTACTGGAAACAGACGAATTTCTGATTACAATTGAATCTATTGGACAAAAACCGGTAACAGGGAAATATAGGCTCACAGCTAGCATAGAACAGCCATCTTCTCAGAGTCTGTACGATGGGATCTGGAAAGTTGGTGAAGAAGGTTATGCTGCCATATATCAGCAGGAAGACAGCATGACTATCCTGATCTTGGGGTACAGCTCAAACTTAGGATATAAATGGGAGGCTCAAGTAGGTGCCTTAAACGGCTCTCAAGTCATAACTAATACCGTAATGGGGTATGTGCAATTAAAGATGAGTTTTGTCTTTTCATCTCCAGAGAAAGCCAGCGTGACGTTAATTGAATGTACTCAGCTTGACAGCACAAACCCATGCCTCTTTCCAAATGGAACGACTATCTACATGAATAGAATAGACAAAATAGCTAACTAATGATCCCTAAAACAGGAAAATGCATGAACCCTCTATCTCAATCGCTACAGTAAACCACAATTTCTTTCATCGAAATAACCATCCCATGGCTCAGACATCAGCTATTCTTAATAAAGATAGTTCGGCTCTTTGAGACATAACCATGGCAGATGAAGAAGAAACAAAACCTGAAGACAATGAGCAAGATCTCATTGAGGAACTTCAACTAAAGGCAAAAAAACAACTCACAATTTTATTTGCGGCCTGCGCCAGCGGTATTGTGTTTTTTTGCTTATTAGGTTTCACCTACACCAGTCTAACTGGAAAACTCTTGTCGGCGACGCAAGAACCCTTGATAGAGATGAAGAACCTAAGCGGTTTAGTCGGCGAAGAGTATTCGAATCTTACTATGGCAGTAGAGTTTTATAACCATCAAATGGATTCTTTAGGGAAGCGACTAGACGGAGTTGACCCGGCAATAGATCAAGCACAGTTTGCCAAGTTAGAAGATGTGATAATCAGTCAGGAGCTTGATTTCCAGCTATTTCTAAACTCAGCTCAAGACGCTGTCTTTGGTCTCTCGGAAATGGTTAGTGGGTCGCGCGGCTGGCGACAAGATTTCAAAGGCAAACTGGATCTCGCTATATCCGCTAGCGAAGCAAGAGCACTAAATCTCTCAGACCAAAATATAGCAGCCAAGTCAGTTGATTCTATGGGCACCGACTCGGCAGCACCTTAGAACTATGACCGATTTCAACATGAATTCAACATCGAGTCATTATGAAATCGTAGCCAAATACGAGAAAGAGATTCCATGCTAAATCAGAAGCAAGAGAACCTGAGCAGCCGGCTAAAGCTAATCGGCCTGCTTGCGCCCATGGTTCTCGCTATTAATTGTATTGGGATTGTGCTCTGCATCACTGTGCTTTATAGCGTTGGAAGTTCTATAAATGAACGCTCTGGGGCTGAACTCTTCGAACAAATACGTGTCGATTATAGTGAGTTCGAAATACTGAATAAAGCAACTCGTAATTCGATGGCAAAGGTGGCGGAGTTGGAAAATATTGATACTAATTTCAGCGAAAAAGGAGTTACTAATATGGCTAGCACCCTGATCATCACTGAGCGCAACGCTCAGCTTTTTTTGAGGCTACTAAAAGTAAACGTCTATAATTTGGCAGGACTTATTCCTGGCACCGCCTCTTGGTATGATATCTATGCGCCTGTCATCGATGCTGCAATCGAACGCAGTCGACTAAGGCAATCGCAACTACTACAAATCAAGCAGTACTATGAATTAACGGCTTAACCCAACTTAGGCCGAGCTAAGCCGCCTTGTTTATCCGGTCCTGCTTTGTATGCACCAAGCTCATCAGTTGAGCCTCGGCCTCCGACAATCCGAAATTAGAAACCAACTGGTCTGAATCAACCCCCATATCAAGCAACTTATTTGCCTGCGTGAGGTTGGTATTCATTGACTTGTTTATTTTCAATTCGGCTTGCACTGCGCTTGCTGACTCTATACTGCCTTCTGCGCTTTGTAACCGAGACAATATAGCCCCCAAATTACGCACCATGCGCTCTCTGTCATTGCAAAAAGTTTGACGCAGATACATCATCTCAGCCTGCATTCGTCGTAGCTTTGACAAAAGGTAAAGGCTGATGATTGAGACATTCAATGCCAGCAGCATGAAGAAAAACGATTCATTCAAATAGGTAGTCACAGTCATCTCCTTGACCTTAAGCATAAGCAATTCCCTTGCTTATAAAAACTCTGTTACCAAAAAATCACCATCAATAATAAAAGCCCAACGCTAGCCCGAAAACTAGCGCCACTCAGAAAGTCTCGCACGCAGCCTCAATGCTGCTTGACTATGAATTTGGCTGACACGGGATTCACTAACACCGATAACCTCGCCAATCTCTTTAAGGTTCAACTCCTCATCATAGTAAAGCGCTAATACCAGTTTTTCTCGATCAGGTAGCCCGTCAATCGCCTTCGCCAATTGAGCTTTAAAAGTAGACCTCTGCAAACCATCACACGGCCCTGGCAAGTCGCCTACGGCTGTTTCAATCGCAGAGTCATCACCTTCCATCACATCTTCAAAGCTAAATAAGCGACTTCCTGATGCATCCTGCAAAATGGCGAAATATGCATTGAGATCGATTTCCATTTCTTCAGCAATATCTTGCACTTTTGCATCTTTACCAGTTCTTGCCTCGATAGCTTTTATTGCTTCTGCTACCTTTCGAGATTTACGATGCACAGACCGCGGCGCCCAATCACCTTTGCGAACTTCATCCAGCATCGAGCCACGAATTCTGATACCCGCGTAGGTTTCAAAACTTGCGCCTTTTGTGACATCATATTTTCTAGACGCCTCGAGCAAACCAATCATTCCTGATTGGATAAGATCATCGACTTGTACGCTCGCTGGCATACGAAGTAGTAAATGGTGAGCTATTCGCTTAACTAATGGCGCATAACGGTCTACGACTTCATCAAGATTCTCATCTTTATCGTCACCCACTGTTTTAACATTGTCGTAAACGGAAGCCCCAGTTGCTGAAGTCATTATCAGTCATCCCGATTTATTGTAGTACTAATCGCTCCACAAAAAACTCAAGATGTCCACGCGGCTGGTCCAAAATAGGCCATTCGCTGACAGTCTTAGCCAGTTTTTTGTAAGCAATAGATGATTTGCTTGTGGGGAATTCTTTGATAGCAGCCTTTTGCTTTTTTACCGCTTTGCGTACGAAATCATCGAATGGAATTTCACCTGCATATTGTAGGTTTATATCCAAAAATCGATCAGTTACGTGCACTAGCTTTTTGAACAGATTACGGCCTTCCGTTTCCGACCTGGTCATATTGGCTACTATTCTAAACTTAGACATTTGATAGTCTCTGTTTAGAATTTTTATCAATGCATATGCATCAGTTATAGATGACGGTTCATCACAAACCACCATTAATACTTCTTGAGCAGCTCGAACAAAGCTAATTACAGAGTTCGAAATGCCTGCTGCAGTATCAATAACAAGAACATCCATAAATTCACCAAGGCCGTTAAAAGCATTGATTAACCCAGCGTGTTCATGCGCTCCTAATGATGCAAGTTCCTGTGTGCCAGACGATGCTGGTATCACTTTAATGCCCCCAGTTGCTTCAATTAAGATGTCCTGTAATTCACAATTCCCTGCCAGAACATCCGCAATATTTCTTTTTGCTTTAACTCCTAGTAATAAGTCGACGTTCGCCAACCCTAGATCTGCATCCATCAGAACTACACGTTTGCCCAACTCAGCTAAACCTAAACTAAGATTGACTGAAAGGTTTGTTTTACCAACTCCTCCCTTACCCCCTGTAACCGCAATCACTTGTACTTGGTGTCCTTTACTCATCCTTGAACCTATCTCCTTGGTGAGACGACTGCATTAAGGCCCCGCTCCTGCAAAGCCTATCTTCCGATCAAATTTACACTGTCGCGCGTACTTCCCGTTTGCCAGCATTTGTATGAACGGAACTGAATCCTGCAACCACCTGATCCTTTGTAATTGATCGCTGCCGCGATACCGCGACCGCCCTGCTTATCAATTGATTAGATTCAGCAATGACAATGTCATCCGGAATCGATTGCCCATGTGTCGTATAAGCCACGGGGCATTTATGTGACATCAGCAAGCCAAAACTTTCACCAAGGCGAACTGCCTCATCAGTCTTAGTAAGAATTGATGCAACCGGCAGCAAAGATG
Organism: Pseudohongiellaceae bacterium; assembly: GCA_047617605.1. Taxonomy (GTDB): domain Bacteria; phylum Pseudomonadota; class Gammaproteobacteria; order Pseudomonadales; family Pseudohongiellaceae; genus UBA9145. The sequence goes on along the minus strand of JBLGBJ010000002.1, from coordinate 111,366 downwards.
AATACGCTTTCAGCTCACCAGCCTGGACCTGCGCTTGGCTAGTTGTACTTAATAGTAAAATCGGGCTTAACCGGTCTCTAAGGTTCTCTAGCTGACTTAACTGTATCTCGAAGCTTTTGTGATTAACACTGATCCCGGCTGTATCCACTAATACGAGCTTCTTATGTCTCAATGCGTTTAGTAGAGACTCCAACGTATTGCTCTCATCAACAGCTTGTACGCTCACCCCTAAGATCTTGCCATAGGTTCTTAATTGCTCATGTGCGGCAATCCGAAACCTGTCAGTCGTAATTAACGCAATTGAATCTGCGCCATGATCGAGCACATATTGAGTTGCCAATTTACCTATAGTCGTTGTCTTACCGACTCCTGCCGAACCCAAGAAAGCGAACACCCCACCCTCTTCGATTAAATCCTTGCCTACCACAGGCAGCGCGGCACTAAAATTACTCAAGGTTTGCTGCCAAGCAGTTTTGATATCTTGATTGGGTGATAGCGACGCAAGTAAAAAAGATATTTGGTCAGAATCCAGACCCATGATTCGCAGCCTCTCCCATAGCTTTGCGCTAACGGGAGATTTCGTGGAATAGTTTTCCCAGCCTTGTTGATCCATCCAATTTTGCAAGAGACTCGTAATACCGCCCAACTCTTTATGCAGTGCAGAGTGTTCCTCTTCAAAGCCATTGATAGAGTTTAGATACCATGGAGCATCTGCCGTGGTCTGAACCTTGTGCTGCTCGCGCTTATTCGAACTGCTCTGATTATCAAAGTCTATGTTATTGACAAAGTCACCGCTCGTGCCGCCAGCATCTGCCGAAGCACTTACTTCAACACCGTCTGCGAGTTTCCTAGTTGACAAAATAATAGCGTCATCGCCTAACTCGGCTCGGATCGCCTTCATTGCTGTTCGCATGTCACTTGCGTAAAATTTTTTCACTGCCATGCCCTAGCGTGCTCCCTTTTAACTGTACTCAAAACGTCCATTTAAATAGTCGTAAGTCTGGAAACCATCTGCAGACCCTATGTAAAGCCATTGTTTAAACCGTATTTCTAATCACAACTTTCTAAACTAATTTTTCAGACAGTCGATCTAGTTCAGTGCGTGCATTAAGCCCGTGATCCCGCGCTAGCAACAACAGTAACTTGTTTGTTGTCAGGAATTTCTTGGTAAGACAACACATGCAATCCATCAATGGTGTAACGCGCAAATCGACTCAGCATAGGCCTTAGTGGTGCTGCCACTAGTAATACGGCTGGGTCACCAGAAACTTCCTGCTTCTGTGCCGCGTCTACAAGAGATTTTTGGAGTGACTCTGCCAGGTTCGGCTCGATGGTCATCCCACTTTCTTGTTCGATCCCACTTTGAATGGACTGCTGTACAGACTTAAGCAATAATTGTTCCAGTTTACTATCGAGCGTGATAACAGGCAGCTCAGACCGCTCACCATAGATACTTTGGACGATTACACGGTTTAAGGCGATCCGGGTTGCTGCTGTTAAAGTGACAGAATCTTGACTCTTTTCTCCGGCAGCCGCCAAAGTTTCAGCAATTGTTCGCATATCACGAATCGGCACTTGTTCTGACAACAAACTTTGTAAAACCTTGAGCAATACATTCGTGTTTACAATTTCTGGGAGCTCTTCGGCCAATTTAGGTGAGTGTTTGGCTAGCAAGCTTAGTAGCTGCCCTACCTCTTCATGACCGAGAATTTCATGGCAATGAGATTGCAAAATACTGTTTAAGTGAGTAGCAATAACCGTGCTTGCATCGACCACCGTATAACCCAAAGATTCAGCCTGATCCTTTTGGGATTTTTCAATCCATAAAGCATCTAATCCAAAAGCAGGATCCTTTGTTTCCAGTCCCTGCACTTTTCCATACACTTGGCCCGGATTTATTGCCATATCCCGTTCTGGATAAACTTCAGCACTGCCAACATTTACACCTGACAAACTCAGCTTATATTCATTCGGGCTAAGATCTAGATTATCTCTAATATGCACCGATGGAATAAGAAAACCTACGTCTTGAGATAGCTTTTTTCTGATGCCTTTAATTCGCCCAAGTAATTCCCCACCCTGAGCTTTATCTACTAACGAGATGAGCCTGTAACCCACCTCTAGGCCTATCGAGTCAACCGGCATAACATCTTTCCAATCAAGCTCATCGCCGTCGGCGGCCGCGCCTTCTTCGTTGTTATTGTTTTCAAGCTCAGGCTCGTCTACCTGCGGTGCTGCCTCGGCAGGATTATAGCGACTGATATAATATGCTCCGGCACCAGCAAGCAATGCCAATCCGATAAAAGCAACGTGCGGCATACCTGGCACGATACCCATGACAAACAAAATTCCAGCAGCGACACCCAATGCCCGCGGTCCAGCAAACATTTGACGCACTACCTGAGCACCCATCATTTCTGACGAGTTATTGCGCGTCACCATAATTGCAGCAGACGTCGAAAGAACAAGCGCGGGAATTTGGGCAACCAGACCATCGCCAATAGTTAATAATGCATAGCGCTCTGTTGCCGCTGAAAAATCCAACTGGTACTGCATCATGCCAATAGCTAGACCACCTATTAAATTAATGACCAATATGAGTATTCCTGCAATAGCATCACCCTTAACAAACTTACTAGCACCATCCATGGCTCCGTAAAAATCTGCTTCCTGAGTAATGTCTAAGCGGCGAGCGCTCGCTGCTTCTTGATCAATCACACCGGCATTTAAATCAGCATCTACAGCCATCTGCTTACCCGGCATAGCATCTAAGGTAAAACGCGCACTCACCTCCGCGATCCGGCCCGCACCTTTAGTGACAACGACGAAATTTATGATTATCAATATAATGAAAACAATTAGACCAACGGCGTAATTGCCGCCGATAACCACTTCGCCAAAGGATTCGATGACTTTCCCTGCGGCACTGCCTCCTTCATGACCCTTTAACAAGACTACTCGCGTTGATGCAACATTTAAAGCTAGCCGCAATAGCGTAGCCACGAGCAAAATTGTAGGAAACACAGCAAAGTCCAAAGGCCGCATTGCATAGACTGACACGCACAATACAACCAACGCGATGGTAATATTTAGAGTGAAGAATATATCCAATAAAAAAGGAGGCATTGGCAATGTCATCATTGCCAATATGATTAGAAGCAACGCCGGGATTCCAAGATTGCCTCGTGTCAGATCGCGAATGTTTCCCAATAAAACGCTTTTTTCGATACTTGCACCGTAAGCCATTACTTTACCTTCTCGCCCGATCCTTGGGCATCGCTTAATTTACTTTGGATAATAGAATTTAAATGAAACGCAGCTACTTTAGTCATGCTGCAGCTCAACCGGTATATCGTACTTTCCATCAAGCTTCGGCTTCTTCGCTTGCCCTTTCGCCCACCGACGTAATTGATAGATATACGCCAACACCTGCGCTACCGCCACGTACAATCCTGCAGGTATTTCATCTCCAACCTCGGAATTAAAATATACCGCTCTAGCTAGAGGCGGTGCACTAACAATAGGTATTTCATATTCACTGGCAACTTCACGAATTTTAAACGCCATGAAATCCAATCCTTTTGCGACCACCACCGGTGCTGAATCTTTGCCTTGATCATATCTAAGCGCTACTGAGTAATGATCAGGATTTGTGATTACAACATCGGCAGATGGCATTTCTTGCATCATGCGGTTATTGGCCATTTGCTGTTGCAACTGCCGAATCTTCTGCTTTATCTCTGGGCGCCCATCCGAATCTTTCATCTCATCTTTAACTTGCTGCAGTGTCATGCGTAATTTTTGAGTATGCTGATAAATTTGAATCGGGACATCTATCGCTGTGATAAGAAGCATGGCCGCTGAAATGAGAAGAAAAGCCCACCCTAGCAATGTCACTGCGTGGGTCATTGCATTAAGCACAGGCTGACGCTGCAACGAGCGTATCGCATCCATATCAATAAAAAGCACAAGTGCAGCAATTGAACCTACAACAACAACTTTAGCAATCGCCTTAGCCAGCTCAATCAGCGCTTTAGGTCCAAACATTCTGCCCAACCCAGACATTGGATTCATTCGGCTAGCCTTAGGGCTAATTGATTTGAATGAGAAATTCCAGCCACCCAGTAAAGCAGGACTGAGCATTGCCGCTGCCATTAAGAGTATGAAAATAGGCACACATCCCAACAAGGCTTGACCAATAGAATCACTGAGATGTGAAAACATCATAGCTTCATCCAAGGACTGAACTCTGAATGAAAAATTAAGAGTCATTATGTTAACCATATTCATCGCTAAAGACGGCCCAAATAAAAGTAAACCAGAAGCGCCTGCTAGCATAATCGCAGTCGTGTTTAGTTCCTTAGAGCGGACTGTTTCCCCATCCTCTCGCGCTTTATCTAAGCGTTTCTGGGTTGGTTCTTCTGACTTTTCTGCTGAAGAATCATTGCCTTCGGCCATAGTTGTATCTCAAAAATTAATTGACTTATTATTGATTGGTTAGCTGTGCCATACGAATAAAGGCCTGCTCAAATAAGTTCGCCGCTGATTCGGCTACGGCAGGCAGAGTCAGCCACATTAAAAAAACGCCTAGGAGCAGTGATACAGGAAAACCCAGCGCAAAAATATTTAGCTGTGGTGCCGCCCTGGTCATTATTCCAAAAGCGACGTTGGTGATAAGTAAGGCTGTCAGAGCCGGGAGTGCAATTATCATAGCGCTAGAAAATATCCAACTAATTGAACTGATTATTGCTAAAAGAGATGTGCTCGCGAAATTAAAGTCAAGAGAAATTGGCAGCGAACGAAAGCTTTCTACCAATACTTCTAACATTGTGAGATGACCATCCAAAGCAATAAATAGCATGGTGACAAACATCAAATAGAAACTACTGACAACAGCAACATTTACGCCGTTGGTTGGGTCCATCATCGAGGCAAAACCTAATCCCATTTGCATAGCGATCATTTGGCCCGCTAATACAAAAGTTTGAAATACCATTTGCAAGAAGAAGCCCAACGACAAACCAATAAGAAGCTGCTGACCCACAAGCAATATTGCTTGAACTGAAAGCCCTTGAACCTGGGGCATGTCTGGCAACACAGGCGCTATGAGAACTGCGATTGCCACAGCAATGATCAACCTGATTCTAGTAGGAACCAGTTGCGAACCTATTACAGGGGCAACCATCAAAAAACCCATAACGCGAAAAAGTGGCCATAAAAACTGTCCTAGATAAGCTCCTAACTGTTCTTCTGAAAAATTAAGAAGCTCCATTAGAACACCATATAGGGAATGGTCTTGATGAGATTCCGAGTGAATTCCAACATGCTTTGTACAATCCAAGGGCCAGCGATAACAATAGCGCTTAGTGTAGTAATGAGACGAGGAAGAAAACTAAGCGTCTGCTCATTAATTTGAGTCGCTGCTTGAAATGTACTAACTAGCAGCCCCACTAACAAACTCGGAAGAATAATGACAAGTACAAGAGTCACTATCAAAAACATTGCCTCTCCCCATACTGCCGATACAGATACTGCTTGCATAAAAACTCCTATTCACTAAGTGGTGAAACTAGCCGCCACGGTACCAATAACCATTGCCCAACCGTCTACTAAAACAAAAAGCATAATCTTGAAGGGTAAAGATATGATAATGGGGGAGAGCATCATCATACCCATGGCCATCAACACACTTGCCACAACTAGATCAATCACTAAAAAAGGTATAAAAAGCATAAAACCAATTTGAAATGCGGTTTTCAGTTCACTAGTCATATACGCCGGAACCAAAACACTAAAGGGGACATCAGCCTCGGTCTCAACACCTTCTGTTTCAGAAAGGTTTAAAAATAAAGCCAGGTCTGACTCTCGAGTCTGAGAGAACATGAAATTCCTAAATGGAGATTCTGCTTGCAAGAGTGCGTCTTGGACCCCTATCTGCTCATTCAAATAAGGCTGTAGGGCGACTTCATTTACCTCGGTGAAGACCGGCATCATGATAAAAATCGAGAGAAACAATGCCAACCCGAGCAATACTTGGTTCGACGGTGTTTGCTGGAGGCCCATGGCTTGCCTCAAAATCGCGAACACGACAATAACTCTGGTAAATGACGTCATCATCATCAACAGCGCTGGCAGTAAAGTCAAAGCAGTCATGATCGCCAATATTTGAATAGTAACCGAGTAATTTTGCGAGCCGTCCGCATCAGTTGTTACCGATAGTGCAGGAATTCCTAGTCCACCACTTAGATTGGACAGTTGGTCGATGGCAGTAAGTTCCTGTCCATTTGCGACCAAGCCGAATCCAAAAAATACTCCTGTAGCTATGCCGAATCTAGACGCTCTAACTAAGTTTTTATGACATGCTAAGCGTCGGATCATGATCGGTTACCTGAAAGCAAACCTTGTAGTTTTTTCGCAAATTCACTGCTTGGATTTTGTGACTGCCCCGCCGACGCGGTAATGTCTTCAAGGGCTTCTTCGAACACGTGTAGCGTTGCAATGCGACCAGGAGAAATGCCAAGCAGCATTTGCTTTTGTCCAACCGTAATCAGCGCAATACGGTCTCTGCCGCCAAGCGACATTGCGGCCACCACCTTTATAAGCCCGCCCATGCCAACCCCTGCACTCCCGTATTTTTTAAACAGGAACGCCAAAGCGAATATAAGAAAGACAATAAATGCCAATCCAATCACGACATCAAAAAGTCCAGCTACGTTAAGCGGTGACATCCCTTCGGCTAGAATCGATGCTTGGTTTGTAGTTTGTTCTGCCATAATAGTTAAGCTCTTTGTCATTTCTGGAAAAAATCAAGTAAATACACAGTGAAATACACCTCGATAAAGCCCAAGTACTAATCAATTATCATTTATGCTACTTAGTTAAGTTTCTTAATTCGCTCTGAGGGGCTTATTACGTCGGTCATGCGGATACCGTACTTATCGTTAACAACCACCACTTCGCCATGAGCTATAAGTGTGCCGTTAACGAGAACATCCAATGGTTCGCCCGCTAATCGGTCTAATTCAATAACTGAGCCCTTGTTTAATTGCAGCAAGTTTCGTATCGAGATCGAGGTAGTTCCTACTTCCATCGCGAGCTGCACAGGAATATCCAGAATGACATCCATGTCTGGCGAACCGATGTTTGAGTCATTTCCGCCAGATACTGCGCTCGATGATTCTCCTTCCATAGCAGCAGCCACATCTTCCGAACCTTCGCGTGCTTGCGTATTATTTTCTTCAGACATTGATAACCTCCTTCAAATCTTTAAACATATTTTTAACCTTTGTGTTTGTAAACCTCGTCAACTTTCAACGCGATATTTCCGCCCAAGATACCCATTTTTGTTTTAAACATAGGAATTCCATTGGCCCGTAAAAGAATGTGTTCCTGCATATCAACCGGGATAATATCCCCCTCTTCCAGATCAACCACATCCCTTAGCGAAATCTTTTTCTGAAAAAGATTGCAGCTAAATTCAATATCCGCATCGAGTATTTCTCGGCGTAAAGCCTTACTCCAGCGGTCGTCATATACTTCCGAATCACTTTTCATCCCAGCATCAAGTAGTTCTTTAATAGGTTCAATCATCGAGTAAGGTATAGCGACCTGAAAATCCCCGCCTCCGCCGTCGAGTTCAACATTAAAAGTACTAACGATAACCAACTCACTTTCGCGAACCAAGTTGTTAGCAAGCGATGGGTTGACCTCCGTACTAACATGCTCAAAATCAATTTTGAAAACGCTCTTCCATGCCTCTGCGAGATCAGAAAACGCCTCTCCTAATACCATTTGCACCACGCGTTGCTCAGCAGGAGTAAACTCTCGACCTTCAATTTTTGAGTGCCTGCCATCTCCGCCAAAGAAATTGTCAACTAATTTAAAAACTAACTTGGCATCGAGGACAAAAAGACCATGCCCCCTTAGTGGGTTAAATTTCACGATATTCAAACTAGTTGGCACGTAGAGGCTATGTATGTATTCACCAAACTTAGTTACTTGAATACCGCCTATTGATACATCACAGTTACGCCTTAATAAGTTGTACAAACTAACTCGTGTATACCGCGCGAATCGTTCGTTAATTGTTTCCAATATCGGCATTCTGCCGCTCACGATTCTGTGCTGATTGGTTAAATCATATGACCTGACACCTTCGTCATCAATTTCTGACTCGGTTTCAACATCGCCATCGTCAACACCGTGAAGAAGCGCATCAATTTCGTCCTGTGATAATAGATCTTGCATAATCTGAGTCTTATTCTGTTTAGGTTAAGCGGCTACTGCATAACGAAGGCAGTGAACAACACTTGTTCTATAGCTTCGCTATTGAACTGCGTGGATAGGACTGTGTTAATTTGATTGAGGGCTTGAGACCGCACCTTATCTATGCCACCTGAAGATTGGATAGAAGAAATAGTTTGTGCACTAAGAATATTTGTAAGATTGTGCCGAATAACTGGCATGTTCTGTTCAATTTTAAGCAAGCTAGAAGAGCTTCTTGCCATTAAAGTAATGCTGGCTTGAAGAAATCTTTGTTTACCGCGATCTGGGAGGTTAATAATGAACGCCGGCTCTAGTAATAAGTAGTGCGCTTCCTCGAACTCAACTTCGACTTCAGCCTCAAGCGTTTCGCTATCTGCATCTGCAGAAGTGCCAAGTAAGAAATAAGCTGCAACGCCAGCAGCAGCTAGCAAAGCGACTATGATAATCGCTATTAGTTTGGTTTTTGATTTTTTCGGAGAGGCGGTAGCTGGGGCGCTTCCTTCATCCAAGTTAAGTTCTTTTTCTTCGAAATCTTCAGCCATGATCTTTCTCAACCTCCTGTAACGACAACAGAATCATTCAATGATTTCTATTGGGCTAGCATCCTTGCTAGAGAGCAGAACTGCTCAACGCTATTTGTTTACAATAGTTTGCAAGTCATGTGCCAAAGTCAGCTTACTGACCCTTTTTAGTTGAATCAGTAGCGGATTGTTGGCGATACCAGGGGGTTTACAGGTTTATTGAAGATTTTTACTACTACTAGTTCTATTAAACTTACCTCTTAGATAACATAGAAATAACTCATGTTGAGACCTCAAACGAAGTAGTCAATATTTCCGTTGTCTACCGCTATATTTCTAACATGTGTCAATAAACCATCGCTTTCCTCAGCGCTATTAAGAGATGAGTCCGCGCGTGCAGACTTAGACTTGCCTTGTTCATCACTCTCATTGGCCTCACTATCCTGTCCAGATTTTTGATCGAAGACACCAACGTCCATTAGCTCCAATCCCTCGTCATTGAACATTTGCTGTAGACGCTGAGAGGACTGCTCTAGCGCTTCTCTAACTACCGCATGCCCTGAGGTAAATTGCAGACTGACTTGATCTTGGTTGATTTGGATTTTCACCACCAGCGGGCCTAATTCTGGCGGATCTAATTGAATTTGCGCGGAGTCCATATTTTTTGCGAGCAATAGACTCAACTGACGGCCTAAATTCTCTCCCCAGCCAGATTGATTGAACGGCACCGATAGCTTGGTGAAACCTTGTCGCTCGAGCGGGTCAGTAGTAACCATTGTGTTGTTATCCTGATCAACTCGCCACTGGCTGAGTGCATTCGTGAGAGCAGGCACGTTGCTCACCGCTTGATTTTGGGGAACTCCCGCCTCTGCCGCTGTTGGAGCTAAGAAATTGCCAGGCATCACCTGTAACGCTTTCTCGCTTAACTTTGACCCTTGAGTGGAAACTGTTCCCTCAAATTTTGTAAATTCAGAGTCTGAATCTTGATCAGTGCTTAATCCATCTCTAATGTTTAGAAAATCCACTCCTTTAGTGGGCCCCTGCTTTATGTCATCTGAGTTTATAGCGCCAGTCATCGCCTGTAACACCTTATCGCTTAACTTTGAGCCTTGAGTGGGAATTATTCCCTCAAATTTTGTAAATTCAGTGTCTGAATCTTGTTCAGTGCTTAAGCCATCCGTACTGTTTAGAGAATCCACTCCTTTAGTGCGCCCCTGCTTTATGTCATCTGAGTTTATAGCGCCAGCCATCGCCTGATCAACGCCAGAGGTGCCAATATGAGAGGCGTTCGCATTAGGCTCGCGGCTGAATTGTCCGCTAAAACTCGAAAAAATTTCTCTGCTCTGTGCGAGCAAAGTATCAGCTGTTAATTCAGACTCTGCTAAATTCAATGACAGTAAAGAGATTTCGTCTGTCTTAGCATTTAACAGAGCTTCGTTATTTAGCGCAAGCTCACTATTGTCAATCAGCGACCTGGACAGACCTGCCGTGCCTTGTGAAAAGTCAGCTAGTTTTTGCTGATCAGCAGATATTTGATAGAACCGCTCTGCCAATTTTTCGGTTACCAGCGTGGTTGAAAGAGGCAATGCTTGTCCCTCAAATGGAAATTTATTGCCACGCAGAGGTACTAGCTCTGCAGCTGTCAAATCCATTGCTGGAACCGAACTTGAATCCACTTCGTCTGTTAAAGGTTTTTTTTGTTTGAGGGTTTCTGTTGACTTGAGTTCGGTAGAATCGTTGAGTAACTGTGAAAAAATGTGCACGGCATCCAATGTCTCATCATTAAGAAGACTCGGCGTTACAGAGGCATTTCCTTGAACACCTGAAGCCAGGCGCCCTGTTGAGGGCATGGCAGCTGATTTATTGCCAAGCGCTGAAATTGACTGAGAAAGAGATAGCAAATTTGCCATTAACCTGTCCTTGATTAAGTCCTAAATTCAATCTGCGCAACTTGTTATTACGCAATAGACAGTACTGGTAGCAAAAAGCTTGCCAGAAACAACGCAACTCAGCAATTGGTGAGTCGCAGGAGTCGCTAAAGCAAATTTTGGGAATTGGCGGGAGTGATACTAGCTAGCATGCTGGCTTAATACCGTTTCAACTCTAAGGAATTCGTTCTCAATTTGAGAGAATAACGCGGGGGTATCTTCGAGAGAATCGGTATCACCACAGCTCTCTAACTGGGAACAAAGCTCTGGCAAACTCCGCGCACCTAAATTGAGCGAGGAACCTTTAAGGCTGTGGGCTTCTGCCTTTATAACAGCAGCATCAGCGTCTTCGATTGCTAACTGTAGCTTTTTAATCCTCGCCTGAGCATCTTCAAGATAGCTCGTAACTAGAACATTAAAGTCATCCGCTAGAATTTCTTTTAACTCGACTATTGTTTCCGTTTTCACGACGTCACTTGGGTCAATCATATTGCCACACATAGGTCACCTCTACGGCGTTCCCTACCCCTAAATATTCCATAGAATCGGTTAAGCTTTGAACTAATGGCAAGCCTCTGCCGCTATATTTACTTCGATGTGTACTTAATTTTAATTTGTCATCATGATCAAATCCAGGACCACTGTCTTCAAGTCTGACAATTAAGACTCCTCCCTCAGCACTAGAGCGGTGCTTGAAGTGGAATTTAACAAACCCGCTGTTCAAAAGCTCAAGCTGACGCGTACGCTCCTCATAATACTCTATAAAGCCTGCAGCCGTCTCTTTGATATCCGAGTCTAATCCTAATACCCCATGTTCCAAAGCATTAGAAAACAACTCTGCTATTATCGTATAAATTTGACCACTATAAGGTCGAAGGCCAGACACCTCCATGATGATTTGCAACATCAATGGCAATGGGTTGAAATCTCTTAGAGTATTAGCACTCAGCTCATACTGCATACTCCAGTCTTGCGGCCCTGTCTGCACAGCGTTAGCTATATTGGTGTGTTCATTAAGTAGCTCAAAGTCGTCAACCATCTTGACTTCGAGCAACGTAATGTCATCATCACGCTCAGAATCTCCCATAAAACCGGTGACTGAGTCTTGAATGCTTGAAAATAGTTTATCGTCCTCCCCGGCAATGTGCATGGCATCAATCATTCGCTCTTCACCGAACATTTCGCCATTTGAATTTAGCGCTTCTGATATTCCGTCAGAAAAAATAAATAAACGATCGCCCTTAGCCATTTCTAGAACTTGTAGCTCAGTATTAAAATCATCAGGCGAACGTATTCCTAACGCTACGTGTTTAGATTCTATTCGGCTTATCGTTTTTGAGCTTGTGTGGAAGAGCATTGAATCTGGCAAGCCCCCAGACCAAACCCTAATTATCTGTTTCTCGAAATTAAAATCGACCATGCATCCGCAACAAAACACTCCAACGGGTAGGATGGATTTCAGTTTCATATTAATTTCGGCGATGATATCTGTTATGCCAAAGCCTTTATTTGTCATGAAATAAAATATTTCGGCCATCGGCATAGCACCGATAGCTGCAGGAAGCCCATGCCCGGTAAAATCTCCAAGCAATATATGCATGCCACCTGAAGGTTTCACAGCTGCCAGCAAAACATCACCATTAAACATCGCTAGCGGCGAGAGCATGAATTTTATATTTGGGGAATTCAGGCAACCTGAATGGGCTACATTGTCGAAAACCTGCTTAGCAACTTTTTGTTCGTGGATTAAGTGCTGATGATGCTTTGATATTTCATCCCTTTGCGCCTGCATTAATGAATGCATTGATCTCATCCGCAAAAAAGCGTTGAGTTTTGCTTTTAGAATTATTTGACTATAGGGCTTGCTCAAAAAGTCGTCGCCACCAGCATCCAAACACTCAGCTAGCGAGCTAGCATCTTGCAAAGAAGTTAGAAAAAGCACTGGGATGAAATCATCACCGGCTAACCGTTTAATTGACCGTGCTGTCTCCATGCCATCCATTTCCGGCATGATAGCGTCAAGAAGAACAATTTGAGGACGTTCCCGCTCGAACAAAGAAAGAGCTTCTTTACCGTTTGATGCGACAAGTACTTCATATCCCTGCCTGCTAATAATAGAGCCCAAGATCATTCGATCCGACTCATTGTCATCAGCTACGAGGACCTTAATTCTTTGATTTGGGTCAGTGCCTGCAAGCTGCATATTCATAAAGCTACTCTCGCTAGAAAAGGGGCAAGATCGACGCCAGCACCTTAACAGCGCATTTCCTGAGGGACTATTGAATTGAGAATAGCTGTTCGAAATTAGAAATTGTTAAGATTTTTTTAACATCACGATTGCAATTCACGATACTAACTTCCGCATTATCGCCACCCGCATGATCGCGTAGCAGTAACAACATACCCAATGCAGAGCTGTCGAGATAAGTCGTACGATTTAGATCTACTACATAACATACGGGCTCAGCGTCAATTCGCTCATAGCAATCACGAAATTCTTGGTGTGCGCTAAAATCAAACCGCCCTTCAATACTAATTGTCAATTTATTACCGCTTTGGGACGCACAAGACTCGATGGTCATAATTCACCTCAACCAAATGTATGGCTAGTTTCTTCTCAGGAGCAAAAATTGATAGGGTAACCAATAGTTGCATTTGGGGCTTTATCTCGTCCCTTACTAAGCATAGACGAAAATTATAAAAAATCTGGAAAATCTAATTGGACTGCGTGTTGACTGCCTTTAATTAATGGTTGTGGTTGCTCCTAGCCGCTGACAGTGCTCGAGCAATGCCTTGACTGACAAATTCATCTTGCTGTTTTTGCTCTTGCACCGCTAATACCTGCCTTTCTTGCAAGGCTATTTTAGCCTGTGTCTTCACCAAACTTTTAGTCTTGGCATCCAGTAATAGCCAATGCTTCCTTACCTGCAGCAATTGCGTCTGAACTGTCGCTATTTGGCCAGTTTGCTGTTGCATCGCTAGCTCTAAATTATTAGCAAAGTCCCGGTAAGACTTCAGGTAGTAGGCATTAAACGATTGCTTAGTCCTACTGCCACTAAATTGATACTCATCTCTGGCGGCGCTTAATTGAGCGAGCTTGTCCTGCTCTTCTTGTACGCGTTTCTGCATGTACGCCACCGCTTGCAGCCCTTGCGTGGACTTTAGTTGCGCTAGGTCAATTACTGGCTGAAGTCGTTTTGCTCGTTTCATATGTTCTCGGCGCTCTACTTAAGATTAGGCGACATTAACACCTTACTCAGATTAGCTCTGGCGGACTGCATACTCACTTGCTCAGTCAAGCCCTGTTGAAGAAATTTTGTAAAATAAGGCCTTCTCTCTACCGCCTTATCAATTACCGGATCAGAACCAGAAACATAAGCACCAACGCTTATTAAGTCTTTGTTTTGCTCGTACGTAGAATAGAGCTTCCTAAAAGCATTGGCTTCTTGCATATGCTTAGCGTCTGCAATCGCTGGCATGACTCGACTGATGGATGCCTCGATATCGATAGCGGGGTAATGTCCTTCCTCAGCGAGTCGCCTTGACAAAACAATGTGACCATCAAGAATAGCTCGGGCCGAATCAGCAATAGGGTCTTGCTGGTCATCACCTTCAGTTAGAACTGTAAAGAAGGCTGTTACTGAGCCTTTCGTAGATTCCGAATTACCCGCGCGCTCCACCAATTGCGGCAACTTAGCAAAAACAGAAGGCGGGTAACCTTTTGTCGCCGGCGGTTCGCCAATCGCCAAGGCAATTTCCCTCTGCGCCATGGCATAGCGTGTGAGCGAATCCATTAGTAGCAATACATCCTTTCCTTGTTGTCGAAAGTCTTCCGCTATTCGCATAGTTAAGTTTGATGCCCGCAGTCGCAGTAACGGCGATTCATCCGCTGGAGACACCACAACAACCGATCGAGCGAGTCCTTCAGGACCTAGAATCTCCTCGATGAACTCCTTAACCTCCCTTCCACGTTCACCAATTAATCCAACAACTATTACCTCAGCCGTGGTCGCTTTGGTCATCATGCCTAGAAGCACACTCTTACCCACGCCACTGCCAGCAAATAAACCTAGTCGCTGCCCCTTACCCACCGTAAGTAAGGAATTTATGCTGCTAATCCCCACATCTAAAGCGCTCACTATTCGAGCTCTGCGCATTGGGTTTATGGGCACTGCATCCAAAGTCACTCGTCGCGTTGTGCCTAGTGGCCCTTTATCATCAATTGGCTCACCAAGTGCGTTGATCACTCTGCCGAGCAATTTATCACCAACATCTACCAACGAGCTTGTGGCAATAGGGATCACCTTCGCACCGGGCCGTAACCCTTCTATTTGTGCCAACGGCATGAGGTAGATTTTAGGCCCATCAAATCCGACTACCTCGGTCTCTAGGGTCTTAACCTTGCCATCGAATACTAGACAGCGATCACCGAGGGATACAACACAGCCGACAGCCTCAAGCGTGAGACCAACGACACGAGTCAGTTTTCCTTCGATTCTGGGTTCAAGCTTAATCGGACTTTCAGGCAGATAACTGCCGAGTTTCTGGGCAATACTTTGACGCTGCAGCATAGGTTATTCAGTCACCTTGTTGGCTCTTTCAATTTGTGCAATGCCAGCGCTATTTGACTCGCAATGTGATGTGGCAGGCTCACCAACTGCTGGTTCAGGAGCAGGTTCATAACCGGCTTCCCCCAGCTTTGGAGAAACAGCCTGTTGTTCGTATAGCTGCTCTAATACATTCTCGATACGACTCTCTACAGTCATGTCAGCCTCACTATGTTCTGACTCAATCTTGCATCCGCCTCGTGTAATCGCCTCATCAGCAATTACCCGCCAATTCTCGCCGCCGGCTTCAACGGCCTCGTCTGCGAAGGGCTTATCCAAAGGGTTAAGATGAATCTTTATGCTATCTTTACCAGGTGGTAGCGCCGAAATTGTTTCCTTAATAACTTTCATCAGGCTTGCAGGTTCAAGTGATAATTCCTTATTAATAACCGCACACGCGATCCGTTCGACGAGTTCCATCAGCGTCTTTTCCAATTTGTAATCCTCCTCATTCAAGCTGTGACTTAACGAGGTGAGCAAGTTATTCAGCTCAATAAGCTTTGGTTTCATATCACTGTGAGCCGCAGCAACAGCCAACTCTTTACCAGCGGCCATGCCCTCAGTCCTGCCTGATTCAAACCCTGCTTTTTTACCTGATGTAAAACCATCGTCGTAGGCCTGCTTTCGCGTTAGCTCTGCTTCAGTCAGCTCAAGCTGGGGTTTTGCAGAAGCTCTGGTTTCTGCATACACTATTTGTCCGCCATCGGAAATAGTTGGTGGGCTCCAAGCCTCTATCTCCATCTCACTTGCCGCTTTAGCAGTCACACGGGCGTATACATCGAATGGATGTTGTTCCATAAATTTGTCTCCGCTAAACCATTTGCTCACCGCCGCCGCCTAGCTGAATGTCACCTTCCTCGGCCATGCGTCTAGCGATAATTAGAATCTCTTTTTGTGCCGTCTCAACGTCAGTCAATTTGACCGGCCCTTTCGCCTCAAGATCGTCTCGGAGCAATTCTGCTGCTCGCTTAGACATGTTCCCAAATATTTTTTCTTGCAGCTCTTCATCCGCCCCTTTCAATGCGAGAATAAGCAGCTCAGAGGATACTTCTCGCAGCAATGCTTGAATTCCGCGATCATCCACTTCTTTCAGATTACCAAAAACAAACATGAGGTCACGTATTTGGTCGCTGAGAACCTCGTCCACCTCTTTTAACGACTCCATAAGTTCAGATTCGATGCTGCTCTCCAAGTTGTTCATTATTTCTGCAGCGGTTTTGGTGCCACCGATATTAGTAGCAGGATTTGCGCCTTTACCAGAAAACTGTTTTTCAAGAATGGAATTTAGTTCTTTCAAAGCATCGGGCTGTACGCTTTCTAAAGCTGCAATTCGCATGATTATATCGAGACGGGTTTTTTCAGAAAAGTTAACCAAGATATTCGCGGATCGTTCTGGATCAAGGTAGCTTAATACCACAGCCTGAATTTGTGGGTGCTCATTCTGTATAGCGTTCGCTACAGACCTAGGATCCATCCATTGCAAACTATCAATGCCACTAGTAGAACCATGCACTAAAATAGTATCAAGAATTCCGCTGGCCTTGTCCTCACCTAAGGCTTGCACCAGCATATTTCTAATATAATTTTCCGTACCCAGACCGAGCCCAGTTTGACTGCTATAACTTTCAAGAAAACTGCTAATTACTAACTCAACATCTGAACGCGCCACGTTTGAGATCGCAGACATTGCAGTACCTACTTTTTGAACTTCCATAGGAGCCATGTAACGAAGAATATCCGCCGCGTCTTTTTCTCCCAAAGACATTAAAAGAATTGCTGCCCTGTTAGCAGGGTCTTCCAACGAAGGGTCTTGAAATGCCTTTACATCCTGATTAGCTTTGGCCATCTGAACCCACCCATTTCTTAACAACCTGTGCAACCCGACCAGGATCTTCAGCAACCAACCCGCGTACCGTGTTTATTTGGCGCTCGTAACCGCCGTCATCTGCAACAGGATTGGGCAACATGCCCCCCGCTCGCGACGAGAACCGAACATCATCATTCATCATCGCTTGTTCCGCTGATGCGAAATCTGAAAAATCACCCTGTGTTGCGGCCAAAGCTAGCTGTCTACTCTCAGGATTAGCGCTGGCCAAGTTTTTTAGAACCGGACGTAAGACACCCATGACCAGTAACAGAATAAAAATACCTGCGGCTAATTGTTTGGCTAGATTTTGCACCCAAGACTGCTCCCAAACAGGTATAGATACAGGGATGACTCGTGCTATTTTTGCAAAACTATTATTTATTACTGTGACTCGGTCACCTCGTGTCTCATTAAAACCAACCGCATCTTTTACTAGGGTAGTAATCTGCGCCAACTGAAGTTCAGTCCAAGGCTCCGGCGGAGCGTCGTCCAAGCCTTTTAGATCATCTAGAACTACTGCCACCGAAATTCGATTAATTGAAACAGGGTCATGGTTGGTATAGCTAACCTGCCTACCCAACTCATAGTTTCGAGTCGCTGTTTGGCGGCGGTTACCGCTCGGTATCTCTGCGGTTTGATTCCCTACATTTAGGTTGTCCGTTAAAACTCCGTCGGCCGGCGGTTGGTTGGTTAGCGCGCCAGGAATTCCTCCGTTGGCTTCATCACCTGCTAAACGCTCATCGAGAGTCTGTTCGCTCCTTAAAACTTGAGTCGATGGATCATAGCTTTCAGCTGCTTGCTCTAGCTGAGTAAAATCGATATCAGCGGTAACTTCTGCCTGAAAACCATCGAATCCCACTACCGGACTTAGTATACCTCTGACCCGATCTACCAAACTCGCCTCAAATTTACGGGCATATTGAAATTGCTGATCAGCCATCTCTAGGCCAAAATTCATTTCTTCTTTCGATAATAAATTTCCCCGCTGATCCACAATCGTCACATCTTCAACACTTAGTTCTGGAATGCTTGAGGCGACTAGATTTGCAATGGCATCTATTTGTGTTTCGGAAAGCCCTCCTCCAGAATTTAGACTTAAAAAAACCGATGCGGTAGGTTTATTTGTAGATCTCATGAATACCGAACGCTCAGGGATAGCGATGTGAACCCGCGCTGATTGGACGTTACGGAAACTCATAATAGTTCGCTGCAGCTCACCTTCTTGGCTGCGTTTGATTCGGTTGGCCTCCATGAACTGACTGGTCCCTAAGGCTTGTTCCTTATCTAAAAGCTCATACCCAGTGCCGTCATAGCGAGTAACCCCAGCCGCTGCTAAGCGCAGTCTGATAGAGGCCAAGTCATCAGCACGCACAAGGATAACCCCAGAATTTGGATCTATTCGATAGTCCGCTGTATTGGCATCCAAAGTATCCATTATCATGCTGGCATCATAGCCCTGCATGTTGCCAAACACGGGTTGGTAGTTATCACTACGGGACCACAAGACGACAGCAAAACCAATTGCCACACTGGCCATTAAGCCTATCATTAAGCCCAACTGTCTAAATATGTCTAGACTGCCGAAACCTGCGAGCATATCGGTATTACCAGGTGCTTTAATACCAATATTTTTACCTTGCCCGCCGAATGAATCATCAATACTTGCGGGTGTTGTTGTTGGTACACTAGCCATCTTAAATCCCTTTAAAAACTTTAGCCCACAATCCATTTGCGGACTTTAATTCGGTCTTAGCTCGAGCTAATTCAATGCTCTAAGCCAATAGCGTGTTAATACATTGTCAAGTTAAACCTGCATATTCATAACTTCTTGGTAAGCCGTAATCATTTTGTTTCGAACCTGAGTCATCGCCTCAAAAGACACGCTTGCCTTTTGCATTTGAATCATTACCTCTGTTAGGTCAACATTAGGATCACCCATCTCATAGGCTGTCTGCAATTCTCCTGATTTACTCTGCGAGTCATTCACAGCATTGACCGCTTGCTTTAGCATAGAACCAAAACCGGCACTGTCAGATTTAATTGACGCTGACCCACTCACATCTTTTAAGACAATGTCATTTTGAACTCCTTTAAGAGCTCCGTCTTCCATTTGGGCCTGCATATCTCGTACCTGCATCAAAATGCGGCTAATATCTGCTCGGTCCGAAATTGTATTCATTGCTAATTCCTTTGTTTATTAAAAATAAGCTAGTTAATTAAATTTCCAATAAGCCTTCGACATCAATTCCGAATTCACGCATACGCGCAATTTTGTAGCGCAGCGTCCTTGCTGATATACCTAGTATCTCAGCAGTCTTCTTTCTCTTACCCCGATTCTGTCGAAGCGTTTTAAGGATAACGTCAAATTCTCGCTGTTTTAAATCACTGTCCAACCGGCCACCTTCTTCTTTAGGCGTCAATGATCTACTTGGAGATAAGCTTTCACTTTCCTCAGGCCTCATCATATTGAGAAGCGAATCAATGCCCGTTATGCTTTCACTGTCCAATGAAAGGTCTGCCGCTGTAAGGCAGGCTTGGTCTTGAATAACCAAAGCGCGCTGAATCGTGTTATCTAACTCGCGAACATTTCCTGGCCAATCAAATGCACGTAGAGCATTTTCAGCACTCTTATCAAAGCGACCAGACTTACGTCCCATTTTGCGACAGTGCTCACCCATAACTTTGTAAGCAATGGGCAGAATATCATCGCGGCGTTCTCGCAAGGGCAACCAGCGCATCGGAAAAACGCTCAGTCGATAATAAAGATCCTCACGAAAAGTTCCCTCTTTAGCACATTTCTTCAGGTCTCGATTACTGGTTGCAATAACTCGTACATTTAGTTTTAAATTTTCTCGACCGCCCAGCCTTTCCACTTCCCGTTCTTGTAAAACTCGAAGTAGCTTAGCTTGCAAACCAAGATCCATTTCGGATATTTCATCAAGCAAGATCGTCCCACCGTTCGCCAATTCGAATTTCCCTTCTCGACCAACATGAGCCCCAGTAAACGCTCCTTTCTCGTATCCAAACAATGTTGCTTCCAGCATATTTTCTGGAATGGCGGCACAGTTTATTGCAACGAATGGCGAGGAATTCCGAGGCGAGTTATTGTGTATGTACCTTGCGAGAACCTCCTTACCGGTGCCGCTTTCTCCCGTAATCAATACCGTCGCATCAGTTGCAGCAACCTTCGCCGCCAGCCTGAGTAGTTGTTTACTGCTAGGCTCCTCAGCCACAGGTAAATCCTCAGTACAAATCACACCTTGATTGAGATACTTAGCAATGACTGATACGAATACTTCAGCTCGAAAAGGCTTTACTAAATAGTCGCTTGCACCTTTGTGCATTGCGCTCACTGAATGCTCTATAGAACCATAAGCGGTCATTAATATTACTGGCATAGAGGGAATTTCTTGCTGGATTTTCTGAAGCAGTTGGATGCCGTTCATACCCGGCATATTGACGTCTGAGCAAACCAAGTCCACATGCTGAGTAGCCAACACTTTCATTGCGGCCTCGCCATTTTCAGCTGCTACCACATAACAATCCGATGCTTGGAGAGTGTCAACTAGAGCCTCACGCAAATCTCGGTCGTCTTCAACAATTAGTACGATTGATCTGTTTATAGCCGGACTTATGTCCTGACTCATTGCACTGCCCATTGCCTGATTCATTGACCGGCTCCTGTAAAACTTACCGGCAACAGAATCTTTGCGGTAGCGCCACTGCCATTTTCGTTGCCTGTCAGGCTAAATTTTCCACTGTGGGATTTACATACCAAACGAACAATTGCTAAGCCCAAGCCATTACCATTGGCCTTGGTTGTGTTAAATGGCTCCTCTAAAGACTTTAACAGCGACTCCCCAATTCCAACGCCTTGGTCAGCAACATCAATACTGAGCATATAATCCTGATATTCAGAATCCGCTCCTTCTATAGTTACAGACACTGTCACTGAAGCATTTTTCCCGCTAGCTTGAAAAGCGTTTTCTAGTATGTTCAGGAAAGCGCCAATAAGCGCATCTAAATTACAGCTCAACATGGCGCCGTCACTTTTATCTACCCACTTTAGTATGCCCCCATAGTAATCAGCCAGATCGCGAGCAGACTCGTGCATGTGCTCCACAAGCTCTAAGGTTGAAACATTTGATGTGAGGGTTGTCTCACCTTTCGCGAAGATAAGCATGTCTCTAATCTGTCTTTCTATATTTCGAAGACGAGAAATTATTTTACGTCCACTGTCATCGATAGCCTTGTCTTGTTTGTGCCGTCTAACAAGATTATCAGCATGAAGTAAGGCGGCAGATAAAGGCGTTCTAATTTGGTGAGCCAAGGAGGACATCATCTTCCCCATAGACGAAAGGCGCTGATGCCGGCTAAGTTGTGTTTGTAGTTTTCTAGTCTCTGTTAAATCGTTAATAACAATAAGTTGGCCGCTTTCGTTTTCTAATGACCGGGTGGATAGATTCACTCTTAACCCATTTTTTAGTGAGACTTCATGACCATCATCAAGGCGTGGCTCAAATTTTTCGACAATTAGCTCGCGCCAATACTGTCCTTGCTTCAGTGCACCGAGCATTTGTATTGCTGCCCGATTGCTATGCCTGATCCGGCCATAGCTATCTAGAATGACAACTCCTGAGGGAAGCGCGTGCATAAGACTCTCCAGCGAGAGCCCTTGGATGCCAGCATCATTATTTGGTCTTCGGTTGACATCAATTAATTTGTCTCGAAGCTGCTCTAGACTTGGCGTAACTAAGCCGACCCCGGTAACACGGTTTACCATACCCGCCGCAGAAGCAAAGCCTAGCCGCCGTTTCGGAAAGGTTTCCGATGAGACACTGCTACTTACCTGATCGAATTCGTGACGTTGTTCGGGGCTAGTCTGATTGCTAGGCGAAGTGGCGATGCTAGTAACAATACTCATGGTTTAAGCTTCCTGCTCATTGTGTATTACAAAGTCTCAATCCTTGAGACTCATCAGAGGAAGGCGGCCAGTTTTTTCCCAACCGGCAAGCCTATGCCCCTTGTCTTAGACATAGCAATCTTCGTGCCATTCAAGAAAAGTTATAATTGTCAGATACTTAAGTTAAATAGAAAGATCCCGGGTCAAGATTTTGACTGGGAATACAGAGGTTGGCACATGGTTTATTGACAAAAAAATGGGATTTAAGAATAAGCAGCAGGCGGCTTATTCCCGATGACACTATGCATTAGCGACATCGGGATGCATTGCTAGTTTGTTTTGTGTTTAAGCCTTGGGCGGTGTAACACCAATTTGTCCCATGTACTTGCCGTTGCGCTGTTTATAGGTAGTTTCACACTGCTCATCAGATTGATAGAACAGCATCTGTGCAACGCCTTCATTAGCGTAAATCTTGGCTGGTAGCGGCGTAGTGTTTGAAAATTCCAAGGTTACATGACCCTCCCACTCAGGCTCTAAAGGCGTGACATTAACAATAATGCCGCACCGAGCGTAGGTGGATTTGCCTAGGCAGATAGTAAGAACATCTTTTGGAATCCGAAAATACTCAATGGTTCTAGCCAAAACAAAGGAGTTCGGTGGGATTATACAGTGCGGCTCATCAATTGTAATAAAGCAACTTTCGTCAAAATTCTTGGGGTCAACAACACTAGTCGTATGGACATTAGTGAAAATTTTGAACTCCGTAGCACAGCGCACGTCATAGCCATAACTTGAGGTCCCGTAAGAAATAACCTTTTCACCGTCCTCGAAACGCACTTGCTCCGGCTCAAATGGCTCTATCATGCCCTGGGTACGAGACATTTCTCTAATCCAACGATCTGACTTGATACTCATATTTAATTTCCAAAAGGTAAGACGCTAATCTCAGGGGAGCGCGAATGATAATGCCATTCAAGGGTTGAATCACCTGTTATTTGCTTGCACGCTCCAATGCTGCAAAACCCTAAAAAGCTACTGAAATTGTTGCCAGTTTGGAGTAAAATACCCAGCCTTTATATATCGCTATGTGGCAATTTTGCCGCTAATCCCAGATTCAAAACCTTATCGTCGCCTCGCCAAAACGGTTTTTGGTATGGCTGGAACTTTCAAAGTTTGAAATGGGCAGTAGTTAAACAAATACTAAGACTGGAGGTAATACGCGTGAAAAAGTGGCAATGTTTGGTTTGCAGTTTCATCTATGATGAAGAACTAGGCCTACCTGAAGAAGGTATCGCTCCAGGCACCCGTTGGGATGATATACCCGATGATTGGATGTGCCCGGACTGCGGTGTTGGTAAGGAAGATTTTGAAATGGCTGAGATCTAAACAACTTAAGATCAATGAAAACTGCCCAACTGACAGTATAGTGGGTCCTGTAGTGTCGAGACGGCCACGTCTGTCGGCCTTCGGCACTTAAAATAAGGAAATTTCTTGAGCACTCGCAAAATCCTCGTAACCAGCGCACTTCCCTACGCCAATGGAGCAATCCATCTTGGCCATATGATGGAAGCGATTCAAACCGACATTTGGGTGCGGCTACAAAACTTATTGGGCCATGATTGTGTCTATGTTTGTGCCGACGATGCCCACGGTACAGCGATAATGCTCAGTGCACAGCGCCAGGGAATAAGCCCACAGGAGCTTATCGACAAGGTCAATGCCGAGCATCAAAAAGACTATGCAGGCTTTCATATCCAATTTGATAATTTCTACTCTACCCATACTGAGGAAAACCGAAAATTATCCGAGTCAATTTACAAGACAATAGATAATAACGGTCATATCGCTAGGCGGCACATCAAACAGCTTTTCGATCCAGAAAAAGGCCTTTTCTTAGCAGATCGCTACATCATTGGAACCTGCCCTAAATGTAAGACAGCTGACCAATACGGCGATAATTGTGAGTCTTGCGGCTCTACCTATAGCCCTGCAGAATTAATAAACCCCCGTTCGACTATTTCCGGCGCCACCCCTGTGGAAAAAGAATCAGAGCACTTTTTCTTTAAGCTTCCTGAATTCAAAGACATGCTTAGAGTTTGGACGAGAAGCGGAACATTACAAGAACCGGTGGCCAATAAACTAAGCGAGTGGCTAGATGACGAGCTTAAAGAATGGGATATAAGCCGAGATGCGCCTTACTTTGGATTTGAAATCCCTGGAGCCCCAGGCAAATACTTCTATGTATGGTTAGATGCACCTATCGGTTATATGGCCAGCTTTCAAAATCTCTGCGATCGCAGCGACTATAACTTTGACGAGTACTGGAAAGTCGACAGTGATACCGAGCTGTTTCATTTTATTGGCAAAGACATTATCAATTTTCACACTTTATTCTGGCCGGCCATGCTGACCAGCGCGGGTTATCGTACCCCTACCGCCGTTTATGCCCACGGTTTTCTTACGGTTGATGGAACC
Organism: Pseudohongiellaceae bacterium; assembly: GCA_047617605.1. Taxonomy (GTDB): domain Bacteria; phylum Pseudomonadota; class Gammaproteobacteria; order Pseudomonadales; family Pseudohongiellaceae; genus UBA9145. The sequence continues at coordinate 86,800 of JBLGBJ010000002.1, read as the reverse complement.
AAGATGTCTAAGTCGCGGGGAACTTTCGTTAACGCCAAAACCTATTTGAAGCATTTGAACCCAGAGTATTTACGTTACTATCTTGCCGCAAAATTATCCTCTGGGGTGGATGATTTGGATTTAAACCTCGAAGATTTTGCTCTTAGAGTTAATTCTGACTTAGTCGGAAAAGTTGTCAATATTGCGAGCCGCTGCGCTGGTTTTATCAGCAAAGGTTTCAACGGTCAATTATCCAGCGAGTTAGATAATCCAGAGTTACTTGCCGAAATGCAGGCCGCCAAAAAAGAGATTACCAATTATTATCAAGAACGAGAATACGGCAAAGCCATCAGACTCATCATGTCACTTGCGGATAAAGCCAATCAATATATCAATGACAAACAACCTTGGGTCATTGCCAAAGAAGACAAACAGTCCGATGAGCTACAGCAGGTTTGCAGTACGGGAATCAATTCTTTTCGCCTCTTAGTCATCTATCTCAAGCCAGTATTGCCAGCAATGGCAGCGCAGGCCGAGGAATTTCTAAACGTATCCGAGCTGACCTGGGATGATCTAGATGACCTTTTACTTGAGCATGAAATAAGGAAATTCAAACCACTAATGACCCGTGTTGAAGCAGATAAAGTGCAAGCTATGCTAACTGAAACTCAAGCTGAATTTGAAGCCAGCACGAGTATTGTTGAGCCAGCAGCACGCATAGACTCGAATGCTGCAAGCTCTCCTTTTGAGCCGGAAATAGACTTTGAGGATTTCGCTAAAATTGATTTACGAATAGCACAGATTACCAACGCCGATCATGTCGAAGGCGCAGACAAGCTTTTAAAACTGACCCTTGATCTAGGCAAGGACGAGAAGGGAGAGACAATAATGCGAACAGTCTTTTCTGGCATCAAGTCCGCCTATGACCCAGCTAACCTTAAGGGTAAGCTAACTGTTGTAGTTGCTAATCTAAAGCCCAGAAAGATGAAATTCGGCTTATCAGAGGGCATGGTGTTAGCCGCAGGACCAGGCGGATCTGACATCTGGTTGTTAGAGCCTCACGAAGGTGCAAAGCCAGGAATGCGAGTAACGTAGAGATTGCTGTCACACGGGTTTGGACATTTTCGCGGATAAAAACCTTAACCGGACGGCCTAGTCATCACAACCAACAGCTACTTAGGCTATCGCCGTAGTTGAAAATAGTGGCACGCACTGGCATCGTATGGCTCGAAGAACGTCGCTGGATCGATCACAATTTTTCTGTCTATGAATAAATAAATGGATGAACCAACAGGACAATATGAATTTAATTTCAAGAATAGCAACCAAGTCCCTAAGGGCTGTCTCGCGCAGTATGATTCTATTCACTACTGCTATGTCTTTTTCTACGTTAAGCACGAATATAAACGCGCAAAGCAGTGAAATACGGGCGATTGAAGATTCAGTCATAAAAATTTATACCACTCAAGCAGCGCCCGATTATTTTACCCCGTGGCGGCTACTAAATCCTCGCCAAAGTAGCGGCTCTGGTGCGGTCATCGCCAACAATCAAATCCTCACCAATGCTCATGTCGTTGCCAACGCGAGCTATGTCCAAGCACAAAAACACAATGACCCTAAACGCTATCTTGCAAAAGTGTCATTCATCTCCCATGAGGCAGATCTAGCTTTAATAACGGTAGAGGAAGAGGGTTTTTTTGATGATCTCAAAGCACTAGCAATTGGCAATCTACCAGAGCCTTTAGATGAGGTCTCGGTCTATGGTTATCCTATTGGAGGAAAGTCACTCAGTATAACTAAAGGCATCCTCTCAAGGGTCGAGCAGCAGATCTATGCTCACGCCGGCTCCTACCTTTTAGCTGGCCAACTCGACGCGGCGATCAATCCTGGAAATAGCGGTGGGCCCGTTATAGTTAATCGCGAGATCGTTGGGGTTGTAATGCAAGCCAACGCTGGCGGTCGCGCTGAAAACCTAGGTTATTTTGTTCCTCCCAGCATCATCCGTCACGTGCTGGAAGACAGTAAAGATAACCAGCATGACGGCTTCCCTGACCTAGGTTTTCGAACCCAAACTTTAGATTCACCCGCAGCAAAACTGGCTTATGGTATTAGTGACGACGACCACGGTGTCTTAGTTATTAAAGTGTTCGAAAACTCACCTGCTCGCGGCAAGCTCAGAGAAAACGATGTTATTTTAAAGATAGATGACTATGACATTGCAGATGATGGCAGCATTAAATTGTCAGAAGATCTTCTCACCGATTATAAACATGCGATCGATTTACACCACATTGGCGAGAGCATCAATATTACTTACTCGCGCGCCGGTAAAGTCCGCACCGCCAAACTTAACGCCGACCGAGCATTGGAAAGCTATAGCCTTGTTGCCGGCGAGCAGTTTGATGAAACGCCTGAGTACTATATTTATGGCGGAATTTTGTTCGTACCACTCAATATGAACCTTATTAAACGATGGGGCAATGATTGGTCACGGGCGGCACCTGTTGCTCTCTTGCAAGCTCGCAATGAATGGAGCTCACCAGAACGCCGAGAGCGTGTGGTCGCACTTCAAGTGCTCGCCGCTGACGTGAATTTAGGTTATCACGACTGGCGCAATTGGGTAGTGGATTCGGTTAACGGTGAACCAATTCGAGATTTTGCGCATTTCTCCGACATGGTAAAGAACAGCGGCTCAGATAATATCGTTTTTGAAAACACAAACGGCTATCAGATGGTTATCAATCACGCCGATGCCGTTGACTCAGAACAACAAATTTTGGATCAATATAGGATTCCAGCTGCCTACTCTAAAGCATTGTTTCCCGACTAGAGTGCTCACCACTTGGCGAGCTAGCCTCTACCTATTAAGCCCAGCCCAGACCGAGACCCTGCAAAGAACGCAGGGTTTTTTATGGCTGACTTAAGCGTGCTAGAATCATCGCAACTTTCAACGGTTTAATTAGGACTACCATCCCCAATGTCCGACATCGCGAGTATCATCTTAGCCGCAGCTTTGGTGAATAATATAGTCTTCATCCAACTTTTGGGTGTCTCTGCTGTCGCTAATTTCAGTGAGCGTCTCCAACCGGCAATTGATATTGCCATTTTTACCGCGATTGTCCTTGTTCTGAGTTCAAGCATAAATCAGCTTTTATTCTGGTTCGTTTTATCTCCACTCGCCCTCGGAGTGTTAAGGCTTATTGTCTTTGTTGTAATAAGCGCGACTCTTACCACTGTCCTAACGGTAATCGTTCGAGAAAATTTTAAACTCATAGCTCGCCAGCAGCCTATCGGTTTTTATCTAGCTGGGATTAATAGCGCTGTTGTTGGAAATTCTTTGCAAAACTCTGATATGTCTCCTTCTGTCAGCAACTTTTTCCACGCTATGGCAGTAAGCTTTGGCGCAGCACTAGGCTTTGCGTTTGTCCTGATAGGCCTCGGCGCACTTAAAATAAGACTAAGCACTTCGGACACGCCAGATGCGTTTAGAGACAATCCAATTTTGCTAATAAGCGCGGGTATAGCTGCAATGAGCTTTCTTGGGTTTACAGGACTATTCTAGTGGAAACCCCTTTCGTCAATACAACAGCTGCCACTTATCTATTCATCAGCGTGGTCGTTTTAGTTACCCTGTATGCCTTAGCACAGGCTTACTACTGGATTAAAAAACAACGCGAGCAAGAGAGCTTATTAGTTGACAAAATCAACCGGCTATTACCCCAAACACAGTGCGGACAATGTGGCTACGAGGGCTGTAGACCTTACGCTCGTGCTATCAGTCAAGGCGAGCCAGTAAACCAATGCCCACCCGGTGGAATAGAGACTATTGTTAAACTCACTGCACTAGTAAATGATCAGGTCAAAACCCTTAACCCCGCTCATGGTGAGTTCGAAGTATTTAAGGTCGCAGTTATTCGAGAAGATGAATGTATCGGCTGCACAAAATGCATTAAAGCTTGCCCGGTTGATGCCATCCTCGGTGGTCCTAAATTGATGCATACGGTCATCGAAGCAGAATGCACCGGATGCGATTTATGTGTCGACCCCTGCCCTGTGGATTGCATCGACATGGTTCCAGCGCTCGCGAATATACAGCCTAGTTGGTCTTTACCAGATGAGGTAAACAGTCACCACAACAGCTCGGGGAGGCAACCATGAATTTGCTAGCACGCCTGCTCTTGAGCAAGGACTCAACAGCAGTCCATAAAACTCCAGGAGGGATAACCCCACCGCCTTTTAAAGAGCGCTCGCTACGTTCCAAGATAATGACAACACCAATGCCAGAGGAGCTGTGGCTATCTCTCAAGCAATGCGATGGAAAAAGCCTCGAAACTCTAGTTTCTGTCGGCGACCTGGTGCTCAAAAACCAACTAATCGCGACACCGACAACGGGGTATGGAATTCCGATTCATGCCCCAACATCAGGTCAGATTAAGGAAATTTCTGCAAAGCATGTCGTCAACTCATTTGCAGAACGCCAGCTGCATATAGTTATTGCCGTAGACGGCCAAGACAAGTTCGAGCCACCACAAGCAGTGACGCAATACCAATCGTTAAGCGCATCCCAGCTTATAGAAAAACTACATGATTTGGGTGTTAGCGGTTTAGGAGGTGTAGATTTCCCACCGCCTGGGAAACAGAATCTTGCGATGCAAAAGCAAATGCAATTGTTAATAATCAATGCCTGCGAATGCGAGCCCTTTATCAGCGCAGATGAAGCCTTGGTTCGTGAAAAAGCTGACCAAATAGTTTCAGGTGCTGAAATTTTACAGCAGGCCAGTAATGCAAAAAAATGTGTTGTCGCGATAGCAAACGAAATGACAGGCGCGATTCAAGCTTTAAAGCTCGCATTAGCAAACAGTGTTATCGAGCTGATCTTAATTCCGACTAAGTACCCCGCTGGCAGCGAGAAGCAAATTGTTCAAGCGGTCACCGGCAAGGAAGTACCTTCTGGTGGCTTACCGTCTGACATTAATGTGTTAGTCCAAAATGTTGGCACCGCTTACGCGGCCTACAACGCCATAGTCATAGGGCAACCTTGCATAAGTAGAATCACTACCCTCGCTGGAACCCCATTAAAAACGCCAAAGAATTTTGAAGTCTTGTTAGGCACACCAATTCCTTTTTTACTAGAACTCTGTGGTAACGACGTGCAGACACACAAGTCCACTATTGTTGGTGGCTCTCTCATGGGCGTTACTCTTTTTGACGATAATGTAGCAATATCTAGAACCACCAATTGCGTTATTGCCGCGTCGCCAAAATGGTTCCCAGATTTACCTGCAGAATTAGCCTGTATACGATGTGGCGATTGCGCTGATGTCTGTCCAGCAAAACTACTGCCCCAACAACTGTACGCATTTTCTCGCTCACAAGATTCAGAAAACTTAGAAGACCAGAACCTAAGCGACTGTATCGAGTGCGGCGCATGCTCTTATGTATGCCCGAGCAACATTCCTCTAGTGCAGTACTTTAGAGCCAGCAAGGCAACAGAGCTAGCCCAGGTGCAACAGGGCCAGCTAGGTGAACACTGGCAGGAACGCTATCAATATAACCAGTACCGGTTAAAAAAAGACAAAGAAGAGTCTAAAAATCGTAAAGCACGCCTAACAAAAGGTCGTTCAACTAAGACTGACGCTGCCGTTTTTTCGCGCAATAAAGCAAAAGCAGACATTGCCGCGGCAGTAAGCAGAGTTAAAAAAAGAAAAACTGAGTCAGCCATAAAAAAAATTCAAGAAGCACGAGACGTAACTGGAAAGTCGCAAACATGACGCGCTTAGCTATTACTTCCCCAAGGCAAACCAATGCGCGTTCTGTTAGCCGCTTAATGAAAATCCTGCTCTTTTGCTTATGTCCTGGGATTTTATTGTCGTGCTGGTTTTTTGGGATTGGCATACTTCTTAACATACTGATTGCAATAGTTTCCGCTCTAGTATTCGAATCGATATGTCTCATTTTTAGAGGTAAAGATCCAAAAGTGCAGATGAAAGATTTAAGCGCCGTAGTCACCGCTGTCCTATTTGCCCTCACCGTTCCTATTGGCATACCATGGATTTTTATTGTTGCAGGCATAGGGTTCGCGATTTTAATCTCAAAGCATGCCTATGGTGGACTAGGACAAAACCCATTCAATCCGGCGATGACAGGCTACTTATTTCTCTTACTCAGCTTTCCATTAACTATGACTACTTGGCACGTACCGATTCACGATTTAACAGGCGACTTCATTTCCCCCCTCAGCATTGCAGGCATTCAGCAGAGCCTTGTCGCCAGCTTTCCATTTTTGGCGTTTGATTCGAGCATAAGCACCGCCCTAATTGACGGCATGGCAATGGCCACACCTCTTATAGAGTATAAAATGGCTAGCCCCAACGCCCTAGCGACAGCACTTTCAACCGATACTTCACTCTGGTCTAGAGATGCCGGTACTGGCTGGGAAATAGTGAACATGGCTTACTTATTAGGCGGGCTTACTCTGCTTGGCCTAAGGGTTATTCGCTGGCATATTCCGCTCGCTATCATAGGCACAGTGGCGCTGATGTCTTTAGCATTTTACTCTTCCGGAAGCGCCACGATAACAGGAACGCCGTATATGCATCTGTTCGGCAGCGCAACAATCCTTGGCGCATTTTTCATAGCAACCGATCCCGTAAGCGCCGCGACAACAGCATCTGGGCGCTTGATCTATGGCGTAATAATTGGCGTCAGCCTCTACAGCATTAGGGTTTGGGGAAGCTACTTAGATGCGGTAGCGATAGCTGTTGTATTTGGCAATTTTTGGGCACCAATGCTAGATCACTTTTTCAAACCAACCCGCTACGGCCATAAGTCGAAATTTAGTCAGCTAGTGAAGGGGCTAAAACGGTGAGTATTGCACAATACACAAACGACAATACAAACTCACCGCCAGCGTCAATTTGGATTCGCAGCCCTGTATTAACCCAATTATTGGGTTTAAGTCCTTTACTTGCAATATCTACTGCGGCAACCAAGGGTATGGTGCTTGGCCTCATCAGTGCAATAATTTGTCTCAGTGCAGTGACTGTCCATAAGATTCTTCACACCAAAATAAGACCAGCATGGCGCTTTGTTTGGTATGTATTCTTAACCTCAAGTTTAACTACCGGAATAGATGTAGTTCTCCAGCTAACTCGACTGCCTTTACATGGCGAGCTAGGATTTTACCTGCCGCTACTCGCCTGCAATTTTGCAATTCTTGTCCACTTAGAAACCAGCAACAATCAGCACAATGATACAACCCGCTCCTACACTTTCAGGTCAAGTCTGTCCTATTGCTTCGGAATAATCCTCGCTTTAACATTATTTTCGAGCTTTCGAGAACTAGTGGTTTTTGGCTCTATTTTTAAAGATTGGTCGCTCCTGACAAGCGCCGCCGTCAGCAATATGGAAAATGCAGTTTACTCAAGCTCAGAGCAGCTGATCCCTTTTGCTTTTCTGCAGCCCGGGGCATTTGTCCTGCTGGGTTTATTCTTAGCTGCAAAAAAAATAATCGATAGCCATTTTAATCTGAAAAACACAGAGATTCCGACTAGCATCATAAAAGTAGAGCGAGCACGTGTTACAGGGAAACTATGAACAAGTTAAAGCGAACTCAGATTTTTAGCCGCTGGCGAAATGAAAACCCAGAACCCAAAACCGAATTAAAATACGACACTAGTTTCGAGCTGCTTATTGCCGTCATGTTATCCGCGCAAGCTACCGACATTAGTGTAAATAAAGCCACCGCAAAACTCTATCCTATTGCCAATACGCCCCAAGCTATTTATGATTTAGGCGTCGATGAGCTAAAAACTTACATAAAAACCATTGGCCTGTTCAACACGAAAGCGGCTAACGTAATCAAGACCTGTAAAATTTTAGTGCAGCAGTATAATTCACTAATACCTCAAACCAGAGACGCTCTAGAAGGGCTTCCCGGTGTCGGCAGGAAAACTGCCAACGTTGTTCTTAATACCGCTTTTCGCCAAATAGCGATGGCCGTTGATACACACATTTTTCGAGTATCAAATCGAACCGGCTTAGCGCCAGGGGAAAATGTACTAGAGGTAGAAAAACGCCTTATCAAACTTGTTCCTGATGAGTTTTTGCTTGATGCCCACCATTGGCTTATTTTACACGGGCGCTATACATGCATCGCTCGAACCCCACGCTGCGGTTCTTGCATGATCGAAGACCTCTGTGAGTATAAAAAGAAAACAGAAATATCATAGTCTCAAAAACCATCGTGTAGTAAGTGCAGCGGTACATCGCTTGCTGAAAACTCTTTATCAAATAAAGAGCCCGAATCACAACCTAGTTTTCGTAACAGGGCAATATGATCACCCCTAGCAACTTCGGCGGCGGTGACTTGGGCTCCATATTCGTGGGCAATGTCGATAACGCTTTTCAAAACGACATCGCATTGTGATGTCGATAATGTGGATTTTAAAAAGCTGCTACCTAACTTCACTCCATGGAACTTAACATCATCTAGGGTTGCCAATGTTAAGTAGTTCGAACCGAAATCATCGATTATAATCCGCACGCCCTTGCTATTGAGGTATCTAAAAATTGTCACGAAGGCCGCCAAGTTATCTCTGTTAAGATTCGCTTCGGACACCTCAATCTCCAAACAGTTCGGATCAAAGTCAGTGTCATCCAGCACTCGCTCTAAGGATGCGCTAAACCCCTTAAATAAAAGATGAATAAGCGACAGCTTCACTCTTAGTCTAATATTCGCCTCACCTGTGGGCACGTTCCATCCCTGCCAGTTAGTGCAAGCTTGCCGGAGCACCCATTCCCCAATTGTCGGCATAAGCCCGATTTCTTCAGCAATAGATTGAAATTCACATATACCCAGCATGCCGTGATTTGGGTGCTGCCAGTAGAGCTGAGCTTCTATCCCACACAGCCGCGTCGACTTTAAGTTTATAACCGGTTTATAATTCAACACTAGCTGCTTATTGACCATCACCTGATGTAACTCGGTTGCCATTTCAAAATTCGCAACGTTAGCAAGGGCTAAAGCAGTGCTGTAAACCTCTACTCTGCCCCGGCCGGCTCGTTTTGCTTTTTTAAGAGCTTTGTCAGCATTTCGAAGCACGGTATCGACACGATTTCCTGATTCGGGACTCGTTGCGATTCCAGCGCTTGCGCTGACATATATCTCGTGACCGCCGACCAAAAACGAACCTTTAAATACAGCCAGTAAGGCATGAGCTATCGTAATGATAGCCTGCGGATTTTCGAGTTTAGGTAGTAGCATGGCAAACTCATCGCCGCCCATTCTAGCTAACGATGCATTGGTTGGCAGGCAATTAGTCAACCTTTGGGCGATAGCTTTTAATAACTGATCACCAATTTGATGGCCAAGGCTTTCATTTAGATAGTCGAAATGATCCAAGTTCCATAACAATACTGCGGTGGAATGTCCAGACCTAGTTCGCTCAATAGCAGCCTGAGCCATTTCTTCAAAGCTCTGTCGGTTGGTGAGTCTTGTCAGAGGATCAAACCGAATAAGTGAGGCTAACTTTGCATCACTGTATTGCTGGTCTTGAATCTCACTGAACACTATAAGCGCATCGACATCAGCGATTGATCTGGCATCTTCTGAGAGTGGGTAAGCGACAAAACTCACGATAAGATTGTGACCATCTCCACATCTAAACAAAGTGTGCTCGACCTTTGTCATCTCATCATTCTTGCATGCATGGTAAAGAACACTGTTCTGCCATCCCGAGCTTACCTTATGCTGAACTCTCTCCAACAAAGTTTCAAAATATAAACCTTCGAGCTTTGGTAGTGAAGTCCGCAGCATTGCAATAGCCGAGGGATTAGCAAACACAATACAGCCCTGCCCATCGAGCGCGATCATTCCCTCCGGCCCCTGATTATTACTTCGAATATTTTTTTGATAATGGCGACTTAAGAAACCGTATTGACTCTCTAGCGAAAGGTACTTTTGTACCTTTTCTACAAAGAGCTTTTTATTAATCGGTTTATGAATTGAATCTACCGGGGCCAGAGCTGTGCTATGAGAATTTAATTCGGCCTGAGCTAAATTGGGCGACATGAATATCACTGGCGTTTCAGAAGTATTGGGGTCAGCGGCGAGTTTGTTTAGGACCTGATAGCCGTCCATTCCCGGCATATCCACATCCAGTATAATCACAGCAAACTCATGCCGAGAAGCAAACTCTAGTGCTTCGCTTCCTGTCTGCGCAATAATTGGCGAAACCTCCAGCCCATCCAACATTTCCATCAATTGGAATAAATTAAGCTCATTATCGTCAACCAGAAGAACCCTTAGTTGATCTGAATACATACTGCCGCCTTTAGGAATTATGGATACTTGTTAAAGTATAGTCAGCAATCCGATTACTTGGCGGCAATTTGCAATACTAAAAAAACCTAGCTTATTCTCAGCTCAGTCCTAAACGCGACCTTTCTGCGCAGCTATTCGCAGGCGCAGCGCATTAAGTTTTATAAAGCCGGCCGCATCTGCCTGATTGTAGGCACCTGCATCATCTTCGAAAGTAGCAATGCTTTCATCAAATAACGAATCAGCGGACTCTCGACCCACAACGATTACGTTGCCTTTGTAGAGTTTCAGGCGCACTTTCCCATTAACAAATTGCTGAGACTGATCAATCAGTGTTTGCAGAGCAGTGCGTTCTGGGGCCCACCAATAACCATTATAAATAAGGGATGCATATTTAGGCATAAGCTCATCTTTAAGATGAGCGAGCTCTCTATCTAAGGTAAGGGATTCGATTGCTCGATGCCCTTTCAGCATAATCGACCCTCCTGGCGTTTCGTAGCAGCCTCTAGATTTCATTCCTACATATCGATTTTCAACTATATCGGCACGGCCAATACCATTGGCACTACCCACTTTATTGAGTTTCTCCAACACGGACGCCGGACTTAACTTATCGCCGTCAATAGCGACTATGTCACCTTTAATATAATCCAATTCTATATAGGTCGCTTGATCAGGTGCCGCTTCAGGAGACACACTCCATAGCCACATCGCCTCGTCCGGCTCAGCGGCAGGATCCTCAAGAATATCTCCTTCATAAGAAATGTGGAGAAGGTTGGCATCCATTGAATAAGGGGATTTTTTACCTAGTTTATTCTCTACTGGGATTTGATGTTCGTCACAATAAGCCAAAAGTCGCTCACGGGAGTTCAAATCCCATTCTCGCCATGGTGCAATAACCTCAATGCCTGGACTCAACGCATAGGCACCCAATTCAAAGCGCACTTGGTCGTTACCCTTGCCCGTGGCGCCATGAGAAATAGCGTCGGCGTTAGTCTGCGCAGCTATTTCTACTAGCCGTTTCGCTATCAATGGCCGAGCGATTGAAGTTCCTAGCAGATACTCTCCTTCATATACTGCGTTTGCTCTGAACATCGGAAAAACATAGTCTCGAACGAACTCCTCTCGAAGGTCTTCGACATAGATTTCCTTAATGCCCATAGCCTTGGCCTTTTGCCTAGCAGGCTCTACTTCGCCACCTTGGCCGATGTCCGCGGTAAAGGTCACTACTTCGCAGTCGTACGTTTGCTGTAGCCACTTAGCAATAACCGACGTGTCTAAACCGCCTGAATAGGCCAAAACTACCTTGTTGATCTCGGACATGCTTATCTCCAAACAAAAATTAAAGTTGATAGTGTGAGCTTTCAACTTTCGAGGGGGCAAAGGAAAACTTCTGGAAAAGTGCGCGCCAACTGCACACTCACCACCAAAAAGAGGCGTAGTCTAGCACTAACCCCAATGAAGATTAAAACAACCGGAGGTGTATTACTTAGCCGTAATCATCCCATTGCCTCGTAGCATGACTATATTGACTCGGCGGTTTCGATTGCGATCTGCCAGACTTTTCTCAGGGTTCACAATTAGATACTCTTCGCGCTCGCCATGCGCTCTAGTGGCAATGATTTCTGGATCTATGCCCTTTCCTATTAGATAGTTCGTCACCAAAAAGGCACGCTCTTCAGCTATCAACAGGTTATCTCGCCTCTCTCCCGCAGTATCGGTAAAACTATCTATTTCAAAGCCAACAATCGAGTCATCAGCTGCGCTGTACAGCACAATGCTGTCAAGCAGCCGCATTGCCTGTGTATTAAGGCTTTTGACCCCGCTTGGCCAAAAAATTGTAGAGCGATTGATCTGGGCATAATTTGCCGGCAACAAGCTTTTATAACAGCGTTGATAGGACTGATAAGCTGCCTGAAACCGCAGTGGCGACAAAGTCACTTCAACTGACTCAAAGTTGGAAAGCGCTGACTTTCCTGAAAGTCGAGGCATCATTCCAGTGAGCATTTCTGCCATCAGCAAGTTCGCGGTGCTTTCTTCTAACTCGATATTGCCAGTCGCGGACAGGCCCAACAGACCAAAATTTTTCTGTGGCGAATTAAAATTCCATGGAGGTGGCACGCTGCTCAGACTAAGGGTGTCGCTCTGAAGTACGCGATCGAAGGTATCAAGCCTAAATTGCAAACTCTCACCCGCCCGATGATAAAACCGTGCCTCACCAAACTGAGGAATTGACTGTGTTAGCGTACATTCAAAAACAGACACAGCGGTGTTCCACGAAGCCTCATGCATAGAAGCTTGATACAAGCGAGTGCGCTCGTTCTCATCAGCACGCGTCCCAACCGGAACACAAAAAATCACTACCGCGATCAATATCTTGAAAAAATCATCTCTTAAATACATCTTAGAACTTCCTGTTCTCAACTAGTATTTCTGCGCTCAAACAGCTCGCTGCTGTCAAAAAAACCGCACAGGCTTATCCTTGTTCAATTACATTATCGCGTTACGATATTTCGCTACAAAATTCCGCTACAATAGAGCCCCTCAGCATAAGACGTAGCCCTTAATGACTAACCAAAGTATAAGACTTACTCAACCTGATGACTGGCACTTACATCTTCGGGACGGCACTGCTCTGGCCACCACAGTGCCCCACACGGCTGCCCGCTTCGCGCGAGCCATTGTCATGCCGAACCTCAAACCACCAATCACTACGGTTGCCGCCGCTCGCGACTATCGGTTAAGAATACTGGACGCCGTGCCACAAGGGCTAACATTCGACCCCCTAATGACGCTCTATCTCACTGACCAACTGTGCCCCACGGAGATCACCGCAGCACGAGAGTCTGATCTAATTGTAGCCGTAAAATATTACCCAGCAGGAGCAACTACAAATTCAGATAGCGGGGTGACAGAGATAAGCAAGGTTTATCCCGTAATTGAAAGGATGATTGACGAAGACATGCCTCTGCTTATTCACGGTGAAGTTACTGATCATGAGATTGATATCTTCGATAGAGAGCAGTGTTTTATCGATCAGGTTCTAGCGCCTTTGACGCAGCGCTATCCTGAATTGAGAGTGGTGCTCGAACATATCACAACCAAGAATGCGGTCGATTTTGTGAAGTCCCAAAAAAGCAATATAGCGGCGACCATCACTGTTCATCACCTGCTCTATAACCGCAATGATTTACTGGCTGACGGAGTTCGGCCACATTTTTACTGCCTACCCATTCTAAAGCGCAACATCCACCAACAAGCCCTTCTCAGCGCAGCCACCAGTGGCAGTGCACAGTTTTTTCTTGGGACTGATTCGGCACCTCATGAAAAACACCTCAAGGAAAGTGACTGTGGCTGTGCCGGTATTTATTCAGCGCCTGCGGCTATAGAGCTTTACGCAGAGGTATTTGAATCTCAAAATGCGTTAGACAAATTAGAAGGTTTCGCGAGCTTTTTCGGGCCGGATTTTTATGGCCTGCCTCGCAACAGTAAAACAATTAAGTTAATAAAGACGCCATGGACTATGGATCAAAGTTTTCAGTTTGATGACAGCAGCGTCATTCCCATTCGCGCCGGTGAAACAATTAACTGGCATTTAAGCAAGGACTCTTAATGAGCTTTAGCGAACCTGAAGAGCCAACAAATTATCTTTTATCTGGCCGTTTTCGAACTTATCTGCCAGTCGTAATCGATGTAGAAACTGGCGGCTTTAATTCGAAAACAGATGCCATCCTCGAAGTAGCCGCAGTAATACCTGCTATGGATGACGAAGGAATACTGTCTGTCGAACAAACTTTTTTCCACCGAGTTGTGCCGTTTGAAGGCGCTAATCTCGAAGAAGCTGCGCTGAAATTCACTGGCATCGATCCCTTTCATCCACTGCGGATAGCGAAAGGTGAAAAAGAAGTTATTCAGAATATGTTCACGATGGTTCGAGATGCGATGAAAACCCATCAGTGTAAACGTGCCATATTAGTCGGTCACAATGCGCACTTTGATCTTGGCTTTATCAATGCTGCCAGCGAACGCCATAGTTTGAAGCGCAATCCGTTTCATCCTTTTTCCTGTTTTGACACAGCCACCCTCAGCGGCCTAGTTTATGGACAAACTGTGCTGGCCCGCGCTTGTCAGGTTGCCGGCATTGATTTTGATGAAAATGAAGCACATTCAGCGCGTTACGATGCGGCTAAAACAGCAGAGCTGTTCAATGAAATCGTCAACAAATGGAAGCGGCTCGGAGGCTGGCCTTTAAAAGATTAACTGAGACAAGGGAATTAGAAGGCAAATTAAATGTTAAAGGCAGTTCAGGTTTTAAAGAGGGTAATCTGGTTTTGAAAAAGCTAGTCACGCTTAAAGAATAAACCCGGAGGCACAGCCTCCGGGTCACTAGCGAAAATTTAAGTTACTCAGGAGCGTCCGGCGAAGCACCTTCTTTTGAATTATCAACTAGTGTCTGCAATTCACCTTTTTCATGCAATTCGGTAATAATGTCGCATCCACCTACCAATTCCCCATCTATAAAAAGCTGTGGAAATGTTGGCCAATTTGAAATAGCAGGCAAGTTTGCTCTGATTTCTGGATTGCTCAAAATATCAACATAAGCGAAGCGCTTTCCACAAGCCATTAATAATTGAGTCACCTGTGCAGAAAAGCCACACTGGGGCTGGTCAGGATTTCCCTTCATGTATAGCAAGATACTGTTGGCGTCTATTTGTTCCTGAATTGTGGTCTCGATACTCATTGTTTACTGCCTCACTATTGTCACGAATTGATGTATCTAGCTGTTATCGCGATTAATCGTCTAAACTAATTAAAATCCAATTCTACACATTCACCGACAAGGTGTCAGTTTCCTGTTAGTTGATAATTAACCTACGGTTGGTGTTGCTAAGGTTGTGTCATCGGCGACAATTTCAAGGGGTTCCGAAGATCTCATTATCAACGAAAGCATCCACGGCGCCGGAATCAGTGCTGTCAGGGCTTTCTGGCGATCCCCAGCCACCAGCCCCTGGCGTCATTAGCGTTAACAGATCGCCTGTCGCAACTGATAAATTGCATTTCGCCGGAATAGCTTCACCGTTAAGAAGGTTAACCCCAACTTCGCCATCGCCGCCTCCAGCCAGGCCCCAAGGTCCTTTTAGCCGACGCTCCGTGAGCAGACTCAACTGTGCCGGCCGCAGGAATTGATACTGCCGTATCACCCCTTCACCACCAGGATGTAAGCCAATGCCACCACTGCCCTTACGTTTTTCATATCGGCGAATGCGCAGCGGATAATTCATTTCCAAACTTTCTATGGGAGTATTTAAAGTATTAGTCATGTGACTATGAACAGCATCAAGACCTGGGTAATTTGGTCCTCCACCCAACCCTCCTGCTATCGTTTCATAATAGTCCCAGCGCTCCCCCGTAATCGGATCAATATGGCCCATTGCCACGTTGTTCATAGTGCCTTGGCTGGCAGCGGGAATCCTCTTTGGCAGGGTCATTGCAAGCGCTCCAAAAACCAGATCAACCAGCCGCGTAGAAGTTTCGACATTACCGGCGGCTACCGCTGCGGGCCGGTTCGCATTAACAATACTTCCCTTTCTAGTTATTAATTTAATGCGCCTGAAAAGCCCTGCACAGGCTGGCACGTCTGCTGGCATCAAGCATCGGAAACAATAGTAAGATGCAGCGGCGGCAACTGCCTCCGGACAATTAAGGTTGCCTGGCACCTGATCAGAACAGCCGGTAAAATCTAGCTCTACGTAGCTATCATGGATATTAAGTGACACCTCTAACTTAATGTTTTTAGAACCTTTTCCATCGTCATCTAAAGTATCAGAAAAAACACTTCGGCCAGGCTTTAAAGTCGCTATTACAGATTGAGTTATTCTATCTGCATAGTCATTCAACTGCTCCATAGCCGTTCGATAGGCAGCTTCTCCCGTTTTGTTCACCAACTGCGTTAAGCGTTCCACACCGACTTGATTGGCGCCGGCCTGCGCAGCGAAATCGCCGCTCAGCACATCGTCTATCTCGGGCAACAAGCTTGCCCCAGGCAGAAGTTTTCCATCTCGTACGATTAAAGTTGGCGGGATAATAACGCCTTCTTCCTCTAGAGTTGATGAAACAGGCATTGAACCGGGAGTATCACACCCGATATTTGCATGATGGGCACGATTGGCAACAAACCCTATGAGCTTAGTTGCCCTGCTCAGCCCTTCTTGACCTTGAAAAAAAACAGGCGAGATAAGAGTCACGTCCGGCAGATGAGTCCCTCCAAGGTAAGGATCGTTAACCGCCAAGAGGTCACCCTGCTGCCAATCAACTTCTTCAACTATGTTACCCATGGCAAATGCCATGCTGCCAAGGTGAACGGGAATATGAGCAGCCTGAGCAAAAAGCTCACCGCTTGGTCCAAACAGTGCGCAAGAAAAATCCAAGCGATCCTTTATGTTAGGTGAGAATGCCGTCCTTCTCAGGACAATACCCATCTCATCGCAGATAGCAGATACACGACTGGAAAACAAACTGAGTTCAATTGGATTCATTTTCGACATAGCAAACGGCTGGCTCTGGCTGGGCAATTAAGACTACCCAATCACCATAACAAAGACAATTGCCCATAAATCGCTTTAAGCCTAAAATGCTAGGCCATCGGGCAGCGCAAGCTGCCTTTTCCATTTTTAGGCCATAAATCTAGCTGTTGGTAGATCTATGACTGTAAGGAATTGCAACACTCTATGGCTATTCAACACTTTCTAACCTTAGCTGACCTTAGCCCTGCCGATTTGAGCACTATTGTTCACCGGGCTATCGAGCTTAAGAAACAACCAGACCTCGCAAAACAATTTGATCGCCGCACGCTAGGGTTAGTTTTTGAGAAATCCTCCACTCGCACCCGCGTTGCTTTTGAGGTAGCCATGAACCAACTCGGCGGCTCTTCGATATTCTTAACGACTGCTGATTCTCAACTTGGCCGGGGTGAGCCCATACAAGACAGTGCCCGCGTTCTGTCTCGAATGCTTGATTGCATTGCCATTCGTACTTTTGAGCACAGTAAGCTAGTAAAATTTGCTGAGTACTCGAAAGTGCCATTAATCAATGCTCTAAGTGATGATTTTCATCCCTGCCAATTACTCGCAGACATGCAAACTTTCATCGAACATAGAGGCAGCATTGCTGGCAAACGAGTAGCCTGGATTGGCGATGGCAATAATATGTGCAATTCTTATATAAACGCAGCAGCCGCGTTTGATTTTGAATTGGTTATTGCCTGTCCGTCAGGTTTTGAGCCTGCCTCTCACTTAGTGGCGGCGAATAAAGCCCGCGTTTCTGTGGTTAGAGACCCCCTAAAAGCGGCAATCGGAGTAGATCTGGTGGTTACCGATGTCTGGGCATCAATGGGGCAAGAGGAAGAGCAAAGAGAACGCGAAGCCGCTTTTGCCGGATTTGAGGTCAACAGCGAGCTTATGTCCAAAGCCAATTCCCATGCACTATTTATGCACTGTTTGCCTGCTCACCGAGGTGAAGAAGTTAGCGCGGAAATCCTAGATGACAAAGAATCGGTAGTTTGGGACGAAGCAGAAAATCGTATGCATTCACAAAAAGCGCTTTTAGAGCATCTACTTAGCACCTAAACCGACTAAACTACTAAAGCATGTAAAACACAACATGTAGTGTTAGTGACACCGCCCTTTATTCGCTCTTAATCTGTGCGAATAAGGGTGATGCTGCACCATAACTCAGAACAGATAAACTCAAGATAAGCATTGCTTTCCGCGAAACCACCTATTTACATAAATTCCTTATACAACAACAATCTATTAACAATTTGTCCACAAGCTACACACAAAGAAATCCCTTGCATTAACCCATAAACCTCACTATCTTGTGTAACAGAATTACTGTTTACCTATATGTTGTAAAAACCATATCTAATTTAGGGAAGCAGAGATAAGCTCAAAGTAGTAAAAAAAATTAAAAGGGTTGCGGCCAAAGAAGCTAAATATCCTAAATAATAAGAAAAGTGCTTGAATTACAAGGCCTAACGGCCCTACCTTGATGGCACGCTAATAGAGAATTAAAAAATTCTCAGCGAAAACTAAAAAAACTATTAAAGTCTGAGCGCAAAAACACAATATATAGTATATGGCTTTTACGCCGCTTGAATTTCCGCACAGAAATCCACTCGTTGGTATTTCCTTTGGGACTGTAAGTAAGCATTAAAGCCGGAAGTAAAGACAGCAATGACAAATCGCCCTAGCTTTAGACACAGCGACTAGTCGAGTTACGGCCTTACAGCCTAAAAATATACTTATAACGATAAGTAACACATTTAGCGTAAATAAAAGTGAAGCCTTTTTTCCCGGCTCACTGTTTCGGAGCAAACAATGCAAACAGATGTTCATCCCGCAGGAAATTCACCTAAAGCTGCAAGCAAAAGCAGTGTTGACAACAATACGACTGTCTCACAGACAGCGCCTGGACATTTGCGGGTAATCAAACGCAATGGTGCCGTGGTTGCTTATGCCGAGTCGAAAATTTCCGTGGCTATTACTAAAGCTTACCTAGCCGTAGAAGGCGGAAACGCTGCTGCCTCGTCACGGATTCATGAATCTGTAGCCCAGCAGGCTGGCCTGATTAGCGAGATATTTAATCGCCGCATGCCTTCTGGCGGCACAATTCATATTGAAGATATTCAAGATCAGGTAGAACTAGCCCTGATGCGCTCTGGCGAACATAAAATCGCTCGCAGCTATGTCATTTATAGAGCAGATCGTACGCGCATGCGCGAACAGAAACAGGAAACTAGTAAGTCTGGCCAACCAGAAATAATAGTGACCTTGGCAGACGGCAACCAAGGCCCATTGGACACCGATCGTCTACGCACTGTTATCGACGAAGCTTGCGAAGGCTTAGAAGATGTCTCTGCCCAGACTATCTACGACAGCACCCTGAAGAACCTATATCCGGGTGTAAAAATGGCTAATGTTCGTGAGTCATTAGTAATGACAGCACGAACAATGGTTGAGAAGGACCCAAATTACTCTTACGTCACCGCTCGCCTTTTGATGGATACGCTCAGGTCAGAGGCATTAGGTTTCTTGGGCATAGCCGATGCCGCCACTCACAGCGAAATGCATTATCGCTACGCAACAGCGCTGAAGATGTATATTGAAAAAGGTGTTGAATTAGAACTCCTATCACCTCACCTACTCGAATATGACTTAACTGTCTTAGGAGAAGCCCTGCAGGCCGATAGAGACCAACAGTTTACTTACCTTGGCTTACAAACTTTGTATGACCGCTACTTTATTCATAGCGGCGGCACTCGTTTTGAACTGCCACAAGTTTTTTATATGCGAGTAGCCATGGGGCTTGCTAGCAATGAAGAAAACAAAGAAGAAAGAGCAATTGAGTTTTATAACTTGATTTCGAGCTTTGACTATATGGTTTCTACGCCACAGCTGTTTAATTCCGGCACCCTTCGCCCTCAGCTGTCTTCGTGCTTTCTGACCACAGTGCCAGATGATCTGCACGGCATATACTCTGCTATCAAAGATAATGCGATGCTCTCTAAATGGGCTGGCGGCCTCGGTAATGACTGGACTCCAGTACGAGCACTAGGCGCGCACATAAAAGGCACTAACGGCGAATCACAAGGCGTCGTCCCTTTTCTAAAAGTTGTCAACGACACCGCTGTTGCCGTAAACCAAGGCGGCAAGCGAAAAGGCGCCGTGTGTTCTTATTTAGAAACTTGGCATTTAGATATAGAAGAATTTTTAGAACTTAGAAAAAATACGGGGGATGAACGCCGCCGAGCCCATGACATGAACACCGCAAACTGGATTCCAGATCTATTTATGAAGCGTGTTTTCAACAATCAAGAGTGGACTCTGTTCTCGCCTAATACAGTTCCTGATTTACATGATTTACATGGACGTGCTTTTGAAAAAGCGTATGTAGAGTATGAACGCAAAGCAATGGCCGGAGATATTCATCCTTACCGGACTATAAAAGCTGCTGACCTTTGGCGCAAAATGATTTCAATGTTGTTTGAAACTGGTCATCCTTGGATGACTTTCAAAGATACCTGTAACGTGCGCTCACCTCAGCAACATGTTGGAGCTATCCATTCATCCAACCTGTGTACCGAAATTACTCTGAATACCAACCAAGAAGAGATTGCCGTTTGTAACCTAGGTTCAATCAATCTCGTAAATCATGTTGATGAGAACGGCCTGAACCAAGAGAAGCTCAAGAGCAGCATTAAAACAGCGGTTCGCATGTTAGATAATGTCATCGACATAAACTATTACTCAGTGCCTCAGGCCAAAACTTCGAATATGAAGCACCGCCCCGTTGGAATGGGAATAATGGGTTTCCAAGACGCTCTTTATAAGCAGAAAATATCTTATTCTTCTGACAAAGCCGTGCAGTTTGCAGATTTGTCCATGGAAATTGTGAGCTACCACGCTATAAGCGCATCAATGGATCTCGCTGTCGAGCGCGGCCAGTATGAAACTTATAAAGGATCACTTTGGGATCAAGGCATCCTACCCATTGACTCTCTAAAGCTTCTTGAAGAAGAGCGAGGATCTGACTATTTAGAAATTAATACAGAGCAGCGACTAGACTGGGATGGCGTTCGAGAGCGTATGAAGACCACGGGTATGCGTAACTCAAATGTATTGGCAATTGCACCAACGGCGACTATCGCAAATATTATTGGAGTCTCGCAATCGATCGAGCCCACTTATCAGAATCTCTATGTGAAATCGAATCTGTCTGGTGAGTTTACGGTGATTAACCCTTATCTGGTAAAAGACCTTAAGCGCCTAAATTTATGGGATGCAGTTATGGTCAACGACCTTAAGTATTATGAAGGTAGCGTGCAAAAGATCGACCGTATTCCTCAGGATATTAAGCAAATGTACGCTACCGCATTTGAAGTTGAGCCACGCTGGTTAGTAGATGCCGCAAGCAGGCGCCAAAAGTGGATTGACCAAGCCCAGTCGCTCAACCTTTATGTGGCCGGAGCTAGTGGTAAGAAACTCGACATAATGTATCGCATGGCATGGCTAAGAGGTCTTAAAACCACTTATTACTTGCGCGCACTGGCAGCAAGTTCAACTGAGAAATCGACAGTTTCAGAAAGCAATATGAATGCAGTTTCAAGCGAAGCAGCACCAGTTCCAATGGCATGTTCAATTGCCGAGCCCGATTGTGAAGCTTGCCAGTAAACTGTAAATAAACCTAAGCAGCCAGAATCTTTTGAATCCGGTATATGCTTTATTTGTTAAGAATTGAATGAAAACCAAAGATAAATTTAGAGGTAAGAAAACAATGTTGTCATGGGATGAATTTGACCAGGACGAAAGTCCAATCGCAGCCGCACTCCCCACTGCACCCAAACAAGCACCAGCACAAGCTGCTGCGCCTGCTCCTGCGACTTCCTCAGCGCAAGAGCGTACGAGCGCTGAAGAAACCACAGCTTTTAATGAAGCAGCAACTGGGCAAACTCCAGACGCTGTGCAAAAGGCGATTCAGGGTTTAGCTGATCTAGATGTCAGCGAAGGCCTAGAAGAATTAGAAGGCGCCTCTTCGCGGGTAACTGTTGATGAGAAAATGATGATTAACTGCCGCGCTGATCTGAATCAACTGGTGCCTTTCAAATATGATTGGGCCTGGAAAAAATACGAAGATGGCTGTGCCAATCATTGGATGCCTCAAGAAGTTAATATGACCGCCGACATCGCTCTTTGGAAAAACCCCAATGGGCTAACCGATGATGAGCGTTTGATTGTGAAACGAAATCTTGGTTTCTTCTCTACCGCAGACTCTTTGGTAGCAAACAATTTAGTGCTAGCGGTCTATCGTCTAATTACTAATCCCGAATGTCGCCAGTACATCTTGAGGCAGGCATTTGAAGAGGCTATTCACACTCACGCCTATCAGTACTGTATAGAATCTTTGGGTATGGACGAAGGAGAAATCTTCAACATGTACCATGAGGTTCCTTCAGTTGCGAAAAAAGCAGCTTGGGGGCTTAAGTATACTAAGTCGCTCAATGATCCAACATTTAACACCGGAACATTAGAGACTGACCAAGACTTATTAAAGAATCTAATAGCTTTTTACTGCTGTCTCGAAGGTATTTTCTTCTACTGTGGCTTTACTCAAATTTTGTCTATGGGTAGACGCAACAAAATGACTGGCACGTCTGAGCAGTTTCAATACATCTTGCGTGATGAATCGATGCACCTGAATTTTGGTATCGACATGATCAATCAGATCAAACTGGAAAATCCTCAGATCTGGACTGATGCCATGAAAGAAGAGGCCACGCAGATGATTTTGCAAGCAGCCCAACTAGAAATCGAATATGCCAGAGACACAATGCCTCGTGGTGTATTAGGAATGAACGCTGCCATGATGGAAGAATATCTGCAGTTTATTGCGAATCGTCGCTTGGTACAGATCGGTTTGCCAGAGCAATTCCACGGTGCCGAAAACCCATTCCCTTGGATGTCTGAGATCATGGATTTACGCAAAGAGAAGAATTTCTTCGAAACACGCGTAATAGAATATCAAACAGGAGGCGCTTTATCCTGGGATTAACAACCTACACATGCCGTTCAATAAGAAGTAGCACCGAGGAGTTTAAATATGAGTGACGAGAAGCACTATGAAAACGACCCTGAGCGAACCTTAATAACTCTTGAGCAGCTAAGTCAAACGATAGAAGTTATGACAAGCGTCGTAAATCGCCTGCGTCAACATTTAAGCGAGCAACTGCACGCCCAAATGGAAGAGCAACAGGAGCAAAAGAAATTGGAGAATCAACAAAGCACCGATCCAATTTCAGAATCTGAAGATTCATCAGTAACAACGGCAGAAGATGAGCAACAGGTAGCAACTCAACAGACGACTACAAATTCTTTAAATAAAAAAAAGGAGAGCTTTGTTGTGGAAATCAGACAACAACATGGCGATCCGAATCGTAAGAATGGAAAGACGTTGCATTAGGTTTCTTAAATACATTTGGACCGTTGCTGATGACATCAGTAACGGTTTCTGCAACCAATCATGAACCAACCCAAGAAAAACAGGACTGGTGCGATACTTTTAGCCGCAGGCTTAAGCAGCAGGTTCGGCGCGTCAAAATTGCTCGCTGAACTAGACAGCGGCACTACTGTCTTCGCTCAGACCTACTCTCGTTTAAAACTCGCAGTCAGTGACATTCTGGTCGTTACACATCCAGATATTGCCAAACAGTTAATGACAATTTGCCCTGAGCTCCTAGTTTTTGATAATGCACACGATGGGATGGGAGCGACACTCGCTTTTGCTGTCAAAAACACTTCTTCTTGGGATTCAGCCCTGATCTGCCTTGCGGATATGCCATTCATAAGCGCAGCAACCTACAAAGAAATAGCGGCGGCTAGTGATGCCAAATCCATCGTGGTTCCCATTTATCAGGGGAAAAAGGCGAATCCAGTATCATTTGGCAGCCATTTTTTCTCAGAACTTCAAAAATTATCGGGTGATACAGGTGGCCGAGAATTGCTGCAGCGGCATCCGGGCTCGATAAGAAACTTAAGAGTGTCAGAACACGCTGTGCTCGATGACATCGACACCCCTGACGACCTAGTCCGCTTGCAGTCCTAAAGTCTGCTATCAAGTACGAGTCCCTCTATTGCAAAAACACTCGCTTTAGTCCTAAAATCAAGCTGCGGTGATCTTAATATGAAAAAAATTAAAAACGAGTCAGAATTACTTAAAGAAGCCATTAGAGTTGGCACACGCTATTTTGAAGCTAGAGGCGCTGGCAAATTTGAAGCAACTGACCATATCGATATAAAGGTCAGAGCCATTTACTTACTTTTGGTTAAAGATAAGGTTGTGCAGCCACTGGCAAGTAGTGATGAAACAGTGCCGAGCATGCGCCATAAACTTGCTATCTGGATTTCTAAAAACCTTCCCGCAGACCATCACTTGTTGCAGTAACGTCTATGTGCTCAACCATTGCCAAAGTTGCCAGCTATCCATTCGCTTTATCACAGCTAGCGCTTTGCCTAGCTTTATCCAGCATTTGCGGACAGTTATCAGCAGATAGCAGCTCAGCACTGCTTGCCATGGAAAACCCGTCTAACCCGCTACTACAAATAAGCACTTCTCGGGGCAACGTATTTGTCGAACTTTACCCTGAAGAGGCTCCTAAGAACGTTGGCCGTTTCCTAGGTTTGGCGACAGGCGAGATTGAATTAGTCGATGAAAACACCGGCACTATTTTTAAACCCAGATATTATGACGGCATGTCGTTCCACCGCGTCATACCTGGCCTCTTAATTCAAGCTGGCAGCCCTACTTACAATGCACTAGGCGCACCAACTGATTTGTTAAATGATGAAATCAATGCTAATTCTCTTGCTCTAAACACAGAAAATATTCTACTTCCCGACTCCACCACAAACCCTATCTTAAACATCACCAGCAGCGACGCATTTACAGAACAGGTTTTACAGCCTTTGTATAAAAGCATGGGTATTGAAACAGCTGAAGAACTTCTTGGGCAGGAAGAAAAAGTAACTACGAGGCTGCGCTCAATGACCGTAAAAGAGCTTTACCAGCTTCAGGGCTATACCTACAGCGAAGCTTATTTAAGCCGCCCTATCGGCCCGGGAGTCTTGGCACTGGCCAATTCAGGCCCAAATTCCAATGGCCCTGAGTTCTTTATCAGCATGGATAATTCAGAACACCTTGCTGGCAAATATACCGCGATTGGATCTGTAATAGAGGGCATGGACGTAGTTGGCGATATTGGGAGCCTGGCAATAAACCCATTAAGAGCAACTCGCGCGAGCACTGTAATTTACGCAATAAAAAAAGTTAACTAAAATTGTAAGTAGAGGCCTCTCATGTCTAAAAAAAGTCGTAAGGCAGATCAAGGAACGTATGCCCTGAGTATCACTGTTGGGTTCTTTGCCGGGTTGGGGCTCGCACCCATGTTTAACAATGGCATGATGCCGCCGTTAATAGGGACCGTAGTCGGGATTGCTGTTGGCTACTTCATAGTGCATCGAAGCCGAACTAAAAAAAACTAGATTATTTGCGGTAGCCACTACAGCGACTGGTTTTTCAAAAACGCAATTCCTTGCCCAAGCGTTGAACTGTGCCTGCATTGATAACATTTTGTCTTGAGGGCTATTGTTCAAGTAAGCTTTGATTGCATCCTTACTCATTATTCTTATTCGTAATTCTTATTAACAACCTTTATTGATAACCCTTATTAACAAGCTTTATTAATAACAGTGCAATCTTAATCAACTTAGCCTCTGCCACCGAAAGTTTTCTCCTATACTCAATAAAGAAGTGATTCAAAGTCTCTTAACTTAGGTGAAGTAGTGGAAAAAATATTTATCATCGATAGCGGCCATGGCGTTTGCATTGAAGCCTCCAAATCGTGGAGGCTGAGTAATACCACCATCCATCAAGAAAGCAGCTACCCACAATTACTGACCCTAATTGCGGATAAAGCGCTCGCGCTTGTCGTATACAACCTAGACAGTGAGAAACATCAGTTAAAAGGATTGATAGCCATTGTAAGCGCCAACCGCCAAGAAAGTGACAAGCCTATCTTAGTTGTGAGCAAAGACCAGACCAAACTCGACAGCTTGTTGGACCATGACACTCCCGGCATTGAGTTCTGTAATTCTAGCAAAGGCTTGGATTACGTTGAATATCGCGTCAATCACCTGCTTAAACTACAAAGGTTCACTCGCCATCAGTCTCGCATACTCATAGAGCTTGAAAATCGAAACAAGGTATTACTTGAAAGCGCCTCCGAAGGGATAATTCAATACGATGGCACTGGCGAAATTTGCTATGCGAACCCAAAGGCTCTCAAGCTATTACGCTATTCTTTGGACTCAATTAAAAAGGTAAATGTGTTCGATCTTTTGACTACTAACAATCTCGATGCAGGAAAATCAGACAATGCACTAACAGAGCTGACTAGAAATATGCTTCAGAACAAAGCATTTGTGTGTAACCGAGTGCTCATTCAAAATTCGCAAAATATCAGCATCGTGACTGAAATTAGCTGCAATAGCATATTAGATGCAGACGGCTTAGTTGCCAATCACATAATGATGTTTCAAGATATAACTGCCCGAACTTTAAACGAACAAAGGCTAATAAAACTCGCCAAATACGATGTTCTTACCGGTCTGTCAAACCGCAGCAAATTCCACGATTTTACCGAAGGAAAAATAGCCTACTGTGCTCATAACAGGAAAAAACTTGCCTTGTTGTTTATTGATATCGACCACTTTAAAAACATTAATGACAGCATGGGGCATGATGCAGGCGATGAGCTTTTAGTGTCGATTGCAGAGCGATTAAGCAGCAGTATTCGTGAAACAGATTTAGTCGCAAGAATAGGCGGAGACGAGTTTGCGATAACCTTATTGGAGATGGGTAACCCCAACCAAGTAACGAAGATTGTCCAACATATCCTTGAGGTATTGAGCAAACCGTTCTTCGTTCAATCCAGAGAAATAAACGTCTCTGCTAGCATTGGGATATCTCTCTACCCAGAAAGCGGCTCCGATATAAAAACCCTCACCAAAACTGCCGATACTGCGGTCCACCAAGCAAAAGCTGACGGCAGAAATACCTATCGCTTTTTCTCCAACGAAATCCAGAACCGGGTAATTGAGCAGCACAGCTTAGAATTGGCATTGAAAAAAGCGCTGATGAATGACGAGTTCTTTATACATTACCAACCCTTGATTGATGCATTAAGTGGAAGGATCGTTGGGTTAGAGGCCCTGGTTCGCTGGCAACACGAAGATTGGCCCAACATGGGGCCTCATCGGTTTATCCCAGTGGCCGAAGA
Organism: Pseudohongiellaceae bacterium; assembly: GCA_047617605.1. GTDB lineage: Bacteria > Pseudomonadota > Gammaproteobacteria > Pseudomonadales > Pseudohongiellaceae > UBA9145. The sequence continues at coordinate 59,609 of JBLGBJ010000002.1, read as the reverse complement.
ATGTGGCTTACTGCCGGCGCTTGGAAAGTGGGTGCTCCTCAATGCCTGCAGACAATCGGTGAAATGGTTAAAAGACAGCGCTATCCGATTTGATTATCCTGTTTCGGTTAACCTCTCACCCAAGCAGTTAAATCATAGCGATTTCGTTGAAGTACTTATAGATGTTCTCCAAGAAACGCAGATACCACCGAAAAACCTTGTCTTGGAGCTAACCGAAACCGCTGTTATGCAAAATCCTGAACTTGCAATATCCATTCTCGGCAAAATTAACAGTGCTGGGGTAAAATTAGCTGTTGATGATTTTGGGACCGGCTATTCATCACTTAATTATTTGAAGCAACTTCCTATAAGTAAGTTAAAAATCGATCGCTCCTTTGTCAACGATATAGGCGTTGATCAGAATGGAGAAGCTATTGTGAAAGCAATTTTAGCTCTAGCTCATAGTCTAAACCTAGAGGTGGTTGCTGAAGGAGTAGAAGAACAATTCCAAGTAGACTTTCTTCGAGGGCATGACTGCGAAGTCCTGCAAGGATATTTTTTCAGCCAACCAATGGCCGCTGATGCCATCAGCGAGCTACTGCGACAGGAAAAAATTAAGTGGGCCATCCCTTATCCTAAAATAGCTAGTAAGCAAACTAAACATCCGGGGAAACCTGACATTCCCTTCCACTAACTACTTTAACCTCCGTGCCCCTCCAAACTCTTAAAAAAATTATTCAGGCCCTTATAGAACATTATTGAAATAAAACAAGAGAATTAATTGCCTGATATGGGGCGCTTTTTTTCAAGGCGGTGCTATAGTTTTAATAGTGAAAAACTGAAGCGGGGCCAATTTTACACGCACCCCAAAACCAAGCACAGACGAAGTTTTAAGGAAGCAGTATGAGCAAAATGGAATTAGCAAAAAAGCTAGCTGAAATGACTCAAAGCATGGATGAAGCACGCGCAGAGCGAAACTCGAAAGTCAAAAAGATTCATCACCAAACTAATCCTCAAGGTTGGGAAATGCTAAAGACCATTCTTAACTATTCTGAGCCTTCTTTAGAAGAAAGAGATGCTTAGCGCTTGGAATCAACGTGCGAGATTGGACTCTACCTAAGTGTTTACACTACTTATCTGCCCAGCTAAGAAGTCTGACACGCTCGGGCGTTGGTTGTTTTTAGTCTATGCCATCGCTGGGCTTAGCTTTCCTACTGAATCACTACTTTCACAAACCGCCGATGAAGCTGAGCTTACAAGCTGGCTGCCACGAACTCTTAATGAATCTCTGCATGAGTATTTATCGAAAGTGGTTGACCATGTCACTACTCGCGCGGGTTGCATTAATGTCCTTGAAGCCAAAGTGAGTGAGGAAGTTAAGCAACTCAATCCTAAATTTATAGTGACTTGTTCAAGCATAGATAACACCACGCTTAATTTTGTCTATTGGCAAAGTGACATTCAAAACAACTTCAGTGGTATCACCTATCCTAAGAAACAAGAACAGCAGGTCTTTTCAGTCCCCGAGCAGCAGCGTCTTAAGCTAGTGGAGCTTCGCAGTGATAATAAGGACTTAATAGCGAACTGTCAGGCTCATCTTGCATCAAAACTAAACGATAACGCCGCGTTCTATGGCAACAATGATGTGACAATTAGTCAGCGAGGCGGGCAATTTCCTGTCGTCTATATTGAATACAGTGCGGGCCAATCTGAATTCTCACTCTTATACACTGCAACGTGCCGCCTCGACATTAACCAATCAATCCAAATGGCCATTTTCCCTCGCCGCAGGCTTTAAAGCTAAAGCTCTACAGTTTCTTGAAATATTTCCTGTCTGTACGGTGGTAGCGATTCTAAAATCTGCTTGCCATACCTTTTAACTACAAGCCGCTCATCAAATATTGTTATCTTGCCAGTATCAGATTCATTTCGAAGCAGCCTACCACTTGCCTGAACAAGCTTGAATGCCGCATCCGGCACAGCCAGAGTCATAAATGGATTGCTTCCTTGCAATTCAACCCACGCCGCTAGCGTCATTTCTATCGGGTCATTAGGAACAGAGAAAGGTATTTTGGCTATTAGCACATGTTTGCAATATGGCCCAGGGAGATCAACTCCCTCTGCAAAGCTCGATAATCCAAAAATCATACTACCTTCACCGTCATCTATTCGCTTGCGGTGATATTTGATGAGCTCCGATTTTTGATAATCATCCTGACAAAGAATTAAATCCCGCCAATCGGCGGATAGCCCCTGAATAACATCATTCATCTGACGACGACTGGTAAAGAGCATCAAAGATGCGGATTTCTTATCCACCATCTGAGGGATAGCTTTAATGATGATCTCTGTATGTTTAAGACTGTTCGACGGTTCACAGTTTATTTTAGGAATTATCAACGTAGCTGAGTTGGCAAAATCAAAAGGGCTAGGTATGGATAAATACACAGTATGTTCAGGCAGGCCCGCACGCATCTTCAGAACACCAAATTCACCCAACGCCGATAGGGTCGCCGATGTAAGCACAGCACCTGCACATGTTTTCCAGAGCCGCTCCTGAAGATTTTCCGCTGCCAGCACCGGGCTTGATGAGAGCCCGATATCTGCCACACCTTCGTTGTCATTAAAACTCAGCCATCGGGCTCTGGGCGCCACCCCTAAAGGGTCTGCGATAGCAAAGCTACGCCAAAGTTCCAAATTCGAATCAGCTCTTCTCTCAATGCTTCCTACTAAGGGATACCATTGCTCGGCGATTTGGCGCAGTTTTAAATCAGAGCCATCCTCCATGTCGTCCTTTAGGGCATCGCTAACCGACTGAAAGCTATTACCAAAACGAGAGAATAAATGCGCGAGGTTTTCAGCAACGACACGGATCTCTTCAGGCACCCGGCCTAATTCAAATGAGTATTGGGAACGGTTCTCATAACTATCAACTTTATCCACTGTCGAAAGCGTCTGTTCGAGCAACAGCCAGACACTTTCCAAATTATCCCTGAGCTGTAAAAGTAAATTTCTCGATATCTCTTCGCCTTTGGCATCCATATAACCATCATTGAGAAGTCGTTGCAGTATAGGCTCGCAGCGCTCAATCCACGTAATCGTCGATCGCACCTTAGAGTAGGTCGAAAAGTGATTGTTACTCTTAATCGGAAGGTGATGGGCTTCGTCAAAAATATAAATACATTTTTCAGGCTCCGGCAAAATCGCGCCGCCACCAAGGGCCAAGTCGGTTAGCACTAGATCGTGATTGGCAACGATACAGTCGGCGCTGTCCATTGAATCCCGTGCCTGATAAAAACAACAATTGCGGAAATGACTGCATTTTGGCCCCATGCACTGGCCCGCGTCTGCTGTAAGCGGCTTCCACACCGAGTCATGCAAGGGGCTAGCCCAGTCGTCTTTATCACCTTGCCAGCGCCCAGCGCTCAACTCAGTTAGCATACTTTCATAAAGCGCTATATTGCCTGTATCAGTGTCGTTTAGAACTTCCCCATACAAATCCATCATCGCATTTAGACTGTCATTACCTTCCAGCAACATATCCAATTTGGCCAAGCACAAATAGCGGCCACGACCTTTCGCTAACGAGAAGCTGAATTTCAAGCCAGAATCATGAAGTATTTCCGGTAAGTCTTTAAGTACCACTTGCTCTTGCAAAGCAACTGTCGCTGTTGCAATAACAACTTTGTAACCAAGTTTTTGAGCGAGTGGCAACACACCCAACACATAGGCCAATGTCTTGCCTGTGCCAGTGCCGGCCTCTATTACGCAAACAGGAGGCTCTGCGCCAGAATCGACGGTTGACAAACATTTAGCGATTTCAGCTATCATAAGACGCTGACCGTAGCGCGGGGTTAACTGTTTAGCTGCTATAAGTTGTTTATAAGCCGACTGAATCGATTCTTTTACATCATCTGCCAGCATTGATTCGGTTCCATAGTTAGGCGTGTAGTTGGTATCTAGTTGGTATCTAGTTGGTATCTAGCTGGTATCTATTTAAGTGCGTGGTTACAATTCGATAACTCAGTAAACGTGCAGCGGCTAATTATAGCACCTGCTGCCAATTTGAGACGATAAACTAAGGTAAACTAGCTAGTTACGGTCCGGCTCTAGAAAATTAGCGGGCTAGTTTAGCGGGACAATTTAGAGGCTTAATTTAGTGAACTAATTTAGTGGAGTACGTCGAGCTACATAACTCGGGAAAAGTACGAATTTCTGTTAAACTGCGTACCTCAGTCTATAAACAAACCAAATAACCCAATCTAACCACTACCTTCGCCGGATTAATCAAACCCATGACAACTGCTTCTATAAAGACTACCGCAGATTTAGCAAAAGAATCCGACTCAAGACAAAGTGGGGAAACTCCAGAAATAAAAACAACCAGCGATCCGGCCATCGTTGATGCGCCGGATGTTAAAGCGCCTGAATCAACAGCAATCGCTAAACCTGCAGAGCCAAAAAGCGAAGTGCCTCAAACAGGAGCTACCACCAAACCTACCGAGCCACAAACTAAAACGACGAACACAGCGGCTGGTAAGCCTATCAAGCTAGATCGTGAGGCATCTGAATCAGCAGCAACTGCAAAGCCAGAAAGTGAAGTGCCGAAATTAGCGACAAACACCAAACCTGCAGAGCCAGACAGTGAGGCGTCTGAATCAACGGCAATGAAAGCTGAAGAGGCCAGCAGCCCAGATCAAAGCGAAGTTAAGCAGCCAACAAAGCCACCGCCTGAACCTGTTACGGCCGAGCAAGTTACAGTTTATTCTGATTCGCTCAGCAAACTAAGTTTCAAGAACACAATAAAGCTGTATGAGCTCAGGGGCCACATTAACAGAGCTCAAAAGTCACTTATTGAACCAGAGCCAGAACTCAGGGCTAAAGTCGCTGAGATCCTCGCTAAAATTGAAGTTCTCCTTGAACAAAACAAAGTTCACCAGGAGCAGTTAAATTCAAATACAGAATTGCTCCTTGACGGCTTGAAAAAACATCTTGAAGACGGTCAATCCCACGAAGCACTACCAGCATGGGACAAAATCCAAGGCAATATCAGTAATACTTCTGGAAAAACACGCGCTGATTTACAAGAGAAAGCCAATGCTTACAAAGCCAAAATAGACGAGCTTCGAGATTGGAAAATCTTCGCTGCAACTGAAAAGAAAAAACAAATGCTCACCCAGATGCAGCATCTTGTTGACTCCAAGATGCATGCTTCCGATCGCTCTAAGCACATTGCAACTATGCATAAAGAGTGGAAACTGCTTGGGCGCTCCAATCAGAACGAAGAACTTTGGAAAGAATTCAAAGTACTATCCGACAAGGCCTATGAGCCTTGTAAAGAATATTTCAAGCAGCGCAAGCAGCTTATGGCTGAGAATCTTAAGCAACGGCGCTCACTGTGCGACCAACTGGAAAAAGACTTAGTCGAACTAGATACGGCAACAGTGAACATCTCTGCCGTTAACAAGTTAGTTAAAAGCGCCGAAGAAAGCTGGAAAAAGTACGCTCCCATCGAGCAATCCAAAATTAAAAGCCTGCAAAAGCGTTACTACGACTTGCTTAACCAACTGCGCAAATTGCGCCGCACAGAGATGCGAGACAACGGCAAAGCAAAGCAGCAGTGCATTGATGAAGCAGTTGCATTAGAGCTGCTCGATGACAACAGAAAGGCTATGAATGAGGCTAAGGCTTTGCAGCAACGGTGGAAAAAAATCGGCCCTACTTCTTTTAAAGAAGACCGAAAGTACTGGGATGAGTTTCGAGCAGCCTGTGATAAATTATTCGAACAGCGTAACCAAGAAGCAGAAAACCTGCAAAGCGTCTTAAAAGAAACTGAGGATGGTTTAAGAGTCACCTTAAAAGAATTAGAGCAATTAGCAACCCTCGAAGAAGAACAGTTCCGTAGCAGCAAATCCGAGTATCAGACACTGGCGCAGAAATTTTCCAACGACCTTGACCCAAGATTAAAGCAGCAACGCAGCCAGCTAACAGAGCAGTTTAATGGTATCAAACGCAAGATAGACATGCGGTTTAAGGCACTACCAGATAAAAAGTTTTTACTTTTAAAGGAAAAACTGTCGTCCAAAATAGCCCTGTTGAATAAAGTGGAAAGCGAAGTCAGTGAGATTACTGACCCAGAGAATTTATCTGATCACCTTAAAACACTTGATGCCTCGACGTGGCATGAACTGCCAAAAGTCGGCAATGAGTCTCTCGATAGCTTATTGACGAAGCGCTGGAAAAATTTGACCGGCCTTAAAACTCCAATGGATTTTGCGACGCTGGTGATAAATGAGACAGAAACTCTGCGCAAACAGTGTATCGAGTTAGAGATTCGTGCAAATATGGACACCCCTGATTCAGATCAAGCAACGAGGATGGAGATCCAACTCGCGCAGTTGAAAAATGCCTTCGGAAAATCAAAACCAGACCGACAAGAAAACACCAAGTACGCAAAGCAGATAGAAATCCAAAGTCTTTGCTACGGACCAATTCATCCAGACACAAAACAATCATTAATGAGCAGATTGGCGGCAGCTATTGCGCGATTGGTCTAGCAGATCGCCGATTCTTACTCGATTTTGTAGCGACTTATAACTGGGTTCGCATAGCTATAAAGCCAGTGTCTTACAAGTGAAGGCTCTATTCGGCGCAAACGCTCGCTAAAGAAAGCTTGGGATGCAGACGATATCACCTGAGTATCGAATCCTGGCCTTAAACGATGCAGTGGCAGCATGCCATCTTGCTTGAGCCTACTGATTGCTAGGTAATTACTGTCTGACAAGGCATAATTTTCGAGAATCTGCATATCGATGTCTGCGGCAATATGTTCTGGCTCATCATCAGTGATTTTAAGCTCCGTGCCGAAGGCTACGTGCACTGCCCCTTTAAACCCAATCATCCCAGTGACAATACTATTGATATCAGTTGATTCGTCTTTTTCGAAGCTGCCCGTCTTCGCTATTTGATATAATTCATCAGCCTTCAATGAATCACAGGGGTCATATTCATAGGAGATGCTAACAGGGATAATATGGAGTTTTTTAAGGCTTTTACCCAGCGACACCTCTCGGTTTCCCATAGCGAGCATTTTCAATAAGGTTGGGTCCGTTTTATCAATTCCGTCTTTGGCTCTACCCTCACTTTGAGCGATCCAAACGTTCTGCCCATTGGCTACACTGTGATGAATGTACTCAGACATGAGTTTCAGTGAACTCAACAGCTCTCGGCCTTTCAGTGATCTTTGCACAATAAAGCTTTTATTTAAGCGCATAAGGTCGGACACAAATGGCTTTTTTAATAAATTGTCGCCGATCGCTATTTGGAGGGTTTCGTGATCTGCGTGATAAAGCATGTAGTTTACAAACGCCGGATCCATCACGATATCGCGATGATTGCTAATGAACACGTAATTACGACCCTCTCGCAAATTCTCTAAACCGGAGTGAGTCAATGCCGTCGTAGTATCTTCGATCATCTTGTCCATGTACTGCGCGATCACGTCCTGCATGGATGCGATATTATGAACACTTTTAAGTTGGCCTTTTAACTTAACCATAGCCGCAAAGCGCATGGCACTTGGCATCAGATGAGTAAGACGCGGAAAGTAAAATTGAGCAATGGTAGTTAAGAACTCAGGATCTTTAATGAGTTCATCTAATACCGGCCGAATCTCACTGTCCAGATACGGCCGTATATCCTTATACTTGTCCAAGAGTTATTTCCTTAAAATTTAATAACTTAATTAGTGCTTATTAACTAATAACATGAACTTTAAGTAAAATATTATAGCGCAGTTCAGGGAGCAGGACGTGCAGTATTTATCTGGTTACTTATTTACCAAGCTAGCCCAGTATTTAGTTTTTTCATTAAGGTTTATCCCCACCTAAATGCTCAGAGAATTGTAAATTTGCTAAGTTGGCGTAGAGCGGGCTGGAACTAAGCAACTCTCTGTGAGTGCCCTGCGCAACAACTCTACCTTTATCAAGCACCACAATTCGATCTACATTCACCACTGTGGCCAAACGGTGGGCAATGATTAATGACGTTTTGTTTTGCATAAGTTTTTCCAGCGCCAATTGCACCTGACGCTCACTTTCAGCATCCAAAGCACTGGTAGCCTCATCTAACAATAGAATTTCAGGATCTTTCAGAATTGCTCGGGCGATAGCTAATCTCTGCCGCTGTCCACCAGAGAGGCGTATTCCTGACTCGCCCAGAAAACTATTATATCCTTCGGGAAGCTCAGCAATAAAATTATCCGCGTACGCCGACTTGGCCGCCTCTATAATCTGCGCGTCACTGGCTTCTGGTCTTCCATAGCGAATATTGTCTGAGACATTACCGGTAAACATAGTCGGAGTTTGTGACACCACACCAATATGACGACGTAATTCCAACGGGTCTAAATCCCTGATTCGAATTCCATCGAGGGTAATGTCACCGACTTGAGGGTCATAAAACCGCATTAGTAGATCAAACAGCGTCGACTTGCCAGCACCGGAAGGACCAACTAATGCGACGCTTTCACCGGACTCTATATTGAGGTCAAAATCTTGAATCGCATTAATTTCGGGGCGGGATGGGTAGGAAAAACTTACCCCATGGAGTGAAACCGCACCTCTAAATGGCTTTGCCAGCGACGTAGGCTTGGCTGGCGCGACTATAAGGCTCTCAGCGTCTAATAACTCCATCAAGCGCTCAAGCGCCCCCGCAGCCCGCTGCAACTCGCTGATAACTTGGCTAATCGCACCTACCGCCGCCGCCACTAAAACCGCATAAACAACAAAGGCCGTTAACTCACCAGCGGACATATCACCATTGATGACATCTTGACCACCGACCCAAATCATTAATCCTACCGCTGCAAAGACCAAAGTCATTACTACCGTGATCAAAAATGAGCGTGATTTAATACGCTTTATTGCCACGTCTAATGCTGATTCCACATGGGCGGAAAACTGCGCTCGGTCATACTCCTGATGATTGTAAGCTTGTACTGTTTTGATTTGCTGAATGCTTTCGCTAACGTATGCCCCAACATTGGCAATCTCGTCCTGGCTGCGCCGAGACAGCTTACGCACTCGGCGCCCGAAATACAGAATCGGGCCGATAACCAAAGGAATACAAATTAGAACAACCGAGGTAAGCCGCGGGTTTGTAATAAAGAGAAAAACGGTGCCGCCAATCATTATCAATATGTTTCTAAGAGCAACCGATGCAGAGGAACCGATAACTGACTGAATCAAGGTAGTATCAGTAGTAATCCGAGACTGAATTTCACCGCTGAGGTTGGCTTCAAAGTACCCTGGGTGCAAGGAGATAATGTGAGAGTAGACCGCTTTACGAATATCTGCGGTAACTCGTTCTCCTAGCCACGACACCCAATAGAATCGGGCGAATGTTCCTAAAGCTTGGAGGAATGCGATAACCATAAATCCGACGATCGCTTGGTTCAGTGACGCCGTTGAGCTGGCAACAAAGCCCTGATCTACAATAATGCGCACATATTGCACCAATCCGAGGCTTAATGCGGCGGTAAACACCAAAGCCACGCCAGCCCAAGTGATTTGTTTACTGTAAGGTTTTAAGAATCGCAGCGCACGTATGAGTTCATTAGTAGTGGATGTATTAGACATCGGCGCAATGTAGCAGCAACTCTAACAATTGCAACTACCTCGATCCAAATCGGCATCATCGAACTATCCTTCAAACCAATTATTTTAGGCTCGGCCGCTGTAAATGCGTGCATTGAACTGGCAAAACCCAATATTTCGTACCATACTTTGGCATACAGGATGACTATTTTTAGTTGTAAAACTCCTTTTTAAGGCTATTAGCTTCCGGCCATTCGCATCAAAGCTGCTTGATGAAGGAAAGTATGTGAGTACCAAACAACCAACATCGTTGGTAAAATTTACTGATGGCGAAACCGCTATTCGAATTTTATCGGACGCGAAATTGCGCTGGTCCGCACCTTGTCTGTTAAATGACCCGTTCGAGCTTAGCCATCACTCAATCCTGAACTTTGATTCCAAAGGGCTTCTGGTTGCCTGCGTAAAGGCTACTTTAGGCCTAATCTTCTCGCGAGACGAGCCTCTTGGTAACAGCCCCCTGATTAAAGCGGTACGCCGTTGGCGCGCCGAAGAAAGGTTTGATAGTGAAGATGAAGCGACTGAGGTGCTCAAAGAATTATTGGCAAGCATGGTCCAACACAGGGATCCAGATCTCCTCGAAATTATGCGAGATTGGAAAAGCTATTCCCGCGGTCTACGCATTCTTAGCCTCAGTGACTGCCATGAAAATCTGACACTATGGGAAAGCCATGGCGACCGTCACTGCGGCGTCGCGATACGCTTCGCCTGTGGCGAGGACTTCAGTTTAGAAAAACCACTAGCCATTAACTATAGTGACCATCGGCCAGAAATTTCTTCTCTTAGTGACCAGATTGGCATCATCATGGAGCAGCAAAAAGTACGCTTTCAAGACTATTTCCCTGACAAATTCCTTTACAAATCTAAGTTACTTAGCAGAGAAAAAGAATGGCGGCTATTGAAAAGCGTAGATACAGATCAACAAGACGAGTCACTGTGGTTTGAAGACATTGGCTTTGCCTCAGCAGAAGTCAGAGCTGTCTATCTTGGCGCGGGGATAGACAAAATCAGGAAACAAAAAGTAGTTGCTTTACTTCAGAGCCAGTACCCTAAAGCTAGGCAATTTCAAGCCGTCGCTATACAAAACAAGTTCGAGCTTAATTTTGAAAGGCTTAACCCTTGACCTAGAGCGCCCGGCTGATCAATCAAAGTCAATTCGGCGTTGAATCAAATTTGTTCCCGAGACATCCCTTATACTGAGACCGAAGGCTGGGATTTCGTCACTCCAATCAATCTCCACTAGGCCAAAGTTTGCTACCGCAAAGGCATCCCCAACTCGGTGGCGGTTAGGGCTTATAGCCTTCCATTCTTCTGTCAAGCCTGACGATGTTAATTCGATCAAAGGCCAACCGTTAGCAGTTTCTCTAATTTCACTGTATTCCGACCAATGCACATCTCCAGATAAGATTAGAACCGGCTCTTTCTGATGTTTCTCTAACAACTCAAAGAATCGCTGGCGATCCTTTGGGAAATTTGCCCAAGTTTCCCAGCCTGTAAATTCAGCCAGCAACTGTATGCTAGAGCCAATTATTCTTACATCTGCATCGACTTGTAGTTCTCCCTCCAGCCACTGCCACTGAGACTCCCCCATAAGCGTCGCATCTTTCATTAACGAGGCATCATAAGGCCCGCGGTTTTCACTGCCTCGACTTTTAAGCCTTTTAGGATCTTCAATAGCGACAAGCTTAGAGCGGTTCCAGCGCAGGTCCAGCAGTATGACTTGCACTTTCCTTCCCGGCACGCCATAAACATACGATGTATAAATTCCAGAGTCGCGGGTTCTTCTAAGTGAGTCGGCGGGCTCATCCCAAAAATCAAGCATTACCCGGCGTGACTCCTCTTTGGAGATATATTCAGCCCCACTGTCATTACGGCCATAATCATGATCATCCCACGTTGCGATGACTGCCGTGGTTTCTCGAAGCGTCTGAATCCCAGGCACCGCTGCAAGCTTCTCATATTTAGCCGACAGCACTTGCGGATCGTCAGAATCTCCGTAAATATTATCACCCAAAAAGATAAAGAGATCTGGATCGGCTGCCAATACCTCACTCCAAATTGGCTGAGGCTTATCTTGATGGCTACAGGAACCAAACGCTATTCTCTGAATATCCTGCCCTAGCGTCGAAACGCTAAAAAAATAAAGCAAGAAAAAGATACAGCTTCTCATCGCAAGAACTCCCTAATCGGCGCTCCCATGCCCGACTCAAAGTCTCTGTAGTCACGTCCTAATAATTCCAATAATGTAGCTGCAATGCGATGGCTGCTTAAGCAGTCATCCCCTGTATTGATAAGTTTGGAATTTGGGATTCCTGGCCCCATAGCTGCCATCCAAACAGCATCTGAACCTACTATCCCCTCTTCGTAATTGGCCAATGAAGACATATAGCCTGTAACTGAAGTTTCACTTGCATGATGCTGCCAAGTTTCTATGGGTTCGTTCCCTCTACCGTGATCCACAGTAATAAAAAGGTCAGTATTGTCCTTGAAGCCTTCGGTTTCTTGAACCATTTCCCAGATTTCCCTAATAAAACGATCCGTTCGATTTGCCGCAAAAATATATTCATCGTATTTGCCGTCGTGAGCAAAATCATCGGTCTCTCCATAGCTAATAAATAGAACACGCGGCTTTTCCCTCTTGAAATAGGACATTGCGTAGTGGTGGGTGAAAGAATCATTTCTAACTGTAGCCCATGGTGGTGGCGTGTCATCGTACAAACGATTAAGTAAGGTTTCAAATTCTGATTGTGGCTCCGCTTCTTTGTAAAAAGCATTCACATGAAGACCGCTTCGCTCCGTATTAAGAATAAATGGAAACACGTCCCATGAAGCGAACGCGGCGGAGCGCCCATTGAACTCTGGGACGGTGTTTAGAAGCTCGAAGATACTTCGCTCTGGATTTGCCATTTTGCGGTTAGAGTTAATCGCAGGATTTACAATGCCAGTTAGGATTTCAGAATAACCTGGATATGAAAAATACCAATCATTGCTTACCTTGGCACAGGAACCTTCATCACGATTTCCGGCGTAACTACCCTTTTCAAACACCACATCGTGTAAAAAAGGCAAAAGCTTTTGGGCACGCAAACCGGCTGAGTCATCCCAATACTCGTTTATCAGCTTGTCGCTGAGTCCTGAATAGTCCTCGCTCAGTGCAAGCTGGCGATCAAGCCCAAAAAATACTTCTTGCCAACGCAAACCATCTAAGGTTATGAGCACCACATTGTCCGCCGCTCCTGCATTGAAGCTTTGCAACATGAATATACAAAAAATACAGTAAAGCCGTTTCATTTGATTTTACTCAATTAAAAAGTCGGCAAACAACCTCGTTGATCACCAACTTTATTGCGCTATCTCTAGCAAAGTTAGAGCCGCTAATGCGGCCCTTATTCCCTGCGGGTTACAAATCCACAGTCATAGCAAATGAAGCAGTGCGCGGCGAGCCTATCCATGCGCCAAAGCCAGAGACGCCTCCAAGATAAGATTCATCAAAGGCATTATTTACCACCAAGCGAAATTCAAAGCCTTTCAAATAGTCTGTTAGCGCTTCGCCACTTACCCCAATATAAAGATCGGAAACGGTATAGGCATCTACGTGCTGAGCATTAGCTCGGTCTACGAACCGCTCACCGACATACTTGGTAGATATTCCCGCCATATACTGATTCCGCGCCCAATCTAGAGACAATACCCACATCTTATCAGGCGTATTAATAACTTGTTTGCCAGGTACTAAACTAACCGCGGCATCTGCAGCAGCACCCAATCCGGTCCCGACATAGGTAGCATCGGTATCGGTATAAGAAGCATAGATGGACCAATTATCTGAAATATTAAAACTCGATGCTAACTCAAACCCACCAGATTCTATTCCACCGACGTTATCAAAACGACCCGCTAAACCAACCGTGTAATTCGGGATATTCCCCGCAATTTGAGGTCCAAAAAATTCTAGACGATTATCGAACTCATTCTGAAAAACCACTGCGCTGGCACTCAACCTGCTGGATGAATACCTTAGCCCAAGCTCGACATTCTCAGCTTGTTCAGCTTCCAAGTCTCCTGATGACGACCCTTCTCTTTCCAAAATAGTATCGATCAGCGGCTTTACATTTTCGGAGTAGCCTAAAAATAATTCCAAGCCATCTAGTGGTAACTGGTAATTAGCGCCACCGCTAAACAACAGGTCTGTCTTTGAATTTAGAGATTCACGAGGGGCAACACCCAGCACATCTACTTCGCTGTTATCTACATCAAACTCGCGCAAACCCGCAGTAATGGTAAGATCACCAAAGCTAAGCTCATTCTGCAAATAAACCATAGTCGTGTCACGATTGAAATCACGGTCATATTGAATCCAGTACGGAACCTCATTGAAATCAATACCCACACGAGCATCCGTCAGATTATGCCAATCCCTTGATTCCAATCGTTCTGAATCCTCAAACCAGATCCCGCCACTTAAAATGTTCTCGAAGTCACCGAAACTCGTACTCCAATCAAAGTCGGCCGTCCAACCGGTTCGGTCTCTTGAGTAGTGCGTGTGTCTGAAGGACTGAACTGGCAACGCACCGGCACCATAACACAGCGGATCAAATTCAGGCCCCGCACCACCGTAAGGAAAGGTAATTGAAGACTCACAGCCTGAGTTTGGAGAAAGGGCCTCTCCAGCCGCATTAACGAAGTAGATATTTCCTATAGGAGTCCCTCCTATTATTGGCAGGTTCCCCCTTACTTCGTATTCTGAGCCACCGGCATCATTTACCAAATCAACAACTTGAGGTGGGATCCAGTCTCCCCGACCTTCCATCTGATGATCATACAGACCGATCGAGAAATCTAAGCCGGCGTTTAGTTTGCCATCAAACTTAAGATAGCCAAAGTGATTCTCTCGAAGCGTCGACCAACCTTGCCGGTATAGCTGATTGATAAAAGGAACGTCAGTCCAATCGCCAATAAGACGATCAGAATCTGAGTCGGTCGCAAATTCAGATGGCGTAATACGCTGATAGTTATCTTCTTGAACATCATCATAAACATAATAGCCGGTGAGCTTGTAGTCAGTACCAAGGTCTGTGATGAATTTGGCCGCAAAGTGATCTCGCTCATTTTCTGCAGACCCTTCAACCCAATCTGTTGCTTCGTTGTGATTAGCAGAAACCCATCCAACTGTTGTGTCGTTCAGAATCCTGCCGGTATCATATCGCGCGTAATATCGACGTGAGTCGAAGTCACCCTGAACCGCTTGGATTCTCATGCGCTCTGACTCTAGCGGGTCATTTGTTGTGAAATTTAATGTCCCGCCCAATGACTCTGTAGTGCGAGTATCAATGGATGCTATACCTTGATTCACTTCCACACCACCCGAATTCATAGAATCAATATAACGATTCGCCTTCGCACCCCCACCGTAGTTGGAATCTCCATTAGGAAAGCCATCAATGGTCGTGCCTACCTGCTGCTCGCTCAAGCTCGTCTGATAGCCACGCAAGTTTACGGTCGTTGACCAGTCATCAAACCCAAAAGTATCCCCTTCGGTTATATTCACTCCAGGCAAATTGTCTATTGTAGACAAAATAGAAGTCATCGGGCTTTGCTGATCCGTCATAGACTGGGTCGTACTTAAAGCTGAAAAAGACCTTCGCGCACCCACTGTAATAATTTCCTCGATGAGCTCGTCTTCCATTTTTTCTGTTTCGGCTTGCTGCCCTTTCGCAGCAGTGGTTGAAAGCGCGACCGATATAGCAGCGCTAAGCAATACTGTCTTTTTAGCTAGTTTAAAATTCATTAGATTCGTGTACACCCCGTGTGTGTTTATTGATATTGAACTCTTCAAAATTGAACCTCCCAAAACCGTAACCAATATTTTATTCACGATAACTATTGGAACTGTTGCCCAATATTTTTTGAAGTAGTTCAATTTTTTGCCGTTTGCCGCCTTTTGGTCAACCAAAGTTAGCAGCTGCAGTTCGTGGAATTTACGTTAATTAAATGACAGGAGGATGAAGGAGATGTGTCGTTTATATTACAAAAAAATCTATTTCTGATTGTGACAGTAATGCTAGATTGACGTAGCTTTGCTGTCTCTTTTTTGTAATATTAAGAAACACTGCGCATCAAACGCAACAGAGGTTTTACGCAAAAAATTATTACCATCAGTACAAAAGGATGAAAATGCCAATTCGAAAAGAATGGCTAGACCAAGTGCGCGAAGACGCGTTAGAACCTGAACTTCCTATTTGCGATCCTCATCATCATTTTTGGGACCGCCCTGACGGTCGATATATGCTTGACGATTTGCTTGCAGATACTGACAGCGGCCATAACATTCGCTCAACGGTTTTTGTTGAATGCGCTTCAATGTATTCTAAAGACAACTCAAAAGCATTAGCACCAGTTGGCGAAACAGAATTTGTGCAGGGCTTAGCAGCCCAATGTGCAAGCGGGGAATATGGAGAAATTCGAGCCGCGGCTGGCATCATCAGCTTTGCCGATTTGTTATTAGGCAATAAAGTAGAAGATATTTTATTGGCACACCAACAGACAAGCCCAAATAGATTTCGTGGCATCCGTCATGCCTGCAGCTGGGATGCGAGTGAGCAGGTAAGAAACTCTCATACCAAGCCCCCTCCTCATCTCTATCTTGACGATAAATTCAGAGAAGGGTTTTCCTGTCTCGGCGGTCTTAATTTGGTATTCGATGCTTGGCTTTATCACACACAGTTAAAAGAATTGTTATCCTTAGCTCGGGCTTATCCAGAGCAAAGCATAGTGCTAGATCACGTTGGCGGGCCGCTAGGTATTGGTCCCTATGCAGGCATGCGTGATGAAATTTTCGTTGCTTGGAAGAAGAATATCCAGGAACTTGCAAGCTGTGAGAATGTTGTTATCAAACTAGGCGGAATCGGTATGGCTATAAACGGTTTCGGCTGGCATAAACTCCCTAAACCTCCAACTTCCGAGCAGCTAGCCGGTGCCAATGAGCCCTATTTTACATCCTGCATAGAGGCATTCGGCACGGATCGTTGCATGTTTGAAAGTAATTTTCCTGTTGATAAAGTGTCAGCCTCTTATGGCGTGCTATGGAATTCATTTAAACGAATCACAAAAAGCTATTCAGCCGCCGAAAAAGCCGCCCTCTTTCATGACAATGCGACGAGGGTGTATTCCTTGTCTGAATGTAAAATTTGAGTCTAAACCTGCGTCTCACTGAGAGTAGATAAAGAAATTTGATCCACCCACCTCTGTAGATCATCCAATACGGCATGGGACGGTTTATCGTCATCACCAATTCTGTCTTTGGCTTGTGCCATGGCTGCTTGAAAAACCTGCCGAGCCTGTTCATTCAACACCCGAGACAGCCTAAACTCCTCCCAGCGCTGCTCTTCCTCTTGAGACAAGGTCGCTGGATAATTTCGAGCGCGAAACCGAAAAAATAGCTCCTTTAGCCGTTTATCTCGAAAAGGCATGTCCAAACGCCCAAGATCACTTGGCTTAGTTGCGCGGATAGTTTTCATTAAGGATTTGTCGTTATCGCCAAAAAAACCGCCGCTGTAGATCATAAAATCTGGATCGGTCTCTGCATCTGTAAAATCATCCCGAAATACGTCTGCTACTTTTTGCAGGGCTATACTATCGCCATTCAAAATTTCCCAATTAGTTTTACAGACAGCCATATCGACAGTGAATTTCTCAGCGTTCTCGGCAGATAAAACTGCCACGGATGTAACCATCGGACATTTGTTAATATGAATTGTCGTTAAGGGAATTCGCTCAACTCCTTCAGGAAGCTGGTCACTACGGGTATAAATCCGTGTTTTTATTTCTTCAACACTCAGATTAATCCATTGAGTTGGGTCCACGCGCAAATCGTAAACAATCACACCATTATTGTTAGTTGGGTGCTTACATAGAGGCATAATTACGGCTAGGCAGCCGCGTATTGAAGGGTATAACATAGATACATGGAGAACGGGCTTCTTGGTGTCTGTATTAAGCTGAGCCTGAACTTTTTTCTTATTGCGTAGACCAAAAGCGAAGTCATAAAGTTTAGGTTGCTTGAACTTAATCAGCTTAGCTATCTCGATAGTGGCGACGACATCTGCCAGCGCATCATGGGCATCTGCATGCGCAATACCATTAGCCACAGTTAGCTGATCTAGCTTAAAGCTGTTACTGCCATCTTCCTTAAGCGGCCAGTTAATCCCCTCCGGTCGGGTCGCGGCGCACAGCCTGACCATGTCTATAATATCCCAACGAGAATTGCCATTTTTCCACTCCCGCTCATAGGGATCACAAAAGCTCCGATAGAGCAGCTGTCGGGTAATTTCATCATCAAATCGAATGCTGTTATAACCCACAACACAGGTATCAGGTTCAGAAAACTCACTGTGAATTTGGCGAATAAATTCAGCCTCGCTCAATCCTTCAGTTTTTGCTTTTTGCGGGGATATACCAGTAATCAGGCAGGCAATAGGGTTCGGCAGGAAATCATCAGCAGGCTTACAATAGATTACTAGCGGATGGCCAATGATGTTCAGGTCCTCATCAGTTCGAATACCTGCAAACTGAGAAGCGCGATCCCGGCGCGGGTCTGCACCAAAGGTTTCAAAATCATACCAGTAGAGAGTTTTCAATGTTTGCACTGCTTTTATTTATTCAATGAAGGGGCATTGTGCCAGATTCTTAAATAAATGGCTTTTTAGCTTGTGATTGTTTCACCCTAGCAATTCCTTAAAATCACACATCTGTAGTAGTATCTCTAAGTTGTTTGTTAAACCCCACCGCCCTTCTGTGGCAAGGATACCTACCCTAACGATGGATTTTCGTGGCTCTCACATAATAAGCGTAAAGCAGTTCGATCGAGACGATGTTGAAACGGTATTTAAAGTTGCCCAGAGCATGGAACCCTACGCTCAACGGCGTAGCTTAACCAAGGTCTTAGACGGGGCCATATTGGGCAATATGTTTTTTGAACCAAGCACACGCACCCGAGTAAGCTTCGGCTGCGCTTTCAATCTACTAGGTGGCGAGGTTCGTGAAACCACTGATATCAAGACCTCATCCATCTCCAAAGGCGAATCTCTCTACGATACCGCTAGGGTGATCAGCGGCTATAGCGATGTCATTGTGATGAGACACCCGCAGATAGGCTCTGTGGCTGAGTTTGCCAAAGCCAGCCGTGTGCCAGTTATAAACGGTGGAGACGGCGCCAATGAGCACCCCTCACAGGCACTTTTGGACCTCTACACCATAAAGAAAGAACTCCAGTCTAGCGACAAACTAATCGACGGTATGCACATCGCTATGGTGGGGGACCTGCGTCATGGCAGGACAGTCCATTCTCTGTCTCAGCTTTTGGTTTTGTACAAAAACATCACCTTTACAATGATTTCTCCAAAAGAGCTGTGCATGCCAGAAGCAATCGTCAGCTTACTAAAAGGCGCAGGCCATAAAGTTATTGAGACTGAAGATATGGAATCTGGTCTTAAAGACAATGACACTGTCTACTTGACGCGAATACAAGAAGAGCGCTTCACCACAAAATTAGAAGCTGACGTTTATCGTGGCCGATTTCGATTAAACCGAGAGATCTACACCATGAATTGCCAGCCTAATACAGTAATTATGCACCCCTTACCAAGAGACTCTCGCGAAGAAGCTAACGAGTTGGACCACGACTTAAACCAGCACCCAAATTTGGCCATTTTTCGCCAAACGGACAACGGGGTACTCGTGCGAATGGCTCTGTTCGCGCTGATACTCGATGTGGTCGATACCGTTGATGATAGCGCGCAAAAAGTGGGTTGGTATACACAAAGCAGATTCGAGGACAGCTAAATCAGGTCGTTTGACGAAAAATAACGTCAACAATCAGTGCAACAACCTTCAAACACCGGAAATTACAGATAAAAGCAGGGCTAATATTATGGGATTTAACGACTTACTGAAGATGATGATCGAAAAGGATGGTTCGGACCTATTCTTAACCACCGGGGCTGCGCCGAGCATTAAGGCCTTTGGCAAGCTCTTCCCGCTCATCGATAAAAAACTGCCTGAAGGTATGGTTAAGAAAATTGCTTACCAAATAATGAATGAAGAGCAAATTCGAGATTTTGAAAAAAATCCAGAAATGAACCTAGCCGTTGCTGATCCAGATATTGGTCGCTTTCGCGTAAACATTTTCAAGCAACGCGGCGAAGTAGCCATTGTCGCCCGTAATATCAAGACCGAGATACCCAGCGCAGACTCATTGGGACTGCCTCCGATCTTGAAAGACCTGGTGATGCAAAAACGCGGTATTGTTCTTTTTGTAGGCGGCACCGGTTCGGGCAAGTCCACCTCTCTTGCCTCGTTAATCGACCACCGCAATAAGACCAGCGATGGCCATATCATCACCATCGAGGATCCGGTTGAATTTATTCACCCGCACCAAAAATCTATTGTGAATCAACGAGAAGTCGGCGTTGACACCAACAGTTATGAAGAGGCCCTGCAAAATACTTTGCGGCAGGCGCCAGACGTCATTCTCATCGGTGAAATACGAAGCCGAGAAACTATGGAACATGCTCTGGCATTTGCTGAAACGGGCCATCTTTGCCTCTCTACACTGCATGCAAACAATGCCAACCAGGCGCTAGATCGAATTATTAACTTCTTCCCTGAAGAGCGGCACAAACAGCTATTTTTGGATTTGTCACTGAACTTACAAGGTTTTGTCTCTCAGCGCCTAATTCCAACGATAGATGGCAAGCGTGCTGCTGCAATTGAGATCTTACTCGGTACACCTCGGGTTTGCGATCTGATCAAGCAAGCAAAAATTTTGGAAATCAAAGAAGTGATGGAGAAAGGTGAGCAGCAAGGTATGAAAACCTTTGATTCGGCTTTATTCGACCTCTACAAACAGGGTCGAATCAGCTATGAGGAAACTTTGAAAAATGCTGACTCAAAAAACAACGTCAGACTGCGTATTCAACTGTCTGAAGGTAAAACTGCAGAGGAAGAAGAGCTGGATGATTCGGGGGGGCTCTCGTTGGTCATCCAAGATGAAGACCAGCCGAGAATCTTTTAACACGGTTTCTTAATGCTATTAGAATAGAATTTCAATACTTACAAAGGATCTAACTTCATCGTGCTGACAAATTCCGAATACTTAAATCTTGACGCTGTGGATCTGGCATGTGGCCTAAAGAATAAAGATTTCACTTGCTCCGAAGTTATGCATGCGGCCATTAGCCGTGCTCGTGAAGTCAATCCGCGCCTCAATGCTATCAATGTAGAAAATTTTGAGCAGGCAACCGCTCAGGCCCAAATTTTTGATAACGACGCCGCGGGCCTACAGCAAAGCCCCTTAGCAGGCCTACCCTTCCTGATTAAAGATTTGAGCCCTGTCAAAGGCCTGGGGAATAATTTCGGCAGCAACCTGTATAAGGGGCATATTGCCACCAATAACTCCAATATTGTGCGCCGCTATTTAGATGCTGGACTGATAATTATGGGGAAAACAAACACCCCAGAATGGGGCTTAACACTAACTACAGAGCCGCTCGCAAATGGTGCAACTCGAAACCCTTGGAATCTATCCTATTCAACCGGTGGTTCCAGCGGTGGCGCTGCGGCAGCGGTGGCGGCAGGAATTTTGCCGGTAGCTCATGCAACTGATGGGGGTGGTTCTATTCGAATTCCTGCGGCCAACTGTGGGCTGGTAGGATTAAAACCTAGCCGCGGACTAACCGCCATAGAAAACGAGATAGGCGCATGCTGGAGCGGCATGAGTGTAGGCCATGTGGTTAGTCAAACCGTCAGAGACAGCGCTGCATTTCTCGATGTTATTACTCTTAATAAGCCGCACCTGTTTCCAATGCCCCACCACACTAGCTCTTTTGCGGAAGATCTCGGCGGCAACCTTGGCAAGCTTAGAATTGGCCTCCAGCTTCAGCATCCCTTAGGTCAAGAGATACATCCCGACTGTCTTGAAGCTGTTATTAAAGCCGCAAGGCACTGTGAAGACCTCGGTCATGAAGTAGTCGAGATTTCACACCCAGTTAACTATAAGGCCACCACTTCCGCCATGGGAAAGTTAATAAATACTCATGTATACCAGTCAGTTAAGAGCCGATTGGAAGAATTAAGCTTAACTATTGCAGAAAGCCCGATGGAAGAGTCGACTAGGCTTATGGCGACTGTCGGCAAAGACATCAAAGCGGTCGATTATATTGAAGCATTAGATGTACTCAAAACCGCCGAGTCGACGATGGCTGATTTTCACAGCCAATGCGACGTCATCATTTCACCCGTTCTCAACATGCCTCCAGCAGAGCTCGGTTGGCTAGATATGAACAACAGTGATTTGAGAGAGTACGCAGAGCGGTTCAAGCAATACAGCGGTTTCACGGCACTTTATAACGGCACCGGCCAGCCAAGCCTGTCTCTGCCTTTGCATATGACAGCCAATGGACTTCCAATTGGTGTGATGTTCACCGGCGCATGGGGATCAGACAGCCTTTTACTTAAACTGGCCAAACAATTAGAAAGCGCACAGCCATGGCCAAAACATGCGCCATTGGACTAGTTTTTAAATTCCATCTTTCGTAAGCAAACAGCACCCTGACGCAAGGATGCAGAAACAATATTAGAACTGTGACAGAATTAATACTTAGATAAATAGCTAACTCAACAATAAATATTAAAATCAATAAATACAGTAGTTTATAAACGACTATAAGTGGAGGTTTTAAATGAAATCCCTTGCTCTAACACTAACCATATCTTTCATAGCCTTGCCCCTAAGCGCCGCGCTCGCACAAGATTCCGGCGGGGCTTTTACAACCCTGAAAACTGAGTGGGGTGTTCCAGACCTGCAAGGCAACTGGAAAAATGCCACAGTTATGCCCTTTGAGCGACCAAGCGATCTCGGCACCAAACAGGCCTATACCGAGGATGAAGCACGCCAGTTAGAGCTTAGCGCCCAACAAGCAGTGGAGCAGGACAATGAGCCATTAGATCCAAACCGCACCGCGCCCGCTCTAAAGGCTTTGCCTCCGGTTGGAAACTACGATCTATTTTGGACAGATAGGGGAATGTTCCTACCAACTGTCAATGGTGAATTTCGTACTTCAGCGGTAATTGACCCGCCTAATGGTCGAATTCCTGAACGAGTTGCTGGGTTTCGTGACCGCGTAGCACAAATACGCGCAAACCAGCCTAATCGCAATGACGGCCCTGAAGGGAGAGGTTTAGGTGAGCGCTGCTTGATAGCATTCGGTAATAGTTCGGGGCCTGTCATGTCGCCCGTAATGTACAACAGCCATATGCAGATAGTGCAATCGCCAGGCTACGTCAATATCATTGTTGAGATGGCCCATGATGCTCGAATCATAAAAATCACGAACGACCGAAGCCCTTCGTCCGAAGCTCACAGCAAGTGGATGGGCGACTCTATCGGACGCTGGGAAGGCGACACTTTGATAGTTCAAACCAAGAATTACAATCCATGGATGAGTTACCGCGGGGCGCCAACAGAGAATTTGACGGTGATTGAAACTTTTCGCAGAGAAGCCAACAACAAAATCATCTATGGCTTTACCGTTGATGACCCTACTGTGTACACGGCCCAATGGTCGGGAGAGTACCCATTGTCCAAAATGGAAGAGCCTGTCTATGAATATGCCTGCCATGAGGGAAATTACGGGATTATCGGAATCCTAGCAGGAGCCCGCCGCCTGGAAGCTATGGAAGCCGCTGGCGTAGAACGCGCAATTGAGCAGTAAACAGTGTCAGAACTATAAAGCCGCAACAGTAAGTGCTGATAGTAAACGCCCGTAGTAAACACAGACCTGCGCGGACTATTCGATTAGCTCTGCGCGAGGGTTGTCTCTGCACGCTTGACTAAGCTTTTTTCTTAAGCCGCCTTTCCTAAAGCACAGCTGAAGCACTGCGCAGGCACCGATCGCCCTCTTATTGCCCGCCCTATCTAGCCGCGTAGCCGCCCCAGTGCGTGCCTAAAACATATAAAGTGCTCGCCCAAAATAGAGGGCTTTAGGATTTAACGGGGCCTACCAAGGCTGTCTAGCGAACGCCGTTCCTGACAGCGGTCACTTCCGCCAAAATCGCAATTGCTATTTCTGCAGGTGTCTTACTGTCTATCTGAAATCCAATTGGGGCATGTAATAGGTCTATTTCCGCCTCACTAAGTCCTAGCTCAGGCAGTCGCTTGCGTCTCGCGGCTGATGTTCTTTCAGCCCCCATGGCACCAATGTAGAAGGCGTCTGTCTTTAGTGCTTCCATCAGCGCCATATCATCTACTCTGGGGTCATGAGCCAGGGCAATCACCCCACTATAACGATTGCTAAATTTCTCGCGCACTACATCATCAGGCAGCCTTGCGGTAGTCTCGACCCCAGCGACATGCCAATTATCCAAATAATTCGGCCTCGGATCGCAAAGAGTCACTTCGTACTCAAGCGCAAGAGCCATTTCGGCTACATATTTAGCGACATCTCCAGCACCTAGAAGCAACAACCGATACATAGGACTCAAGCTGTGGGTCATCATTTCATCAGCGATAATCACGGCGATATCATTACTATGATCAGTAGTCGAGATATTGCCATTGCTTAGGTCCACCACACGACTGACTTCTTTATGACTCTCTAAATCGCTAATCAATCGCGCAAAAGTTTCTAAATTGGCAGAGCTAGGCTCAATGTATTCAAGCAGGACATGCAATTGGCCCCCACAAGGTAGGCGCAGCCGCGCCTGCTCCTCTTCAGTTTTTCCATACTGAACGACAAAAGGCTTAGCCTTTAAATCGAACTGCGACTTCAAACTGCCATCTTGCAGTTGGCTAATGAAATCTTCTTCAATACAACCCCCGGATACCGACCCTACTAACTCACCATCAGTGGTGCAGGCCATCATTGCACCGATGGGGCGAGGCGAGGATCCCCAAGTTTTCAATATAGTACAAAGCCAAACTGGCTTTGCGCGCTGCAACCATTGATCTACTTGGGAAATTATTTGCTGCTGACTACTTTGCATCGATTTTCTTCATAATAAATTATTTAGTTTGGCTAAGTTTATACTTCACGAAGCTTCCATTTTCCGCGCCGAAAAACCAAGTAGCCTACTATACCAGTGAGCACATCGGATACAAATACAGCCCAGAATACCCCAACAGGACCTAGCTCCAGTAGCACCGCCAAAGAGTAGGCTAGCGGCACTTGCACTAGCCAAAAACAAAACACGTTAATCCAAGTCGGAGTCATAGTGTCTCCAGCCCCATTAAAAGATTGGATTATCGCCATCCCAATACCCCAAGGAATGTAACCCAAGGCAAATATCCATAGCGCCTGCACCGCATAGCCCGACGCCGCCGAATCTTCGATAAAAATCCCGACCAGAGGGGTCGCAAAAAGCAGCATCATCAGAGATGCAAACCCCATGTAAAAGGCATTAAATTTTACTATTTGCCAAACTGACTGCTCCGCCCGATCAGGCAACCCGGCACCTAGATTCTGACCAACCAAGGTCGCCGCTGCATTGCTAAGACCCCATGCAGGCAAAATTGTGAACATTACAATTCGCACGCCAATGGTGTAACCGGCAACAGCCTCGCTACCAAAGCTGGACACAATTTGCACAAGAAAAACCCAGCTCGCTGTAGCAACGAGAAACTGCGCTATTCCTCCTAAGGATATTTTTACCAGGGAGCTTAGGGTAGCAAAATGCGGCAGCATATTTGCCATGTGCAGCCGTATTCTCCCACCACCGCCACAAATATAGTAAAGACCGTAAAGCACGCCGACTCCTCGCCCAATGTTGGTCGCCACAGCAGCACCTGTAAGGCCTAGTTCAGGAAAAGGTCCATAGCCATAGATTAAGACTGGGTCGAGCACTATGTTTATGCAGTTAGCAAGCGTGAGTGCCTTCATCGCAAGGCTGGCATCCCCCGCTCCTCGAAAAATCCCGTTGATAAGAAACAAAAATAGAATCGTAAACGATCCAGCAAACATAAGCCGAGTATAAGGTACGCCAACGGCAAGCACTTCCTCGTCTGCCCCCATCGCCATTAAGATGTTTGGCGCGTAAAAAATTCCGATAAGCCCAACAATAATAGAAACAAAAACACCTAGCCATATCGCCTGCGCTGCGGCAAGGGACGCACCTTCACTATCTTGCTCGCCTATACGGCGAGCGACCATCGCAGTGGTGCCCATACTCAGCCCTATGGCAACAGCATACAGAAGAGTAATCATGGCCTCTGTCAAGCCCACAGTCGCTACTGCAGCAGTGCCTAATCCGGCCACAAAAAAGATATCCACCACGGCGAATACCGATTCCATAGCCATTTCCAAAATCATTGGAATGGCAAGCAGCAAAGTCACCCTACCTATCGAGCCTTCGGTGTAATTTAGCTCAGAATCACCTGCGACTGACTGCTTAATCAGCTGCCAAGCATTCTTAATTTTCTGTAATTTCATCCTTCAAATCCCAAAGTAAAGCTTGTGCTCCCAGCAAAATACCCAAAAGATTAGGCTAGGATAAAGAATAGAAAATTTGACCGCCTGCAATCTTTTGTAAACAACATAGTCAACAGGTCGAGGAGGTTTTAAAAAAAGCTTAATGCCCGACGCTATTGCCGTACAATTGTTTGCCATCACATAGAACCAACTATCTGAAAATTCAGTTAGATTGCTCAGAGTAAGGTTGCCGACGGGTTACGCTCCGAACCAAAGGCACAATCGTGGACCCAATCACGGACGCAGCTAGTGACAGAAAGAGAGAAAGAGCAGCTGGAATTAAATCAGCAATCGTCTTAGCCAAACGTCAACCAAAGCACCTTAGTCCTTGTCTCAAAAAGATTAAAAAAGCCACTGATCGCTTCTTTAACCATTGGCCTATCCTTTAAATGTCGTGAGTAGACAAAGGGTAAAACCTGCTAAAAACTAGCGACTGTATCAACGTGCAGAAGTTATCGAGCGCAGAGTATATAGGCGAGATTTTTAGAAGTCCTCTTTTTTGTAAAGCTTACCCAATCAATCTTAGAACCTAATCAGGCAAGTGAACTTGTTTCTGCTGGCGCTGTTTGGTTTTTTTACTACCCATGGATCACTAAGCAACTCCCAAGCAATTGCACCTGCCGCACTTTTGTCATTGAAATTAAGCATGTGATCAACAGTCCTGTTGCCCGGATTAGTATTATGTGTGATGCCAGCCTCAAGCTCCTCCAAAAAAAATAATCGCTAAGCCCCCTAGGTAGCCGCAGATCACTTAGCCTTCCAGCCAGAGTCTCAGATTGAGCCGACACAACGTCCAAAGAACGCTCTGCTCTGCAGAGTTATTTGATAGGGTTAAGCGCGCGCTATGCAGAAGTTCGCTCACTATGCTAATAGTTAGCACCTAGCTAAACAGATCAGGCGCCATGCGCTGTGATTCAAGGCCCAACAAATACTCTTTTGTTTCTAACCCCCCACCAAAGCCTATTAGCTTGCCGGAACTGCCAATCACTCGGTGACAGGGAATAATAACGGGTATTGGATTTACACCGTTGGCCGAGCCTACCGCCCTTGATGCTTTAGGGCGATCAATGTGCTTTGCCAATTGACCATAGCTCCATGTCTCTCCATAAGGAATTTTCAACAGAGCTTGCCATACAGTTCTCTGAAATTCTGTACCTGCGGGCGCCAAGCGCAAATCAAAAGTGTCGAGCTCGCCAGCAAAATACTGGTTCAACTGATCCATGGCATCGCGAAATGGAGCATCGTCTCGCTGCCAGCCTGACTCGTGCCTACGTTTCATTTTGCCTTGTGGAAACCCAAGCAGTGACAGCGCATCGCCCTGCCCCGCTAAGAGCAATGAACCAATAGGTGTATCATGATAAGTGTAAAAAGTTTTCATAAAATGACTTCCCAATGAGGTATTTAATTCGATCGAATATGATAAGCGGGAAATAAATATCTTTCTTAGCTAGCTAGTTTCTTTGCCGCTCTAGTTTGCGTCAGTTTTGCTGTTTTGGCCTTTTCCATTACCGGCTTATGAACCGCTCCATAGTGGGCCCATAGAAGTATTACCGTATAGGCTCGCCATGGCTTCCAAGCTTCGCTTAATTGCAGCAGCTGTTTTGCTGTCAAAATATCCCCAGGCTTTGTCGCCGCCCGGCGCAGGATCAAATCAGAATAGGGAAACGCGTCAGGGTCACTTAAGGCCCTCATCGCAATGTAATAAGCAGTCCATTCACCGATCCCTTTAATCGAACAAATTTTCTCGACAAAGCTATCCGTGCTTGTTGTGCAGTCGATAATCAGATCATTGTGCCCGACCATTTCTGCAATCTGTTTAATCGCAGCAATACGCTGGCCTACTATTCCCATATTATTTAGATCGCAGTTAAGCAAAGCCTCCGAGCTGGGGAAAATACGGTTCAAGTTCGGATTATCACAGCTGTACTGCTGGCCATAGCTGTTCGCGATTCGCCCGACTAAAGTTGTTGCTGCTTTAACAGTGACTTGCTGGCCAAGCACCGCTCTTACTGCAACCTCAAACCCATTCCAGCTGCCGGGCACTCGCAGGCCGCTGTTTTTTTTAACTATTGGTCCTAAAATTTTGTCTCTAGCAAAAAATCTTTCTATTTTTTCACTGTCCGCACGTAAATCAAACACCGTTCGTATTCGATCGATAATATGATGCAGCTGGCGGGACTCTGGAAAATTTATCTGTACTTTTAATTGAGTCGACGCGTCACTAAATTCAACTCGAAAATCACCGGTGACACCCTCTATACTTATTGTCCTGGCATACGAGTTTTCTGTAACGTGTTCTACCCCTGGAATATGTCGATAGGCGAGAAACGCCAATAATTTTTTCCAGGCAAAAGGAGGACGAAACGACAAGGTCATCTCAATCACGTTCGAGCCCTTGATAATTTTGCCTTTTTTACGCTGCCTTAACTCTTTAGGAGTTCGGTCATAAGTCTTTACAAAAACAGCGTTAAATCTTCTCACACTGCCAAACCCTGAGGCGAAACAAATTTCAGCTAGGGGTAAATTAGTCTCGTCTATTAACTTTTTCGCGAAGTGCAAACGTCGAGTTTGTGCAACTTCAATAGGTGACGCCCCTATATGGTTTTGAAACAAGCGACCTAGTTGACGCGAGCCCACATCGATTTCCTTGGCCAGGTCTTCCACAGAGCCATCATCTAAGTAGCCCTGATCGATAAGTTGCAGAGCACGCGAAACTTTCCAAGATGAACCATTCCACGCGGGGGTTCCTGGCGAGGATTCTGGACGACAGCGTAAACAGGGTCTAAATCCAGCAGCAGATGCAGCCGCGGCTGAAGGGTAAAGCTGGACGTTTTTCTTCATTGGAATTTTAACCGGACACACTGGCCTGCAGTAAATTCCGGTTGTCAAAACTCCAACAAAAAAGCGCCCGTCAAAGCGAGCGTCGCGGCTCTGGCGGGCGTCTTCATATTCGTCCGGATTCAATAACATCGTGCAATCTCTATTATACATAGCAGCTACTGTACTGCTCAGCGATGGCTATCATACTCCCATTTAATGGATTGACTGGCCGTTTTCGGACCTTATCATTTAATTACTTTTCGATGCCAAAACCAGCAGCAAAATGCTTAAGTGAGCGACATCTGAAAGTCTTTAATTGTCGTGCATCTAATTAAACTGACCTTAGCCGTCCTTAACTGCTCTTAGACTATCGAAAAACACCGGTCTAGCGTCATCTGTTCACTACCGCGGGCTAAACGGTTTGGGCAGCTCCCTGCCCGGCAATCTTGCCACTGCCTGGGTCGTGGCAAAAAGAAATAAGAGCAACACAAACCTACCCATCAGAGCGACCAGGCGCGACGGGCGGGAGCACTAGGCCAAGCGACAATTGCACGAAGCTCGAATCTATGAACTTAGAGTGGCTGCGTGAGTGGCAAGGTAACAAGCCAAATAGGCAAATAAGTAGCCAGCTCCGAGGTATTCTTAAGTCATGACAGCACCAACCCCTCACTTACAGACAGGTCGGCGCTATTGCAAATCAACCATTACCATACTCTACGCCACTGGCAATGCGATGCGTGGCCGCCTGGTGTATGATTAACCGATTTATTAATGTTCTAAATACGCACTGTGATTTGCTATGCTTAGCCCTAAGCACACACCAGCCCGCAATTAATTACTTACAAAAAGTGAAAAAATAATGTCAGACAAAGACTTACGGAAGTTTTCTAAAATAGTTGTAGATGGTTTTGAACAAGCGCCAAGTCGCTCGATGCTTAGAGCGGTTGGTTTTGACGACGATGATTTTAAGAAACCACAGATAGGTATTGCATCGACCTGGAGCATGGTCACCCCCTGCAATATGCACATCAACACACTAGCCGAAGAAGTCAACAAGGGTACCGATGCAGCGGGCGGCAAAGGGGTGATTTACAATTGCATCACGATATCTGACGGCATCTCTATGGGCACCGAAGGTATGAAGTACTCTCTTGTTTCTCGAGAAGTCATTGCCGATAGCGTGGAAACGGTGTCAGGGTGTATGGGGCACGACGGCATCATTGCCATTGGCGGTTGTGATAAGAATATGCCTGGTCTGATTATGGGCATGGCCCGCCTTAACCGACCGTCGATATTCATCTACGGAGGCACCATTCAGCCGGGCCCGAACCACACCAATATAATCTCTGTTTTTGAAGCAGTCGGCGGCAGGGCCGCAGGCACAGTCTCCGACATTGAATTGAAAAACATAGAAGAAACTGCCATCCCAGGACCAGGGTCCTGCGGTGGCATGTATACCGCCAACACAATGGCTTCAGCCATTGAAGCTATGGGTATGAGTTTGCCTAATAGCTCAGCCCAAAACGCTACCTCTAGTGATAAAGTTGACGATTGCTTGAACGCCGGCGCAGCCATCATGAATTTACTTGAAAAAGACATCAAGCCGTCTGACATCATGACACGAGGCTCTTTTGAAAACGCGATTAAAATCGTGATTGCTCTCGGCGGATCGACTAATGCGGTACTGCATCTACTGGCTATGGCACATACAATCGGCGTGAAACTGGAATTAGATGATTTCACCACAATTGGCAAAAAGACTCCCATGCTTGCCGACCTAAAGCCTAGCGGCAAATACTTAATGTCTGAGCTGATCAAAATTGGCGGAATTCAACCGCTAATGAAGACCATGTTAGAGGCGGGTATGCTGGATGGCAGCTGCATGACTGTGACAGGAAAAACACTAGCGGAAAATTTGGCTGATGTAGAACCCTACCCTGTGGGCCAGGATATTATCCGCTCGCTGGACAACCCCATAAAAAAGGACAGCCATCTAGTTATATTAAAAGGCAATTTGGCACCCGGTGGCGCAGTCGCAAAAATCACTGGCAAGGAAGGTCTTCGCTTTACTGGTAATGCCCGCGTATTTGAGTCAGAAGAAGAATGCCTCAAAGGTGTGCTCGATGGCACAGTGATTAAAGGAGACGTGCTTATCATCCGCTACGAAGGACCAAAAGGCGGTCCAGGTATGCGAGAAATGTTAAGCCCAACTTCTGCCATTATGGGCAAAGGCATGGGCGAGGACATAGCGCTCATTACTGATGGTCGATTTTCTGGCGGCTCTCACGGTTTTGTTGTGGGCCATGTGACCCCCGAGGCAAGTGAAGGCGGCCCTATTGCCATCATTAAGACCGGGGATAGAATTTCAATTGACGCCGAAAATAATACGCTCGATCTGAATTTAAGTGATTCGGAAATAGCTGAACGTTTGAGCAAGTGGGAGAAACCACCGGCTCGTTACACTAGGGGCGTATTAGCAAAATTCGCAGCCTCAGCCGCATCAGCTTCAGAGGGCGCAGTTACAGATAAATATCTGTAACTGCGTCAAACCTAAGATTGAATAAGAAGAATAAAAAAATAGGCCAAGACCAAAAATAATGCCTGACTTTTTCACCAGTATCGCCGGCTTGCTAGAAGGCTCTTTTTTACAGAGCGCTGCACTATGGACCCTGCGCACAGTTCCTGGATTTCCACCGATTATTCAAACGGTGCACATTCTTGGTATTGCCGTGTTAATGGGAACCATTGTCATGCTAAACCTCAGGGTCTTAGGAATAGCTGTGCGCTCACAAGAGCTAACCGAAATGACAACCAGGGTTATGCCATGGGTCTGGTGGGCATTAATCAGCAATTTTATCTCTGGCGCATTCTTCTTGTTTGCTCGTCCCTACCGCTATTTCAATAATCCTGTCTTCGGCTGGAAAGTTTCGTTCCTCATTCCGGCCGTTTTACTTACTCTAGTTTTTTATTGGATACAAAAAAGACAACCTGGTTTTTGGGAGAGGGATGCAAGGCATCTTTGGGCCGCTAGGGCAGTCGCACTGCTCTCACTCGCCTGCTGGATTATGGTTGCAATGGCCGGGCGCTGGATTGCCTATGTTGAATATCTCTACTACCCGGCGTAACCATGATTAATGTGAATAGCTATGCAGCCCGGAAACCACCGCTATGATTAGTAGTTTTCTCAGAGACCCATTTTGGATTGATATCGAAAACTGGCCTATCAGCTGGGAGATTGGCGGTACCTCTTGGTTTCCTTTTTTAGAATCTATTCATGTTATAGCAGCGGCTATGGTTGTTGGCTCTATTTTATTCGTCGATTTAAGACTGTTGGGGCTAGCCGCCACCCGCTACCCAATTACCACTCTATCTAAAGAATTAGTACCCTGGTCATGGGCCGCTTTTATTATTGCAACTATCACCGGACTTGGCATGTTTATCACGCGCGCAGCCTCTCATGTGGTAAACCCTGCTTTCCAATGGAAGATGGTGCTGCTTGCTCTTGCTGGCATCAATATGCTGTATTTCCATCAACGTATATTTAAGAACATACAGCAATGGGACAACGCATCAACCACCCCAATGCAAATAAAAATTATCGGCAGCCTGTCTCTTTTTTTATGGTCCGGGGTTATGCTAGCCGGCCGCTGGGTCGGCCACATTATTTAAATACTGAGAGACCATTGCAGCCTCTCGGTAGTTGACCGATTAGATTGTTTTCTTTACCCGCTTACAACCTTGAATCTTTACAGCGGTTGGACACCGGTAAAAGCTATGAAAACACTCAAAGGGACATGTCTCTGTGAACTTGTTAAATATCAAATTGAAGGGGGGTATAGGCGCGATATTCAATTGTCACTGCTCTAAGTGTCGCAGATGGCATTGAGCGGCTTATCTAGGGCCTCAATAAATAAAAATCAATTTACTTGGCTCGGTACAGAGGGAAACCTTCGCAGCTTCAAAGGCCACTAAGTATTTTTGTAAGAATTGCGGCTCTCCTTTGATCACCACCTACCAAGATAGACCTAACGTACTAGGGATGTCTTTAGGCCCGCTAATAGGCGAAATCCAGCAACCAGCACAAGCGCACATCTTCGTAGCGTCAAAAGCTACCTGGCACCATATTACGGATCCGCTTCCCCAATACAATGAATGGCCAACAAATGAATCACGAGTGCGACAAACCGCAGCTACCGACTAGTCAACCGCCATATAAACACTGGCTAAACGCTTAGGCACTTGCCCTACCGGTATTTTAGCAACAGTTTTCATCATAGCCACATCTACAGCGTAAGTCACATGATCCCCCGCAGCTCCGATATATGCTGTTTTTCCATCAGGGGTAAAGGTAACCCACTCCGGGTGTTGCCCCACATATACCTGCCCTATTTCAGTCAAATCTGGCAGCGAATGAATATAAACCGTGCTGTACACTTTGCTGGTAGACCATAGCGTTTTTCCATCTGGGGAAACGCCTAGGCCGTGAGCCGGTGCTCCTTGTAAGCCATCGTAATGAGCTGCCTGGCCTGGCGCTGGGGGATG
The DNA here is from genome assembly GCA_047617605.1 of Pseudohongiellaceae bacterium. Classification (GTDB taxonomy): domain Bacteria; phylum Pseudomonadota; class Gammaproteobacteria; order Pseudomonadales; family Pseudohongiellaceae; genus UBA9145. The sequence continues at coordinate 26,095 of JBLGBJ010000002.1, read as the reverse complement.
CTCAATTCGACTTATTTCTTTGCGGGAGGCAAAGTCCACTACAGCAAAACCATGAAAACCTGAAAGTTGAACAAAGATATTTTTAGTTGAACCATCAGGATTAGCGTTAAAGATCATTGGCCGAACACCTGAGCTCATTTTCAAGGTCCACGCCAATTCGTTACTCGCAATATCAATCACATTGATTGTGCTTGTTTGAATAGAACCACCTACGGCGTATTTACTGTCCGGGGTTACATACACATTGTGAATCGCGCCCTCAACTGGGATGCTTTTGATCTTTTGCATAGAAGCTACATCGATTACGTCTATAGTCCCTGGCATTTCCATGATAGCAACATAGACTCTGCTGCCGTCTCCGGTAACGGCAACATTGTTAGGTCTGCCGCTCAGAGGAATACGCCTCTTAACCCGCAAGGTTCGAGAATCAACAATGTCTAGACTATGCTTAGCCTCATTTGTAATGTAAAGCTGAGACCCATCTGGCGCGCCGACAATGCCGTGCGGTATCTCTATATCGGTTATCTTGCCAATAACGCTATTGGTGACCGGGTCAATAACTGTGGATGTATCTGAGGCAGCATTGGTTTGGATAATTCGAACTTGCACTGAGGAAGGTTCGCGGCGAGCCTTAGCACCGGCCACCCAATCAGCCATAATTCGCCATTCCGGATCAAATTGACTAGCAAAGTGCTTGCCGCCCCCGTGAAAAGGATCACCACCGGCCTCTGTTGCTAAAGCATGGGTTAAGAAACGACTACTGAGTGGGTCTGCCCCTGGCAAGACAAACTTGCTAGCAGAGTCAAAGTTCATACGCGACTGCTGTTCTGTAAAGAACAGCCTATGGTCTTCTAATGGCTGTAATCGAAAGTTGCTGGAACGAGTATGGCATTGAATACAGCGAACTCTAGCTTCCCGCTTGGCAAGAAACACCGGCTGCACCTCGTTCTTAAAATAGTCGTAATCCAGTTGTACTGATTCCTGAGAAACCACGTAAGACGTAAGTAAGGCTATGCCTACCGTACCGAATGTTCTGAAAATTAATTTGCTATCCATAAGACCCTCTCCTCTTTTGGGAGTTAACTAGAGTAAATTAGACTTTTCTTAATAAGATGCTCAAACATAGTAAATGGGGAATAAGGAAAAAGACAGGGAAAGGCGATTAGATATAAGCTAATTGACTCCTATTTTACAAACACTGCCTACGCAGGTTTTATCTCTTTTCTCACCACTAGGCTCCCTTTCCAAGAACTTTACCACTAACTTTAGTAACCGGCTTTCCCGAGCACTTCAGTCAGCCGTGTTTGCAGACCCCGCGGTCTAACCACAGCTAAGCGGCTTAAGGTTTTTCCAAGTTATAGTTTCAATCTCGTTAAAATCCGGCGAAATGCGGAACTCTCCCCCCAATGCCGACGAAAAAATCGATACCCTCTCAGGAAACGAAAGAAGCGATCTATCTATATCAGTACTCGTATTGACACTCATATTGATACTTATATTGATACTTATAGTTATAGCTAGCGGCTCAAAAAAAGCCAGCCAGCCTCTTAGCCCACAAATCCAGCAAGCTCTTGTCGATGAATTGCAGAAGTGGTGTAATTATTCTCAGTCCCGCCGCTAAACTAAAATCAAGCTCAACGCTCTAGAGACACTCAACAATATGGATAAGAAAGAATTTAAAGATATGTGGGAGACCATGCAAAACGATGGCTATTTTACAACTCACCCACACTACAAAGACTATTTCGGAAAAGAGCTTAGCGATGAAGACCGTGCGATGGATCAAATCATCATGTCTCTTGATTTTTCCGCATCAGATATTTATATACCCATACCTTACTCTGAAGCGTTAGAGCGCAGCGCCAAACGCACAGAACCTAAATGGCTACCCAAAGTATTCGACTTACCCCAAACCGGCGTGGCTTTGGATGTTGGCTGCGGCTTCGGCCGCTCTGTTAGATGGCTTAGCGAGCAGTATGAACAAGTGATTGGAACTGACATCTCCTCTGAAGTAATCAGCAAAGCTAAGGGTTTATGTAAAGACATTGGCAACGCGACATTCTATGTTAACGAAGCCGATTCTTTACCTTTAGAAGTTCTCCCCGGCTCGATCAACATGGCATATGTTTTTACTGTGTTTCAGCATATCCCACGAGAGTACACTCTTGGTTTATTGCAAAAAATACAAACAGCGCTTAGCGATAATGGAGTGGTCGTTTTTAATTTGGTGTCCAGTATTAATGAAGACAAAAATGACGGCGCACTCGATACCGAATGGGCTATCGGTTACAGCGAGGCCCAAACAGCTGATTTGTTAAAAAATGCCGGACTACAAATTCAAAAAATGTCGAAATGGTCCGGGCCAGAATCCAGTGCCAGCTGGCTATGGGTTGCGGCTTCAAAAAAGGATAAAAGATAAAGCAAACCCTATAAATTATTTGATAGTGACCCCAATTAAGTTAGAACGCCTCAGATGGGTAAGCAAGCTTCCAAAAAGACTCTACCAGCAGCCAAAGATTTATTTGAGCGCTACTTTTGCATAGACTCTGACGTAGCAAAATCAACCAAACAGTTAAAGTTGATTGCATGAACCAATGTAAACGTCGAGATCGGTTCAACTATCTGACAGATGAGGGATTCACTAGGTATTAGTGCAAACAGGGCAATCAGTTGTCCTCGAGAGAGCCTCGGCTTCGATGGTAAGTGCTTTCCTAGAACCTTGCACCACTGATATTAAAAGCAAGAATTTCACCTGTGTCATATCGGACGTGTTAGATATTATTGTTTCAGTCTAAATATCCAATACTAGTACCACCTGATTAATTGATACTGTATTTTTCGATTGCGATTCAAGACATAGGATTTTTAAATAGCAACATGCACACCCAGGCAGCTTCGCCCCAATAATTAACTATGTTACTTCTGGTTTCTAGTAAAACTAGGCAAAGCCAAGTATCACTTTACGTTCCGACGGTGATGCCCTGTCATCAAACGTTAGGCCACATAAAAAAGCCCGTGGCGTAAATGTAGACTAGTTGATTCCTGCAAATAACTTTGCTATAAAATATTTAAGCCCAAGTTCTAATTTGTCGTGTGTAGTAACTCCAGTACACAGACCATAACCCTTGTCAGTGGCAATGTGCTAATTCGGCGCTAGCGCAGCCTAAATAAAATTAGATTTTGATATCCGTAAATCAGGGTCCAAACGATAAGCTTTACGCTCTGCCAAACCACAGTTCAGCAGCTCAAAATCTTAGCCGCCTATCTCGCACCAGATCAACTACCCTTTTACTCTACACCTAATTAAACTAACAAGTTATGTGCATCTCGAAGTCAATACAGTGCGAAACTCTTCTGATTATCTCGTTGCTTGTGTTCTCACTCGCCAGCCAAAGCTTTATAAATCACGACTTGCAGGCCCCTTTGGTCAATGCTACGTTCATCTTTAGTTCTTGATTTTTGCATTTGCCGACGATTCCCAGTAGCAAATAAATAAGCCCGAGACACAGCAATTAAGCGAACGCAAAGCCTATTTACAACTTTAACGATTTTGGCATCATTCATGGGCGCTTTAATTTAGTATATTATAAATCTAACAAACAACCTCTAGGCCAACAGGCCTGCCATATAAATTTGCCCAACACATCCATCTGAGACAGCAGCCTCCCCTATGCAAAAACCCTTGATAACCGGCCCCACCTCACACAACTACTTTTCTCAGCGACTGAGGCTGCACTATGTAGAATGGGATAACCCGGATGCTCCCCTGATGCTGCTAATTCACGGTGGCCGCGATCATTGTCGAAATTGGGATTGGGTTGCCGAGCGTTTTCGAGCCGACTACCACATCATTGCCCCAGACCTACGCGGTCATGGTGACAGCGAATGGATGATCGGCGGAACCTACACCCAATTGGATTACGCCTACGACATCGCTCAGCTGTTGCATCAAAAAGACGCGAGTGAAGTAACCGTCATTGGCCATTCTTTGGGTGGCTCGATCGCTCTACAGTACACTTCACTGTATCCAGAGAAAGTGAAAAAACTTGTCGCCATCGAAGGCATGGGGCCATCGCCTACCATGGCTGCAAAAACCGCAGACAAGCCGTTAAGCGGCCGCATTCATGAATGGATGAATGGCCTGCGCAAAGCATCTGGACGGCTGCCAAGGCGCTACCCTACCCTTGAAGATGCGTTTCAACGTATGCAGGAAGAAAACCCCCATTTATCTGAAGCACAGGCGCGGCACTTAACCATTCATGGCAGCAATCAAAATGAAGACGGCACCTATAGCTGGAAGTTCGATAATTACGTTCGTTTCTTCGCCTTTAGCGGCCTACCTCTCAAACAGCAGCGAGCACTGCTCGGGGAAATAACCTGCCCAACATTACTAGTGCGAGGCACAGAATCGTGGGCCTCAGATCCGGTTGCCGATGGGCGTACCAAAAGCTTCAACTGCCCGGTTGAAGTTGAGGCCTTTGAAAAAGCCGGCCACTGGGTACACCATGATCAGCTGGAAGAGTTCGTAGACCGTGTCAAAGTTTTTCTAACAGATTAGTCGTTTTCTTAACGCGCCCAAGGGCTATTACATGTATTACTTAAAGCTCATAGCCGGCACGTTATTAGGCTTTACCACTTGGGCGGTGTTCGTCTTCGTTAGCGCCTTCTATGGTTGGTGGATGAGTCCAATTGCCGCTCCAGGTGACTCAGCCGAGTTTTTCAGAAAAGCTACTGCGATCATAGAAGCCAATAACCCTGGCAATACAGCAATGATGTTAATCCAAGACGGTAAAATAACCGGAGAGTTCTATTCGCATTTAAAAGACGCAGTGAATGAGAACACCGTTTTCTCAACCTCTTCAATGAGCAAATGGTTTGCCGCCAACGCTGTGATGAAATTAGTTGAGGAAGATCGAATCAATCTCGATGATCCAGTCGAGCGCCACTTAAGTCGCTGGCAACTTCCCACCAGCCAATTCGACAATTCTCAAGTCACTATTCGCAGACTACTTAGTCATACCGCAGGTTTAAATGACGGCTTAGGTTTTGGCGATTACAAGCCCGGCGAACGACTCCCCAGCTTGGAAGAATCACTGGCCAGTCCGCGTACATCAAGCGGCGATGAAGTGAGTTTTGCGGTACAAAACCTGCCGGGAGATCAATTCACTTATTCCGGTGGCAGCTATCTAATTTTAGAACTACTGGTCGAGGAAGTCACAGGCATGACTTTCCCTGCATATATGCAAACCACCTTTTTTGACCCCTTAGGCATGACTCGCTCAGGTTACAGTTTCATCGGAGAATTTGAAAACAATGCGGGCTCCTACGACCGAGACGGAGAACCTGCAGCACTCTATAAATATGCATCCAATGCAGCTACTGCTTTTTCAACGTCAACTGCCGATCTTTCTAGATTTGTCATGGCTCAGCTTCCAGAAAATCAAAGCAACGCCATATTATCGCAACCTACTATCGCTAATATGCGGCAACCGCATGGCAGAACTTTCGGCGCAGATATTTGGGGTTTAGGTACGATCCTTTATGCGCCTACAGATAGCGGTGATTTTTTGTTTGGCCACGATGGCGGCAACGATCCAGCGATCAACAGTACCGCTCGCATCAATCCGGACAATGGTGACGCCATCATAGTTTTAGAAACAGGACACCTTTCACTAGCTACCAATATCGGATCGCAGTGGGTACTTTGGCAAACAGGCATCCCAGATGTGCTGGACTCAGATTCGGTGATTGAGAGCATAATACTGCCTTTGTCTATCGGGCTACTCTTGATATTGCTTGCATCGGCGTACGCTGGGTTCCGGCATTCCCGTCACAGGTAAAAGTTCAGAATCGTTTCGCTTATGATATTGCAGGGGCTTAACATGAAAAAAGGCAGCAGTTGCATAAACTGCTCAGGCATTGGCTTGAATATCACTGACAGTTTTACTCAGAATCATTTGTTGAGTTAGCAATTGCAGGCCGCTCTTTACGAACTAAAATTTGACCAATAAAAAAGCAACAAGGAAATTACATTGTCCTTGCTGCTTTTTAACTAACTAGCTAAACGACATTATTCACATTAACTTAAGCTAGCGATGGCTCAATCGGTAGCGAACGAACTCGTTTGCCAGTAGCTGCAAAAATCGCATTGGTAAGTGCCGGCATGCTTGGCGGCACTGCTGGTTCACCGATACCACCTGGTGCCTCATCGTTGTTCACAATATGAATTGCCATGGCAGGAACTTCGGCCATGTGCATAAGCTTGTAGGTGTCGAAGTTAGACTGTACCACCCGGCCTTCTTCAATTTTAATCCCACCGCGAAGAGCCGCAGTCAGGCCATCGATCATGGCACTGGCTAACTGTGTTTCGATGATAGAAGGATTGACTACTTTGCCGCAGTCAATCACACAGGTCATACTGTGGACTTTAATCGCACCGTTGTCAGCGATAGAAACCTCGGCCACTTCACCCACGATACTGGCAAAGCTTTCATGAATTGCCATACCGCGAAAACGACCTCGAACTGGTGCTTGCTTCCAGCCAGATTTTTCTTCCAGCTGATCTAAAACAGTTAAGAATCTTGGTTTGTGCTGAAGCAGCTTACGCCGTAATTCAAACGGGTCATGGTTGCCAGCAACGGCAACTTCATCCATCATGCTTTCCACATAAAAACCATTGTGACTGCTGCCAACAGAGCGCCAACTGCCTACCGGAATATTAGTATCGTGCTGCTTTAAGGTGACCAATTGATTTTCTATTGAATAGGGAATATTAACTGCGCCCTCAACAGAGAAAGGATCGGCTCCATTGACCACTGCCGCGGAGAAGTTTCGTTGGGCAACCGACGGGCACGCCATGATATTTTTCCAAGCCACCGGCAGTCCTTCAGCGTTTAACCCAACCTGAAAACGCGAGGCACTGGCAGGACGATAGTAGTCGTGCTGCAAATCTTCCTCCCGCGACCACACCATCTTAATAGGTTTCTTCGCGGCGCGAGATATCATCGCCGCTTGTACAACGAAATCTGCCTCAAAACGACGACCGAAGCCGCCACCCATAAAAGTTGTATGCAACGTAATTTGATCGGCTTGCAGGCCAAAAGCCTGCCGTAAAACATTCACCGCATGAGACTGACCCTGAGTAGGTGCCCAAACTTCTAGCCTGTCGCCATTCACATCGTCGCTTATATAATGAGCGGTGCAGTTCATCGGTTCCATTGTTAAGTGAGCTAAATACGGAACCGTATAATCGGCTTCCAATAACTTCTCGGCACGACTCAGACTGTCAGAGATATCACCGTCATTCCTAACCTGCACGCCTTCTTGGTCCAGCGCTGCCATAAAACCTGCAGTTAAGCTTGCGTTATTCACCCCAGCGACACCGCCATCAGAAAACTGTGGATTTAACGCAGCCATGCCTTTTTTAGCCTGCCAGTAGCTGTTTGCAACAACAGCGACAGTATCTGGCATAGCAACAATGCTTTGAATTCCTGAGTTCACATAGTTAGACGCTGGCATCTCGATTACATCTTGCACACCGTTAACCACTCGGGCATCAGCCTCGCTCATTGAAATTAGCTCGCCTACAAAATTAGGACTAGCCGCAACCGTGGCGTAACTCATACCTTCCACAACAATATCAATTCCGTAAGTGGCTGAGCCATTCACTTTAGCTGGTGAATCAAGGCGCTTTAGTGGCTTGCCAATTAACGTGTAATCAGCAGGACTCTTTACCAATGGATTTTCAGGAATACTTAGCTGGCCTGCTGCACTGGCAAGTTCACCGTAACCGGCTTGACGGCCAGAAGCACTATGAATGACTGTACTGTTTGACGTGCTCAACTCACTTGCAGGCACATCCCAGCGCTGCGCCGCTGCGGTGACCAGCATCTCTTTAGCTGCTGCTCCGGCTTTAGCTAAAGTTGGCCACCAGCGTCTAACAGCAGAGCTGCCGCCCGTGCCTCTGGACAAGGTCGAGGGATTAACAAAGTCAGCGGTATGAGGCGCCGTTTCAGATCTCACCCTACTCCAGTCTGCATCAAGCTCTTCAGCTATCAGCTGGGGTAATGCAGTATTAACGCCCTGCCCCATCTCTGCACTTGGAACCCGTATAGTAATTAGGCCATTGCTATCGATGTTCAGCCACACGGAAACGTCGGCAGCTAGACCCTGATGGTCCGCAGTTAGCGCAGCGCTATTGGCGCTGGGACTGCAGCCCGACAAACTAAAACCGAGGCTTAAGCCACCCACTGTGACGACTGAACTTCGAAGAAAGTCTCGACGGCTTTTAGATTCATTGATCATGGTTTTCTCCTCGGTTACGCGTTAGCAACGCGGTGAATAGCTTTACGGATTCTTGAATAGCTTCCACAGCGGCAGATATTAGTCATCGACTGATCTATTTCATCATCGCTAGGGTTCGGGTTAGCATCCAACAAGGCGACCGCCGCCATTATTTGACCTGACTGGCAATATCCACATTGAGGAACATCTTCCGCAATCCAAGCCTGCTGAACGGGGTGCGAACTGTCAGCAGAAAGACCTTCGATAGTCTTGATTTCCCTACCGGCTACTGCCGCTGCAGGAATACTGCAGCTGCGCTGCACTTCACCGTCGATTAATACTGAGCAAGCGCCACATTGAGCGACCCCGCAGCCGAATTTGGTACCGGTCATGCCTAAAGTATCCCGCAGCACCCATAGTAAGGGGGTATCTTCATCGACTTCAAATTCGTGAACCACATTATTAATTGTTAGATTCATGGGTCTATTCCTCTGCAATTGCTAGCTAGATGATATTAGGTATTCACCTACATGAGTGTGCTCAAATTGTTATAGATCGAGTATGCGTGCTAGAGTGCACTCTAAGTCAAGTGCTAATTCGAAAACCTAAACCTCGCCGGAGCAAAAAATGACCGCCTACACAGTCGCAAATATGGCTGAAGTCACAGGCCTTACAGCGCATACTTTACGTTATTACGAAAAAGAATCATTACTTCTTAACGTACCAAGAGACAGTGCTGGTAGACGTTACTATGGTAACGACCATCTGGCAGCAGTGAAGTTTATCTCTGCTCTGCGCTCAACTAATATGTCAATTGGCACTATTAAGGATTACATCTCACTCTACCGGCAAGGATCTCATACTGGCCATAAGCGAATGTCCATACTCAAAAAACATGAACAGTCAGTTATCGACCATCTAGCCGAAGTCAAGATTAGCCTTCAAATGATAAAGAAAAAGATCAAACACTATGAAGATATACTTGGCGAATAGTTCATTGCTAAAATCTGCTCCGCGCACTTTACAACTCTGAAAAAGAAACCTTATCATGAAAAGACTCTGCGTATTCTGCGGGGCTAGCATGGGCCGAAATCCTGCCTATGTAGAAGCTGCCCGCGCACTGGCAAAAAACCTAGCATCAAAAGGCATTACACTCGTTTATGGGGGCGCCAGCGTTGGTATTATGGGTCAACTAGCAGACGCCGCGTTAGAGGCTGGCGGCAAAGTAATAGGCGTAATGCCTCAAGAACTTGTAAACAGAGAAGTCTCCCATCTGAACTTAAGTGAATTGATAATAGTGAGTTCAATGCACGAGAGAAAAGCTAAAATGGCCGAATTATCTGACGGTTTTATCGCACTGCCTGGCGGTCTAGGCACTCTTGAAGAATTGTTTGAAGTGCTCACTTGGGCTCAGCTAAGATTTCATGCAAAACCCTGCGGCCTACTCAATACTAACGGCTACTACGATCAACTAATCTCATTTCTAGATCACAGCGTTGATGAAAAATTCATTAAGCACGCGCACAGGGAATTGATTATATTAGATGATGAGCCAAGCGCTTTACTTAAAGCACTTGAGGCCCATAGCATGCCAAGTTAACAACCAATTAGCACAGCGCTCGACCCAGAAAATTTCACGATTGAGTGGCCCCATCCCAAAGCACGCGTATATCTAGCCACATAAGAAAAATCAAGATTGTAGGCAGGAGTGCCATCATATGGTACGCACTATCTATCAAGATATTTATGTCAGATCGGCGAGCAAACTCTTTAGGGGAAAAAAAGAGCTTATTAAATTATTAGAGCAAAGCTAGCCTAGAAAACAGAATCGAATACCCGCTACTGCGCTGGTATTGCCCCCCTAAAGAAAGATGTGCCCGAACAGCAACTTCCTAGCTGGAGCATGAAAGTCTCGAAGCGGGCGGACCAAGACCTTTTCAGGTCTTTGAATCCAGAGCAATCCGAACTTGAAAAAAACATCAGCGCTGGCAATGCCAAAAAAGCGATTACGTAGCTTTCACAAGTTTATGTAATTGTGCGAAGAAACGCGCTGAGCAACATCGGTTCCACCGCCAAAGAATAAACCCTTAGTTAGTGCAATGAACCAAGAGGAACCCAAAGAAACTGGCACTATATCGAATAACTTGCTCGCACCAATCTGTCATTTACGTCCAACCACTGCTCAGTATGAGGAGGCGTTTCAAACCATATAGTCTTAAGGTTTTTGCCATCTAATTGGTGCAGGGTTTTATACAAAACCCTTGCGAATTCTGCTTTACTTTTTGGCATCGATATTTTGTTCGAAAGTTTATTTATTATTTCACCCGCCGGAAAGTCAGCCAGCACAACAAAATACGATGACTCTGATGGCAAGCGCATCTTTGCTAACATATCCTGTCTGGAAATCAGGTAAAGCGGCGTCTTTGGCTGATAGTGATCCGCCACATTTCCCGGCACTGCGATAGAGTGTTGGGCTGGGGCTGACACCGGTTGATTTAAAACCGAGGACAACTCCGAAGGAGAGATTGGCCCAGCCCTCAGCACCGTAACCTCTTCGTTTGTTAAATCAACAATGGTGGACTCGACACCAATTGTGCACTCACCACCGTCCAAAATCCCGTTTATTCTGCCATCCAATGCCTGAAGAACTTGCTTTGCACTTGTTGGGCTCAGCCGTTTGTAAGGGTTTGCCGAAGGGGCAGCCAATCCTAAACCGCTAGACTGAAGAATCTGCTGGAGTATCGGCTGGCTCGGAACGCGCACACCGATAGTGTCGAGACCGCCAGTAACCACGGGCGATACATGGCTCGCTTTCTTCAACAGCATTGTAAGTGGCCCAGGCCAAAAAACCTGAGCCAATTTATAGGCTTGCTCAGGGATATCTATCGCCCAGTTTTCAAGCTCATCGACACTAGCAATATGCACAATAAGGGGGTGATTAGCGGGACGCCCCTTGGCCGCAAATATAGCCGCGACTGCTACAGGATTAGATGCATCCGCCGCGAGCCCATAAACAGTCTCTGTGGGAACAGCAACCGTACCGCCATCTTTTAAAATGGTTTTGGCCTCTTGCAGATGAGATACGTTATTGGCGTTAAGCTGGCGAGTTATCATAGTTAGTTTTAGGCCGTCTAATATCTATTGAGGCGGCGCTGCAGTAAGAACAGTGGTGAGTATAAACCCTCAGCTGTTCAAGTTCATCGACAATGTTAAGCCATCGCTGCTCAGCTAGAGCGGCTGATCTGTATTAGTTAATCCACTTTGCTTACTTTACATTGCTTACTCTACATAGTTGAAACAATTAATCTCTGTTAGCTGAGGCTCGGCCACCAACTGCAAGCCTTTAAAGTTCGCCCGTTAATCAAGCCCTAGAGCTTTTAATTAATCTTATTCTTTTGATAGATCGATCAACGAAAGCCATTCAACATGACAATAGAAACCTCGGCAGCATTTCGCACTGTGTTATTACATCTACAAACGTGCCAAAATCTAAAAGAAATCCCAAGAGACTAATAACAATGAAAAATCTCTTTTTTGCTTACACTCTGGTGATCAATATCGCCTTGGTCGTTACGCAAAGCACAGCGGCCGAACCGGACGATTCAACATACATCCTCCTAAACGTGACCAGTGACGGGCCTTTAATCACTCGAAAACTAGAGTTCTCCGGCCTGCGATCAAACAAAGAGTACACCGCCCAAGGCCTACAAAATATCGGCCGTGGTGTGACTAGATACATCTTAGACCCGATTGAGCCGGGCAAGTATTACTTAAGCAGTATCTATCCTGCTCTTAACAATCGCGAAAATGGCAATCGAGTCGATGTTGACGACAAAGATGGAGTTATTACCATCGTCAAAAATTCGATCAATTATATAGGAGATATTCACATTGAATCCGATGAAACCAGCATCAATGTCAATGAAATAATAGACTTCATATACAAGCCAAATTCAGCAACGCTGATGGCCGCCGTGACGGCACAAAGAGAATTATTCCTAGAATTAGATGTGGTTATCAGTATAGCCGGCAGCAAACCTATGAAAGTAGATAAAAAACTACTTGGCTTAGAATAGGCAGTCTTTAGATTATGAATATCTGGGTAGACGCCGATGCTTGTCCTAGCGTTATTAAAGACATTTTGTTTCGAGCCACCCAGCGCACCAAGGTCAATTTAACCTTGGTGGCCAATCAAGCAATGAAAACACCCCCTTCGCCTTATATTAAATCGATTCAGGTCGCTTCTGGTTTTGATGTGGCCGATGACGAAATAATCAAACGCGTTATCGAAGGCGATCTTGTAATCACAAGTGATATACCTTTGGCGGACGAAGCTATCGAGAAAGGCGCCCTATGCCTTTCCCCTAGAGGCGAGCTTTTTGATAAAAGTAATATTAAAGCTCGCTTAAATATGCGCGACTTTTTAGACACTATGCGAGCAAGTGGAGCTGACACCGGCGGGCCGCCCGCTTTCAGCCAAAATGATAGAAAAACATTTGCCGACCACTTAGACCGCCTACTTACTCAAAATACCAAAGGATAAACTATGAAATTTCTTAACGCACAAATCAAATGGACAATGCTCTTATCTGGGCTCTTTACTTGCAGCTTGTTCACCGCACTATTTTTACCGGCCGCAGGCTTGGAAATTGTCTTTGGTGTTTCAGCTATTGAGCAACCATTTACCGAAATTGTAGTCCGCAATTGGGGAGCTTTAATCGGCGGGGTTGGCGTACTGCTAATTTACGGTGGATTCAAACCCCATTCTCGACATTTGATTCTTGTTATAGCCGCGGTGAGTAAGAGCATTTTCATTGGATTGAATCTACTTATCGGTAGTGACTACCTTAGCACCTCGCTCGTACCGATAGTTTTCGACAGTCTCTTTATATTGCTTTATGTGCTTTATCTTTGCGGCAGTCGGCCTACCAGCGCTTAAGCAAGCGCTCTCTTAAAATTTGCATATCAGTGGCAACTTAGGTGACAAATATGTTCGATTACAGTCTCGCCCACTGGCTAACTTTTTTTACCGCGGCGATTCTATTAACCCTATCACCTGGGCCGGATATCGCATTCATGCTCGCACAAACCGCAAAACGCGGCAGACAAGCAGGATTTTTAGCTATGTATGGCATTTGGACTGGTGCATTTTTTCATGTGTTCCTTGCCGCTTTTGGCTTATCAGCTATTCTCGCAACCTGCGCTGCCGCATTTACGTTGGTCAAATTCGCCGGTGCCGGTTATCTAATCTGGCTCGCAGTGCAATCGTTTCGTTCTCAAGGTGTATTAAGCGAGACTAAATTGCCGGCCATATCTAGCCGCAATGTATTTCAGCAAGGCATTGTCGTTGCCGCATTAAATCCAAAAACAGCGATATTTTTTCTATCCTTCCTGCCTCAGTTTGTCGTGGCTGGAGCAGGACCGGTGGGCGCTCAGTTATTTCTTCACGGCAGTCTCGTTATCACCGTCGCCATTTTTATTGAGCCACCCATCATCTTTGCCGGAGCAAAACTAACCAACAGAATCAGCAGCAACCCGCAAATAGGAATTTGGCTAGATCGCGGTCTGGGCAGCCTTTTTTTAGGATTGGGCCTGCGTTTACTTATTCTGGAGCAGACCTAAAACCGCCCTGTGATGAATTTTAAATGCGTTGAATGTTAAAAGTGCTTTCGAAAAAGATGCGTTAACCTATAACTAGGAAAAAAGCCCCTACTGCTGACGGACTTAGTTTCAATACCGAACTGCGCCCAGTGCCGAAGCCCACCTGGTGTCACTACATTTTTAAGCTGCAAAAAAACCTACCTTGCAGCCGCATCCGCTTCTTGGCGACGAGCGCCAGCCAAGATCGATGGCAGTGAATAATTTCCCTCGTGGCAGGCATACTCATAAATATGCTCACCCGGCGCTCGGCGAACTATATTCTTTTCAACTGTGACCGGTTCAGTGTAAATAGCAGGGTCGTTGAGAGTGAAGCGATAAAGAATCTCATTGTCATTAATTAACTCGAAACTCTCTGTGACTTTTAACTCACCCGACATGCGCAAATACCACCAAGAATGTTCTGGGCGAAAATGGGCAGTCTCGACAATCAAAGTATCACCCTCCCATCGAGCTACTGATCGGCCCATCCAATGAGCACTCGCCGACTCTGCTAAAGGACTATCAAGTGGAATAATTCTGGCGTCGTGAGTCAGTTCACCCATGATCATGACGTAGTCCTGAGTTTGTACTATCTGCATATTGGCATTATAAAACCAGCCCGTCATAGGCGGCATAGGCCCTGCTGTTGGGCCCGCACAGCGCTCACTTACTGAGCGAATTTCAGGACCGTCAAATAGCCCATGTCCGTCAAAAACAAGCCGCTGAACATAGTCCTGATAATCTTTGCGGTAAGGATAACGGCCATTGGCGGGACCTATAATTTGAGAAGTTCGGTAAAGGCCTTCAATTTCCGTGAGATTGCTGCGAAAACTGGCAAAGTTATGATCTGCTTCCTGGGCGATTGCTAACCCGGCAGCTGGAGCCCCCCGATCCTTTGATACTGGCGCATTGCTTATCTCACTAGCCGCTCGCAGCTGCGCCATCAGCTGCTCACCTTCCTGCTGACTGTAAGATTGTTGATCCTCAAGCTCAACGGGCCTTTCCATTGGAGTAGCGCTTCCGTAATACCAAATCCCCTGCATATTTGGCTGGCCGAATTCAGTGCGAGGAAGATCTGATTCGGCAGCACTTACTGAAGCCGTCAACACCATGACTAAAAATAAACTGATGCAAGAGCGCAAGAGCGAAGCAAATAACGGCATAGGCAGTCCAGAAATTTAAGTTTAAGCATTATACGGGATTGAGGTTGGTTAAATAGCTATGTCATGACACATCGTTTTAGCACACGCCGGTTATGTGCGTTTAGGTGAATAGCCGCTTTCTCCATCTCAACGACTCATCCTGCAAGTTCCGACGCTAAATTTCGGCGCTTTCGGTAAAGGCCGACTAAGCTACCAACTATATAGGAAAGCACCGCGGCACCTAATCCGGTAACGATAGCCTCGGCAGCTTCTGGGCCGAACATCCCCTCATGAACAAAATAATCCACAACAGCCGTGATCAAACCTAGTATCGCTGAAATCACTAGCCGATTTTGTGTTCTGGCAAGCAGCAGAGCCACTGTAGCCAGAACTCCAGCAGCAATCCCGGTTTGTGATGCGATGATCCAGTGACTTACCCCAAGGATCAGCAAATTCCCCTGCACCATGGTAATTAGACACGCGGCTGTAGACTCACCGATATTTTCAAATAAAGGCCCGACTTTTTTCTTCTGACTCATTGCTGCTTATTTTTCCTCTATCTACTTTCATAACAATCAAGCTATCCGGTTCGGCCTCACGGCGCTTGCCCAGTCACGGCTTCCAAACACTATGAACGGGACCTGCGATCAAGCAAAAGTCTTTCAGTCAGCCTTCAATACAATAGAATTAGTCAACTTCCCTCAGCCAGCTAGCCAAGGCGACACTAATTCTTCGCTTTTTTGCCATAACTGATCAGCCGCCGCATCAGTGGCGAAATCAGCGATCTTAGGGGACTGGCGGTCGAAGAAGTACTTGCCGTTCGCCTTTTGCACTGCTTCATCATTGGAACTTGCAAGCCAAATAAATGTATCCGTGCCTTTTCCGATATTCCACATGAAGGGGTACATCACAAATCCAATCACTTTGGCGAGCGTTCCGCCTTTACCCCAAATCGCGGTCCTCACAGCCCCAGGATGAAAAGAGCTAACAATCACGTTATCCTCTCGATGCTTCTGGTCTAGCGAGCGAGCCGTCAATAGATTCATCAATTTAGAGCGGCCATAGGCCTTGAGAGAGCCATAGTCTTTCTCAAGGTTGAGATCGTCAAAGTCTATAGGGCTGTTCTTATGCCCCAGCGAGCTTGTAAAAACCACTCTTGCGGGCTCGCCTTTTGCCGCTTCAAGAATTGCCGGCATTAGCAATGTAGTAAGCAAGAAACCGCTCAAATGATTAACGACTAGGGTGGTTTCAAAGCCTTCACTTGTGACTACTCGCTTGCCGTTGGAGCCGCCGGCGTTATTACAAAGTACATCGATAGCTGGATAGGCTACCAGTAACTCTTTGGCGACTCTGGCCACGCTATCTAGTGAGCTAAAATCCGAGATAAAAAGCCTGATTGAGTCGCTTCCGGACAAGGCCTTTAAACTTTTCAGTGCAGATTTCCCTTTTTCCTCGCTTCGACAAACCATGGCAAGCGTTGCACCTGCGCTGGCGAAATATTTACAAGCCTCAAAACCAATTCCACTATTGGCACCGGTAACAACTATTACTTTGGCACTAAGGTCTATGCTCAATTCTTTATCCACCATTTTATCCACCAACTGTAGTTCCTCTGATTTAGTTTTGTATCACTAGCGAGCGTTATAAACCAAATTAAGTAGGCACCTCTTTAAAGCGCCATATTAATATAAGGAAAACGCACGATGTTAAAGTGGCCGGTAATTAGTCGTAATCTTTTATCAAATTATGAATTAAGTAAAACATTAAGTATCTTATTTATATTGATGTTATCAATGAAATTAAAATAAAAAATTCGGGGCTAAAACTACTGCTTAAGCAATTAATTACCTAGGCGAACTACACACCGCCACAAGAAAATCACTGAAAATTCGAGCCATTATAATGGCCTCCACAACAATCTTTATCACCACAGACATCATCTCTTCCCATAACCTCCGCGCCTCATAAACACTGGCCGCAACAAATAAATATGCTGACAAACAGATCAAAACAAGCGACAGGGACCAAAGCGACAGACTTAAAAGAGCTGGACTCTGTTAGCGCTGCTAAACTAAAGCCGCCATGAAGCTAAACCTAGCTAAAAAGCAAGCTAACCGTGAAAGGCGTGATTGGGCGATATTTTCTTGTACAATGCGAGCATAATCGATCACCTAAAATACTATGCTTTTGGGCGGACACCATATCCAAATTACTATAAAGGAAAGCTATGAACAAACAAGCCACCTTCACCCGCTTTGACGAGTGTACAAAAGAAGATATCAATGCCGTGATCGAAAGCTACAATGCGTTTGCTAAAGGCCTGCCGGCTCGCGTACTAGATCATTTGCGTCTGCTGGACGGAGACTTTGGCGGTTTCAACGTTGACCGCTTACAACACTGCCTTCAGACCGCCACGCGAGCCCACCGCGATGGCAAAGATGAGGAATATGTAGTTTGCGCCCTTCTCCATGACATAGGAGACACACTGGGCACATACAATCACGGCGCTGTTGCCGCTGCAATCCTCAAACCTTTTGTGAACAAGGCAAATCACTGGATGCTTGAGCAGCATCCAGTTTTTCAAGGCTTTTATTACTTTGAGCACATCGGTGCAGACAAGAATGCGCGGGACAAACTTAAAAACAGCCCCCACTATGATCATGCACTAGAATTCATCGAAAAATATGATATGCCATCATTCGACCACAACTATCAGGCAATGACATTGGCCGAGTTTGAGCCCATGGTAAATAAAATTTTAAGCAAATAAACCAATAACTTAAAGTGAATAGTTAAATATGATTCTAATCATAGGCAGTGTCACAGTTAGAGAAGATTCGCAGATTGAAGCGCTTCGTCATAGCCAAGCGCATGTAAGCAGATCGCGTGCAGAGCCTGGCTGCTTAAGCCACGAAGTCACGATCGATGCAGAAAACCCCAACCGCTTATTGTTTGTAGAGCGTTGGGACACCATGGAAGATTTGGAGAGACATTTTCAAGTCCCGGAGTCTAGTGATTTCGTTGCCGCTATTGCACTGCTGGCAACTGTCGGACCTGATATGCAGCTCTACGAATCATCGGAGATTAGGAAACATTAAAAACCCTAAGTAACCTATTGAAATTATTCAATATTAATAAATTTTTATAGCCACGATGCCCATCACAAATATGCGCCAAACGAGCAGATATTAGCGACGGCGGAACGAGTGGTTCGGAGCTAGCCATGAGCTAAGGGCCGTTTTCAAATACACCGCGTGAGAACTGACAATTAAGCGCTGGCCTAAACCGCCCTTGCAGAGGATCTAGACCAGACAAAATGCTAAGAAAACTCAGCGGCAGTAGCGCCGAATTCAATCACAGCCACAGCAGAAAACAGGTATGGAAAAATGAATAGCGAGAAAATAAGCCAGTTCCCGGTTCCCGAGATGAACGACCTGCCAAAAGATATTCGAGAACGCATTCTAGCAGTGCAGGAAAAAGCGGGCTTTGTTCCCAACATTTTCTTGGCCTTAGCACACCGAGAGCACGAGTTTAGGGCTTTCTTTGCTTATCACGATGCCTTGATGGAAAAAGACGAAGGCCTTTCCAACGCTGAGCGAGAAATGATTGTGGTGGCCACATCCGGTCTAAATCAATGCCTTTACTGCGTGGTTTCCCACGGCGCGATCCTGCGTATTCGAGCCAAGAACCCACTACTTTCTGACCAACTCGCCACGAATTATCGAAAAGCGGACATTAGCCAGCGACAAAGGCATATGCTGGACTACGCGATAAAAGTCTCCAGAGACGCAGAACTAGTTAATGAAGAGGACCATAGGCACCTCATCAATCAGGGCTTCAGCATTGACGAGATATGGGACATCGGCGCAATTGCGGCGCTATTTGCTCTCTCCAATCGAGTAGCCAATATGGCTACGATTCGCCCGAATGACCAATTTCACGGAATGGGGAGAAATTCGTAGCTTTCCAAAACCTGGGAACTGACATTAATTTGAGCCAGCAAGCCATTGATTAAATAAGCATTATTTTTTTCTAAAAAGACGCCTTTGAAAGTAACGCAGAGTGCGAATCAAACCCGAAATATACCCCTGTTTTCGCTTCCACTCTACGGGGTCAGACTGTAATCTAAGCCTATATATTTGCCAAAGCCTTGAGCAATACAAAAATATAAAATTGGTTTTAGATGGCTATCAAACACCCTAGTTTTCCGGCCAGCGCTTTTGTTGGCAACACCACCGTCATTCAGCCGTGTCTCGGAAGCAGACTATTCGAAGATAACAACGGCAGCATTCTGATCGGACAGCCCCCTGAAGTTCTTAAGGGCCTACTCTTGCATGGTATTAGCAACTTCGACACGCTCGTTCTGCCCGATACCAAAGAAAAAGCTGGTTCACTCACCAACAGTCTTGAATTTCCGCTCTATTTCTTTTTATTTGTAGCAAAAGGCTTGGAAAATGGCCGAAAACTCAATATCGTCGGCGAACCTGCTGACATAAGCCACGCACTGAGACTTTTGCGAATAACGCTGTTTGGCCCTACTCGGCTTGAGCTGGAGACATGGGGCACCGAGACTGAACTCAAGGAAGAATGGCTAGCGGCGAGCGAAGAACTCGCACTAAAAGATAGTTACGGTGAAATCATCCCCGTTCAGGACTTCTTTAATCTGCACCCTTTTATTAACGGGAGCGCCAAAGTTGGTGATCAAACAATCAGCCACATTGACTCTGACGTCTTCGACATAGGCTCGGGCACAGCGGTCAGCCGCATTGACCTTAATGAAGACGCGCTGATTGAACCCCCCTACAAAGTAGCACCTGATTACGTCCCTGGCGGTCTCGTAAAACTGGGCATTGAAGTGCTCGGCGGCGCTTCTGGCTTCACCCCAACTGAGGCCTGCACTGGTTTGGCCCTGTGCTATAACGGCGAGTACATGTTGATTGATGCAATCCCCTTCCTGGATCAGCATCTTTTTGCCCGCGGCATTTCTAAAAATCAGGTTGCGTCTATGTTTTTAACACATTTGCACGATGACCATTCCTCACTGTTCCCTCTAATGATCATGCCGCACAAGGTTGACCTAATTACGACACGTGAGATTTTTTACATGGCTATGGAAAAATTGGCCTGCGGCCTAGGCTGGACAGTCGACACAGTTTCAGAGCATTTTAAGCTCGTTGAAGCTAGGCCTGGTGAACGCCTCAATTACTTTGGCCTCACAATTGAGCCTCACGTTACAGTCCACAGCATCCCAACTATTGGCGCAACCTTTTCTACGGTGAATAAAGGTATACAAAGGGAGATCTGCGTGGTCGGCGACAACCATTCCATGAACGCAGTTCGAGATATGGGCGACCGGCGACTTATCCGAAAAAGTACCATTCGAAATTTAGAACGCTTGTATGGTGATCGCTATGCCTTGCTAGTCGCCGACGGAGGCGCCGGTGCCATTCATGGGGATCCAGCTGATGCAATTCAATCTGCCTCAGATCGTGTGGTATTTGTGCACGTTGAAGAGCTAACCAATGAATTTAACACGACATTCTCTCTCGCCACATCGGGCAAGCGATACACGATATTGGAAGGCGATTCAGCGATCTATACTTCACAGATCAATCACTATCTCACCGAGTGGTTAGGTCAGCCCTTCCCCAACAGATGGATGCGCAGCTTATTAGCTGAAGAGGAAATCAGGCGCTACAATTGCGACGATGTCATTCTTGTCCAAAATACTACCACCCGCGGCTATGTGTACCTCATTCTAACCGGCTACTGTGAAGTGGTCCGTCATGACGGCAGCCAGCTGCACAAAGAAGCAGAACTTCAAGCCGGGGACATTCTTGGCGAGATGGCAGTAATTACAGGCACAGGCACTCGCAATGCCAGCGTAGTGGCACGCACTCCAGTAACCCTTTGTGTGTTCTCAGAAGAAACATTTAAATCCTTCATTTTAGCTGAAGGCTTTCAAGAAAAACTCTTAAGTCAATGGTCTCTGCGCCCGGAAATAGCTCTGCAATCCCAATTCACCAACATGACATCGACGGTGATAGAAAAGCTAAGTCAGATTGGGGAAGCCAAAATCCTGAAGCCAGGGGACAGCTTTGAACTAACTGACACCCACTGGTGCCTGCTAAGCAAGGGTTCTGCGAAGCTCAATGGTCATTCAATGCATGAAAATGAGGACTATGGCGCACGCCCATTCGGCGAATATATTTCTGGGCACGTGAACTCTGCAGAAGGCTGCACCTTGATAATGTTTGAACGTAACGCCTTGCACAAGCTGCGTCTGCAAACCCCGCAGTTAAATTATTATCTGCGCAAGCTTCGCATCATAGATTGGCGTCAGCATTTTGAATGGAAACTAGGCACTGTAGACATACTGAACTAGCCTTTTATGCAGGAAACCCCTTCTAAGCTGTTCACGATTTAGCAGATCTGCAATACCGATTTTAGCCTAATTCTCTAGGCTAGCTTTTAACAACTCTGGCTTTATATGGAGCTGGTTTACGCAAAACTGGCTTAACTGAGCACAACTTTCACCTCAAGCCTTTCGAGGAGTTTAACGATGACCACGATATCTAATCAACAAATCTTAGCAATGAACGATGCCGAGGAATCTGAAAACCGTATTCACAGTGACGAGATCGCGGCAAAATATGGTTTCACCGGTGCACTTGTTAGCGGTGCTAATGTGTTTGGTTATCTCACCCAACCTCTGGTTAAAGCATTTGGCGGGGCGTTTTTGAAAAAGGGAATGATGGATGTCATCTTCTTAAAGCCGGCTTATCAAGACGACTTACTCACCATCACGACCGAGGAATTCAGATCCGAAACAAGTAAACGCAATTGTGTCACCCACGTTAGCAATGAAAAGGGCCAACTTTTAGCAAAGCTGGAGTCATGGTTGCCAGCTAAGTTGCCCCCTTTAAATAAGTTTGCAAGCATGAAATGCGAGCACAAAACCATTGAGAGACCAGAAATCGAGTGGAATCTAATCCTTTTAAAGAAACCGGCCCCAGCCTTCACTTGGCAGCCAAGCTATGAAGAAAACCAAGAACATATTATCGCTCAACGGGATTTGGCATCCTGCTATGCTGGCAGCGGCGGTCACATCCACCCTTACTTCCTGCTAGATGCTTGCAATCAAGCGCTGATGCGATTGTTTCTCCTGCCCGCGTGGATCCATGCCGGCAGCAAGATCACCCTGCGGGCACCGTTGTTAGTTGGCCAATCTATTGAGATGAAGACGCTGCCAATCGATAAGTGGGAGCGAAAGAACCATCAATTCATAAAACTCTATATTGCTATGCTGGTTGAAGGAAATGTAGTCGCTGAAATTGAGCATACCGCTATTTTTAGAATTGCCAGCTGAAACTAATCTCTAAATCGAACCAATGCTCTGCCTTTTCCTGATACGCAAGTATTTAAATAAAGCAGCGCCCTAAATGCACTGAGTCAGGTCACTTATTTCCGCCTCGATGCCTGACATAACTATCTATCCATCCTAGTCACCTATACTACCCCTCCCCCGCCATTACGACAGGTTTTCGCTACCCACTGATAAATGGTAACCTCTGTGAATCCGACTAACCTTAGAAATTAGCATTTCCTGCTTAAGTATAATTTGGACCTCCAATTATGTTTTTAAAACAGCTTGTGAAGCTAGGCAAAATAGTATGCCTAACCAGTATTGTCAGCTCTTTAACTACGCAATCATTTGCAGATGATTTAGCTGAAAAAGTTCTGCCACTTAGAGAGCGAGCGGAAGTCACTAACAGTATTATTAAACAGCGACTCGATGAACTGGTGCCGCTTGTAATGCGCCGAGCTGGAGTCGATGCTTGGGTAATTATCGCCAGGGAATACAACGAAGACCCAGTACTGAAGACCATGTTACCGGCGACTTGGCTGAATGCACGCAGGCGCACGGTTTTGCTTTTCATCGATCACGGTGACAGTCGTGGCGTAGAGCGCATGGCAGTTGCCAGATATGCCGTAGGCGATCTATTCCCGGGTGTTTGGAACCCGGAGGAACAACCCGATCAATATGCTCGCATTGCACAACTACTCGGCGAGTTTAATCCGCAAAAAATCGCACTAAATTTCTCCGATACTTATGCCCTGGCTGACGGGCTGACATTTTCAGAACAGCGTGATTTTAGTAATGCCCTATCCCCACAGCTACAGGACCGTATTGTGTCTGCCGAAGAAGTAGCTGTAGGCTGGTTAGAGACTCGAATTCCAGCAGAAATTGAAGTATACGAAGACGTTATGGACATAGCCTATGACATAATAAAAGAAGGCTTTTCGAGCGACGTTGTAACTGCTGGTGAAACCAGCACCACCGATTTGGAATGGTGGTTCAGGCAGCGTGTGTCTGACCTCGGTTTAGACACTTGGTTTCATACCAGCATTGAAATAGAAAGATCTGATCGCTCACTCGCAAATATTGCCGAAAATAATCTCGACTCAAAAATTCTCTATAAAGGAGATCATGTCCACATAGATTTCGGCATCTCTTATCTAAACCTGCAAACAGATACGCAGCAGAACGCCTATATATTGAATGATGGTGAGAATGACGCTCCCGAATCATTGAAAACCGCGTTGAAAGCAGGTAATGACCTTCAAGACATCCTAACCAGTAATTTTCAAGTCGGTCGTACCGGAAATGAAATTCTTAAAATGACCCGCAGCGAATCTCTAGCACGGGGAATCGGGCCAATTATCTACACTCACCCTATAGGCCTCCATGGTCATGCTGCTGGCACCACTATCGGCATGTGGGATAAACAAGAAGGGGTGCCTGGCACAGGTGATTATCCTATGAAAGCGAACACAGCTTATTCAATAGAGTTGACCGCACTGGTAGACGTCCCTGAATGGAGCGCGAAGCCCATGCGAATGAAATTGGAAGAAGATGGATTTTATGATGGCGAGGTTTTCGAGTACATTCAACCACGTCAAACCGAGTACCACATAATTAAATCACCGTAGAATGTCTGATTCAGTTAAAGGAATTTACTATGCCTCTTGATATCACCTTCACACTCAGCGATAGAGATTTAGACCGGTTCAAAAACATTGTTCGAAAAGCAAGAGCTGAGACCAAAAGCACAGAAAGCCAAGTGGATGTAGAACGAGCTGCCTATAAGCTTGTTGATATCGCAATGAACTCTGACCTACCCGACTTTATCGCCGACCGCTTACTGCAACTGAAATCACTTTTAGCTATGCTCAAAGATTCCGAATGGGGTGTCAATGAGAACGAGCGTGAAAGTATTATGAGCGCACTGACATACTTTAGTGACCCCATAGATCTAATCCCTGATCACATTCCCGGCATAGGGTTTCTCGATGACGCCATATTTGTGGAAATCATCACAAGGGAGCTTAGTATCGAGCTAGAAGCCTACGATGAGTTCTGCGAATACCGCCTAGTTGAAGAAGAGAGGTTATCGGCAGCCGGGTTAGACCCAGACCAAAATAGAGATGAATGGCTAGGCACGAAACGAGACGAACTGCAGGAAGGCATAAAATCCGCCCGCGGCGAATTAGATGATGACGATGGATTCATTTTTCAGCTTTTATAAATTTGACTTCTTGCAGTGGTGATTACGGGCATTTTTTTTATGGCTCCTGACTCGCCACTTAGCAAGCCTTGTTAAAGCATGGTCACCATTTTAATCTCAATTGCATTCTCAACTACGTGCTCGACTGTACTCCCTACTACACTCCCTACTCACTCCCTACTCACTCCCTACTACACTCTCATTTACACTTTTTTATACTACACAAAAGTAGCGAGCCTGCCTGAGATAGGCATTGCCAAACACCATGATTTACAGAGTCTACAATCCTAAAACCGACAAAGCTGCCGCCCACCGAATTTAGTGTGAGATTGGCGGGATTGATTATGATGACAAAGATGACGAGAAATACTTAAATACATTCTTAAGCTCATCGGGTGTTTTAATCGCAGAAATTGGAGTGCCCGCTACCCAGGAAGTGCTGAAGATCTACACAGATATAATTGGCAGTGTAGAAATGTTATCGGCGGATATTGCTGTGATTGCGGCGGTGACCGAGATCAACTAGGTTAATATTAAGTTGGTAGGGCTTGCGGAGACGGAATTGGCTTATTTAGTTTAACTGATCTTCCCACGATAGCGTGGGAAGATCAGCTAAAGAAAAAACCTAGTCCATTCTTAGCTGAAGTTTTCCATTTCCCTATTTAGTATCTTAAGTTGGACGCCAAAGTTACCAGTTCTTAGCAAATGCTAGAAGGGTTCGCCCTTTGGCAAATTACTATAAGATAAATTAAACAACAATTACATCCGCAGTAGTAGTAGCTGTACCATCCGTAGTTAATGTGCCTATTAATTTTAGCTCGGCAGCTTCTATAGTAGTATTTCCACCCGCATCTATAAACTCATAAACATAAGCAGCTGTAGCAACATCACCATCGTTTATTACAAAATAGTGAGTTTCACCTGCCTCATTAGTAGCTGTTATACCATCAGTTAAGAATGCTGCAACATTTACCAATGAAGTGAAATCCAAAATTCCTGAACCTGCAGAACCACCAAGGTTGTTTGTATCAGTATCAATAACATATACAGTAGTATTTGTTCCATCTACTACGACAGTGTCATCACCAGCAGTGTTTGTGATAGCTGATTCAGCTAATGTACCCTGAACCACGCCTGCACCAACAAAACTAATCGAATCAGTACCATTTAAATACGCTGTTCCAGTACCTATAGTTAAGACGTTATTATTAAATACAAACGCATCTGCAGCACCAGTGGCCGCGAGTGTAGTTGTAATAATACCAGTGGTAGCTGCATCCATAGTGTTATATGCCGTTAGTGTACCGGTATCATTAGTTATTACTGCTTCGTTTCCCAAACCGGTAATCGTGCCTGCTGTATTGGCTGTGTACGCCGCCTGAATTTCTGTAGCCGTGCCCGTTAACGTCGTCACCGAGGCAAACCCAACCGCGCCGGTTGTTACCGCATCCAGATTAGTCA
>JBLGBJ010000001.1:0-256724 GCA_047617605.1 Pseudohongiellaceae bacterium | reverse complement strand
TTAAACCTTCCTCAGCAAGCACCCACCTCTATTACTTGATTCGAATTTTTAAAGAACTTTTTGCCTGAAGCCAATGACTCAGGGAGGGCGTATTATACGTATCTAAAGCCCGCTGGCAAGACCTATTCTCACTTTGTTTCAGGTTATTTAGCTAAGTTTCAGACAAGAGAATACTAAGTCCAAAACGCTCCCCTCTTGCTATCGTGAAAACATCGGCAAAAACAGCTTTAAACATTTTTACTAGACTAAGCGGTTCGAACCTTTCGGTAGAGCCGATAACCCAAAAGGACAGCTAAAACAGCTCCGTAAAGGACCGCTTCGCCAATATCTAGACGTGAAATCCACAGCAGATGAATAATAGCGAGAATCCCAGCGAGGTAAACCAGCCTATGTAGACGTTTCCATGAGCGTCCTAATTTGCGCACCATGAACTTAGGAGAGGTAACTCCTAATGCAAACAAGATGACATAAGCTGCAAACCCTATAGTGATGTAAGGCCGCTCTAGGATTTCCTCCAACACGGCCCCCCATCTAAACTGCAACAAAAATGTCAGCCACACAAACATATGCAGTGTGGCGTAAAAAAACGCGAACAGCCCTAGCATGCGCCTGTGGCGCGTAAACTCTATTTGATTGAATATTTGCCTAAGCGGTGTCATCGCCAAGGCGATAAGCAGAAACCTTAACGCCCACTCTCCTGTTTCCAGCGAGAGCTCCTTGGCAGGGTCTGGCCCAAGGTCTCCCCAGATCACCGTATACACGAGCACCCCGAATGGAACCAAGGCCAAACTAAAAACCATTGGCTTTATCATTTTTTCCATTGTGTTGAACCAGGTAGGAATGGCCTCACGAGAAACAGCACTTCCCTATTGAACCATCTTTTATCTTAACTTAGCGCTTACGTTAACTTAAACAAGGACTAAAAATTTTTGGTTAAATCCATACCTGAGTACAACGAAGCTACTTGCTCGGCGTAACCATTAAACAGCTGAGTGTCAGTGTACTGGCGGCTAAACAAGGTTTGTGGAAGCCGGCGCTCTTTATCTTGGCGCCAGCGTGGGTGGTTAACCTCAGGGTTCACATTCGCGTAGAAACCATATTCACTAGCCTGAAGGTCGTTCCAGGTCGTATTGGGCATCGTTTCACGGAAATTAATCTTCACTATAGATTTAATACTCTTAAAGCCGTATTTCCAAGGAACTACTAAACGCATAGGGGCGCCGTTCTGTGCTGGCAAATAATCGCCGTACAAACCCACCGCCATAAAGGCAAGAGGAT
Organism: Pseudohongiellaceae bacterium; assembly: GCA_047617605.1. Taxonomy (GTDB): domain Bacteria; phylum Pseudomonadota; class Gammaproteobacteria; order Pseudomonadales; family Pseudohongiellaceae; genus UBA9145. Next base: position 255,446 of record JBLGBJ010000001.1, on the reverse strand, counting down.
TCATAGCTTCGTCCATACGTAGGCCCTCTCTGTAAGGCCAGTCGACAATGGCAAACCTTGAGCGCACCCCCGGCATCGAATCCCGATCAACTATCGTCTCAAATTCCACGAACTTTGCCTTTGAGGTCGGCTCGAATTGCTTTATCAAGTCCGCCAATGAAAACCCTATCCACGGAATTACCATTGACCATGCTTCAACACAGCGCAGCCGATAGATACGCTCCTCTAATGCATTAGGTTTTAGCACATCTTCCAAGTTGTATTTACCTGGCTTGGACACCTCGCCAGTGATCTCTACGGTCCAAGGGTCTACCTTAAACTCACCTGAATTAGAAGATGGGTCAGATTTATCCATACCAAATTCGTAGAAGTTATTATACTTAGTCACATCATCGTGAGGAGTAAGAGCCTCGGCGGTGTAATAGGGGCCAGATCTGGGCGCAGGCTTAATATCGCTGAATTTCTCCGCCCACCAAGGCGCAGGTGCAGCGAGCTCCATGCCTGCTGGCGCCCTAGCCATTAGACCGCCACTACTTTGAGCATTGGCGATGGACGGCAAAGCTGAACCTACCGCGGCTCCTAACAAAAGCTTAGAACCATCGGCCATGAACTCACGGCGGTTGCGGTAAACGCCTTCTGGCGTGATTTCCGAAGGCTTTATATCTGCTGGCTTTTTTATCAACATGATTCTAATTCCACTTATACACTGTGTATTTAAAGAGTTTGTCTACTTTCTGAATTCACTATTTTCGGTTTCATAACCTCTAAGACAGGCTTAATTAGAAATTTCTTTCTGCTAATAACCAAAAATATTTACTCCCAATATTTCAGATTAGAATTTCTTTCATTTAAACAAGAACACAACGCAGTTTAACTTTTGACCCATAACTCTTAGCTAATCTGTGTCTTTACCGGCCGGCTTTTGCTCGGCCGCCTCAAATTGTGAATCTTTTTCTTCCTTTGAGTCTTTAATCTCGGCATTCACTTTTGATGTTTTCTTAGCCGTACTACGCTTAGCAGCCCTCACTTGGTTTTGAACAGGTTTAGCAGTTGCCACGCCCTCTTTTGTGCTTTTTACAGCGCGCCCCCCAACCGTCGGTACTTTCGAGGCACCCTTCTTAGCAAACCGATTATTATACAGCCAAATAATAGGCCCCGAAGCACCGTAAAGAACAGCACCCAGCAAGAGAACCTCGTGTGGGTTTTGAGCCACAACAACCAAGAACACCACAGCGAACACGAAAACCAATAAAGGAACCGTACCCTTAAAATTAAGCTCCTTAAAACTGAAGTATTTATAGTTCGAGATCATTAACAGGCCGGTGAAAATCGTAAGAATGGCTGCCAGATAGGCAATTAAGGGTGTCACTTCTACGCCGTACTTATGGGCCACCCAAGGCACAAACGTTACGATGCCGGCAGCTAAGGGGCTCTGCAGGCCAACGAAGAACCGCTTGTCTGCGCTTCCTAACTGAACGTTGAAGCGCGCCAGACGAATTGCTGCACAAGATACAAAAACAAAGCTGGCCGCCCAACCTAGCCGGTCAAGTGGCCCAAATCCCCAGCTAAACATAATTAACGAGGGCGCCACGCCAAATGACACCATATCTGACAAGCTATCAAACTGGGCTCCAAACTCACTTTGTGTATTGGTCAATCTTGCGATCCGCCCATCCAGACCATCGCAGATGGCCGCAATCATTATCGCCCAGCCAGCTTCGTTAAAATTACCCGACATCCCTGCAATAATTGCGTAAAATCCAGCGAACAAGGCGCTGAGAGTTAACAGGTTTGGAAGCAAGTAGATGCCTCGGCGGCGAATTTTCTTGCCACCCTCCGACACAATCTCTTCATGTTCATCAATTGGAAGTACGTTCTCTTGTTCTGAGCTTGATTCGCTTTCTTGATCTGTCATTGGCACCCGCAATAGTTAAAAGTTAAACTGAGCTTTGATTATAGCGCTCATGTAGCTGCGGTGTGTGTTGTTTTTTAAGGAATATTGCACCAATCAAGGCAGATGCTATATGATCGCGCCTCACAAATCGTCAGCCCAAGCACGGGGTTTTAAAAGCCTTCGTAATTGAGCGCTCGAATAAGCTGATAAAAATTACATTTCGGAGCACATCCATGAATTATTTCAATACGCTACCTCTCAGACTGCAACTAGAGCAATTGGGCAAATGCCGCTTTATGGACCCCAGTGAGTTTGCGAACGGCGTAGACAAGCTGAAAGGCAAGAAAGTCGTTATCATTGGCTGTGGGGCACAAGGCCTCAACCAAGGCCTCAACATGAGAGACAGTGGCTTGGACGTGTCATACACGCTCAGAGATGCCGCTATCGCAGAACAGCGCGACTCATGGAAGAACGCCACAGAGAACGGCTTCACAGTCGGCACTTACGACGAACTCATCCCACTTGCGGATTTAGTCCTCAATCTGACGCCAGACAAGCAACACAGCGCAGTAGTTGCTCAAGTAATGCCGTTGATGAAAAAAGACGCTTGCCTTGCCTACTCTCATGGTTTCAATATTGTCGAAGAAGGCATGCAGATTCGTGACGACCTCACCGTGGTGATGGTTGCACCTAAGAGCCCTGGTTCGGAAGTTCGTGAAGAGTACAAACGCGGGTTTGGCGTACCTACCTTGATTGCAGTGCATGCAGAAAACGACCCCAATGGCGACGGTATGGAAATAGCTAAGGCCTATGCCGCCGGCACCGGCGGTCATCGAGCCGGCGTATTAGAGTCATCCTTTATCGCTGAAGTAAAATCTGATCTGATGGGTGAACAAACTATTCTTTGCGGCATGCTCCAGACCGGCTCCATACTTTGCTATGACAAGATGGTAGAGAAAGGAATTGATCCTGCCTATGCCTCAAAGCTGATTCAACACGGCTGGGAAGTTATCGCGGAAGGTCTAAAGCACGGCGGCATCACTAATATGATGGACCGACTCTCTAATCCCGCCAAGCTAGCCGCTAATGAGCTTTCAGAAGAACTCAAAGAAATCATGGAGCCACTCTTTCAAAAGCATATGGACGACATAATCATCGGCAACTTCTCATCTGGAATGATGGAGGACTGGGCCAATGACGATGACAAATTACTAACTTGGCGTGAAGCGACAACTGAATCTGCATTTGAAAAATCAGCAGCCGGCAATATGGATATTCCCGAACAGGAATACTATGAAAACGGCATAGTTATGGTTGCCATGGTCAAAGCTGGTGTTGAGCTAGCATTCGAAACTATGACAGCAAGCGGCATCATCGAAGAGTCCGCTTATTATGAATCTCTTCATGAAGTTCCTTTAATTGCCAACCTGATTGGCCGCAAGAAGCTATATGAAATGAATAAAGTCATTTCAGACACAGCTGAATACGGCTGCTATTTGTTCTCCCATGAATGTGTGCCCTTACTAGCCGACTTCATGAAGAAAATTGACACTGATGTTATTGGCAAAGGACTACAGTTGCCAGATGACGGCGTTGATAATGCAGAACTCATTCCGGTAAACGAATCAATTCGCTCCCATCAAATTGAGGTCGTTGGTAAACGTCTGCGCAGCTACATGACGGCAATGAAGAAAGTCATTTGATTTGTTAGGTGTCGGAGTAAATGCAAAAAATTTACTCCGACACCTAGACATCGACACTAGCAGAAAGGACGTCACGCTTTCATTCGAGAAAGGCAACCTTAAATAGTCTAAACAAGTAACAGTGTCAAAAAAATAAGGTACCGGCAGCTATATTGCTAGCACTTTATCGCCGCGAGAAATCCCAGTCACGCCAGTGCGCGCCACTTCCAATACAGTACTCTCGCCTAGGGCTAAGATGAATGCATCTAACTTATCGCTAGTTCCAGCTAACTGAATGCTGAACACGCCCGTAGTCAGATCAACGACTTGACCTCTGAAAATGTCAACTGTCCTGCTTACCTCCGATCTTTGCGCACCAGTGGCTTTAACTTTGATAAGCATTAACTCACGCTCAATATGCGAACCCTCAGTAAGATCAACAAGCTTCACAACGTCAACAAGCTTATTCAAGTGTTTAGTGATCTGCTCGATTCGTGCTTCGTCACCGTTCGTGGTTAAGGTCAAGCGCGACAAAGACTTTTCATCGGTTGGTGCCACAGTTAAAGAATCAATATTGTAGTTACGCTGCGCAAACAAACCTACAACACGAGACAAAGCACCTGGCTCATTTTCTATCAATACAGAAATTATATGGCGCATATTATGTCCTCTCCGTTTTGCTAAGGATCATATCTTTCATCGCGCCGCCTTTAATAGCCATTGGATACACATGCTCTTCTGGGTCAACACGAACATCAACAAAGACTAGTCTATCCTTAAGCGCAAAGGCTTCCTCAAGCTTGCTATGTAAATCCTCATATTTCTCGATTCGCATTCCAACGTGACCGTACGCTTCTGCTAATTTAACAAAGTCAGGTAGAGATTCTGCATAGGTACTTGCTGAATGCCTGCCACCGTATTGCATATCTTGCCACTGCTTTACCATCCCCAGCGCCTCATTATTGAGACAGATTATTTTAATAGGAAGATTGTACTGCATACAGGTAGCAAACTCTTGAAGGTTCATTTGAAAGCTACCCTCGCCAGTAATACAAACCGACACCGCTTCAGGGAATGCCAGCTGCACACCCATCGCAGCAGGAAAACCAAAACCCATCGTTCCCAAGCCGCCCGAATTTATCCAGCGCCGAGGCTTATCGAAACCGTAGTATTGAGCTGTGAACATTTGGTGCTGGCCCACATCAGTCGAAACATAAGCATCCCCCTTGGTTATTTCATAGACTGCCTGAACCGCCTGCTGAGGCTTAATAACTCCATTGGCACCAGGCGTCACAGCCAGGCTGTCTTTAGCTCGCCACTGCTGAATTTGATCCCACCAAACTTTCAAAGCTTTTTGGTCAATCTTGGTCTTAGACTTATCTATCTCGGCCAGCATTTCTTCCAACACATCTTGAACCGCGCCAACTATAGGAACATTTGCGGTAACCGTCTTGGAGATTGCAGCCGGATCAATATCGACGTGCAAAACAGTGGCATCGGGGCAGAACTTGGACGTGTCAGAGTTGGTTACACGATCATCGAACCTGGCACCCACGCAAAGAAGGACGTCGCAATAGTGCATAGCCATATTGGCCTCATAGGTGCCATGCATGCCGAGCATCCCTAAAAACTGGGGGTCAGTGCAAGGATAGGCGCCTAGCCCCATTAGAGTATTAGTCACCGGATAGCCCAACTTCCTGCCTAAAGCAGTTAATAAATCGGATCCCTCTCCTTGAATGACTCCGCCGCCGGCGTAGATCATTGGACGCTTCGCATTCTTCAACGCCTCAACGGCTTTTTTAATCTGACCGCTATGGCCTTTGCTAGGCACCGAGTAAGAACGCATCTTCACGCTCTTGGGGTACTCATAAGGGTACTTATTTTTGGGATCGGTCATATCCTTAGGAACATCTATAACCACCGGACCAGGGCGCCCGGTAGTCGCTAAATGAAAAGCCTTTTTCACCAGCATAGGAATTTGTGACGCATCTGACACCATATAGCTGTGCTTTACGATTGGCCGAGAAATACCCATCATGTCAGTTTCTTGAAATGCATCGGTACCTATCAGCCGACTCTCAACCTGACCCGAGATAACAACCAAAGGAATTGAATCCATGTAGGCAGTTGCAATTCCTGTAATTGCATTAGTTGCGCCGGGTCCTGATGTGACAAGCACCACACCGGGCTTTCCGGTCGCGCGCGCATAGCCGTCTGCAGCATGAGTTGCTGCTTGTTCATGACGAACTAGAATATGCTCGACCTTATCTTGGTTAAAAATTGCATCGTATATGTGCAACACGGCACCGCCGGGGTAACCGAATATGATTTCAACGCCTTCATCATGCAAGGCACGAAGTAGCATTTCACCACCAGATAATTGATCCACTTGTCTAGCCTCTGTATTAAAAATACATTTATGACAAACCTGAGTTTGCCGAATAGTTGATTTTGGTTATAAGTAGACAAATAGCACGAGGCACCGATAAGGCAACTGCTGCTATTTATTCTTATTTTGGTTAATTTTCAGCAAAAAGCAAATGCATGAAGAGCATGCTATTCGACCTTTTGTCGGCTCCGTACGCGATAACGTGATGGGGCCTAAGGTGGATGTTGTCGGACACCTTAAAGAAGCAGTCTGTTGTCATTCCAGGTCATGGAGAATCAGACTAGCGCGGCGCGAGACAGGATTGACCGAGACCCACCGCTTGCAGGTTACAATTTTGCCAGCAACCATAGGAAAGTCAAGCAAAGCGGGCAAAGATACCCGCTATAAGACTTACATCGTATAACGACCTAACAAAATTGCCTTTTTCCAGGCCACTTATGTGCTGACGTTTTGATTAAGCTTTTTAAACTCCAGCTCCCCGCCAATATTAAGATCTATTGCGATTACATCTCCGGCAACGTAATCGCCCTGCAATACCTGCTGCGCTAGAGGGTTCTCTATCCAGTTTTGGATAGCCCGCTTTAAAGGCCTCGCCCCGTACACAGGGTCGTATCCGATCTCTGCGATTCGATCCAAAACGCCCGTGCTAACCTGCAGGGAAAGATCGTTATTAAGTAACCGTCCATTTAAGAGTCCAACCTGAATTTCAGCAATGCCACGTATTTGCTCTTTTTGCAGAGGGTGGAAGACGACAGTCTCATCGATTCGATTCACAAACTCTGGCGAAAAGTGCTTAACTACAGAATCTAAAACCGCTGTCTTCACGACCTTATAGTCAGTGCTGGCAAAACTGACCTCACTCATCATTTCCTGAATTCGATCAGAACCAAGATTAGATGTCATCACGATGACCGTGTTCCTGAAGTCCACGGTCCTGCCGTGACCATCGGTTAGGCGGCCATCGTCCATAACTTGTAAAAGAATATTAAAAACGTCTGGATGAGCTTTTTCTATCTCGTCCAATAAAAGAACCGAATATGGCCGGCGCCTTACGGCTTCCGTTAAATAGCCTCCTTCTTCATACCCAACATAGCCTGGTGGCGCTCCGATAAGTCTAGCCACCGAGTGTCGTTCCATGAATTCAGACATATCAATTCGCACCATTGCCTCATCGGTGTCAAACAGGAATTCGGCTAAGGCTTTGCATAGCTCCGTCTTGCCAACACCGGTTGGGCCAAGGAATAAGAATGAGCCATTTGGCCGGTTTGGATCCGACAGGCCAGAGCGTGATCTGCGCACTGCATTGGATACTGCATTGACAGCCTCATCTTGCCCAATCACTCTTTTGTGGAGGGACTCCTCCATTGCTAGCAGTTTAAGTTTATCACCTTGTAGCATCTTGCTAACCGGAATACCCGTGGAGCGTGACACAACGTCGGCGATCTCTTCCTCGGTGACTCTGTTTCGCAGCAGCTTTTTCTCTGCCGCCTCAGCCTTCGCCGCATGCTCGAGCCTAGACTCTAGATCAGGAATGATCCCATATTGAATTTCAGACATTCGAGCTAGATCACCTGCCCTGCTAGCTAGCTCCATATCACTTCGAGCTTTATCAAGGCTACTGCGGATTGTCTGTGCACCCTGTAATGAGATTTTTTCAGCTTTCCAAATTTCTTCTAAATCGGAATACTCTTTATCCAACTCTGCAATATCACCCTCGAGCTTTTCTTTGCGCTTCAGTGACGCTGCATCGTCTTCTTTTTTTAGCGCTTCGCGCTCAATCTTAAACTGAATTAAGCGGCGCTCAAGCTTGTCCATTTCTTCCGGCTTAGAATCTATTTCCATACGAATCAAACTAGCCGCTTCATCAATCAGATCAATTGCTTTATCTGGAAGCTGCCGATCTGTGATGTAACGTTGAGAGAGCTTGGCCGCGGCAATAATAGCGCCGTCTGAAATGTCTACGCCATGGTGAACCTCGTAACGCTCCTTAAGCCCTCGCAGTATTGCTATAGTATCTTCTTCACTTGGCTCCTCCACCAATACCTTTTGAAATCTACGTTCCAAAGCTGCATCTTTCTCAATATGCTGTCGATATTCATCTAGCGTTGTTGCGCCGACACAGTGAAGTTCACCCCTAGCGAGCGCCGGCTTTAACATGTTTCCTGCATCCATCGCGCCTTCCGCCTTGCCGGCACCAACCATGGTATGCAGCTCATCGATGAACAAAATCACCGAGCCTTCCTGCTTTGATAATTCGCTAAGCACAGATTTTAGACGCTCCTCAAATTCTCCTCGGAACTTTGCGCCAGCGATAAGTGAGCCCATATCAAGTGATAGAACTTTTTTGCCTTTTAAGCCTTCGGGCACCTCACCATTAACAATTCGCTGAGCAAGCCCTTCAATGATCGCCGTTTTACCAACACCAGGCTCACCAATAAGCACAGGGTTATTTTTTGTACGCCTTTGAAGAACCTGAATGGTTCGGCGTATCTCAGCGTCACGACCTATCACCGGGTCTAGTTTACTGTTGGCTGCAAGTTCAGTCAGATCAACACAATATTTTGAAAGAGATTGCCAAGAATCCTCGGCACCGGAATCACTGACGCTCTCTCCACCTCGCAGATTACGAATAGCGTTTTCCAGCGCCTGTTTAGAGACACCATAAGAGTTCAGCAACTTACTCAACGCAGATTTATCATCCATAGCTATCAAAACAATAGTCTCACTGGAAATAAAACTATCTCCACTTTGCTGAGAAAGTCTATCCGCCTGATTGAGCAGTTTTCCTAATTCTTGGGAAACAGTTATGGTGCCGTCGGACGCACCGATTTTAGGCAAGTTGTCTACTAAAATCTCGAGTTTGCTTCGCAAATCAGTGACGTTAAAACCAGTCTGAGACAATAGCGGTCTCACCGAACCGCCCTTCTGATCCAGAAGTGTAAGAATCAAATGGACTGGTTCGATAACGTTACTGTCTTTTCCTAAGGCCATTGACTGGGCATCGGAGAACGCGGATTGCAACTTGCTAGTTAGTTTATCAATATTCATTTCTGCAGGCCTCACACCCATCAATAGTCAAATATGTTAGTGACTAAAACTATCTTCTGCCCAAGTAAATAAGGGCTAGACGACATCAATTCAATGGTAAATCAAAGTTTTTAACCGTGATAATTTCCAAAAATTAAAGAATATTGATCTGGATCAGTTATAGCTGAGCAGTGAAAACGAATCGGTAAACCGGCCTGCCAAAGACTGATTGGGAAGTTGGAAGTTGGAAGTTGGAAGTTGGAAGTTGAGGATGAGAGGCGAGTACGGTAGACAAGAAAATCGATAAAGCCTTTACCCCGCAAGCGATCATAAATTCTACATATTGTCACAGAATGATTAGCCGTTAATCAAAATTACGTTGGCCATTCGCCCAGTTACGGGACTGTGACGGTAACTGTAAAGCGTGCCAGATTCGCAAACGGTACAGATGTTAGAAGAACTTACCTCAACCCCGAGCGCAAGTAATCGGTGTCGCGCCAACCCAAATAGATCCGCCATATACTTGTCTGGCTCAACACCAGCACGAAAATATTTTTCGACAGCGCCAGAACCATCAGCTTTTGTGAAAAGTTTAACAACATCCATTCCGACTTCGAAATGACAAGGCCCGATAGCAGGACCGAGGTACGCTGCAATATCCTGCACCGGCGTTTTCATATTCTGGATGGTGTTTTCTATAACACCTGCCACTAAGCCCCGCCAGCCAGCATGAACAATCCCTACTTCCGTGCCATCTTTTGCCGCAATAAATACAGGCAGACAGTCCGCCGTTAGAACGCAGCAAGCTATGCCTTTGTGCTGGGTCACCAAAGCGTCCGCTTTATAAGGCTCTGACGCCACGTCGATCTTGCACACCCTCGTTCCATGGACTTGAGTCAACCACTGGAAGCTAGCCTCACAATTAAGCCATCCAGCTAATTCCCGCCGGTTAGCGGTCACTGTTTCCGCGTAATCGCCGACGTGCTGAGCTAAATTAAAATCGTTATAAGGCGGCATGCTAAGCCCTCCTGCCCGGGTCGTGGTAAACGCCGTCACTTTAGGCGACACATCCCAATTAACCGGGATGACCTTAGCGAAAGGGGTTAGCTTCATGAGGCAGCGCGTTTATCCAAACGCAGTGCCGTTAGCAATATTTCCATGTCCTCTGGCAATGGCGCTTGCCAAGATACTTCCTCACCGGTAATCGGATGAATAAGGCCTAACTTGGCAGCATGAAGTGCCTGTCTACGAAAGTTCCTAAGTACCTCGATCAGGTTTTCATGACTTGCTCCTGGAATTTGGAGACGGCCTCCATACATAGGGTCGCCAAGTAGAGCGCAATTGATCGACGCCATATGAACACGAATCTGGTGGGTTCGGCCGGTTTCTAATTTCACATCTACCAAACTATGCGACCGAAAACGTTCAGCCAACTTGAAATGAGTGACAGCTGCTTGGCCCTCAATGACAACCGCACGCTTTTTCCGGTTTTTCGGATGACGGCCCAGTGGTTTACTGACCGTACCACCGCCTGTCAGGCTTCCTCTCACTACTGCTTTATATTCTCTGGAAATCTCTCTTTTTTGCAACAGATCAACCAACTTACCGTGACTGATCAAATTCTTTGCCACCATCAGCAAGCCTGTTGTGTCTTTGTCCAAGCGATGAACGATTCCTGCTCGCGGCACCTCTTCTAATTGTGGGTAGCGATGAAGAAGCCCGTTTAAAAGTGTACCAGCGCGGTTACCCGCAGCTGGATGCACAACAACGCCGGCGGCTTTATTAACCACCAGCATATGCTCATCTTCAAAGACAATATCTAATTCGAGATCCTCAGCTACCCACGTGTCGACAGCTTCAAGTTGAGCTTTTATCTCAAGGCAATCTCCTTCATATAAGCGATCGCGGGGTCTGAGCTGCTTTTTATTAACCGTCAGCAACCCCTCTTTAATCCAGCTCTGCAGCCTGGATCGGGAGTAATCGGGAAACAATTGCGCTGCAATCTGATCCAATCGGCTGCCAGCAAGAGATTCTGGCACTTCGGCACTAAGTTCTATTTGTGTTGTCATACCGACATGATACTAGATTGCAGCCGTTGAGCGCAGTAAAGCATTAGCCAGCACTTGAGTTGGGTTTGATCTCTAGGCTGTGGTTAAATAGCGTCTGCTTGATTGTCTAAGAATAATGGAAGGATGTTTTGTGAGCACACAGTTAACTAAATGGCTAAGCTTGACGCTAATCGCCCTGCTTTTAAACGGCTGCGGCATATTTGGCGGCGACGATGAAGAAGACCAATTCGCCAACTTGTCGACTGAGGAGCAATTTTATCAGAGGGCGTTGGAACAACTAAACAGCCAAAATTTTCGCGGTTCAATAGAGACTTACCAAGCATTAGAATCAAGATTCCCCTTTGGCCGGTTCGCCGATCAGGCCCAAATAGAAGTGGTCTATGCCTATTATCGCAATAATGATCTGGAAGCTTCGCGCGCCGCCGCTGACAGATTCATTCGACTGCATCCAGAAAATGATAATGTGGATTACGCCTTTTACATGAAAGGCCTAGCGTCATTTTCCGACAATGGTGGTTTTATTAACCGGTTCTTACCTGTGGATCAGACAAAAAGAGATCCTGGTCGCGCAGAAGAATCTTTCGCTGACTTTTCCCAGCTTTTAGCGTTGTATCCCGATAGCGCTTATGCTGCTGACGCCCGAGCGCGAATGGTCTACTTACGTAACAATCTGGCCGCATATGAAATACACGTCGCGAACTACTACATAGAGCGCAGCGCTTATATAGCGGCACTGCGCCGGGGTCAGTATGTGGTTGAAAACTTCCAAGGAACGCCTGCCGTCGCAGATGCGGTCTCGGTCATGGTTGAGTGTTATCTGCGCCTAGGATTGAATGAATTAGCTGACACCTCTCTTTCATTGCTTAAAGAAAATTACCCTGAACATGCGTCTATCGACAGCAGTGGCGACTTTATTATTCGCACCGAAGTTACCAACCCCTCGCTGATATATACAGTATCCTTTGGGCTTCTAGGAGCTAACATAGGCAACCCACCGCTAGCACCAACTCAACGTCCACGCAATTCAGGTAGTGAAGAAATAATTAACACTCAGATGGCTCCGAGAGCGGTAAAACGATCCTGGTTTGACATCATTACCTTTGGTCTATTCAGTTAAAGTCGCGATTCTCAAAGTATCGATTTGCCCGTTTAATCCCCCCCTCACGCACCCGGAAGGCTAAACGCCTTCTGCTGTCCTGCCCTGTCTAATTGCTTCCTACCTTAGGCAGCTCCTCGCTCGCGGCAAAAGCGGCATTAAAAATCAGCTTGAGTGTCAACCGAATGTGAGTTCATGCGTTTGCATTTACTACGGCAAGTAATTCAAAACCATACTTAGCCGATATATTGTAGGGTAGGGAAATGATTCAACCACAAGCCATTCTGTATCCTAAGCTTTTACAGCAGAGGGACTTTGCACTGGATAATTCGGCATTACTTGACAAATTTCTTGCCCGCACTCAGTCAAGGGCCTTTCGCATGGCCCAGATTGCAACAGGGAATGCCGCCGATGCACTCGATATCGTGCAAGACTCTATGTTCAAGTTGGTCGAAAAATACAGCGACAAACCAGAGAATGAATGGGCTCCACTTTTTTATCGAATCCTGAATAGCACAATCCACGATTGGTACAGACGCAGCAATGTTAGAAACCGCTACCGACGTTGGCTGACCTCTAGTGATGAAGATATTGAAGACCCAATACAAACCGCGCCGGATCCCAGAGACACCAACCCGGAGTCGGAATCTCAAACTGATGAAAGCATGGTCAGATTGCAGTCAGCACTTACCGAACTTCCCCCACGCCAACAGCAAGCGTTTCTTCTTAGAGCATGGGAAGGTTTAGATGTAAGACAAACTGCCGCGGCCATGAACTGCGCCGAAGGTAGCGTCAAGACCCATTATTCCAGAGCGCTTCACAGCCTCCGAGTCAAATTAGGGGAGCATTGGTCATGACCCGCAGGCAAGAAGATCACGATTTAGATCACGCCATTGTCAGCAGACTAGAGCAGACCATAGAAGAGCTAGACCCTGCGATAACTGCACAGCTTGATCAAGCCCGGCTTAGTGCAATCGAGTCAGGCCACGCGGCTCAGACGCAGAACGATTTTGTCGCTCACATCGAGCTACAATTAGAAAAAAGCGAGGCTTTACCTACAGAAATTGAACGTAAACTTAACCAAATTCGACGAGACGCTATTGCCCAGAATGCTCGGGGCTCTAATTCACTAAAGGATAAAATTCAGACCCTTTATCAGTTTATCTTTGCAACAAATTACCACTTAACAACAGGAATGGCCGCAACTGCTTGTGTGACAATTGCGGTCGCTGTTTTGTTTTATAATTCGTCGACGCCTACAGACACACCCCCTCTTGATTCAAATATTGGGTTAATTGCCTCAGCTGACGAATTGGAATTGTATGAAAACCTAGATTTCTATGTTTGGCTTGCCGAAAATGAGGTTTTACCTTGATCGAAAAAAAACAGCGAATTAGATGCTAAAGCAAGAAACTTTTATAAATGCCTGCCTCGCTCTTTGCTTGCTTTACAGTGTTAGTCTCGCTGAAGCTGCGGTGGAGGAAAGTGTTGAAACAGAATTTCCTGACTTAGAATTACTTGAATTTCTAGGTCAGTTTGCAACAGATGACGGTAACTGGCTGGAACCTAATAGTTTATTGTCAGATGAATTTGGGCAATTGTTAGATGCTGCGACTGAGAACGATAATGAGACCGACAACTATATTGAGACCCACAGCGAAGAAGACGATTTATAACGTAATGAACACAAAACTGCTTTCACAGCTTTTCCTATCCTTGTCGCTCTTTCTCGGCGGCCCTGCTTATGGCCAAGAAAAAATACCTTGGACAGATTTATCGCTTGAAGAACGGCAAGTTTTGCAACAGCTGGAATTACGATGGGAAAGCTTGCCGGCCGAACGACAAATAATTCTCAGGAAAGGCGCTAATCGCTGGCAAAAAATGCGGCCCCAGGAAAAGTCGCGTGCCCAGGCGCAGAAGCAAAGATTTCAAAACTTACCACAGCGAAAGAAGCAAGTTATCAACCAACGTTTTCAAAAGTTTAATAGCTTAGACCGACCGGAGCAACAACGCTTACGTTCAATTCAAAAACGCTTCCAGCGTCTGCCTGCTAGACAGCGAAAACAAATCAGGGAAAGATTTGAAAGGCGTGCTAAGGCGGTAAATCAGCCAAATATAAACCCTTAGCAGGCAATCTCTAATTTAAGACTTCCTGCGGCAGGCAATGCAGCGCGGCCGGGGTCACCCAGACAGGCTCTGAGTTTGATTCCAGAGCCTATCTGCTATTTTATCGTTCTACCGTTTGGCTACTCAGCTACTCGCCTATTTTCCATGCGTTGGTAATAGGATAGCGACGATCACGCCCGAACCCTCTTTGAGTTAGACGAACCCCCACCGGACTCTGCCGCCGCTTATACTCGTTAAGATCTACCAGCCGCAAGACTCTATGAACCATCGTGGCGTCAAACCCTTTTGCAACGATAGCTTGGGCACTAAGGTCTTGCTCAACATAGTATTCCAGCACTTGATCGAGAATGTCATAGGGCGGTAGGCTATCTTGGTCCTCTTGGTCGGGAGCAAGCTCAGCCGAGGGCGGGCGATCAATTACTACCTGTGGGATTATCTCTTTAAAACTATCCCCATAATCAGCATTCCTGTAGTTAGCTAGCCGATAAACCATTGTTTTTGATACATCTTTCAACGCATCGAAGCCACCGGCCATATCGCCATAGAGGGTGGAATAACCTACAGCAATTTCACTTTTATTACCGGTGGTTAGTACAAGCAATCCTTTCTTGTTAGAAATAGCCATTAGTAATACACCGCGGCAGCGAGCCTGAAGATTCTGCTCACTAACATCAGCTTCCAGTCCCTTAAATTCATCACTCAATGAATTAATAAACTCAGAGTAAACCGCCGCTATAGATATCTCACTATACTCCACACCCTGCCTTTCGGCTTGAACCGAAGCCGCTGACAGTGAAAGCTCGGATGTATATTCAAATGGCATCATTACGGCTTTAACTCGATCGGCCCCGAGGGCATCCACTGCAATAGCCAGAGTTAGAGCGGAATCGATACCGCCAGAAAGACCTAGCACAACGCCCTTAAACCCATTCTTATTAATGTAATCTCTAACCCCCAGCACCAACGACTCGTAAACTTCAGCTTCGCGGCTCAATGGCTGAGCAACTTCCTGCAATGGAATAGTGATAACTAATTTTTTAGCACTGTCCTGCCCCTTGCCCTCACTATCGATATCACTATTTATATCAATAATGACCGGATAAATTCCTTCCACGAACGCCGGACACAAGAATTTCAGTTTGCCACTAGCATCTACAGCCATTGATCTGCCGTCAAACACCAGTTCATCCTGACCCCCAACAAGATTGGCATAAACGATAGGGAACCCCCCCTCCTGACAGCGCTTCGCAAGAAGTTGTTCACGTATTTCCTGCTTTCCCATGTGAAAAGGAGAGGCATTAATATTAAACATTAGACGCGCACCAGCATCTCTGGCTTGCGCGACCGGTTCGGGTTCCCACATGTCCTCACAAATGGTAAACGCTGTGGGTACCCCACAAATATCAACAACACAGGCTGAATCACCGTGATCAAAATAACGACGTTCGTCAAATACTTGATAGTTCGGGAGGCACTGTTTTTTGTATTTGGCGACTATTTCACCACCACGAATAACCGCCAAACTATTAAACAGCGAATCTCCAATACGCTCGGGAAAGCCTACAACGCAAAAAACAGAAAGATCAGCCTCTAGCAATTTCTGGATTGCCTTTTCAACTCTCAACCCTAAACTCGGTCTGAGCAGCAAATCTTCTGGTGGATAACCAGTCAAGGTAAGTTCTGGAAAGGCCACTAAATCAGCCTTATGTTCACTAACAGCGGCATGCGCTGTATCGATAACTTTTTGAGTGTTTCCCTCGATATCACCAACCACAAAATTCAGTTGAGCCAATACTGCTTTTAATTGTCGCGCCATTTAGGTCCCTTTATTGGTATCCTTAACCATCAGAAAAGTGCATAAAACTATATAATTACAAATAGTACGATAAATTCATGTAAGGGGATTCTCCCCAGACCGCGAAACACGAAGCAATGGCAGAACGAGCACCTCAGTATACTGGTCAAATAGACAATGTCTCAATTGTCTATAATATCTATCGAATAGTACTGCCTCTGGTATTGCTGGTTACCTACCTTAGCGATCCCGCGAGGACATTTCTTGGCGAGGTTGACCCGACGCTATTTCTCCAGGTCAGCATCGCCTATATCGCTTTCGGGGTCGTAGTAGTCTCGTTGTTTACCACTGCTACCAAAGTTATTAACGCACAACATTTTCTTAGCGCGACGCTGATTTTAGATATCCTCGCGACTACCCTCATTATTTATAGCTGTGGAGGAATCAGCAGCGGCCTTGGATTACTTATAATTGTTACCGTGGCATCAGGTAGCATACTTATACGAGGCCGAATTAGCACTTTTTTAGCTGCCGTTGCCACTCTTTCAATAATTTACAGTGAATTGTACCTCGCTCTATCTAGTGAGAATGGGGCCAATCAATTTGTTCAAACCGGCATACTCGGTGCCATTTTGTTCGCTACATCATTATACATTCAGGCTGTCACCGATCGAATTTACAAAACCGCCCTTCTTGCCGATAAGCAAGCCAAGAGCATCGTAGATTTAGAGAAACTAAACAATGAAATTATCCAAAGAATGCGAACCGGTGTTGTCGTAGTTAATCATGACCACGAAATAGTCAGCATGAATAGTGCAGCCAAAAGCACGTTGGCGCCGCTTTTAGATAGGCCTCGTGAAAAAAGGCCTAGTGACCTCATCGACATTAATCACAAACTTCCTGACGCATTGGAAGTGCAATTAGAACTCTGGAAGATAAATCCAAAGCGCCAGCCGCAGCCTATTCGAATTCCCAATAGCAACAAACAGGTCCAACTGAATTTCGCGTTTCTGCGACCAGAATTAGAAGCAGACATTCTTGTCTTTCTTGAGGATAATCGACAAATAGTACAACGTGTTAGGCAAATGAAACTAGCATCATTAGGGCGACTCACCGCAAGTATTGCCCACGAAATAAGAAACCCTCTTGGCGCAATAAGTCATGCAAGCCAGCTACTTAAAGAATCTGAAACGGCATCACTAGATGACAAGCGCATGATTGAAATCATTTTGGAGCACTGTAACCGCGTCAATATGATCATTGAAGATGTACTTGATGTTTCACGGCATGACGATACATTGGCTCAAAAAATTGTTTTAAAACCCTGGTTAGAAGATTTCATAGAGAACTACAAGGCAACACATGACCAATGCGATGAAATTGAGTTAACTATCGAAGAGTCAGACACTCGAGTTAGTGTCATTTTAGGCCAACTAGAGCAAGTCTTAAACAATCTATTCGATAATGGCCTGCGTTACAGCAAGCAAAACAGCAATCGAGCCACACTGCAGGTTATCGCAGGGTTCGATAGCAAAGACGGGGACTATCAACCCTATATACACGTAATTGACGATGGCATTGGAATTACCGAGTCTGACGAAGCACTGTTATTCGAGCCTTTCCACACCACAGAATCCAGTGGCACAGGACTCGGACTTTATATCTCAAAGGAACTGTGCGAAGCTAATCAATCACAACTTAGCTATAGAAAAACCGAAGAAGGTAAGAGTTGCTTTAGCATCTATTTCAGCCACCCCGAGCGCAGTATCGCTTGAGTCAAAGTAGACCTTAAACCAAATGACAGATCGCGTACTCATTGTCGACGATGAACCCGATATTCGAGAACTTCTAGAAATCACCTTGGAACGGATGTCTTTGCAGACCTCTAGTGCCGAAAACTTAGCAAGCGCTAAACGTCTCTTAGCGACTGAAAAATTCAATCTTTGTTTGACTGACATGAGACTGCCTGATGGCGATGGGATTGAACTAGTTGAACACATTTCAAACAACTTCAACCAATTACCGGTCGCCATGATCACAGCGCATGGCAACACCGAAACGGCAATTAAGGCATTAAAGGCTGGCGCATTTGATTTCGTCTCCAAGCCAGTTGATCTCCAAAAGCTAAGGGACTTGGTAACATCAGCATTGAGCCTTTCTCAAAAAGACAGCTCCACAAAGAATCCGGACCGAGAGGTTAAGAATGGTCCCGGGCCTAAGATTACTGGAAGATCGCCACGGACTAACAAACTACGAGAACAAATTTCCAAGCTCTCGCGAAGTCAGGCGCCTATTTTTATCAGTGGCGAATCAGGTAGCGGAAAAGAATTAGCAGCAAGGGCCATACATGAGAATAGCGCACGTAGTGCTGGGCCCTTTGTTGCCGTCAACTGCGGGGCCATCCCTCAGGAACTGATGGAAAGTGAGCTGTTTGGTCACATGAAAGGAAGTTTTACCGGCGCGGATCAAGACAAAGAAGGTTTGTTTCAAGCGGCGCAAAAAGGCACGCTTTTCCTTGATGAAGTCGCCGACCTTCCCTTACATACTCAAGTGAAGCTTTTAAGGGTAATTCAGGAGAAATCAATAAGGCCAGTAGGGGCACAGAAAGAACTCTCTATCGATGTGAGAATCCTCAGCGCCACTCATAAAAATCTCAACATTGAAGTCGAGCAAGGAAGACTTAGGCAAGATCTCTATTTTAGAATAAACGTGATCGAATTAGCTGTACCGCCTTTACGTGAGCGTCAGCAAGATATCCCCGACCTTGGCGAAGTGCTTCTCAGAAAAATTGCCCGCGACAATGATGCCCCGCTTTGCCTGCTCAGTAGCGAAGCGTTAGCTGCGCTTCACACCTATAGTTTCCCCGGCAATGTTCGAGAGCTTGAGAATATACTTCAGCGTGCCGCAACTCTCTGTGAAGGTAATGTTATCCAAAAATCGAACTTAGAATTCATTACCGCACCAGGTGCACCCGCCATAATGAATGCACCGCCAGCAGAAATCGCAGGATCTGCTACAGAAAATTCTAGCGTGGATTTAGACGCGGACTTCTCCCTAGAAAAACACCTAGAGGCAATAGAAATTAAAGCCATTGAGAAAGCGCTTATCGAAACCCGGTGGAACAAAACAGCAGCAGCAAGAAAATTAGGCATGTCGTTCAGGGCACTGCGATATCGACTTAAAAAACTCGGATTAGATTAAGCCTGAATAACCCTTATTCAATCTGCTAGTCATAAGGCACGGGGGCGCTCGTTGTCATGTCGAACGCCGAGTCAGACGCGCCACCACCGACGTTGTGCCATTTCTATGCTAACCCTAATTCGCGATTAAATTGTCAACGCACGCGACAACATTGTCGCCTGCCCTCTCATAAAACCTCTATACCTGATCTCCCCCTATCAATAATTGAAACAGCAGTACCACTGCCGACACACCCTTTTGCTAGCGACAGGCCGTTAACTCCCGCACCCAAATGTATAACTACTCTTTTTCCTGATTCTTTAGCCATTATGAATTTTTGAACTACTCTAGTTTTAGTAGCAACTGTTAGCGCATCCGATAGGAGACAATTAAATGCGGTTAGCCAATGCCTTTACGTTAATAGAATTGCTGATAACATTGTTGATTATGTCGGTCTTGCTGGCTGTTGGGCTGCCAAGCTTTAGCTTATTTGTTGAAACTAAAAAATCAAACGACACCATCACAAGAGTTAAACAAGCTGTGGAGATCGCCAAGGTAAGCGCAATAGTAAACGGCCGGATTGTCACTCTTTGTAAGTCATTAGATGGTGAGAAGTGCGGCGGTGCTTGGGAAGACGGTATCATTGCTTTTACCGATAGCAACGCCGACAGAACTATAAACCAAGATGATAAGCTCATTCGCTATTTCACCTTTCCAGAAGCTGAAGGGAGCATACACTGGCGAGCTTTTCAAAATAGGCAGTATTTGCAAATTACGAGTCAAGGGTTCACTAGGTTTCAGAATGGCAACTTTACTTACTGCCCGTTCAATAAAAAAAATTACCTAGCTCGGCAGTTGGTGATCAATAGAACAGCAAGGACAAGGTATGCAATGGACTCGAATGGAGATGGTTTTTATGAAGACAGCAGCGGCAAAATAATACACTGCTAAATCAAACTAGTAAGAAGGAATTACTGCCAACACTCATCACCGGTTAACCCTGTTGCACCACGAAGACCGATACTCGTAAGAGTAAACGTTGTACAACCATCCGCTGCCTGCTCGTTTTGAGCGGTTGCAGTTGCTATGAAGCAGATAGCAATTGTACCGCCATTACAAGCAGCAACAGCTATGACATACCAGGCATTGGTGGTTGTTCTTTGTCGAGCAGCAACAACAGGAGTATTTAACGGTGTTGCATCGGTTGAATAACTATTGGTGCTCGAGAAAAACCGTTCTTGTTCAGAGGCAACTTGGACCAATTCGCTTTTGGCTTCTGCTCGGTTAGAGCGCCGTACTGATTCTGTATAGGCGGGCATAGCGATTGTCACGAGAATCCCCATGATAGCCACAACTATCATGAGCTCTATTAAGCTAAAGCCTCTGATATAACTAGCTCCAATTAACTTTGCGGGTGTAAATTTAGTCATATTTTTTTTGCATTTAGTTATAGGGTCTCGCCTGCTTTGCGGAAAAAATTTCAATCAGCAAGCGGCGTGTTCCTAGTTCTCGAAATAGTCTTGAATTTTGTCGTTTGGCCCGAGCAACTCCATACGTGTGATGAACCCTTCGCTGTCGATATTAAAGCGTACTACCAAGCCCTCGTTTAAGATAGAAAATGGTATTTCATTGCCATCATAATACACTCGAAACAACGATTCGTCATAACCATAAGAATTATTCGCGATTGTAACACTCTGATTGTCTTGATCGAGCAGCCGAATGGTCCCTACGAGCGAGCGGCCAATCACAGCCTGTTGGGCAGACACATTGAGTGCCATACACATCAAGACTGCGAAGAAAAAGGTTTTACTAATCATTCGAATCACCCTCTATTCCAATTGTCGCCAAGACTGTCTGCCATAGGCCTGAGTACCCACGCTTAACCGAATAACGTCTATGTCTCCACTCGCACCGCTGCCAAAAGCCACATCTCGTGCGCCATCAGCAAGGATACTCACGGTCGGCATAATACCCACGTCCGAGGCTCGACCTGAGGCATCGGTATCATCTGCATCATATTCACCATCACCATTGAGATCAAAGGCAGGAAACTCTAATGCACTTCCATCTCTGAAATCCAGCTCCATCAAGAAACTGGTGCCACCAAATTCACACTCGACCGTGGATGGAATTAGAGTAGTAAAAATCACTCTGCCGTTACGAACAACCGCGTTGCTTACCTGCCTCTCGCCAAAGTTGGAGCCGTTCACGGAATTTTCAATTTTCTCCGGCTGTAGATCAAATGACCAGCCAAGATGAACGTCCCAATTAATCAAGTTATCGGATACGTCGCGCAGAATAAAGTCTTCATCATTAGAGCCGTCATTATCGGTATCAAATGACTGTGTAAATTGATTAGTAATGGACTGGCTTAGCAATGAACTGGAGGCAACCGTTGTAAAACTGGTTGCATTCTTGTCCCAGACGCCATAAAAAGCTTGTGTGGTTTGACCAAAACTATCGTTGTCATTTATCTCTAAGTATTTGCCGGTGCCAACAAATATCATGAAACCCTCAAGATTGTCAGGATGAAATGTAGCCTGAGGCTGCGAGGTGATTGGTTGATCGGCATCGGTTGTAAACAGTGGCCTCGGCGTGGCGCCACCTGCAACTTTCCACTGACTTGAGTTGGGATCTGTTACATCAAACTTCCACAGGTTGCCTATTAGATCGCCAGCGTAGATATAATCAACTATCGAGTCACCATTACTGTCGACCAGTAACGGGGTTGCAAGACCATTTGGCGTACCAACAGACCCCGCATTGGTGTCGATCTTTCGGATTGTTTCTCCTGTTTCAACATCGACAATAAAAAGCACACCATGGCCAGTTGAACTGGCATTACCGTCAGCCTCAGTGCTGTTGTAACCGTTGCCAAAGATGGCGGCCCAAGTTCCATCGGCCATTTTTGCCATTTGCGGCCTTCCATAGGTGTAGCCAAGATCGGCGTCATCGCTATCGTCGAATTCCCACAGCACAATGTCATCTGCTCGCGCCTCATCAAAAGTAGAGGGCTCAGTAACATCCAGAGCGTAAATTTGCTGTCCGCCACCGTTCAAACCGCCGGCAAGGACAGTCCGCCAAACGCCATTGCCGCCACCAGGGTCGGGGGTGTCATCTAAAAACACATCGACGATGTTGGGACCACCATCGACAAAGTAAAAGTGTTCATAATCAGGAGAGGCCAGATCGTCGAGATTTTTATAAACAGCACTCGGTATATAGGCAATCAATTCTGCGCCCGTGTCATCATCAAACCCGTGTAACATTCCGTCGTTGGCGCCCACGTATACAACACCTTGCCTAGCGGCATTGGCGGTAACAAAAGAATTATAGGATTTTGCCTCTAAATCATCTGGATACCGGCCGTCGGGGACATCCACAAAATTCGGATCCGAGTTAACAATATCTCCCAGCATACTATTTCGCATCCTAAATCCCTGTCCAAAACCTTCGTTAGTATCGTCACCGCGTAAATAGTTAACAATATCAATTCCAAAAATTTGGTTTGCGGCGATTTCAGATACCACGGCCGTATCGGTTGCATTAGGCGCATTTGTTAGCAAATGACCTATCTGATCTGAATTCATTTCAGCGCTAGAACTCGGAGAGTTATAGTTTGTTGGAAATCTAAACGGCACCCCTCCCCCTTCTACAACGCCACCCGGCGGATTATCTATATTGGGGTTATAGGTAATAATTTCTCTGCCGGTATCATAATTTGTTGCATTCAAAATTGAACCTGCTTCCCACTCAGGGAAACCCTCTATCGAGCCATCCAAGTTAATTTGAAAGGCCAATAGCTGCCCTTTCCAATCCGAGCTGTCAAAGCGCGCTTGAAATAGCTTACTGCCTGCATTCAGTGAGCCGGTATTGGTTGCCACCGATGCGGCTGAACCCACACGGTCGGCGATTTCCAATAGCGCTCTAGATATAGCCTGAGCAACCCCATCAGTTGATTGGGCTGAAACGAAATAACCTTTGCTATTGAACGCGGCATGCCAAACGTCATCAATTTTTTCTGCATCGTTAAAACTATCGGCGTTTGAATGCACACCATCGTGCCAGCCGCTGCTTTCTGTCACTTCTGTTCCAGGTGTTCCTGAATAGTCAGTATCGGGGATTCTATTATTATCTTGGTCTGTCAAGTTTCCCTCCACACCAAATGCCACGGTGAAGGTCACCATATGCTGTGCTTCATTCTGATCGATAGTGCTGGTGGGCACATCATTGGGAAGGCTACTCAAATCTGTATCGTAATAATACTTGGCCACATCGGCGACAGTGTATTTGGAGCCATCGCCATCCTGATCTGTATTCTCAATAGCATTTGTCTGCAGATTATCATTTCCTGACCAATAGCCGTCGGTAAATAGAACGCTGTAGTTTTGCTGACAGGCTGAAATTATTGGGTCTACTCTCCCGCTTAATTGATTAGAATAATATCTTCCTACGCGCTCAAGCCCAGAGCGCAGAGGGGTGCCGCTGGCAGTCCATTCAAATTGATACATCTCGTCAAGCAAATTTTGGTTGTGGATTTCATATTCTTCAACTAACTCACCAGGCACCTCTACGAATAATGTTTCGTCTCTATTGAGCAAACTAAGACCAAAACGGAAACTTGTATTTGAAGAAACCACCGTAGCAATAGCTGACTTCGCCACAAAAGAACGCCGGCGATGAAATTCATACCAGTTAGCGACATTTTGCTTGATCTCCGATACTGTGCGGCCAAAGGGATCAACATCACCGCCCGTGATACTTGCTGTGGATCTACTCGTACCAAAGCAATCTACATATTGGGGAGTGTCCCCAGCATCTCTGCCGTCGCAAGTGGTGTCACGCGCCCCATCCACGCTGGCAAAGGTAGTTGTCAGGTATTCCACCCCAACGTCACCGGAGCGCACCTCATAGGTGGTATGACTATCCCATAGATCTACTAGCCCATTAGCTCCATCAGTGACGCTGCCGGAGCCATCCGGGATAGCGCCCGTAGAGTCGTTGTCAAAGCCTAAATTGTCTATCCATACATCGTATTCAAACCCTGTTAGGTTGCGGACAAGTCCATAGCCGTCAGTGCCGACTTGAGGATTACTTCTTACGGCCGTAAAGACAGCATCAGAGAAACCCTGCCACGGCCTGTAAGTGGCTGAAGGGTTATAATACATGATGTTCATTTCAGCAGATCGTATTCTCCAGTCAAAATCATAGCCCTCCGGATGATCCTCCATTTGTCCGCGATTGCAATTTCCCGAGTTGCTATCCCCGCTCGTGCCCGCACCATATTTATTGTCTGTATTAATGTTCGTGTCATAAAGATAATTATTGGTCTCTGTGGATGTGCAGAGACCACTGTCGGTGCTCATTCGAAAGTTGCCATCTCGCTGAAATGATGTGTTGTCGCCAGAGGCCCAGTAGTTTTTGAAATAGGCATAATCGACAGTTAATATTTCCCAGTCCATTGAACCCGAATCATCCAACATAAAGAAAATATTGGGATCAATTTGAGTTCCCAAGAAAAGCGGCTGAGACGCCAAACCCAATTCAGCAGCTTGTGATGTGATGGTTGACCCTGCGAGCAGATACACAGAAAAAATCCACGCAAAAAAGAATCTAAATTGTAATTTGAAACTCATAGCTGCCTCCAAGATGCAGTGCATCTAGGTATCTCGGTTTGACTGTTAACTAATCACTAGTCATAGGTTTGAACAAAGGTGGTTTGAACACTAACCGATGTTGTAGGGTTGACGCCGACACCGCGCGCCGTCACTCGATGGAAAATTCTTGGCACCGCAGATCCACCACCCCCAATAGAAATTGACTGCCCGCTATCTACAGACCTGTATTCCTCGATAATGTAACGCGGCTGCCCCGACACTTCAGCAACATCTGTTATAGCGACGCCATTATTCATCCACCATGCCCAATCTGCATTAGCGTGCTCCCACCAATATTTGCCGTCATTGGCTGCCGCGTCCATCGAATTTTCAGCCCACACTGTAGTTGAGCCATCGTCACTGACAAGGGGTAAATTTCCCTGAACCACCAACCAAGCTTCAGCTGCTTTTAGAGCAGACTCAGCGGACTGGAAAGCCAGAGTGTAATCCCGCATATTTCCAGACATACGCTCTTCTAGCGTCGTAGACTCCATGCCAGAAACACCCATCATGGTCAGAACTGTCAAAAAAATCAGACAGAAAATCAGAATGGCGCCTTTTTGTTGCTTGTGCTTAGTAAAACTAGGCTGTGTACGCATATTTTTCATAGTCTGTAAGTTACTTACTCGAGAAATTCAATTCTGTGATCGACGTCTAAACTCTTTGCTAAGGGATGAAAAGGGGGCATTGAGTCGCCTGCCTTAACTCTCCCGACTGCCTAACTATCCTGACTACATAGCTATCTAAACGCCTAAAGCTCGGTTACGCAGGCTCACCGTAGTCGTAAAGATCCTTCGCACTCTGCGGTCTGCCGGCAGGCCGCCAGCAACACCATCGTAAACGACACCGTTAAAAGTATAAGCTTGCGGCTGCGGTACCGTACCATCATCAATGGACTGCATTAACAAAGTGATTCTAACGCTGATAACGTCTTGCCACTGAGTGACCAAATCAGCCGTCAGATACGTGTCAGCTGTGCTTCTTACGTCTTCATCAACATTGACGCCATACAAAATTTGCATAGATTCAACGCCTTCGATTAGCTCTTCGGCCGCTGCAAGTGTTCCATTATTTGCCAATTGTGCGCGAAAAAGAGCTGGCGGATTTGCGGCCGCCCCGCCTCGTTTCCCAACATAAAAGACCGTGCCTTGGAGCCTGAAAACTTCGGCTAATGCACCGGCATTGGTAACCGATGTGATAGTAGCCCCGTTGACGTTACCTGGCGCGCATCCGGGCGACAGGGTTATCAAGCTGGTCGTCGCTGGCGCGGCATCGGCAGCAACGACACAGGCTTGGGCGATATCGACTTGCTCGCAGTCACTGATCATCAAAAAGTCGTTGGCGGAAATCCCAGCGTTAGACTCTACTGTGATCGAGGGCGGAGCCCCCTGATTAATTACCGAGACCGTGCCGGCAGTTCCAGACCCTCCCCATACGCGAACAATATCTGAGTTTGGTACGGCATTAAAAACGGGCATTACAATATTGGCATCACCTGTCGTCCATTCACCTGAATCGGTGCCTGCTTCGGCCAAATTAAGAGTGCTATTGTTGGGCTCACCAGGGCCAGTTCCACCTGCTTCCCAGCCCTGAATACCCCATCCGGGTTGAAAATGATTTGGTGGGGCGTCAAGTATGCTGTTCGCACTAGTGCCTTCAATCGAGCCTAAACAGCCGAGATAGCCCGCCATACGGATTTCCTGAGACAAGAAGTTGATTCCGAATCGACCGCCTTCTTGCATCCGCAGCCTCGCTTCTTGGCTGCGCTCGGTGGTGGTTGCGCCAACATAAATTTGGATAACACCTGCGGCTAGGGTCATTCCTAGCACTAAGGCAATGAGAAGTTCTATGAGGCTCATACCGGCCTGAAGCTTCAAACTGTTACGCCTTGTTTTTTGATTGAGCATCTGTATCTACCAGGGTTGTGTGGTGGTTACATAACGTTGATTTGCCGTTCCATCACGATTGGAATCCCACCAAATTTTTATCGCAAAAACACGGCCGAGGCCGTCGCAATTTTCAGTGCCTGGCGTGCCATCGTTGCCGGAGGAGTCCACACAAACCACAGAAGCCCCTCCGGGCAGCGCCGCGGCAACTTGAGCGCCCCAATCTAAGATGTCCTGACTTGCCATCTGCGCGGCATTGCAACCTACTACGGTGAAACACGTTGCGGTGGCGCCACCGGCCACATCGTCATAATTGCCCCCTTGCACTCCAGCAATATTTGCACGCAGGCGCTCTACCATATCTAAAGAAAGCGCTGTGGCTTGAGTTCGAAAATAGGCAGATTGGTTGTTTTTCAGACTAACCGTTTGCACACTTGCCATACCAAGCATCCCTCCGGATAGCACTAATAAAGAGACCAGCACTTCCATTAAAGTTGTGCCACCCTGTCGCCCCATTCTTTGGCAACGCCTCATCCTCACTAAATCTAGCATCCCAGACCATCCTCCACTCGCCGGCCCCGACCCGATGGGCCAATCACTATAGATCGCGCATTAGCTGCATTTTCGCTAGCAGGACAAATTAATAAAGTCTGGGTGCCACCGGTTGCGCTAAAACCTAAGCTATTGTACTCAAACAGATCAACGGTGAACGTCGTTACGTTAGTGGAACCCACAGAATCGAACACTCGTATTAAAATATCGTTGGCATCGATCGAGCCGGTAACGCCGTTAGCATCGCCATTGGCATCAAAAAATACAATCCAGCCCTCTTCCCACGAGTTTTCATCGCAATCGGCGCCATCATCACTTGCGCAAATAGCTACGTTGCCGCCCCGCTTGATAGCCTCACTGCGGGCAAGATTTAAAGTAGTGAGAAAGAGCTTGGCCTGACTGTTAGTGCTGTTGCTTTCAATCATGTCTCTAAAATTAGGCAAGGAAACAGCGAGCAGGATCGATAAAATAGCCATGACCACAAGCAACTCTATTAGAGAGAAACCCCCATCAATTCGCCTATTCTCGACTGACCTATGTATAAAACGTAGACTGTTCATAACAATGCCGCTAGTTTATCCAACTGATTCTATTTAGTGTATACGACCAAGCAAAATTGGTGCCGTCTAGTTATCCGCCTAAGCCCTTAATATCTCGCAATCAGAGCGCATAGCTCGCAGATAATAGTATTATACTTCGGCAGTAAATAAGCTCAATGAATAACTATTTCCCACTTTACTACCCTGTATTTTAAAAGGATGCTGCGGGAAAGGCTGTGAAACGGCTAATAGATTCTGCAAGTGCTTAGGCGCAGTTGGCTATTCTGTGACAGAAATCACACTAATCGCGGATCTAAGATAACTGAATTTAGGCCTAGCCATTAAAATACTACCACTCATTAGCAAGCCCAATGTTTAGAATTTTGGTTTATCCGCATGCCGATGGGCGTAAAGCCCGCTGAGCTCAGGAATATTAAAATGGATGTTAACCTCACTGCAATCCTATTGCTCAGCACGGCAGGCTTTTTTGCGGGCATTATCAACACCTTAGCCGGAGGTGGCTCGAATCTCACACTGCCTGCTCTGATGGTGCTGGGCCTGCCTGCTGATATTGCCAACGGCACGAATCGAGTTGCGATTGTTCTGCAATGCATCGTTGGAGTAAAAGGCTTTGATAAGCATGACGCATTAGATCGCCCCGCAGTCGGGCCTATCCTTGTGCCTACAATTACAGGCGGATTACTAGGCGCAATCGGCGCTGTTATTATCCCTATTGCCCATCTAAAACCCATACTGCTGCTGACGATCCTCGTCATGTCGGCAATAATATTAATTCGACCCTCAACATTAGCTCCCCCAAAGGGAACCCCAGTCCTCTCACCCAGCAACAGCCCGAAAGGCTGGTGGAGCCTGTTTGCCGCGGGTATTTATGGGGGCTTCGTCCAAGCGGGCGTCGGTTTTATTCTCTTGGCCGCATTAGCGGGTGTGCTGCGATATGATTTAAAAAAAGCTAACGCACTAAAAATGGCCTGTACGTTAGCCTTCACCGGAGTCGCGCTGATAGTTTTTGCGTTGTTCGACCAGGTAGCCTGGATTCCTGGCTTGATTATGGCGGCAGGTTCTATGATTGGCGCTAATCTAGCCGTTAAGTTTGCAGTGAAAGCTTCCCAAGATACCATTAAATGGTTTCTGTTTTTAATGACCTTAGTCGCTGTCGTCGCAGGCTTTTTAGCTTAGCTAAGCTCTAAGTTTCTAGTTGCTGAAGCCGCTAGAGGACCAAACCTCAAAGTGATTTTTGCCCCGCCAAGGCCTTGACTCCTACTAACAAGCATTTCGCCGCTGTAACTTTCAACGATGTCCATAACCACAGCCAATCCGATGCCTTGACCTTGTTTTAGTGTGTCTATGCGGGCGCCTCTTTGCAGGACAAATTCTTGCTGATCGTCTGCGATCCCATCGCCATCATCCTCAACAATAATTTCAACACCTTGGGTTTCACCCTCACGCGTTCGCACGTTCAGTAAAACAAAACTTTTCCCATACTTAAAAGAGTTGTCTAATACATTGC
Organism: Pseudohongiellaceae bacterium; assembly: GCA_047617605.1. Classification (GTDB taxonomy): domain Bacteria; phylum Pseudomonadota; class Gammaproteobacteria; order Pseudomonadales; family Pseudohongiellaceae; genus UBA9145. Next base: position 226,022 of record JBLGBJ010000001.1, on the reverse strand, counting down.
CTAGCACCTCCATGAGGTCTCGCTCGTCGCCAAAAAATACCGCTTCCGGGTCGAGTGAAAGTTGAGTCTCTAAGACTTTGTCTGAATATACTTTTTTAAGTGCTCGAATAATTTTAGAAGCAACTTCCGCTACTTTAATCTGCTTAGCAAGGGCGCTAGAATTGTGAGACTGCACTGCTCGCTGGAGCTGGTAACTGACTATCTGATCCATACGCTCAGCCTGCTCGCTGATACTTGCTAGTTGACTTGAAATTTTCTTAGGGCTATCGGATGTAAAACTATCAACGATTCCTGCTATAACTGCCAACGGGGTCTTCAAACTATGGGCCAAATCAGCCAAAGTCGTTCTATACCTTTCTTGTTGTTTGCGCTCAGTTTCAATTAGAAGATTAAGGTTAGTTGTAACCCCTGCGAGTTCGATCGGAAATTCGCCTACCAGTTGATCGGCCTCACCTTCTTCTATTCTTTTCAGATTTCTCTCCATTCGCTTAAGCGGAGACAAGCCCCAGCGCAGGAGAAAAAATTGAATACATAAAAGAAGCACCGCAACTCCTCCTAACCAGCCCCAGAGACTGGCTCGGAAATTTGAAATCTCAGAGTAGTAAGGGGTAACATCTTCCACTACTGAAAATTTATACTCGCTGAGACCATCTTCCCAAAGAATGCCGTAGCTAAGAACAAAAAAATCCTGACCTTGTTCTGCACGACCTCCTCTGTCTTCAATACCTGCGCCACCTCGAACCGTACTAAACGCAGTGTTACCAACCTCAATTTCTTGATTGAGAAATTCCATATTGCCTAGCTGCAGTGTTGTAGCAGAATCACTTCGCCACAGCTCACCACGCGCAGCGCTGATGAAACCGTAAAGCCCAGAGTTAAGCTGCCCGAAGCGAGGCTCCTGCAGATCTTCCAAAAAATAAAATTCACCATCCTGCTCTTCTGCTGCAGCTAACAACAAGTAAATCTGCCCTTGAAGTCGGTCAGCAGCACCCGCTTCGATGCTGCTTTGAAAAGCGGAGTCTAGAACCAAGCCAGTTAACCCTAAAAAAATGAAGAGTAAAACACTGAACGAATAGAGGAGCCGGTTTTGAAGAGAGTAGCTGGGAGCAGAGCCGACTTTTTCCATAGTAGTTATCGCAAAGGGTCCCTCAGGACTCTCCAAGCACGAATCTATAGCCCTGGCCTCTAACCGTTTCTATCGGTTTCAGCGTTTCATCAGGATCTAGTTTTTGCCTTAGGCGGCGGACGAAGACCTCGAGCACATTACTATCTCGATCGTAGTCTTGTGCATAGAGATGTTCAGTGAGCTCGGTCTTTGAAACGACCTTGCCGGGGTTCATCATTAAATATTCGAGCATCTTATATTCGTAGGCGGTAAGACCCACGTTCTCGCCAGAAACATTTAGGCGCTTGGAGGCAATGTCTAAAATGATGGAGTCAAATTTAAGAACCGGAGTAGCGAATCCTGCAGCTCTTCGAAGCAACGCATTTAGCCGCGCTAAAATTTCCTCTAACTGAAACGGCTTTACCACATAGTCATCCGCACCGGCGTCGAGCCCAGCCACTTTATCTTGCCAATCACCACGAGCGGTCAGTATGAGTATTGGGAATGTTTTACCAGCAGCTCGCGTTCTCTCAATTAAAGAAATACCGTCGATTTCCGGCAATCCAAGATCGATGATTGCCGCGTCATATTCAAACTCAGTCGCATAATAAAGGCCGGTTTTGCCATCTTCCGCAGTATCAACAACATAACCTTGTTTGCTAAGTCCTTGCTCAAGCTGTTGGCGTAACAAGCTTTCGTCCTCTACCACTAACAATCGCATTTGGGTACAACCTTAAAAAATGATGTATGAATAAGTTTTGCTCCTTGCATGCGAGCAAATCAACCTCCTCGGGTAACTCTCCCAGAAGCTGCATTGACAAACACAGTGAACACTTTCCCTTCGTTTTCCATTCGAATCTGATAGCGCTGACGGTTTCCTTCACCAACCAAACCAATCCGTAAAACATTGCCCGCGAAACGGTCTCTAACAAGCCCAACCGCCTGCCGCTCACTAATTTTGACATTGGCTTGAGGCTCAACTCGATCTGGTCGCGCCCCGCCGACTCTATCAAGCTGATTTTGTTCTATTTGCAGGGGCAAGTTTTGAGCTAACAGCTCAAATGCTGGCAACATCAATAACGTTGCTACTGCCAAGATTGAAAAAAATCGCTTAAATTTCAAGATAATCCTCTGGAGACAAATAGATCAGCATTAGCCGCCTATTCCCCGCCCCATTTATAATACTGGTTCGACACTAATTCTAACCTTGATTTGCTCGCCAGGGTCGGAGTCCGCTCTCACTGAACGCTCTTGCCCTTCGTAAAGATAGATTACTTTATACCCTATCAGTCTCTCTTCTTGAACCTGCTCGTAAACAGTCTTGCAACGCTCGACCGTTTCTACTGTTTGCTGATTCTGACTATTTCTGCCTCGCACTATATCACGACCAATGGAGTGCCCCAACACAGCCCCCAGCACCGCTCCTACTCGCTGATTAGACTTTTTGCTACCCACAGCATTCCCAATAGCGCCTCCTAATATAGTGCTTACAATAATCGGCGTGTTTGAATTTCCTCTGCGACTGTAACCTTCTACAACTTTCTCTTCTTCCCAGCATTGCTCGCGGGGCTCAGAAATTTCAACAATCCTATAAATCGGGGTTGAGTTAAGCACTTGTGCATACTCATAACTTGTCTCAGAACTCGCACTTAAACTGAGAAAACTTGCCATGGCAGCGGCCGCATAAATCAGTGGCTGTTTCATCGTGATTTACCTCTCTTGTGAAATCGATTTAATGAATGTGTGTGGATGCTGCTTCAACGCTGTTAAAACAAACAAATGCTGGCCCAGAACTCTCGTTCAAACACTGAACCGATGCTCTATTGCTCTACTGGATTGTAATTTAGCAGCCTTGAGCTTAATTGAAGCTGAAGAGAAACTAGAAGGAAAATCGGCATTTACAGCCAGTCTCGGGTTTCCTTTACTACTTGGCTGGTGTATTTTCGAGTAGGTGGGAAGCCCGCAATGGGGCCAGCACCAATTTGACATTAAAAAACAACAAAAAAGAAGAGTTAATCCATGTTAAGCAAGCCATTATCAATCGCTATTATCCTAACTATTATCACCTGCATTCCTCTTTACTTTCTGGCCGCAGCCCAGTCCCAATTAACGTTAAGCAACCTGCCTTTAGCCGCGCTTTCGTTGTTCACAACAATTTTAATTGCTGCGCTTTGGGGGAAAATCGGCGCGGAACCTACTTACCGAACCGCCAACAACATTGAAACGGGCCGCGAAGCAGGCAACGTCAAATGGTTTAATGCCAATAAAGGGTTTGGTTTTATAACTCGAGACAACGGTGACGATGTATTTGTTCATTTTCGCTCAATAAGAGGCGATGGCCACAGAGTATTGAAGGATGGCCAGAGAGTAGAGTTTGAGGTCACTGAGGGTGATAAGGGGCTGCAAGCAGAAGACGTAGCAGCGGCCGGTTAGGGCCTTTCGAGCCAAAAGCGACTAGCTCTTATGCTGTTAGTCGCTAGTAATGTGGAGGCCTCTCATCCCCAGAGTTATATTGCTCAGGCTTGGAGTCATCCTCAGAGGCTTCAGCCAAATGCTGTTTTAGCAGTGCTAATTCATGTTTAAGTGAATCCAATTGGCGCTGCTGGCTGACAAGCGCATCATTAAGAGCCGCTAGCGTATTTTCTTGAAAACTGTATTTTAATTCCAAGTCGGTAAATTTATCATCAACACTCGATGCGTCGGAATTAGAATCCATATGTGCCTTTCTCCTCGTTAAGTATATAAACGCCTTTGGAAAGTATTCGCGATGCCTAAGCAATCGCAATCAGGCAGCTTGTCCGCTACTATACCGGACAAAACAGTAGGGTTGTAGAGAGTCACGTGGGAAATTGATACTCTTGTAACCGACAAGATGCACTAGTAATCACAAATTTGAGGAATACTAAAAAATGGAAAAAGCGCCAATTAACTGGACCAATATGTGGCTTTTTAGCCTGACGCCGGCATTGGCAGTATTACTGGTTCCTTTATATGGATTCTATTTTGGCTATGATTTGTTTGAATGGGTCGTTTTTATCCTCATGATGGGGTTCTGTGGCATGTCCATCACCGCTGGCTATCATCGCCTTTGGTCCCATAAAACTTACAAGGCTCATCCTGCGATAAGGGTAATGTTAGCCATCGGCGGAGCCTGCGCCCTGCAAAACGACATTTTGTACTGGGCATCTGATCACCGCCGCCATCATCAGCATGTTGACAACAATGACAAAGACCCCTACTCCGCAGGAAGAGGCTTCTGGTTTTCACATATCGGCTGGATACTCAGAAATTATTCGAGCGGCAAGAAAGACTTTTCTAATGTCAAAGACTTACAAAACGACCCAGTCGTCATGTGGCAACATCGTAACTATTTAACACTAGTCCTAGCTACCAATATCGCCTTACCTGCCCTTATTGGGCTGATTCACGGCGATATAATTGCCAGCTTATTGCTGGCGGGCCTTCTACGCCTTGTACTCAGTCAGCATGCTACTTATTTTATTAATTCTCTCGCGCACATCTGGGGCAAGCAGCCTTATAGCGATCAGAGCTCAGCAAGAGACAACGGTCTACTGGCGTTAATCACTTATGGCGAGGGTTATCATAATTATCACCACACATTTCAATGGGACTACCGAAACGGTGTCAAGTGGTGGCACTATGACCCGACGAAGTGGATGATCAGGGGGCTTTCATTTATTGGCCTAACTAGCGATCTAAAGCGTTGCTCTGTGGCCCAAATACAAAAGGCGAGAATAGACTACCAATACCGCACAGCGACGGAGCGGTGTGAATTGCTGAATATTCCTGAAAATTGGCGCCTGCGGCTTGAGCAGGAATATGAGGACCTCCAGCAAACACTGAGATTATGGACAGAACATCGGCAAGCTTGGGCAGAGCACAAAGAAAAACAGTTGCACGAAACACTCGCTCACTGGGACAGGCTACAAATTAGAGATACCTACATAGAAATTCAGTTTAAATTGAAGGTTCAACAAAAGCGCTGGCAACTCATGCTCGAAAATATTGGCGATCTACACCCGGTCCCAAGCTAAACCCCAAGTAACAGCGAAGCTTGCGTTCGCGACATGCAGTTAATGGCAGTGGCTTGAATAAGATTTCAACCACTACTCTTAGATTATAATATCAATACAGTCGAATCTAAGTAAATTACGTGTAAGGTGGCTCTACGCGGCTAAGCATAGCTTGTTTGAGTTGAAGACCTGGGGCGCTCGGTGGGTTTGAGAAGCATTTATCAGTATAGACATCTGACCTAATGTACACTTTACGCTTGGCTCGGCTTATGCTCAGTTCGGCTGGGGTTCAGTTCGACTGATATTCAGTTCGATTGATATTCAGCACGAGTTAAGGTCGGTTCAGGTTAAATTCAGCTCAAGATTCATTAAGGAAACACTATGATTTTCAGAAAAGCTAGCTATGCATCAGTTATGGCACTAACTCTTAGCTTAAGTTTTAACGCATTCGCTGTCGAAGAGGGAGATGACGCACCCGCCTTTTCACTCCCATCTATCAAACAGGGTCAGCCTGACATTTCAATGGATGCCCTTAAAGGCAAAACTATCTTTGTTGATTTTTGGGCATCATGGTGCGCGCCGTGCCTCAAGTCTTTACCTTTGTATAATGATATGTATCACAAATACAAAGACCAAGGCTTAGAAATCATCGCGATAAATGTCGATAATCCAGTGGAAGATGGTTTGGACTTCTTAATCGATACCCCTTTGGACTTTCTTATCCCTAGCGACCCAGACGGTGAAACAGCTGAGCTTTTTCAAGTTATTGGCATGCCTACTTCGTACTTAGTTAGTCCTGGGGGCAAAGTAGAACTAGTTCATATGGGATTTAGAACGGGCGATATGGCAATAATCGAAGAAGCCATAGAAAAAGTGCTAGCAATCAATTAGAGCTATTTCTTATGAAGATTATTAGAATTTTTTTGTTTTGTTACTTGAGCTTAAGCATGCTCGCAGCATGCACTCAGGTGCGTCCTTGGGAAAGAGGTCTTCTCGCCAAAGAAGAAATGGCATGGAGCACAGACCCATTAGAAAGCAGCCTGAATGATCATATCTTTTTTAGTAAAGAAGCATCATCTGGCGGAAGCAGTGCCGCTGGTGGTGGCTGTGGCTGTAACTAAACCCTGATAATCCCCATTAAAGAAGGACCCTTGTGTGAAGGCCAAACCCTCTCGCAGCTTGTTAGCTATTTCCACAACAGCTTTGGCATTGCCGGGCATTGCAATTGCTGATGCGCCCCCGGTTAGCAGCAGTCTGTCTTATAAAGTATCCAACTATCAAGAAGATGACTTAAATCGCACGGAATCTCCATTCGGCGACCTCGGTCGTTATGATATCGATGTGCATCAATTCCAATTTATTTCTCCGCTTGGAAGAAATTTTTCGCTGCAAGTAGACGCCAACTACGAAGACCTAAGTGGAGCCTCCCCATGGTTCACCACCATTGGCCCCAATGGCAGCCCTATCGTAAATCTTAGCGGCGCTAGCGGAATTCAAGATAGACGAGCCGAATTAGCCGTAGGCACACGCTACTATCTCGAAAACGGCAGTATTGGCGGCAACATCGGCTACTCGGAAGAAAACGACTATAGAGCCACCTATGGGGGAATAAGTGCCGAGCGCGATTTTAATGATGACTTAACTACGGTCTCAATTGGCCTGAGTTATTCCTCCGATGATATTTTTCCAACCGATGCTGAAATCTTTAATCGGGTGATCAGCGAAGACAAATCTAGCACTTCCGCTGTGCTCAACATCAGTCAGATAATAAACCAAGTATCTACATTTCAAACTGCTTTGAGCATCACTGAGCAGTCAGGGTTTTTAACAGACCCTTACAAGTTAGTAGACTCCCGACCGGACAACAAAACGCAAATCGCTTGGTCCAATTCTTATCGGCGTTATATGCGCGCAGCCGACGCGGCGTGGCATGTGAACTACCGCTTCTATCATGATGATTTTGGAATCACATCCCATACCGCAGACATGAGTTGGCATCAAAATCTAGGCAACTCAATTCAAATAATACCAGTGCTAAGATACTACACACAATCTGCCGCTAACTTTTTCACTAACGTAGATGACTTTACTAGACCTGCTACCGACTTCCAGTCAAGCGACTATCGCCTGTCTGCCTTTGGTGCCATCAGCGGCGGTCTAACCTTGAGGACGACTTTTGGCAATTGGGATGCCACCCTCACCGGTGAGCGCTATTTAGCGAATGAAAAGTATTCTGCGTTCAACGTATCTCAGCCCAGTACAGCCTTGGTTCGCTATGTCAGGGTGTCGCTTGGACTGGATTATTCTTTTTAAATCTAGGCTGTTTCAGTCCAAGCTGTTTAATTATGAACCCTTCTTTAAAACGCTTCTCGTTTCAAGCAATGGGCAGCCACTGCGAAATCCAACTATTTGATGATTCTCGCGTTTATGCAAAACGCTTAGCTGAAAAACTTGGCACCGAAGCAAATCGGCTAGAAAAAAAATATTCCCGATTTAGAAGCGATAGCCTAGCATCAATCATTAACCAGCAAGCCGGTGACAAGCACGGCATCAAAATTGATCAAGAAACCAAACTGTTATTCGATCACGCCCTTACCTGTTTTGAGGAAAGTGAAGGCCTGTTTGATATAACCTCTGGGCAACTGAGTCGGATCTGGGATTTTAAGAGCGGCCGAGTGCCAGATGACAAACATATTGCCAAGGCACTAGAGAACACCGGTTTTCAAAAGCTCAGCTGGCACCGATCAAGACTGCATATGCCTGAAGGTATGGAGATAGATTTTGGCGGCATTGTTAAAGAGTATGCGGCTGACTCGCTGGCAAAACTTGCTCGGGCTTTAGGCAGCAACTCTGGGCTAATTAACCTAGGCGGTGACTTTTCAGTTATCGGTCCGATGCCAGGAAATAAGAGTTGGCCAATCGCCATTGCCGATCCTCATTCAACCGAATCAACTGACTCGACCAACTCAATCATGGCAAGAATAAATCTAAGCGATGGCGGGCTCGCTTCAAGTGGAGATTATGAGCGTTTCTTTTTCTTTGAAGGAGAGCGTTACAGCCATATACTAAACCCTAAAACAGGGTGGCCCAGCAAGGGACTTCGCGCTGTCAGCGTGGCGAGTCACTTGTGCACTGTAGCAGGCTCCATGGCGAGCATAGCGATGCTTAAAAACGAAACGCACGGAATACAGTGGCTATTGGAATCAGGCCTACCCCACGTGTATATGAAGCAAGATGGCGAAATTGGGGGCCCTAGCTCAAACGCTAAATTATCTGTCTAAATTAATTGTAATGGCGCCTCATCTAGAGCGAATAACTGCTCTCGTAACTCTAAAATGTGCTCTGCCCAATAACGCTCCGTGTTAAACCAGGGGAAGCTTAGAAGAAACGCGGGATCATTCCACCTGCGCGCTAGCCAAGCGCTGTAGTGCATTAGTCTTAAGGTTCTTAAAGATTCAACCAAATTTAGTTCTTTGGCTCTAAAATCATAGAATTCGTTATAGCCTTCCACCAACTCCAAAAGTTGGCCTTGGCGCTGGTTTCGGTCACCAGAGAGCATCATCCACAAATCCTGTATTGCGGGGCCCGACACCGTGTCGTCAAAATCGACAAAAGTAGGTGTTTCATCCCGCCAAAGGACATTGCCTGGGTGGCAGTCGCCGTGAATCCTTATCAACGGCAATTCACCCTGCTCTGCGAATAGCGTATCTATCCTAGTTAACAGGTCACAAGAGAGTGATTCGTATGCTGGAACTAAATCTTTAGGGAAAAAGTTATTCTCCAAAAGGTATTCACGGCTGGAATGTCCCAGCGCAGCCACAGAAAGCTGGTTTCGAGTATTGAAGCTGGCCATTGCACCAACCGCATGAATCCTAGCCACAAAACGCCCCATCACGAGTAAATTATCAAGATTATCCAACTCTGGAGGCCTACCAATGATCTGCGGAAATACTGCTATTGGGAACTTATCAATTTGTACAAGTGTCTCGCCTTGAGCTAGTTTAAGGGGCGCGACGACTGGAATTTCTAACGCCGAAAGCTCCTCTGCAAAAGCATGCTCTTCCAGAATCTGCTCTCTGCTCCAGCGCCCTGGGCGGTAAAATTTGACAATAATCGATTCCCGATCGTGCAAACCAACTTGATACACGCGGTTCTCATAACTGTTTAGCGCAAACACGCGAGCATCTGGATCAAACCCTAGATCCTCAACTGCTTGCAACACTTCTTCAGGGCCCAAATCTGCGTAGGGGTGAGTGCTTTGGTCCATGGTCACTCAACCTCTGCTAGTTGGGAAAACTTGAATTTTGATGCGATTTTACTGCTCTACTGCTGAACTACAAAGTAGCTGCACTGTATTTTTGAACAGCGGCTGTGTTGCCGCTCTAATTAGGAATCTTTTGGCTTTGCCTTACTTCCAGCTAAAGAAACGGGAAATGGAGATACATTGTCACCATTGGTGATTTTACTTACCCCGCTTTTCTCCACCTCATCGATGCGTATAACTGCCTGCATTGGAATAAAGCTGCGCTTCACTCCGCTAAACTCTGCTTTTAACTTCTCTTCGCCGGGATCGACAAGCACTTGTGAGCGCTCATCGAACATATAGTCTTCAATTTCTATAAACCCATACAGGTCACTTTGGTATACCTGCTTCACGAAGACCTCGTAAACCTTGCCCTTGTTCAAGAAGGTTACTTTGTATATTTCTGAAGTATTCGCCATGGTAATCAATCTCTTACTGACAGTTTTCCAAAATTACTCAGCCGCGACCAGGGGCCATTTGATCATGTATGCCAAAGATGCGGTCTTGTGAGACTCTAATATTAGGTTAGATTCAGCTTATTCAAGTCATTATGCGATATTAACGCTTTAAAAGCTTAAGTAAATTGCTGCTATAATGCTGCCCTAAAATCTTTTATGACTGAAATACAGGACAAAACGTGAAATCCGCCCAACACAGCCAAAACAACTTGCCAGAGCCAGCCACAGAACCTGCCAAGAAAGTGTTCATAAAAACCCACGGGTGTCAGATGAACGAGTATGACTCTTCACGAATGCTCGATTTGCTTGGAGAAACTCACGGTGCTGTTTTGGTTGCAACAGCAGAGGAAGCAGATTTTTTACTGCTAAATACCTGCTCAATCCGTGAAAAGGCACAGGAAAAAGTATTCCATCAGTTAGGTCGATGGCGGGGCCTCAAAGAAAAGAACCCTAACGTGAAAATAGCCGTTGGTGGCTGCGTCGCGAGTCAAGAAGGGGCGGCAATCGGCAAACGTGCACCCTATGTCGATGTTATTTTTGGTCCGCAAACACTGCATAGATTACCTGAAATGCTGGACGCGTCGTCGCCTCGGAGCAAACCGGTTGTAGATATCAGTTTTCCTGAGATTGAAAAATTTGATCGGCTCCCAGAGCCAAATGCTAACTCCTGCCAAGCTTTTCTCTCCATCATGGAAGGATGCAGCAAATATTGTAGTTTTTGCGTGGTTCCTTATACCCGCGGCGAAGAAGTAAGCCGACCATTGGATGACGTTCTCGCCGAGGCGGTTCATCTTGCCGAGCAAGGTGTACGGGAAATCAATCTACTTGGACAGAACGTGAATGCGTATCGGGGATTGAGCGACGAAGGAACTATTGTGGATTTGGCTTTGCTCATCCAGTATATCTCGAGCATTGACGGCATTGACCGCATACGTTTCACAACATCACATCCAGTTGAATTTTCAAGTAGTTTAGTTGACGTTTACAACGAAGTTCCTGAACTTGTTTCACACCTGCACTTGCCCGTTCAGAGTGGATCAGATCGCATCTTAGCTGCAATGAAACGCGGCCACACAGCATTGGAGTATAAATCTTTGTTGCGTAAAATAATGGCCAATCGACCGGGCATTAGCTTATCTTCTGACTTTATTATCGGATTTCCTGGCGAGACCAATAAAGACTTTGAAGACACGATGAAGCTAATCATAGAAATAGGTTTTGATACGTCTTTCAGCTTCATCTATAGTGCGCGACCCGGCACTCCAGCGGCCGATCTGAAAGATCTAACGCCAGAGCAAGAAAAGAAGCACCGCCTCGCAACTCTGCAATCTCAGATAGTTATGCACGCCAACGCCATCAGTGAATCTATGGTTGGCGGTCAGCAACGCATTTTAGTTACCGGGCACTCAAAAAAGGATCCGGGTGACCTGCAGGGCCGAACCGAAAACAACCGAGTCGTGAATTTCAAATGCGATGATCAAAGTCTGATCGGGCAATTCACCTCAATCAAGGTTACCGACGCGCTTCCAAACTCCCTTTTAGGCACCTTATAACGTAAATAGGGCAGTCAAATCGCGATGCGGCAGACCCAGGCAGCGCAAGAATTTTTATTTAAAAAGCGTCAATTCTCTAATTCGTTGATATACTAAAAATCAATCAATTAGCAATATGCTGTTAAGTAATTAATGCCCACATTAACTCTAAACCTAACTCTTGTTCCGAATAATGCTCAAAGGCTCGCAATATTATGCGGGCGACTAAACGAGCACATAACACAGATCGAATCATTCTTGAGCCTGAAAATTCGTCAACGGGGAAACGTCTTTCAAATTTCCGGGCCGGAATCTGCCGTAAATGGTGCGAGCAAGGTACTGGAAGATCTTTATAAAGAAACTGAGCAGAACCCAGACTTAAGCCCGAACCAAGTGCATCTAGCACTACAGGAAATAAGATCCTGGGACGGTCAAACAATTGATGACGGCGAAGAACTTGTACTCAAGACACCAAGGTCGTCTGTAAAACCCCGTAACAGCCACCAACAGGATTACGTCAAAAGTATTTGGCGCTACGATATTAATTTCGGAATAGGTCCTGCTGGCACTGGCAAAACTTATCTAGCGGTGGCTTGCGCTGTAGAAGCGCTACTTAAAGAAGAAGTTAGTCGAATACTCTTAGTGCGCCCAGCAGTTGAAGCCGGAGAAAAGTTAGGGTTTTTGCCAGGTGACCTAGCCCAAAAAATCGACCCTTATCTCAGACCTTTGTATGACGCGCTCTACGAGATGCTAGGCTTTGAAAAGGTAGCACGGCTGATTGAGCGGAACATTATCGAAGTCGCCCCACTCGCCTACATGCGCGGGCGCACGTTAAACAACTCATTCATCATCTTAGATGAAAGCCAAAACACAACCGCCGCGCAGATGAAGATGTTCCTCACTCGAATCGGGTTCGGATCAACGGCGGTAATAACCGGCGATGTAACACAAATAGATTTGCCTAGAGGCACACGGTCTGGACTGGTTCATGTAAGCAAAATTCTGGAAGGAATTGATGAGATCGGTTTCACCTACTTTGACGCTAAAGACGTGGTAAGACACCGCCTTGTGCAGCGAATAGTTGAAGCCTATGATAAATATGATAAAAGTTCAGTATCCGCGCTAGGATCACAGGAGTCGGTTCACCTCAATGAACGTGACAATTGATATCCTTAATGAAAGCGGCAGCCGATGGTTGCCAGAGCTTGCTGACTGCGAAACATGGATAACTAGCGCATTAGCGGCTGCCAACTACAATGAAGATTGTGGAATTAGCCTTAAGTACGTAAGCGAGGAAGAATCTGCAGAGCTTAACGAAAGTTACCGGGGCAAAGCCACAGCGACTAACGTGTTGTCTTTTCCTGCAGACCTACCCAAAGAAATCGCTTCACAGCTAGGCTACAGCCCCTTAGGAGATATTGTAATCTGCCCTGCCGTATTAGAAACTGAAGCAGTTGCCCAAGGAAAAACATTGCTAGCTCATTGGGTACATCTGCTCGCTCATGGCGCTTTGCATCTGCTAGGCTATGATCATGAAAAAGAAGATGAGGCTCAGGAAATGGAAGCTTTAGAAATCTTAATCCTGAAAACTAATGGCTTTGAAAATCCTTATACCATCACCGTGAGCTAAACTCGCGACTATTACCATCGCTGTAATTACTATTATAATCAAAGTAATAGCTATTACCATAACCCCATAGGAGACTCAGAGAGTCAGCGTATGACCGACGAACAATCTACTATCGATCCAAAACCAAGATCTTGGATCGATAAAATCACCACCGCCCTCACAGGTGAGCCTACAGATACTAAGAGCCTACTGGAGCTGCTTCGTAATGCCGAGCAGGATCAGGTTCTCGATGCAGATGCTTTAGGAATCATCGAAGGCGCGTTGCAGGTTTCGAGCATGCAAGTTCGAGACATCATGATTCCGCGGTCTCAAGTCGTAACGGTTTCTTCTAAATTGCCAGTTGACGAACTAGTCGAGTTGGTGACCAACGCCTCACATTCGCGGTTCCCTGTAATTGGTGACAATGCCGACAATGTAATGGGCATCCTCCTCGCCAAAGACTTACTCCCTCTTTTACTGCAAGATAATAGCGAACGCTTTGATATTAAAGATGTAGTGCGCCCTGCTACTTTTGTACCTGAAAGCAAGCGGCTTAATGTTTTACTTAGAGAGTTTCGCGAAACCAGACACCATATGGCAATAGTCATTGACGAATATGGCAGTGTTTGCGGAGCGGTGACCATTGAGGACGTGTTGGAACAAATTGTTGGCGAAATTGAAGACGAATATGATGTAGACGACGATAGCTATATCAAAAAGTTTGATGACGAAAACCATATTGTAAAAGCACTGACACCGGTCGATGAGTTTAATGCATATTTTGAAACTGACTTTTCGGACCAAGAATTTACCACTATCGGGGGCCTAATCCTGCAGCAGTTTGGGCATATCCCTGAACGAGGTGAAACAATTAATATCGGGCCCTTCCTCGTGACTATATTGAACGCTGACAGCAGACAAATAAAGCTGCTTAAAATCACCTCAACCCTTGTTAGTGTAAGGAAGATATTGACCTAGAGTAGAGGAAAAGTGGCTCTACACGTCACTCAAAGCGCAAGCAATTTAGAGCGCTCCTAATTCAGGCGACCATGCCGCTTGACTCAACAGCCCAGCCAAGACACAGCGGGCCCTGCGCTTAGTCTGTTTATGGGCCGTCAGATTCGAGTCGGCATCTGGCAGTTAAGCGCCCTTGCATGGACCTGTAAATCCTGCGTTTTTTACACAAACCCTTACTAGTGGTGACCGTCTAGGTTATCCTTCGTTGTTACTATTATCCGCCTAGCCATTATTCTCAAAACCATGTTTCCCGTGCTATGTGCCAACCACCATTATTTGAAAAGAATATGAATAAAACTGACCCTCAATATAATCCTGCAGAAGTAGAAAAAATCGCCCAAACCTATTGGCAAGACCACGATAGCTTCAAAGTTGTTGAAGATTATACTAGGGAGAAATACTACTGCCTCTCGATGTTTCCTTATCCAAGTGGACACCTTCATATGGGCCACGTAAGGAATTATTCTATTGGGGATGCTATTGCCAGATACCAACGTATGCAGGGGAAAAATGTTCTGCAACCCATGGGGTGGGACGCCTTTGGGTTGCCCGCTGAAAATGCGGCAATGCAGAACAAAGTCCCCCCGGCCCAGTGGACTTATAGCAATATTGATTATATGCGAAAGCAACTTAAGCAGCTGGGCTACGCTTATGATTGGTCGAGAGAAGTCGCTACTTGTCACCCAGATTACTACCGATGGGAGCAGTGGTTCTTCACCCAGCTATTTAACAAAGGGCTAGTTTACAAAAAAGAATCTGAAGTCAATTGGGACCCTGTAGACCAAACAGTATTAGCTAACGAACAAGTGGTAAATGGCCGCGGATGGAGATCTGGCGCGATCGTAGAGCGGCGTAGCATTCCCCAATGGTTTGTTAAAATCACCTCTTATGCACAAGAGCTATTGGATGATTTAGATCAGCTAGACGGGTGGCCTGAAAAAGTTAAAACTATGCAGAGTAACTGGATAGGTCGCTCTGAAGGCGTTGAACTTAACTTTGAAATTGTCGGTGAAACTGACCCTGAGTTAGAAAAACTATCCGTCTATACGACCCGGCCAGACACATTAATGGGTGTTACCTATGTAGCGGTTGCGCCACAGCACCCCATCGCGGCTAAAGCGGCGGCTGACAATCAAGACTTACAGACTTTTATCGAACGTGAGAGCAAAATTAAGGTAGCCGAAGCCGATATGGCGACCATGGAAAAAGTAGGAATGGATACAGGCGTAAAAGCCATTCATCCGATAAATGGTCAAGAGGTTCCGGTTTTTATTGCCAACTTCGTTCTTATGAATTACGGATCCGGCGCAGTCATGGCCGTCCCTGGGCATGACCAACGCGATTGGGAGTTTGCCAAAAAGTATGATCTTGCTATCAAGCAAGTCGTAGCACCGATTGACGATGAAGAATGCAACCTAGATAAAGCAGCCTTTATCGGCAAAGGCATATTAGTTAATTCAGATCAATTCGATGGACTCACATTTGTTGATGCCTTCGAGGCCATCGCCTCTCATTTAGCCGCGGCTGACCAAGGCAAAAAAACGGTTAATTTTAGATTAAGAGATTGGGGCGTATCTCGGCAACGCTATTGGGGAGCACCTATCCCGATTATAAATTGCTCGGATTGTGGCTCAGTACCCGTTCCTGAAGATGAACTTCCTGTATTACTTCCCGAAGAAGTAGAGTTCGATGAAAGCGGCTCACCGCTAGGTAAACTAGCTGAATTCTACGAAGTTAATTGCCCTAAGTGTGGATCGATGGCCCGCCGCGAAACCGATACCTTTGACACTTTCATGGAATCATCTTGGTATTATGCGCGTTATGCTAGTCGCGATAATGACACCAAAATGTTGGATGACCGCGCTAACTATTGGCTGCCGGTAGATCAGTATATTGGCGGCATTGAACATGCAATTCTGCATTTACTCTACTCACGCTTTTTCCATAAGTTGATGAGAGATGCAGGCATTGTTACTTCAGATGAGCCTTTCAAGAAATTACTGACTCAAGGTATGGTGCTCAAAGACGGCACCAAAATGTCCAAATCTAAAGGCAACACTGTCGACCCTCTGCCTCTTATTGAAAAGTATGGAGCGGACACGGTGCGCATGTTCACCATGTTTGCGTCACCTCCTGACCAATCCCTAGAATGGTCCGACAGCGGCGTCGAAGGCAGCTACCGCTTTCTCAAGCGTCTATGGAAAATAGTTGCTGAGCACGACACTGTCACCAGTACTGATATTTCCAAGGCCGAGCTAAGCCCAGACCAGCGACAGCTTCGGTTAAAGACCCACCAGTCACTGGAAAAAATCAGTGATGACTATGGCCGAAGAAACACCTTTAACACAGCTATAGCTGCGACTATGGAATTGTTAAATGCAACGACCAAATTTATCGACACAAAGAAAGCCCCCTTATCACACCATGATAAAATGGTGGTACAGGAGTCTTTAGAAATCATAATAGCTGTCATGGCGCCAATAGTTCCCCATTTCAGCCATGTATTGTGGCAACACCTAGGGCACAGTGGCGCAATCATAGATGCAACTTGGCCCGCAGTTGATCCTACGGCCTTAGCTCAGGACAGTCTCTTGGTTGTTGTTCAAGTTAATGGCAAGCTTCGGGCAAAACTGGAAGTTGCTAAAGAGTTAGCAAAAGACGAATTGGAAAAGCTCGCCCTAGAGAACGAGACAGTCAAACGCTTTACTGATGCTGGCACTATTCGTAAAGTAATAGTCATCCCCGGCAAACTCGTGAACATTGTGGTCAACTAACATGCAGAATTTGTTGTTCAGCCTTGTTATAAGCACCTGCGCACTTAGCCTCAGTGGATGCGGCTTCGCACTTAGAGGAAATGAGAATTTCACGGCGCAATTGACCAGTCTCCAACTAAGTCTTGAACAGCCCAATAGCGAGCTCTCAAGGCTGCTAAGAAGCAACCTTGAGGCGGCAGGAGTGACGATCAACCTTGTTGAGAGCGTCGGTCCCGCAGAGCCAGAATCGGACATAGCCCTTCTTGTCATCACCAACGAACAAGTTGTCAGCCGGCCTGTCACTGTTAACGCACGTGCGCGTGCGGCTCAGTATGAACTGAGAATGTCTATCACCATCGCACTAGGGCAAGGTGCCAGCTACTTTATTGAGCCAGAATCACTAGTTGTTCAGCGAATTTATTTCGAGGACATTGAAAACATCACCGGCAACCGCGAAGAAGTGGAAATCATATCTGCTGAAATGCGGCGTGAGTTAGTCAATCAATTAATGCGAAGATTAGAAGCAACGGAGATTTAGACCTGAAGCTCAAACCCGAACAACTTGCCCGAACCTTAAGCAAGGAATCCATTCCGGCCTTTTGGCTTTCCGGCGATGAGCCTTTGCTTATGCAAGAAGCTGCAGACAGCATAAGGCTACATTTCCGCAAACAAGGCTTCGATGAAAGAGACGTCTTTAACGTCGATAAAAGCTTTGATTGGAATGGTTTTCATCATGCCACCAACAATCTTTCATTGTTCGCTGAAAAGAAAATTTTAGAACTTCGGTTTACAACTGCAAAGCTAGACGACCCTGCTAAGAAAGCGCTACATCAATATTTCGAGGCTCCGAAAAGCGATTTCATCCTTCTCATTAGCAGTCCCAAACTGGAAGCCGCTACACTTAATACAAAATGGTTTAAAGCTATTGAGTCCCAAAGTGCATTAATACAGATCTGGCCGGTGAATCGCGAAGGCCTTGCCTCTTGGCTAGAACAGCGATTGCTGCAGGAAAATATTCGAGCTGACGATGCCGCACTTCAGCTATTAATGGACAAAGTCGAAGGGAATTTGCTTGCAGCAATGCAGGAAATAGAAAAGTTAAAGCTTCTTAGCGGCAATGATTCCAATGGCTTAATCAACCTCGATGCCAATACTGTTATGCAGGTGGTCGCCGACAGTTCCCGTTACAACGTTTACAATCTTGTGGATTCCACTCTTAGTGGGGATCTAGCTCGAAGTCAGAAAATCTTAGCAGGCCTTCGCAGTGAAGGCATATTTCCCTTGGTAATACTTAACGCCTTTACCCGCGAGATACGAAGTCTCCAGTCTATGGTGGAGAAACGGCAGCAGGGCCAAGGGGTAAACGCGATAATGCAGACATCTAGAGTTTGGTATAACCGAAAACAACCGGTTGGAAGCGCATTGCAGCGTCTAACTAGCGAAGATATTTGGCAGCTGCTGGATCACTCCAAACTTATAGACCAGTCAATAAAAGGCCTTTCAGCCCTCAACCCCTGGGATGAGATTAGCCGATTGATGGTGAAGCTCAGTGGGAAATCAATCGCCACCACAGCAAGCTACTGACTGCTCATTTTTTTGCGCTTATTTTTCAATCATCTCAAGCCTAATTAGTAGCCTGCAACTGATAAGTAGCCTTGTAGCTCTCAATTAGCGCTCTCTTCGTTTTAGTAAGCAAGCAACGAAGATGGAGGCAATCAAAACAGACTCCTCGCCCGAGAGTTTGGAATTTTACTAACTCTTGCTTGAAAACTTACCCAACCGAGAGATTTTGACCGCAAATCATTCCCAAGATAGCCCTTTAGAGCGGGAGTTTTTAGATTGATGAATTATAATACCTTTTCATTAATGGGTAATGGGCGCCAGCTTTGTGCATCAGCTTGATATAAGATTAAATTTTCTAAGGGTGTTAATTAAACACGTCGCTTCCTCGTTGCTCAGCTTTTTGTGTATTACACCGCTGTTATTCCTATCCCAGACAGGGTTGGGCGCAGAACTCAATGTAACCAGCAATCAGCTGCCCGTAACTTTAGGACAGTACCTTGATCATTACGAAGACCCTAGCCGTCGCCTTACGATCTCCGACATTCTCAATAACGACCTCGTCTGGGAGCGCTCCCTAGAATCTATCCCAACCTTAGGTTTCTCTGATTCCGCTCATTGGTTCTCTATTAACATCACCAGTGATGACCTTGGCGGCAAAGAGTTAGTGTTAAGCACTGATTCACCAAACATCGACCTTATTCAGTTCTATATTGTTCGCAGCGATAAATCAATTGAGAGCTATGAGACCGGTGACACAGTGCCCTTTAGTCACCAAGTAGCAAGGTTCAGAATTCCGGTCCTGCCGTTTGAAATGTCCCCCTCAGGCGACACGACTCAGGTGTTTATTCGAGTTACGTCTCAATCAGGCATGGAAATGCCGCTTACTCTGAGCACAATGCAAGATTTAGCATTGAAGCTGCAAGGTCAAATGGCCTTTTTTGGCGGCTTCTTTGTCTTTTTCATCCTTTGCTTTTTTATTTGCTGGATTATCTACTATTTCCTGAGAGACAAGCAGTTTCTTGGCTACACCTTGTTTTTCGGTAGCAGTTTTATATTCTTTCTCTCTCTTTCTGGAATGGGGAAAATCTGGTTTTGGGGCGAATCCGTTGAGCTAAGCAACCGTCTGAGTTATGTATCAGGCGCAATAATGATTATAAGTTTTTGCTTGCTTGGCCAGTCTCTTAACCTTGAAAATCGATATAGAAGCAGGGCACTTATCGTGCTGCGCTTTATCGCTTATTCCATGATCCCAACTGCCCTGTACTTTGCTATGCTGCCATTTGATCAAATATCTGGCAGTAACCTGCAAACACTCATGTCACTGGGTCTATTTGTAGCTGTAATCGTTTTCATCATGGCCGGCATGGCTGCCGCCCAGGGGTCACGAGTTGCTCTATACCTTTTTTGCACTTGGACCCTGCTAATCATCGCGTATATTTCTATGCTTGGTTATAAATTAAATATCATTGAAAAAAGCGGACCAGCAACCTTAATTGCTGAACTGCTGGTCATGCTGGCCGCAATCATGCTGCTGTTTGCATTGGCTGAATTTGTTCGTTCTAAAAATCAGGAATTTGCACTCGTGAGTGCTGAAACCAAAGCCAAAGGAGATTTTCTACGAAATGTATCTCGAGAATTTCTAACCCCAGTTCATCTGATATTAGCGAATTCCAAACGACTCCTCGCCGCGCACTCAACTAAACTCGATACAACAACCCATGAGTATATGACGACGGTCATTAAGCAAAGTAGTCATTTACACAAGCTGATAAACGAGCTTTTAGAAATGTCAGAAATAGAATCTGACAATTTTGAGCCAGAATTCGAACTAGTAGAAATCACTGCCCTGCTTAACGAAGCCAAAGAAATGATGATGCCTGCTGCATCGGAGAAAGGGCTTAGTTTTGATACTGATTTTAGCTCTGCAAACCTGTTGGTTCAAACCGACAAGGCGAGACTCCAGCATGTTCTCCTCAGCATTATTACCAATGCTATTAAATTTACCAATGAGGGAAAAATAGAAATAGGCTACAAAGCCGTTTATTACCAACGAAAGTTAGGCATTGAAATATTCGTTAGTGATACAGGCATTGGTATGAGTAGCGACTTCAAGCAGAAGATTTTTCAGGAGTTCGCCCACGAAGATGGCTTCTCAGAAAGCAATCCGACAAGTACCGGTCTAGGCATGGTAATTGTCAAAAGAATTGTAGAAAAGCTGGGAGGTGAAATAACTTTCGAGTCAGTAAAAGACAACGGTAGTAAATTTTTTATCCGTCTGCCACTGCGAGTAAACAAGCTTTAGAGCCGCTACTTAATAGGCTGCTCTAGCTGATAGACTAGGTCATTAAACTCTTCTAACTTAGATTCAAATGCCTTCAGTGCATCTGCCAATCCTTGATTGTAGTAGTATGCGCCGATACTTTCAGCAAAAAAATCGAGTAGAAATTCCGCCTCAAAACCACCAAGCCTTTGATTAAGCTCATCCTCAAAGTATTGCTTCAACTTCTCTATAATTTCTGTCTTCGACTTTTCATCCAGACTAATTTCAGACATAGCGTCCCTCACCATTGTTTGCGCAGAATGCACAGCGCATATGCGATGTGCTCTAGTTTCCAAAAAGGAAACGTAATACTCTAGCGGCGATGTGTTAACAGCGATCTTTTAACAACAACCTTTAGCCGCTACCCTAGGGCATCTATATTTATCCTGTTTCTAGCCTTTTTTATAGAAATGAGTCTAGCCACAGATCTTTATGCCTAGAATACTTTTACCGAGAAAAGCCATGATAATCGATTTAGAACGCTGTAGAAATGAAACACCGGCTGTCAAAGACCTTATCCATTTCAATAACGCTGGTTGCTCGTTGAGTCCAACTAGCGTCACTACCGCGGTAATAGAGCATTTAGAATTAGAGCAGACTCTAGGTGGCTATGAAGCTGCGAATGCCACCGATGAAAAAATCAGTCGGTTTTATTCTGAATTTGCCTCCCTGCTAAATTGCTCTGCTACCCAAATAGCTTATATAGAGAATGCTAGCCGTGCATGGGACATGGCCCTTTACAGCGTTGACTGGCAAGCTGGCGATCAGATCATTACCGCCGACAACGAATATGTAAGTAATTATTTGGCACTTTTGCATCTGCAACAACAAAAGAAAATTAAGATAGTTTTAGTCCCGTGTAATGACCTAGGACACATAGATCTAGACAAACTGCGCAGCGCTATTACTAGCCGAACAAAGATGATCGCTATAACTCACGTCTCCAGTCAGCGGGGAGACATTCAACCGGCCGCTCAGGTCGGCGCAATAGCGAAGGAACATGGCGTACTGTATTTGTTAGACGCATGCCAGTCGGTCGGGCAGATCGACCTGAACACTCAAGAACTTGGCTGTGATTTCTTATGTGGTACAGGTAGAAAATACTTACGCGGCCCCAGAGGAACTGGGTTTCTGTTCGCGAGCGCACGCGCTATTGAAGACTCTAGTCCAATCTTTGTCGACAATCATTCAGCTCATTGGACTGGCCCGGCTAGTTACTCAGTGAGCATTGACGCCAAAAAATTCGAGACATGGGAACGTAATATCGCTGGCAAAATCGGCCTAGCTGAAGCTGTCAGATACGCCAATGAACTTGGTATGAACAATATCGAACTGCGAGTTAGCGCACTTGCGAAAGAATTAAACAGTAAACTTATCTCTCTAGGGAACGTTACCGTGCTCGAGCGCTCTGCTTACCTTTCAGGTATTGTTACCTTTCAGAAAGAAGGAATTCAAGCTACCGAACTAGCACGAAGTTTATTTGAAGGAAAAATTAACACATCGATATCAAAACAGGAAAATGCCCAATTAGACTTAGCCGCCAACAATGTTGGCGATGTTAACCGGGCCTCCATACACTATTACAATACATCAGATGAAATAGACCGTTTCGTCGATGCTGTTGCTAAATGCTAGTTATTGGAAAAAGACAACTAGTATGGCTGCCGGACAAATAAACTTGATATAAAAAGGCCATACCTTCCAGAACAATCCTGATTCAGCTTCAGGGCTACCCAGCTTTATCTCTTCAAGTATTTCATTGCGATTCCAAATCCAGCCGCCAAATATACAGAAAGCTAAGCCCAACAAAGGCTGGCTGACTTCTGTCGTATAAGTGACCACCAAGTCGAATAGCGCGTCAAAGTTAAACACGATGACAAGGGATATCACGGTGATCAGGGCCCCAAGAACAATAGAGCTAGTCTTTCGGGCTAAGCCGTGGTGTTCAACGCTGTAGGCCACCGGCACTTCTAACATTGAGATAGATGACGTTAACGAGGCTATTGTCATCAAGGCAAAAAATGCCAATGCCACAAAAATCCCAACAAATCCCATGCTGGCGAACAGCGCCGGCAGCACTGAGACAATAAGCCTTGGCCCTGCAATAAGCCCACCGCCATCATCAAATATTGGCACGCCATTGGCCAATGCCACGTACATGGCTGGCAAAATCAGCATACCTGCCATCACAGCAATCCCGATATCCAAGACTGCTACAAGCCCCCCGACAACGGGTAGATTTTCATTCTTAGGAATATAAGACCCGTAAATCAGCATTGTTCCTACCCCCAATGAGAGCGAGAAAAAAGCCTGGCCCATCGCACTCACCAAAAGCTCTTGATCAAAAACTCTGGAAAAATCTGGAACCAAGTAGGCCTTTAGTCCATCCATCGCGCCAGGCAATGTAAGCACATAGCAAATAAGTAAAAAGAGAATAAATATTAACGAGGGCATGAGCCTAGAAGCCCATTTTTCAATACCGTCTTTCACCCCGGCACTGATTATCCAAACGGTCAACATCATAAACATGACGACAAAAAAACCGTTTCGCAGGACTGCGTCGGTAGTCAGCCACGCCGACGCGCCATCGGCTCCGATTAGTCTCGCGATAGGGTCAATAAAAAACGCTATCATCCAGCCGCTTACAATCGCATAAAAACTGAGTATAAAACTAACCGTGGTGATTCCTACGAATCCAACAGCTAGGCCAAACAGCTTACCGTTTTTACTGGGAGAAATTTTCTGTAAAGCTGTCACCGCGTTTGCTCGGGCATGTCGACCGATTATCAATTCAGCCATTAGTGCCGGGTATGCTAACGCAAATGCGAGAAGTAAATAGGTAAACAAGAATGCCGCCCCGCCGTTGGAGGCGGCTTGGGTAGGGAAGCCCCAAATATTACCAAGGCCGACAGCGGAACCTGAAGCGGCCATTAAAAAACCAAATCGAGAACTAAATTCCCCGCGTGCTGCAGCCATTAGCCAGATTCCTTAGAATTATTTTTATCAAACGTAGATTATGGTTAAAAACCAAGATTACCCCAAGACCGCGATCCGTTAAATCTCCCGTCTGGTAGATCCTGCTTACTACTGATCGAAGGATTCCAGTACAAATTGACTGCTAGCCGGACCGCTAAGAACGAATACAACGTTCGATAATATTAAAGTACTAGAACCATCGAATACCTCTAAAGAAGGGATCCTTAATCTACCATCCGAGGTTGTGTAGCTGGCTATTCCATCGAAGCTATCTTTCTTGTTTATTATGCTCTTGGCATCAACCGCGATTATCATTTCGTTGACCGTTGAGACAGTACTGAAGTCCAGTCCAAGTAAAATGGCTCCATTATCGACACTGACGGCACTAAACAATTTTCCTGATCCTACCTCATAAACATGGGGCGCTCCGCTGAAACGCTCTACCACTTCGGCGTTGGTATACACAAAACTTGAAGGCCCTTGATAGGTTGGAGTGATAAAGGGAGCATCCGGCGTGTTAGTACCAAGATTGACAGAAGGTAATGCAGCAATAGCATCTAAAACTTGCATACCATCACCGAGTACATTTCCAAACACCGTGAAACCGCCATTGCTGCTGTCTAAGGTGCCGCTATTATCGACTAGGTTTACAAACCACTGAGTGGTTGCACTGTCTGGGTCGCCGTCTAGTTTCGCCATAGCGACGGTGCCACGCGTATTGGACACGTTGAACTCATTCACTACAGCGGGATCGGCCACTACAGCTATCGGGCCTACGAACGGCTGAAAAGTAAACCCTCCGCCTTGTACAACAAAACCTGGGATAACTCGATGTAGATAAGTAGAGTCATAAGCTCCTCGATTCACATAATCTAAGAAGTTTTGGACGCTAGCAGGAGCTATATCGTCGAGGAGTTCTATAGAATAATCACCTAGGCTAGTGTTTATCCTAACAATTGTCCCTGCGAACACTACCGGAATCACAGAAAAACCGACCAACAGGCCAGCCAAGACCTGAGTTAAATTCCAGCATCTTATTGTTTTAATCACTCTCCATACCCCAAAATATTTATTGACAGCCCTTTTTACAGGACCGAAGCAGCATAGGTTAAGTTCCTTCAATATTCAACTCTATAAGCCATTAATATTGAACTCTATAAGCCATTAATATTGAACAATATTTTAATAATTAGGCAGAGCAATCAAGCATTTTTTTTGCTCACTTTTGACAAATCCTCTATACTTCGGATATTGACAGTTACACCCGTTTTTGTCTAATCGTTCAGTTAATTGCAAGGCATTCTTAGTGACAGAAAGTACCCCAAGCTATCAATCTAGCTCGCGCATCTCACACTCCTTATCCGATTCCACAGAAAGCCAATCCAAGCCTTCAGTTAGGCCGCAACGCCCAATGGGGATAGGAATTGATTTCGGCACTACAAACAGTGCTGCAGCCCTTTTTGATGGCGAAAAGGTTCATTTAGTGAGATTAGAGCATCATTCCATCGTCATGCCTTCAGCCACCTACATAGACAAGAATTTTGGTATTGTTACAGGACAAGAAGCCATTAATTCCTATATTGAAGGCAATACTGGGCGAACTGTTGAACTAAGTGCCGAAGTGCTTGGTGAAGGCCGCTCAACCACAGGACAAATCGGGGATGGCGGCCTTCCTGAAGAGGGCTCAACTGAACTGGTATATGGACAATCGTTTGTTGATGGCGGACAAACCGGTCGTCTGTTTAGAGGAATAAAAAGACTTCTTGGCGGGTCGGACAGCCAGCGCTTAATGGTCTTCAATCGCCCATTTAGATTAGTCGCCTTAATCACTCCTCTGCTTGTAAGGATTAAGAAAAGTATCGATGCCCAAAGTAAACAAATTGTTGGTGCAAAAACTAAACACGCTTGTATTGGCCACCCCGTTAATTTCGAAGGCCAAAAAGAGGACAAAAATAACGCCGCCCTGAGTATGCTTTCGGAGGCTTACGGCTATGCCGAATTTAAAGAAAAGACATATTTCGCAGAACCTATTGCCGCCGCCTTGAGTTACCTGCACGACAATCCTGGCGAGAAAAAGGACAGATTGTTAGCTGTGGATTTTGGTGGTGGCACGCTCGACTTATGTATTCTTCAGCATCGAGAAGGAGACTACGAGGTTATAGCAACTCACGGTGTAGGCTTAGGTGGAGATCATATTGACCAGCTACTGTTTAGGGAACTGTTATTTCCTCTTTTAGGTAAAGGAGAGCGCTGGAAACGTCCAGGTGAGGACAGGGAAATTGAGACACTCTTTCCTTTCGAGCAATACGAAGACCTTATCTTGAATTGGGCTGTGAGCTACATGCTCAACCAGAATCAATACACTACACCTCTTATGAAACGTATGGAGCTAGGTGATGAGGGCTCTGCAAAATACAGGAGGCTATACGATCTTATTAAGAACAATTATAGCTATTTAGTATTTCAAACTTTAAAAGACCTAAAGGCTACTTTGTCAGATCAAACCGAGGCTCGTTTGGACATACCAGAACTGGACATTGAATTTATGGTAACTAGAGCCCATTTTGAGAAGCTTATTGGATCTGCCGTAATAGATTTTGAAGGTGCTATAACTCAGGTATTGAAGAATGCCAACTTGCATCCGGACGATATAGACTTGGTGATTCGCACCGGCGGATCCTCGCTAATTCCTGTAATCAAGCAATCTCTTGATCAGTCTTTCCCTAATAAAGTGGTAGAGCACGATCCTTTTACATCGGTAGCCGCAGGTCTGGCTATTGCCGAGTATTACGGATTAGGTGAGGGAGAGTCGCAGAAGATCACGTTAAGTTAAGTCGCTGGGTTAGGATTTTGAGCTAAGGTTCTAGGCTAAGCCGTTTAGCTTCCGCGCCCGCATCGAACAATACGCTATATACTTCACCTTCTCGCTCCACATTGACCAAATTAGATTGATCTGGCCACACATCACGTAAAGCCATATTTACCATAGTGAAGGACGCAATAGAGTCTATAGTGCTCGTTTCTTGATATACCCATAAAAACTGGCCATCAACCTCCGCGCCAACGTAATTCAACGCAATGGCTATCACTTCACCACTGGCGAGCTCTGCGTCGATTGAAAATCGGTTGATTACATAGCTGCTAAAAAGCTCTCTGGATTCGGCGGACTCTAAGAGGTTTTGACCTACTCCGAAAACCTTGGACGCAGCATGCTCTGCATCGTGCACCAAAAACCGATGCATGACTTCAATGTTCTCACTGGCCGGATTAAAAACGATGCGGGTTACAGCCGTTTTCTGCTCATGAGCGAAGCTGCTAGAAACTACTAACAAACATACTAAAGCGCTGAGCGCTGGCACGGCATTGTGCCAACGCTCCACTAGAGTAGACAAATTAACTGCCATCCTCTTCTTCACTTTCTGCTTCGTCGTCTTCAGTTTTCAGTTCAGTTTTAATATCTTGCATCACATCTCGGCTGATCAGGCCCGAACGGTCATCGGATTTAAAGTTCTCGATTCGTGAAGGAATAATTCGACGCGGATAGTAGTTATTTTCCATGTCAACATCAGCAGTTTCTTGCAGCGGATCGATTACGATACTCACAACCTTTTTCTCGCTGACCATTAGCTTTTTAATATTGCGAGCGTTGCGGCGCCAAACTTCCGCGGGAATCCGCATTTCTTCGGAAGAGCCATCGGCAAACTCTAGGTTCGCGATTACCGGCATCACCAATCCACCTAGATTCGATAACTCCAGAATGTAGTAGTTAAGTTTTTCATCAATGGCTCGGTCCAGCGTTTTACGCTCCCAGTCTTCTAGGCCTTCCAGAAAACTGTTGTAGCTATTTCGCTCTTTATTGGTCACCGTAAACTGATCGTTCTCGTCGTAAAAATCTCTCACATCGGGATTGCGCTCAACCCAGGTCTGCAAGCCTTCTTGACGATTCCGGTCATTATAGATTGACGGTGGCTGAGTCTTTGCAGACTCGCGCTGACGAGAATAGTCAATATCTGGGTCATGAGTATCCATTTGCATTTGGTAAACTTTATCCAAAGAAATATCCACATGATCGGTAGTATAAAACCAGCCTCTCCAAAACCAATCCAGGTCGATACCGGACGCTTCTTCCATAGTTCGGAAAAAATCTGCAGGAGTAGGACGTTTGAATTCCCATTGCTGCGAATATTCTTTAAAAGCAAAATCAAACAGTTCACGGCCCATTATCGTTTCACGGAGAATATTAAGGGCAGTTGCAGGTTTGCTGTATGCGTTTGGCCCCAATCTCAGCACTGTGTCTGACTGGGTCATAACAGGAACCTGATTAGAGGACTTCATATAATCTGCTATATAGCGAGGTTCAACGCCCCATGGAATTTCGGCATCCCATTCACGACTAGCAACCGAATCTAAATAGCTGTTTATCCCTTCATCCATCCACGTCCATTGACGCTCGTCAGAATTCACGATCATCGGAAAGTAGAAGTGGCCTACTTCGTGTATTACTACACCAATCATGAAACGTTTGTCAGCGAGCGTGTATGTTCGCGATCCATCGTCCTGCAGCTCTGTGCGAGGGCCGTTGAATGTGATCATTGGGTATTCCATTCCACCAACAAATCCAACATTTACTGATTGAGCGGTTGGATAAGGAAAGTCAAATGAGAAGCGGCTGTATACTTCCAATGTATGAATGACGATCTCGGTAGAGAAGTCAGACCAAAGCGCGCCACCTTCTTTAGGGTAGAACGACATCGCCATGATTAGTTCTTGGTCAGCACCTTCTTGGTTATATCCCTTCGCATCCCAGATAAACTTGCGCGACGAAGACCAAGCGAAATCACGCACATTCTCGGCAGCAAATTTCCACGTTTTAGTGTCGCTAGTGCCTGCCTCTTCATTTTCTAATGCTTCCTCAGGCGTAACGATATAAACGGGCCTTGCGGCTGTTTCAGCCTCCTCCAACCTTTCTCGCTGGACAGCTGTTAGTACTTGATTGGCATTTTGAAGCTCGCCTGTGGCAGAAACTATGTGATCCGCCGGCACTGTCATCGCAACTTCATAGTCACCAAATTCGAGTGTGAATTCTCCTGAACCAAGAAACTCCTTGTTAGTCCAGCCTTCGTAGTCGGTATAGGCAACTAAACGAGGGAACCATTGAGCTAGTGCGAAGATGTAGTTGTCACCCTCTCCTTCTTCTGGAAAATGTTCATAACCACTTCTTGGTCTAAGCACATCGCCGTCGACAATGTTGTAGCTGTAATCAATGGAAAACTCGACATCTTGTCCTGACGCTAAGGGCCGCGCCAAATCGATGCGCATCAATGTGCCAACAATCGTATGACTTAGATCACTACCACTACGATCGGTAACCGAACTAATCTCATAGCCCAGATCAGAGTCCTCCATGTACTGCATTCTACGCAGGTAACCAAGGCTTACTCGACCTGCAGTATTGTCAGATGCATCGGGGCTTGGACCGCCGAAAACAGAGCTACTCTGCTCCATGGAGTCGCTGCGAAAGCGATTTTGATCGAGCTGCAACCAAAGGTATCTGAGAGTGTCCGGTGAATTATTCTGATAGCTAATTGTCTCAGTGCCACTCAGGGACTGGGTGGACTCATCAAGGGTGACCTCAATGTTGTAGTCTACTTCTTGTTGCCAGTACTCATGCCCTGGGCTTCCCCCCGCATTTCGATAAACATTGGCAGTTGGCAGAACTTCATCAAGCTGCCGAAACTTGTCTTGATAAGTTCCTTTGGTTTGTTGGATGCCTTGAGCCAAAGCAGAGAAACTAGTAAAAGCAAGGACTAGCGAATAAGCTAGTAGGGTGAATTTTTTCATTTAACAACAATCTCCAGGTGGACAGCTTGGAATTTCGATGGTCTGTATTTTGATGGCACATAATACCCCGTTTGAACGCTGTTGTGACCCTTGTTATCATCGATTTAGTAACCAATATCGGCTAAATGCTGTCCAACCACAGCGCACCTTATTATCGCTCACTTAGCCCAAAAAGTGACTGCCTTATGACGCTTTAAAGGATCAAAATGGACCTCATTCTCTACGCTATACCGTTCTTTTTCTTGATGATTCTTATTGAACTGGCCTATGGCGCCTGGCGCGGCCGCAACACCTATCGGCTCAATGACACCATTAACAGCCTATCGATGGGTAGTCTAAGCCGCCTGCAAAGCCTGGTGATCCTTGGATTCTCGGGAGTAATCTACGAATGGACGGTTACGCATTATCAATTTTCGCAATTGC
This sequence comes from Pseudohongiellaceae bacterium, assembly GCA_047617605.1. Lineage (GTDB taxonomy): Bacteria > Pseudomonadota > Gammaproteobacteria > Pseudomonadales > Pseudohongiellaceae > UBA9145. The sequence continues at coordinate 196,088 of JBLGBJ010000001.1, read as the reverse complement.
CAGACACCGAAATATGGGTTTGGATAAGCTGCTTCATCGGCTACGACTTTGCCTACTATTGGAAGCACCGCTTTGGCCACGAGGTCGCGCTTTTTTGGGGTTCTCATGTCGCCCACCATCAGAGTGAAGACTACAACCTTGCAACCGCCCTGCGCCAAACTAGCATCGATTTTTATGGCTTTCTGTTTTACCTGCCGTTTTTTATTTTGGGATATCCAGCAGAAATTTTATTTACCGTCGTCAGCCTCAATTTAATTTATCAATTCTGGGTGCACACACAGCACGTACCCAAGCTAGGGCCTATAGAGTGGGTCTTTGTCACGCCCTCTAATCACCGTGTTCATCATGCTCGAAACATGTCCTACGTCGATAAAAATTACGGGGGCGTCTTCATACTCTGGGACCGGTTATTTGGAAGCTTTCAAAATGAGCTAGAGTCAGAGCCGGTAGTTTTTGGCCTGCGTAAACCTCTTAACAGCTGGAATCCACTGTGGGCGAATATTCACGTTTATTGGCACTTAATTCTCGACTTAATAAAAGCGACAGGACTAGTAAATAAACTGAAAATCATCTTTATGCCACCAGGATGGCAGCCAGAAGGGATGAAAACCAGCTGTAAAAATGCCCAAAATCCCGCAGACCTCACCGCTAAGTTCGATCCAATCATCTCGAGTTTCACTGCCTATTATGTGTTAACCCAATTCCTTTTAACTACCGCCATCAGCCTCTTTGTACTCATAAATTCATCTACTTTGAGCTATGGCGTGCTTATGCTCGCAGTCCCAACCTTCGCCTTTAGCCTCTACGTGCATGGCATTTGGCTAGAATCAAAACCTTTCGGCTTCGGCTTAGAATTAGCACGGCTCGTCAGCATCGGAATATGCAGCCAACTATTGTTTTCTGGAACACTTATGGCTCAGCTGAGTGCCGTCTGGATAGTGTCATCTTTGATATTAATTTTTGTCAGGAGAGTCGCTAGCACTCAAAAACTAAACTCACCACTGGCAGGGTAGAATTGTTGCTTGGAGTACAATAAAGTGGGGGGTGAGCTTTTTAAAATCACTGAACATTCTCTAAGTTTCTAGTGCCTGCTCTTATTGTTAGCACCGCGCTCCCGCTCTAATGTCCGGCAAAGCATCTGACACGACCTCCCTGTGCGCGTCTGGCAGGAAATTGTCACTCATGCCATGGGTATTTGTAGAACTTTACTGCTATCGCTCGAAGAGGAGACTGGATTGTTTAGCTTTAGAAAAAGTTATGCTGCTCTCATCAGTGGATTCTTACACACTACAGCCTTCGCACTTAGCTCAGCGTCTTGCTTCATTAACAACGAGCTCTACTGCCTCACTCCCTCGATTAATTATTTTGTAAGGGCTAGCGGCTTCCCGCCACGCCCACTCCCCCATCGCAAGAAGTTCCGTAGTGATTCCATCACTTCTTGTGACGTGAACTTTACCGTCGCTTACCTGCACTACAACATTCGGGTTAGCCAAGGTTTGAATCGCTGTTTCGGCTCCTGCTTCTAAACGGATGCGGTAAGAGCGAAACCAAGGGTTTTCAACGTCAGGATCAACAGTCAAGCCTCTAGCTTTGCCTGTAGCAATGTTTGGAACCCCTGCCCCATAATTTGTTAACGCGATTATTCTAAATAAACCAGGACCTTCGTTAGTCACCTCATGAGTCAAGTTTTCTTCGATATAATCGGTATTTCCCGCGACACGGCCGAATAACGGACCTTCACCATTGCTTATGAAGGTATAAAGTATTGCCGCGTTATGAGTATGAGGGAGCGTCATATCTCCTGGATTAATTTGCACATCCAACAAATAAATATCGCCATCGGCATGTACAGTCCTATGTCGGGGCTCTTGTAATATGGGAACCACTCGCTTGCCTGAGAACTCGTTCTCTTGAGCACTTATGACAATCGAATTTATCGATGCGAAAACAGTTACAAGCAAAGTAAGTAGCATCACACTGGGTCTAGTACGCATAGCTTAATCTCCTAGCAGTTATTATTATTTCCGATGAATAGAACACTTATCCGTTTAGCTGCACAGTAAAGTGACCACTGAGTCAAAACTCAAAAATTGCCGTTAACGATTTAAAGGAAACTCATACAGCAAGGCCCCAGTTTCAGGTGAGCGGATCTCAAACTGAGCCTGATAAGCACTATCTAATGCCTGTGTAAAACTGGAACCATCATCGAGATTACTTATCACAAAGACTAACTGGCCTGACACGCTACTCAGGGGAGGCACGGCTAAGGGCAAAAATAAAACCTCATCGGATTCAGACACCAAACCTCTTACCGCAGATTCAACAGTTAAACCGGAGCCTGGCACAGTGTTTCGAATAGCTCGAAACAATGAGTTTTCCCCGTTCGTACCGACCATTCTGAAAAAAATATTTACTTGTTCAGTAAAAAGACTGTTGTTTGTTACTCGAATTTCAGGTGTGTAGATTGGATAGCTAAAACCAATTTCAACTAGCCCATTGCTGGAGCTGTCGGTGATAAGTTCGCTAGTAAGCTGTTCAGCGGTAAACCCAGCACCGGCTTGGCTAGGCATGATCAATAAATAATATAAAAAAACGGGAACGACCGCTGGTAAACAAACCACAGCAATATAGCTAACAGGCTTTTTCGAAAACATCGGGTTCAATAGATAAACAGCGACTAAAGCAGGCACTATACCCAGACAGAGTATTAATGCTCTTACCAATAAAGATTGAGCGCCGATTTGCGCGGGGTTTTGCGATACAAAAATTACTACAACGATTGCCAGAACCAATGCGGCCAAACTGACCGCGATTTGTTGCCGGCTAATTTTCATAGCGTTATGGCCATTTTACTAGAGGCTAGGATATAGCCTCGCCATGAGCCTGCTTATCAGCATGATAAGAAGAACGTACCAAAGGACCACTTGCAACATGAGTAAACCCTAGCTTCTCTCCAAACTCCCGAAGCTCCTTAAACTCATCAGGGTGCACGAATCTCTCTACCCGCAAATGATCTTTACTGGGCTGCATATATTGACCTAAGGTAATCATGTCTACGTTGTGGTTTTTGAGATCTCGAAGAACTTCCTTAATCTCCTCAATTTCCTCGCCTAAACCCAGCATCAAACCTGATTTAGTAATCACCTCAGGGCAACGTTCTTTGTAAGCTTTCAACAAATCTAATGACCATTGATAGTCAGCACCTGGTCTCGCCTTTTTATAGAGACGGGGTACCGTTTCTAGATTGTGGTTGAATACATCTGGCGGCGTGTGCTGCAAAATATCCAATGCAATATCCATCCTGCCTCTAAAATCAGGCACCAGAACCTCCACTTTAGTATTTGGATTAAACTTTCGAGACTCAGTAATACAATTAGCAAAATGCTGGGCCCCGCTGTCTTTCAAATCATCCCGATCTACCGAGGTAATAACAACATAGCTCAGCCCCATTTCCTTGACAGCTTCAGCAAGCTCCCTAGGTTCGTTTTCTGCCAAAGGCTTGGGCTTGCCATGAGCGACATCACAAAAGGGACAGCGACGAGTACAAATATCACCCATGATCATAAAGGTGGCGGTCCCATTGCTAAAACATTCACCAAGATTCGGACAAGCGGCTTCTTCACAAACTGAAGACAATTTATGCTCTCTCAGTTTTTGTTTAATATGTTTAATTTTAGGCGAAGTTGGAATCTTAACGCGAATCCAAGGCGGCTTAGCCAACAGGTCTAAAGTTGGAATAACCTTCATTGGGATGCGGCGAACTTTATCCGCGCCTCTGAGCTTCTCGCCCTCTATCATTACATTTCGACGAATTCTTTCTGCCATGACATTAATTCCTAATTCTATTCTCGAGCCGCGTATTGTTACTGTTTTGAATATTCTGCACTGTAGCCTAACTGCACCAGCAACTCATCACAGAGCACTTTACTGGCTTGCTGCATCAACATCTCTGCCTCTGGCTGGAAATCGGCAATCTGACTAACAGCCAAATTAGAGAACCCGCAGGGATTTATACCTGCAAAAGGCGCTAAATCCATATTAACGTTAAGGCTCAGCCCGTGGTAACTCCAGCCGTTTTTGATTCTAAGCCCGAGTGCCGCTATTTTAGCATCATTCACATATACACCGGGAGCTTTCAAGCGAGTTTGAGCGTCAATACCGAAATGTCGAAGTGTTCTTACAAGGCTTTGCTCAATCAAATCCACCAGCCCTCGACTCCCGAGCTTGCGCCTGCGTAAATTGAGCAGAAAATAAACCACCAGCTGACCTGGGCCGTGGTACGTGACTTGACCACCACGATCAATCTGGACCACAGGGATTTTACCGGGATTGAGAATGTGCTCGCTCTCGCCAGCCTGCCCTTGGGTGTATACGGGTTTGTGAGACAAAAACCAAAGTTCATCTGCCCGCTTACTTTCGCGGGGAGTGTTAGCAGCAAGATACTGCATAGACTTCCAGATTGGAGTGTACTCTTGCAAACCTAAGCGGCGTACAATCAACTCTGGTGGGTTTTCAGCTGCGCTCTGGACTGCGACAGCGCTGAAACTCTTATACTGTAATAGCTGCAACTTACAGTACCATCTTGAGGCCGGGCAGCTTCTTCAAATCTTCAAAAATATTACCTAATTGCTCAGCACCGGTAGCTGTTATTGTCACCCGCACCGAGATGTAGTTGTTAGCTTTGCTTGGCATAATTTCGATTAAATCCGAATCTATTTCACCGGCGTGTTGTTCAACGACTTTCACGGCAAGGATATGAAAATCGATGCTAGCGATACCTATAATCTTTATAGGGTAAAGACAGGGAAACTCAATTTTAGGTGCTTCTTGCTCAGCTGGAGGCTTATCTGATGCCATTTAGAGTCTCTTTAACCTGAAAAAACACCACCGAAAAGCAATGACAACCAATCAAGGAAGCGTTTCAGCATCCCCCCTTGTTCAATGCCCTGCATTGCAACTACGTCGCTTTGAAATATAACATTGTCATCCAATACAACGTTTACTACACCCATTATCTGACCGCTATCGATAGGCGCTCGGATGATTTCATCGACATCTACAGTCGCTGCCATCTGCTCCCCTTGGCCTCTAGGTATAGTGACATAGACTTCTTCGTCGATAACTAAATCCAATGCATTCTCTTGGCCAGAATACACAGGAACATTAGCGAGCACTTGTCCCTTCTCATAAAGTTTGTGGGTTTCAAAATAGCGAAACCCGTAGGTCAATAATTTTTGTGTTTCAATAGCGCGGGCATCTTCACTGGCGGTACCCATAACGACAGAAATTAAACGCATTCCTTCGCGCTCGGCTGATGACACCAAACAGTAACCAGCAGCTTCGGTCCATCCAGTTTTTAAACCATCAACATTTCGATCTCGAAACAACAATGTATTGCGGTTTGATTGGCGTATCTCGTTGTAGGTGAATTCTCTTTCCGAATACATCGGATAAAAGTCCCCATGCCTAGAAATAGTGGCTTGCGCAAGTAAGGATAAATCACGAGCCGACATTGTATTGAAATACAGTTCGGTATCTAGGCCACTGGCATTCATGAAAAAGCTCTGCTCCATGCCAAGCACTTCAGCGTACTGGTTCATCATATCAGCAAACGCTTCTTCACTACCGGCAATATGTTCAGCCATAGCAACACTGGCGTCATTACCTGACTGAATAATGATGCCACGCAGCAAGTCTGCAACACTGACTTGGGTATCCACCCCAACAAACATCTTCGAGCCTTCCATGCGCCAAGCTTTTTCACTGATATGAACCAGATCAGCCAGCATTAAATTACCACTAATAATTTCTTCGACAGCAATATATGCCGTCATGATTTTGGTTAAACTGGCAGGCGGCAGAGCTTCTCGTGAGTTTTTTTCGACAATCACATGCCCTGTTGTGGCATCAATAAGTATATAGCTTGACGCCGCAATATCAGGCGCCCTTGGAATTATGGCGGGAGCCGCGCTCGCTGACAATGAGGCGAATGTCAGCAACAAACACAGCCCCAATTTTGGCGCTGTGTTTGATGTAAGAGGCAAAATAAATCGATCAGCTAATGATTGAAGATTAAACATTGAAAATTAGTTTCCCTAGGGATTAAAGAACTCGACCGACGAATATTAATAGTAACAAATACAGAGACAACAATCGTGGCCAAAATCATGACTAAAATTAGGGCTGTAGTCACGGCGGTAGTCACGGCTATAATCGCGACTATAAACACCACTAAAATAGTAACAACATATTGACAAGCATTGAACCAACAAAAATATTACAACTCAGATATGTTTACTCGGTCACTGTATATGGACTTCCTAAATTGGCTCCAACAACGCGCTGACTTAAAAGACCGATCTCATTTGTGTCCATCAATGGTCCTATCCGCACGCGATGCATCACCCCATTATTCACCGTTTCTACGCTGCGAATAAATACCGGCCTATCCGTCAAATTACGCAATTCCTGGGAAATCTTCTCAGCAGCCACGCGCTGAGAAAAAGCGCCGACTTGTAAGTATCTGCGAGTACCTGAGTTACTGCTTATTTGGACCGTATTAGACTGCGCTCCGGCAAAACCTCTGCTGTCACCATTCGCAATTATGGAATCTAACTGGACTCTCGCGGTTCCTCTATCGGCGTAACCTAGCTTAACCGCCGCTGCGTAAGAAAGGTCAACTAACCTATCCCCGTGGAAAGGGCCACGGTCGTTAACTCGGACAATTATACTTCGATTGTTGTCGAGATTAGTCACTTTTAAAAAACTGGGAATTGGTAAGGACTTGTGTGCCGCCGACGCAAGATACATATCAAAGACCTCTCCGTTTGAGGTCTTGTGGCCGTGAAACTTCTCGCCATACCACGATGCCACGCCTCGCTCACTATAGCCTGCTTCTGTGGCCATCACATTATAAGACTTACCTAGCACGGTGTACGGACTTCCGTTACCCGCTCTGGTCCGCGTGATCGGAACAGGAATAATCTCTGCCACGGATGACATGTCGATATTTCGAGTCGGCGCCCTATCTTGGTTAATGCTGTAACGGCCGCTATTTTCGTTTATCACAGGAGCCATTGGTGCGCTGCTACAGGCTGCCAGCGTAGCTAGAACTAGCAACAGCGGAATAAATTTGAAAATTGTCATGTGACACCTGATTAAATAGTTAACTAAAAATAAAGCCTTAGTTATTTAGCGTCCAATTGTCTGTTTCTTTTAACCTTTTCAGCCTGCTGAAGACGAAAAACCCTATTGTGGAGCTAGCCTTGTTAGTGTGAAATTGACCAGTAAACAGCAACCGTTAACCGAGCCGCTCGCGGCCATGGGTTTGAATCGACATCAACAAACCAAACCCGACAAAAAGAGTTACTACCGACGTACCACCCCTACTCATCAGCGGCAAAGGCAAACCGATTACAGGCAATATGCCAGACACCATGGCCATATTGACAAACACATAGAAGAAAAACGTCAGCGTTATACTGCCCGCTAACAAGCGACTAAACATATCGCTAGCTGAATAGGCAATGTAGCAACCTCGAAGCAGAACGAAGAAATACAGAGTGATAAGAAAAAGTATGCCCAGCAAACCGAACTCTTCCGCTAAAACTGCCAAGATAAAATCTGTATTGCTTTCCGGTATAAAATCTAAATGAGACTGAGCACCATTGCCATAGCCCTTACCATAAACACCACCAGAGCCTATGGCGATTTGTGACTGGATAATATTATAGCCAGCTCCTGTTGGATCTCGATAGGGGTCAATAAAGGTCAAAATTCGATTCTTCTGATGGTCTTTTGCTAGAAAAATAAACCATGCTGGGGATGCCATTAAAAGCGCTACAGCGCCACCAATAACAATACGCCAGCGAATCCCCGCCAGCAAAACCACAAAAATACCCGACATAGAAACCATCATTGCAGTTCCCATATCGTTTTGCACAATGATTAATCCCGCCGGCAACAGTATCATCGCAGCAGACCAAAACAGGTGCTTAAACCGCGGTGGTAGCGGCCTGCTAGCCAAATACCAAGCAAGCAACATTGGCACAACAAACTTCATTATTTCCGACGGCTGAAAGCTTGGCAGTCCAGGCAAGTCCAGCCAGCTTTTGGCGCCGTTTGCTTCAACGCCAATAACCAGAACGACTCCAAGAAGCGCGATTCCAGCAGCATACACAGACGGCGCCCAGCGCCGATAAAAATGGACATTAAACTGAGCCACGATAAACATGACAATTAGACCAACAAGCATAGTTAACGCCTGTCTTCTTACCACCACCTCATCACCGTCACTAGCACTGAAAAGTACCATCAAACCAAAACAGCAAATCAACACGATACCAACAAGTAAAGGTGGATCAATGTGCAGAGTTCGCCAAATTGCGAAAGAGTGTTTAGATCCCGTCTGCAAACCATTGGATTGCCGGACAAAGTCTTGATTAATCATCGGCTTGGCTTATGAGTTGTGCTGGGTCCAAGGCAGTAAAGTCTATCTGCAAGATATCCAGCAAATAGGCATCCGTCACCGCTTTAGCGATAGGGCCGGCCACGCTGCTGCCATGTAAACCATTTTCGACGAATACAGCGATAGCGATTTGCGGCTCAATGAATTCATTTTGGGCCGGGGCAAAGGAAATAAACAAACCGTGATCTTGATTTAGATCTGACACCACTATATCGGTGCTTGAAAGAATCTCCTGGCTAATACCCACAACCTGAGCAGTACCGGATTTGCCGGCCATTTTGTAACTCATGTCTCGATCTTTTTGCGCGATGGCTTCGTAAGCGGTGCCATAATCACGGAATGTCTTAGAGTAGGGCCTATGCACTACCATCGTCATCGATTCTTCGATGTATCGCCAATAATCTGGGTCATTGACCATCACATCAGGAATCGGATTTTCAATGCCTGGGTTAAACGCCTCACCGTCAATAGCCTTAAGTAGTCTTGGCGGCACTACCTTACCTTTGTTTGCAACAATAGACGTTGCGGTCGCAAGCTGAAGTGGGGTCGCCCACATATCACCTTGACCGATCGATGCATTGATTGTATCTCCCGGATACCAAGGCTCATTCCTCGCGGCCCGCTTCCACTCACGCGATGGCAACAGTCCGGTTCGGGCATAACCAATATCGACTGCAAAATTTTCACCAAACCCGAACAGCGTCATAAATCCGTGCATGGAATCGATACCCATTCGATTCGCCAAATCATAGAAAAATGTATCGCACGATTGGAAAATAGCCCGTTGCAGATTCGTGGTACCGTGACCACCACCTGCCGCTGTTCTTCTAGTCCAATCTCCCCAACGGTATGAAACGCCAGGCAATCTGAAATACCCAGGGTCATCAATAGTAAAATCATAATCAACAAGCCCCTGGTGCAAACCGGCCAGGCCAAGGAAAGGCTTGATTGTTGAACCAGGTGGATAGGGGTTGGTGCTTCGGTCAAATAGGGGCGTATTGATTTTATCGGTTACAAGTACACCGTAATCTTTGTTACTAATACCGGTAACAAATAGATTGGGATCAAAACCGGGCTTGCTAACCATTGCCAAAATCCCGCCCGTGGCAGGATCGATCGCAACTATTGCTCCACGGTAATCACCAAGCGCCTCTTCAGCAGCAGCCTGTAAGCGACTGTCTAAATGCAAAGTAATATTTTTACCTGCCACCGGGTCGGTGCGATCGAGCCTTCGCATTACCTGACCGCGGTTATTTTTCTCGACGATCTCATAACCAACCTTGCCATGGAGCAAATCCTCGTAAGTGCGCTCTATGCCAGTCTTGCCTATGTGATTCGTACCGCCATAATTCTCTCGCTCAAATTCATCAAGCTTATCTAACTCTTGGCGATTTATTTCAGAAACATAGCCCACAGAGTGAGCAGTTAGATCGGCAAAAGGGTAACTACGAACAAACTGTGGCTCTATCGCAACACCTTCCAGCAAGTGTGAATTTACCGCTATTCGAGACTTTTCTTGGTCGGTTAAAACATAGCGCAGAGGTACTGAGGTAAACGGAACCCTATTGCGCTCCAAGCGCTTCATAAACTGATTCCGGTCATCTGCAGTCAGATTAATAAGCGTGGCAAGCTGATCCAAAGTAGCGTCCAGATTCCCAACTTGCTCTCGCACAACGGTGAGATTAAAAATCGGCTGGTTGTCTGCCAGCAATTTACCACTGCGATCGAAAATCAGCCCGCGTGCCGGCGGCACATATTGGGAGTGTAGTCGGTTGCCATCTGAGCGGGCAGAAAAATACTCATATTGGCGAATCTGAAGATCAAGCACTTTGCTTAGCAGCAATGCGAATGAGAGGATTATGAGAACGCCGGCGACTAATAGCCGGCGATTAAACAAATGCCGCTCAGCTTCATGATCTTTTAGCTGCCACTTAGCTGCCATTTACCGAAGATTCCAGTTTAGTAAAGAGTTTACTGACACGCGTTGAATTCCTGTTGTTCAGATTAGTCGGCATCTAGGCTTCACGCTAAAGATTTTAAATGCCCGATTTAGACTAAACCCTTGCTTTATAGTTCAATTTTGCCCACAAACGCATTGAAACTAAAGAGCCTTGGCAAAAAATTAAGCCTTTTTTGCAATAAATCAGAAAAAAGCCACAATTGTGAGGCACCAAACTTAGTATTCCTATTCTCGATGGTAAGGATGACCTTTCAGAATGCTGTGAGCTCGGTAAATTTGTTCGGCGAGGATCACCCTCACCAGTGGATGAGGGAGCGTAAGCGCTGAAAGGGACCAAAGAGCATCGGCATTGTCTCTACATACGCGACTTAAGCCATCGGGCCCGCCCACTAAAAGGCATAAGTCCTTCGCCTCAAAGTTCAGCTTTTCTATCTGCGCTGCTAATTGCGGGGTGTCCAGAACTTTGCCAGTAACTTCAAGAGCAACCACATAGCTGTTAATTGGCACCTTCGCTAACAACTGCTGGCCTTCTTTATCAACATAGGTTTTGATCGATTGGGACTTCGACCGTTTAACTAATGGAATCTCTAAAAACCTAAGGGGCAACTCTCTGCCCAGACGTTTAATATATTCTCCAGTCGCCTGTTGTACCCAAGCCGGCATTTTAGTGCCTACTGAGACTACTTCTATTTTCACTAGCTTGGAGTAACGTAATCCTGCGCGCCCTCTATCTGCCCTTCAAAAGTCCAAAGGTCTTCCAAGTTGTAAAGCGCTCTAACTGGAGCGATCATTAAATGGACAACCACATCGCCAACATCCACAAGCACCCAATCAGAGTTCATGCGGCCTTCAATGCCATTGAGGTTACATCCCGCATCTTTGGCCTTTTTGACAACCGCGTCAGCCATAGCCTTGAGATGAGTACTTGATCGACCGGTAACGATCACCATGTAGTCAGTAATTGAAGTTAATTTCTTCACATCTATACAGCTAATGTTTTCGCCTTTCAAATCATCGATGGCTTCAACTACCAGCTCCGATAGTTTCTTACTTTTCAATTGAGTTACCTTTAAATTATTAGTTAGTTAAATACAAATGCTGATCTGAAATGAATGTTGCTACATCGTCATCTAGCATTGCTGACAGTTTTTCTTTATTTCTTATTGCCTCCCGAACAGCCGTGGATGAAATATCAAAGCTAAAATCCTTTTCAATATGATAGTTACCTGACCTGCTCGTGAAAATCTCGTCGGCGTGCCCCTTGTTCTGCCAATGCCTATTTATCTTGCTTACAGAGGCCGAATCCGCCTTCTCTCCTGCTCGAGACAGTACCAACAAATGACAAAGTTGACTGATCTCTTCAAATTTATGCCAATTGGGAAGGTTATTAAACGCATCCATACCTATCACCAAGACTAAGCTCGCGGCGGTATTCGCCGCTGCTATTTCAATTAAAGTATCCACCATATAGGACACCCCTTCTCTGTCTAGCTCAATGGAATCCACTTCAAGGTTTTGATAACTGGAAATCGCCAACTCCAACATCTGCTGCCGATGCAAGCCACTTGCCCTAGCACCGCTGCGATGGTTAGGAACATGACAAGGTATTAGCTTGAGCTTATCAAGACTGAGCAACACAGATGCATGAGCAGCGGCCTCAACATGCCCCTTATGCACTGGGTCGAACATGCCCCCGAATACACCAAGTCGAAAACTCATTGCCTAATATGGCCATCACCTAGCACTACATATTTCTGAGACGTCAGCCCTTCTAAACCTACCGGTCCACGTGCGTGCAGCTTATCTGTAGAAATGCCTATTTCGGCACCTAGGCCATATTCGAATCCATCCGCAAAACGAGTCGAGGTATTTACCATAACTGAACTAGAATCTATCTCTCGAAGGAAGCGTTGAGCATGATTGAAATCCTTGGTCATAATCGATTCTGTGTGCCCGGAGCTATGCCGATTTATGTGATCGATAGCTTCATCTAGCCCATCAACAACTTTAATCGAAATAATGGGCGCTAAATACTCAGCATCCCAGTCTTCCTCCGTCGCCGGGACCGCCTGAGGCAATAAATCACAGGTTCTAGCACAGCCACGTATTTCAACGCCATGTTCGGAATAATGTGGTGCTAGGTTCAATAAAAATTCTTTCGCCACGCTTTGTGCCACGAGAAGAGACTCAAGAGTACAGCAGGTGCCATACCGACTGGTCTTTGCATTGACGGCCACGCTCACCGATTTTTCCAAGTCTGCCTGATCATCCACATAGAGATGGCAGTTTCCATCCAAATGTTTAATTACCGGCACCTTTGAGTCTCGGCTTATTCTAGCAATCAAACCCTTACCGCCTCTCGGCACAATAACGTCTACATATTCGGGCAGTGTAATTAAGTGCCCCACAACCTCTCTATCAATTCGGTCTACCACTTGAATCGTGTGCTTGTTCAGCCCCGAGGCCTGCAAACCCGCTTCTACACATTTCGCGATAGCCTGATTGCAATGAAGTGCCTCAGAGCCGCCCCGCAATATGGCCGCATTACCTGATTTCAAACATAGACTTGCCGCCTCACAGGTAACATTGGGGCGCGACTCATAGATAATCCCAATAACTCCAAGTGGGACTCGCATGCGCCCAACTTGAATTCCGCTAGGTCGGTATTTAAGGTCGGTTATCTCACCTATCGGGTCAGCCAGCGCCGCAACCTGTCTTAGACCTTCAAGCATAGTGTCAAATTGAGAATCTGTTAGCTCCAATCTATCCATTAATGCAGGCTCTAGATTTTTCGCAGCACCAGCATCTAAGTCTAATTGGTTAGCCTGCTTGATTAACTCACGGCTTGCTTCTATTTCGCCTGCAATCGCTAGCAACGCTTGGTTCTTTTGCGCTGTGGATGCTTTCGCGATATCTCGAGCCGCTTCTCTCGCTTGAACCCCGAGCTTAACCACATAAGATTTGGTGTCTGAAAGTTTTGATTCTGCAGTATTCATAGTCAAATTTAGAGCGTTTGCTCTAACTCATTACTTTTATAAAGAATTTAAGTGATTATACCTTAATTTTAGCTATTCCGAGCCCTCAATAGACAGAGGCTTAATAATAGTTTTATGCTTGGTGCCTTATCCAAATCGAGATTACGCCTAATATGTCAGAAGAATCACTCAAAGAGGCCCCGAAAACTTCGCGCACCCCTACCGTATTTCAGGCACTTATTCCTATAACAGTACTAATCACGTTACTGTCCTTTTCGGTATATCTCTTCGGCGGCGATGCCAGCTTCGGCCCCAACCAAATTGCCCTATGTGTCGGCGCTGTTGTCGCATCGATTATCGGCTGGCGCAACGGCCAGACCTGGGATGAGCTCGAAACAAGTATTATTTCGGGAGTGATGATTGCCATCAAGCCTGTTCTGATTTTATTCAGTGTCGGGGTATTAATTGGCGCATGGATCATGTCAGGCACTGTGCCTACAATGATTTATTACAGCTTATTGATCCTCGACCCTTCCATATTTTACGCCGCTAGCTGTCTCATCTGCGCCATTATTGCGCTCAGTATCGGAAGCTCTTGGACTGTCGCAGGTACGGTGGGTATCGCGCTGATTGGCGCTGCAGCAGGCATGGGCTTATCACTCGAGATTACCGCCGGCGCGATAATCTCAGGCGCTTATTTCGGGGACAAAATGTCGCCACTATCAGAAACAACAAACTTGGCACCAGCCGTCGCCGGAACCGATCTATTTAGCCACATTGCCCACATGGTATGGACTGCAATACCAAGTATCGTTATCGCCTTGATCTTGTACACTATTATTGGCCTCAATATAGACACCACAGGCACTGCTGATGATTTGGCTATCACTCTGCAACTGCTTTCTGAAAATTTCGTATTAAACCCAATCATGTTACTGCCAGTGCTGACTCTTTTGGTTATGGCCAATCTAAAAATGCCTCCTATTCCTACTATTTTAGCAGGCGCCATGATCGGTGTGGTTTTAGCGTTAATTTTTCAACGCCCAGCGATTATTGCTTTAGCCGGAGAGACACCAAACATTGCCTTAGGATTGTTTAAAGGCGTTTGGCAAACGCTTTTTAATGGATTTAGTTTAGACAGCGGCAATTCTGGACTCGATGAATTGATGTCTCGCGGAGGCATGAGCTCCATGCTCAATACCGTCTGGCTAATCCTTTGCGCCATGGTATTTGGCGCCGTCATGGAACACACAGGCCTACTCCAATGCCTAGTCAACTATGCCTTGTCCTTTGTCCACAGCACTGGGAGTCTGATAGCCACCACAATAGCGACCTGCATTGGCGCGAACATCATTACTTCCGACCAATATATTGCCGTAGTTTTACCGGGACGGATGTATAAAATGGAATATCAGAAGCGCGGCCTAGATATGAAAAATTTGTCTAGGACTCTTGAGGATGCAGGAACCATAACATCGCCTTTGGTGCCGTGGAATACTTGCGGAGCCTACATGAGCGGCACGTTAGGGGTGGCAACTTTTGCCTATTTTCCTTATTGCTTTTTTAATCTTATTTGCCCAGTGGTTGCTGTTATCTATGGCTTTCTTAATTTTAAGATTACACCCGCTGCGGTCGAGCAAACAACTTGATTCAGATATTGTCCCACAAATTAAATTAAGGTGGGGTCCAGCTATTAACCTACCGTCTGCCAACTTCAACACCCAATATTTTTCAAACGCCATAGCGCACGGTTAATGCGTTCACGGTTAATAGCTTATGACTTTTCAACATGATCAATAAACAAGAGTGCCGTGATGTCATTCAGCGGGCTAGCAATCATACTTTCTTTCTTAGCCTTGCCCATCTTTTTAATTTTGTACTCGAGCTTTAAGGCTGCCGAATGAGTCGGCACGCAACAGCCATAAACTAATTCCAATGGCCCTTTACCTCGAAGAAACTTAGCGCCTTTGCCAAGCCCATTGCTGTTTTGATGCTCCTGATACCGGCGCTGAATATCTAGGGTAATTCCTGTATACAAGGACTTATCTTTGCAGCGGATAATGTATAGGTACCACGACTTCGGGCTGGCTTGTGATTCTTGCTCTATTGGCTTTTGCTCAGTGGCCACTAGAGAATTTGCCAATGCTCGCCACCTTTGCTTAATGCCCCGTCACGCTCTAGTTTTATTAAATGTGCGGTAAGCGTTTTTTTAGCCCAAGGTATTAAATGTTCGCCAACATCATCGTAGACGACAACCACTAGCTCATCCAATGTGCAGCGTCCAAGTTTTTTCAGCCCGTCTAGGACTTTTCTTTCTCTTTTTAAGCGGTGGGCCATCAGCAGCCTAATTTCTTGCCCCGGATCAGTCATGACCTCGCCGTGGCCCGGCGCTAGCGCGCGCAGTGGCATCCTTTCTAATTGTGCTAGCGAATCAAGGTAATGGCTCATATCTCCATCTGGGGGGAGAATGACAGAAGTAGTGCCTTGAAGAATATGGTCGCCTGTGAACAGTAGCTGGTCTTGCTCTAAGAGAAAGCAAAAATGATTAGAGACATGACCGGGAGTATGGATTAGTCGAACGCTGTACTCTTCGGTTTTAATCACATCACCATCTAACCACAGCTTCAATGGCTTGAATGTCTGATCATGGCCGCCAAATTCAGGCGCTTCTAAACCTACCAGTTCGGCACCCGTGGCTTCTTGTAAGCGCAAAGCACCAGGGGAGTGGTCGCCATGCGTGTGAGTAATTAAAATGTAAGAGAGTTTGCGGCCAGCAATGGCCTCTATAAAATTATCAAACTGCGCATCATCGCGAGGTCCCGGATCTAAAAGGGAAAGTTCTTTATCCCCAATCAAATACGAATTGGTTCCTGACCCCGTCATCGGCCCTGGGTTTCTTCCCAAAATTCTGTGCACCGGCACACTCGTGTTTGGTAATAATACTGGAGTGCCCGCCTTAGATACGTCCATAATGCCTCTGCTTATAACTTAATTGTTTTTGTGAAGGATGTTGATAGATTCAGGAATCTGGCTATTGCCTAAACTCTCGCCAAAACTATCTCTTAAACTTCCGCCCCAGATTTGGGCGATATCAACTGGAGTTTAACATTAAACCACGACATACTGGCCCGCCTTAGAATAAGTCAATCCTCTAAAAGAACACTACCAATTCAATAATAAGAATAACTGTCAACGTTCACTCTACGACAGATATTGGCGCTTTTAAACCGCTATTTGGTTAACAAAGCCCAAGGAAAACAAGTATGTACAAAATCAAGACCTTTAATGCTATCTCCCAGCGCGGATTAGAGCGTTTCAGCAATTCTCTTTTTGATGTCAATGATAACGTGGTCGGTGAGAGTGCGATTTTATTGCGCAGCCACAAGCTCGAAATGGCAAGCATCGCAAGCACCGTTAGAGCGGTAGCCCGCGCCGGTGCGGGGGTCAATAATGTCCCCGTTAACGAATGTACAAATCAAGGGATTGTAGTTTTTAATACCCCAGGCGCTAATGCTAATGCTGTTAAGGAGCTTGTAGTTTGTGCTCTTTTACTTGCGTCCAGAGGAATCGTACAAGGTATCGATTTCGTCCGTTCGCAAACACAGATACAGGACTATGCTGAACTCGCGAAAATAATGGAGAAGGAAAAGAAGCAGTTCAAAGGCAGCGAAATTTCAGGAAAAACCCTCGGCGTCATTGGTTTGGGCGCCATTGGATCGATGGTCGCTAAGATCGCTATCGATCTCGGCATGGACGTTCTTGGTTATGACCCAGCACTATCGGTTGAAGCCGCATGGCGCCTTCCCAGTGAGGTCAAGCATATCAGCAGTTTAAGTACATTGATGGCGAAATCAGACTTTGTCACATTGCACTTGCCGGTGTTAGATTCGACTCGAGGCCTTATCAATTCTGATATGTTTGATGCGATGAAACCTGGCGCATGTTTAATTAATTTTGCTCGTGATGAAATCGTTGATACAGATGCCTTAGTTCAAGCACTTAAATCAGATGTTATGGATAAATACATTAGTGATTTTCCTCGCCCAGAATTAATGGCTAATAAAAAAGTTATTACCATGCCACATTTAGGCGCAAGCACACGAGAAGCTGAAGAAAACTGTGCCGTTATGGCGGCAGATCAACTCAAGGATTTCTTAGAAAATGGCAATATCAAAAATTCTGTCAATTTCCCTAACCTGTCACTAGAGCGGGAAGTGAATTCTCTGGCCAATACACGCCTTGCCATCAGCAATAAAAACGTCCCTAAAATGCTTGGGCAGATCTTGTCTGTACTGGCTGATCAAAACATTAATGTATTGGACATGATGAATAAAAGCCGTGGCGAAATTGCCTACAACTTAATTGACTTAGAAAGGGAGCCATCTGACAAAGCTATCGCTGCTATCAACTCAATTGCAGATGTTATTCAAGTAACTCTGCTCTAATATTTTTTGACTACCTTAGGAAAAACTCAAATGAAACGCGTATTTAATTTTGGCGCTGGTCCTGCCATGTTGCCACTGGAAGTACTGGAAAAAGCGCAAGCAGAATTTTTGAATTACCAGAACATGGGGGCATCGATCATAGAAATAAGCCACCGCTCCAAAGAATTTGATGAGGTTATCAATACCTGCGATGCATTGGTGACCGAACTTGCGGCAATCCCAAGTAACTACAAAATATTGTATGTTCACGGCGGGGCTCAAATGCAGTTTTCGGCCATCCCATTGAATCTTATAAACCGCAACCCATCCAAAAAAGCCTCATTCATACTCACCGGTACTTGGGCAGAGAAAGCGAGCAAAGAAGCTGCTCGCTATGGCAACCCGATTGACATAGCGAGCAGTGCCGACAAAAACTTTAACTACATCCCTCGCTACGATGCTGCCGCACTAGACCCAGAAAGCTCCTACTTACATATTGTCAGTAACAATACGCTTTTTGGTACACGCTGGCATGAATTTCCCGACACTGGCGATATTCCTCTTGTTGCTGATATGACCTCCGAATTCATGTCCCGAAAAATCGACATTAGCAAGTTCGGCATCGTCTTTGCGGGTCTCCAAAAAAACCTCGGTCCGGCAGGGTTAGCGGTGGTCATCATCCGTGAAGACCTCTTAGAATATGCGCTGCCTGAAACCCCCCACTTACTGAACTACCAGACCTACGCTAAAGAGCACTCGCTGGCCAACACCAATAACACCTTTGCTATCTATATGATGTCACTTGTTATGCAGTGGTTGAAAGATCAGGGCGGTGTCGAGAAAATCGAAAACATTAATAATGCTAAAGCAAAGATTCTCTATGACGCAATCGATTCCAGCGACTTTTATCTCGGTGCAGCAAACCCAGATCATCGCTCAATCATGAATGTCACCTTTAATTTGGCAAATAATGACTTGCTTCCAGTCTTTCTAAGCCAAGCTGAATCACAGGGCCTTTATGCGCTTAAAGGGCACAGAGTTGTAGGCGGCGCAAGAGCGTCTATTTACAACGCCATGCCAATTGCTGGGTGTCAGGCCCTCGCGGACTTCATGAAAAACTTTGAGAAAAACAACGCCTAAAAAAAGCTAAAAGCACGGTTAATAGTTCAGAGTTTGGCTGAGGCGGCGGCAACAAAAAGGCCGCCTTATACTCCAGAATCCTTCGCTATCTTCAGCCATCCTTCGCTATACTGAGCTATGGCTGAATTTCGAAAAATTATTCATTGTGATTGCGATTGCTTCTACGCCTCGATCGAGATGCGCGACAATCCTGAGCTCATTGGCAAACCGATAGCCGTAGGAGGCTCTCCGGAGCGACGCGGGGTTGTCGCGACGTGTAATTATGAAGCCAGAAAATTTGGTATACACTCAGCAATGGCATCGGCTACCGCTAGACAGAAATGCCCAGACCTAATCATTGTTAAGCCAGAAATGGAAAAGTATCGCGCCGCTTCAAAACAAATTCATGAAGTATTCAAACGATACACTTCTCTTGTAGAACCGTTATCGTTAGATGAAGCCTATTTGGATGTCAGCGATTGCCAACAGCATGGCGGCAGCGCGACACGGATAGCGCAGGCGATCAGAGAAGAAGTGCTTACTAAAGTAAACATAACCATCTCTGCCGGTATTGCTCCTAATAAATTCCTTGCCAAAATAGCTAGCGATTGGAACAAGCCTAATGGCCAGTTCGTTATTCGCCCTGAACAAATCAATGATTTTGTAGCAGAGTTGTCCGTTAAAAAACTCCACGGTGTCGGCAAAGTGACAGCCGCAAAAATGCAACGTTTGGGGGTTTCCACATGCAAAGACTTGCAGCGAATGGATGCAGACTTGCTGCGCCAGCATTTTGGAATTTTTGGAGAACGCTTACACCAGCTCAGTCAGGGCATAGACCAAAGACCAGTTAAGACTGAGCGCACTAGAAAATCTGTAAGCCTTGAAAACACCTATGCGATTGATCTTCCCAACCTAGAAAGCTGCCTAAAAGAACTACCCAATCTGAAAAGCCAACTTGCTAAGCGCTTGGCAAATTTGGATTCCGAGCCGCGAATACATAAGCAATTCGTTAAAATAAAGTTCCACGATTTCGAGCAAACAACAGTAGAGATGCTTTCATCCACTTCTGATATCAATAACTATAAAAAGCTTTGTCATGACGGCTTTATTAGAGGCGATAAGCCGGTAAGATTGCTCGGCTTAGGAGTAAGACTGCAGTCACCTGCAACAATTCTTCTCAGTGAGAAATCTAACCAATTAAGCCTAACACTCGATTCTTTTGAGCAAGAGGAAAACCTTTGATCCGCTATCGACCTCCACAAAAACCTGGCTCCACTTACGTAACCTCAGAGGGCCAACGAATGCTTAAAGCTGAGCTGCACCAGCTTTGGAAGGTGGAGCGCCCGATAGTTACGCAGTCGGTTACTGAAGCTGCCGCGCAAGGCGATCGCTCTGAAAATGCCGAATATATTTATGGAAAAAAACGCTTACGTGAAATAGATCATAGAGTACGGTATTTAAGTAAGCGCTTAGAGGCTTTTACAGTTGTATCCCAGCCTCCTTCGAATCAGTGTAAGGTTTTTTTTGGCGCCTATATAAAACTTAGAAACAATGACGGGGGTACTAACGAGTACAGAATTGTCGGCCCCGATGAATTGGATCCCAAAAAAGGATATATCAGCATTGATGGCCCACTGGCTCGCGCATTGCTTGGCAAAGAAATTGATGACGAGGTAAGAATCAATTCACCGGCAGGCGATAGCGGCTATGTGATCTTAGAAGTTCGATATGATCCAAGCAGCGAGTAGAGAATAAATAGTAGCTAGTAGCTATCAGGGATAGCTACTAGCCTTAGTATAATCGTAATGAGACAGGGCAAACCAAACGGCATATTTACTCGCTTAGTTTGCCACCGGTCTTCTAGCTTTTGTCGCTAACTATTGCGTCCTACTAAACTAGCCCTTAGTACCAGCTACCCCTTTTTACTAAATTGAGCAAGTTGATCGGGGGATGCATCTGCCTGGTATTTTTCCTTCCATTGAGGGAAAGGCATACCGTAGACGATTTCCCGAGCTTCCTCATAGCCAACATCAAGGCCCTTCTCTTTAGCCTCGGCACTGTACCATTTGGAGAGGCAGTTACGACAAAAGCTCGCTAGATTCATGAGATCGATATTCTGAACATCTTTATTAGCATCCAAATGAGCCAATAGCCGTCTAAAAGTAGCCGCCTCGATCTCAGTGGTAGTTGAATCTTTATCTGTCATAGTTTTAGTCCATCAAGCAGCTTCATCATCCGCTGCCTCACCGTCAAGTTTCAAAGGAGTAGCACGGTGTTTTTTGTCGACTGATCTTAGCTGGCGTTCGGCGGCATTGAAAGCGTCACGAATAGCGATGTAAAGATTTTCGTGAGCATGTTTATCATGTTGATCTTGATTGACCCTCACTTCAAGCTGAGGTGTATGCACCTCTAAGCCTACAGAATAGACTTTACCCTTATAGTGGTGGTTGTGAGGGGAATCTAATACGACCCTACCTCCTATGATCTCACTGCAGTATCGCTCGAGCTTTTCGATACGTTTATTGACTGCCTCTATCAGTGCGTCGGACTGGTCTATATTGTGAAAAACTACTTGAATTTCATTAGTCATATTCTGCGATCTCCTTGTTCAATTAAAAGTTAGATGAAATGGATCTCGAGGTACCTCCTTTGACATTGAAAGAATAGGCAATGTGGGCGATAAACTAAAGCCCACTTTAGTAAAGTATAGAAGTTGGGTAGCCTTTTCGCTGAACAAACATTTAACGCTAAGGCATCTAAACGCTAACGTCGCGATAAACTGAGCTTTGATCAACTGGCCTAGAGATAAAGTCTTTATGAGAACATAAATAGATAAAGTCTTTATGAGGCCATAAATAGATAGAGTCTTTATAACAAAGTGTTGAGAGGGGCTGGTAAATTTGGACTGAATGGAATGGCTAAATGGCAGGCCATTTAGAAAAAGATTTACTACGAACTTGGGGGTGGACCTTACTCCCATTTCTTCACCTTCTAAGACAGTATCTGTAGACTACCCCTTTGTATGCTGATTGTAAAAGGCTGTTATTGCGCTGAATCAATTGTTATCAAAACACCAATGCCAAGGCTCGTAAATAATTCCAAAGGCATTGTCCCGCGGATAGCTCATTGTGAAATGAAAGTCAGCAGAATTTTTTTCAAGCCATTGAAATGCAATAGTATTTTCGAAATCTTCGACTAGAGCGCCGCAGCCATATGTACCAATATCAATCGCCCTACCTGTATGGTGCTCACTGAACCCTGGGGCCGCATTGACGGACAGTATGTCCTCTATAGCGGCTCCTAAACTCAATTTCTTTGCTAGCAAGTCGGCCTGGTATTGAGCTGATCGATAAGCGGAAATAAGAAAAATATCAACCTGGCTGTTAGCTGCCGCCAACTTCATAGCAGTCCAAGCAGCAAAGCTTTCTGGGGTGAGTTGTTGGGGCCGGTCATAAAAATCGCGCTCCGTAGCCACCAGCTGATTAGGCTCTTCGCACAAGGGCAAACTGCAGGAATTACTGTATTCCACTGGAATGCCCAATGCTCTGTGAAGCTCTAATATTTTTTTAGGTATTTGCAAAAACACGGTCCCATTTTGCCTGCCAAATAAAGCGATCTGGCAAGCAACGTAAATCGCTAATTAACGAGGATAGCTGTCAAAAACTGTTTCTATCCAGCGCTGTTCGGTTATAAAACCTTGGCCCCAACTTTCATACATTGGACCCAAGCCTGCTTCAACGATTTCTGTTTTACTCATTCGCTGAGATTTCATCACGCGTATAGCCACTGAAGTATCTTTTACCACACCATAAAAATCCATGAGATCTGATTTAGTAGCTAATGCTCCGTGACCAGGAATAATGCTTGTGTCATCGCTGATCCAAGAAAGTGCTTTTTCAACATTCATTATTAAACCTTGCACAGTGCCACCATTGGCTAAATCAACAAATGGAAAGCCGCCATTAAAGAAGTGGTCTCCCATATGAATCACATTAGATCCTGCAAACAAAACCACGCTGTCGGTATCAGTATGTCCCGCAGGCATATGAATAAGTGTAATTTCTTCCCCGTTAAAATGAATTGTCACGTCATCATCAAAGGTGACAACAGGCAATGCAAGCGCAGGAGCATTGCCTGCCATCAGCCTCTTGCGCACGTTTTCATGAGCTATTATCAAACCATCCATGCCGAACTGCGCATTACTGCCTGTGTGATCCCCGTGAAAGTGAGTATTTAGCACGAACTTTGGTACATCAGAGCCTAAAGCTTCCAAAGCATCCTTAATACGGCCTGCCAAGGGGGCAAATTGGTCATCAATAATCAATATTCCATCGGCTCCAGAGGAAACCCCAATATTACCGCCAGCACCAATCAGCATGGATACATTTCCTGCCACCGGTTCAGTTTGAATCGTCACATTTTCATATTGAGCAAATGCAACACCTGCCGTGATGCATGAAAGGAATGTGGTTATAGCGAGAAACGGATTGATTGTGCGCATCGTGACCTCAGTGTGCTTCTTATTAGAAAAGAGGGGCTATGCTATGTTCGGCTTAAGCTGAATGCAAGAGAAGCAAGCAACACTATATTTTTCAAGGCCAAGCCGAGCAGAAATTACCTTCCGTGCTCAGATTGCCTTACAATCAACGCCATCGCTCGAAGTGCATTTAAGTAGCGCAATTAATTAGAATCGCTCTCCAGAGGTTTGTTATAAATGAGTAGACTTCCTATCATCGTAGGTTTCGGTGGCATCAATCCCGCTGGCAGAAGTTCGAATCATCACGGATACAGAAGACTAGTTTACGGCGCTTTGCCTGAATCATCACAGTACAAGACCCTTGCCAGTATTGCCGCACTCACAGGTAAGCTGAAAAAATCAGCCTCTGGCTGGCTTGATGAACACGATCAGATCGTAAATCCAGAATCCTACCTTACCGAGCATTCAGAAGAACTCTTAGGTAACACGCTAATCCGCGAATTAGGGAATAACCTTTTCGACCCCCAGCGGATCTATCACCAAAACTCTGCAGCGCTATACGCGGCAGACGATTCGGCCTTGAGCTTTCGCATCAAGACTAAAAAGTTAAGCTCCCCCCTACCTAGCAACTGGGATGTAGTTCAGCAGGATGGAAAGTTCAGCTTAGTTACAATAACAGGCGAATTAGATGTGATGCTGCCTGCTTTTCGCAAGAGTAAGGTGAATAGCGCAGGACAATTACCATCTGGATTTATGCCAGGCGAGTTATATGCCTCACGAAATCACCCGCGTGGACTGCAGCTAAGCGTATTTGCCGCCTCTGACGCATTGAACTCTCTCGGGATCGATTGGGATACGGTAAGACAGCGAGTAGCTCCGGATCAGATAAGTGTTTATGCCGGCAGTGGACTAGGACAGATGGACTACCACGGTAATGGTGGCTTACTTCAGGCCCGGCTGCTGGGTAAAAAAGTCTCTTCTAAGCAGCTGGCATTAGGCTATGCGGAAATGCCAGCCGACTTCATCAATGCCTACCTACTTGGGAATTTAGGCACCACCGGCACCAGCGTCGCCGCCTGCGCAACTTTTCTCTATAACCTGCGCCAGGGGATAAAAGACATTCAATCTGGCGCATCTCGCGTAGTAGTTGTTGGCACTAGCGAAGCACCACTAACTCCTGAAGTGTTTGAAGGCTTCGCCACCATGGGAGCACTTGCCGACGATGAATCCCTGCGTCGTCTAGACAAGCTCAACGGTGACCAAGCAATTGATCTTCGGCGAGCATGTCGGCCGTTTGGAGATAACGCTGGCTTTACTCTGGCAGAGTCTGCCCAAGTTATTGTGTTATTCGATGACGAATTAACCCTCGAGCTTGGCGCAACTGTTTATGGTGCTGCCAACGATGTTTTCATAAATGCAGATGGCTTTAAGAAATCCATCGCAAGTCCTGGTCTTGGAAATTATCTCTCAATGGCAAAGGCGGCCGCCGCTACTCAGAACATCATCGGATCAGAAGGGCTTAAACATCGTAGCTATGTTCAGTCTCATGGCACAGGAACACCGCAAAATCGGCAGACCGAATCAAAAGTACTTGATGACACCGCCAAAAGATTTGGCATATCTAACTGGCCAATTACCGCGGTCAAATCATTTCTAGGCCACTCTCTCGCCTCCTCCGCGGGAGATCAAATAATGGCAACTTTAGGGTTTTGGAACGAGGGTATATTGCCCGGCATATTAACAGTTGAACAGATCGCAGAAGACGTCACAGCTTCGGCCATTGATTTCAATCTTCAGCATCTTAATCTCGGCAATAGAGCGATGGACGCAACAATTATTAATTCGAAAGGCTTTGGAGGCAACAATGCCAGCGCTTCTATTCTCGCGCCCCACATCGTGAATGAGATGTTAAGTAAGCGCCATGGAAGCAAAGCAATGACGGCTTATTCAAATCTAAATGAGCAGATCCAAACCAATGCCGAATTGGCAGAAACTCAAGCCATGAATGGCGTGAATCAAATCATTTATAAATTCGACAATAATGTTCTAGCCGGCGAGAACGTAAGGGACGGGGAACAGGGATTGACCGTTGATGGCATCGACACTCCAGTGTCTCTTGTCGTGGCCAATCCCTATTCGGACATGTGTGATTAAGGCATTGGCGCTAAAGAGCTGGGATTAAAGATCAGCTACTTAACTTCTAAAGCACGCTCTTCGGCAATGAGCTTCTTCCAAATAGCTGGGCCGGTGCGATGCACCGAGGTGCCGTTCACATCCACCGCGACAGTGACTGGCATTTCATCCACTTCAAACTCGTGAATCGCTTCCATGCCAAGATCTTCAAAGGCCACAACGCGAGACTTTCTAATCGCTTTGGACACCAAATAAGCAGCACCGCCAACCGCCATCAAATACACCGCTTTGTGTTTCTTAATCGCATCTATTCCAACTTGGCCACGTTCTGCTTTACCTATCATTCCGATTAAACCGGTTTTTGCCAGCAGGCCTTCTGTGAATTTATCCATGCGGGTCGCAGTAGTTGGGCCCGCAGGTCCAATCACTTCATCTCGCACAGCATCTACTGGGCCTACGTAGTAGATAAACTTATTAGTAAAATCTACGCCTTCGGGAAGCCCTTCGCCAGCCTCCAACATTCCTAGTAGTCGCTTATGAGCGGCATCACGCCCAGTCAGCATGGTTCCTGAAAGCAGGAGGGTTTCCCCAGGCTGCCACTGAGCTATGTCATCTGCTGTTAACGTGTCTAAGTTTATTTTTCTTGCCCTGGGACCCACATCCCAAGTGATCTGTGGCCACTCATCTAAGCTAGGCGGAGTGAGTTCCGCTGCACCGCTGCCGTCGAGCGTAAAATGAGCATGCCTTGTTGCTGCACAGTTAGGAATCATAACCACCGGCAGAGAAGCCGCATGAGTTGGATAATCCATGATTTTCACATCGAGCACTGTAGTTAAGCCACCGAGGCCCTGCGCCCCAATACCTAGCGAATTTGCTCTATCCATAATTTCGAGGCGCAATTCTTCAACCCGATTGGAAGGCCCTCGAGCTCGCAGCTCGTGAATATCGATAGGATCCATCAATGATTCTTTTGCCAGCACCGCCGCTTTTTCGGCCGTGCCGCCAATTCCAATCCCTAACATACCCGGCGGACACCAACCTGCACCCATGGTCGGTAAAGTTTTCTCAACCCAATCCACAATGCTGTCGCTAGGATTAAGCATGGCCATTTTGGCTTTATTCTCCGAACCCCCACCTTTGGCCGCGACCTTCACGTCTAGTTCACTGCCCTTAACAAGCTCCATATGAATGACAGCTGGCGTGTTGTCTTTAGTGTTCTTTCTGGCACCTGCCGGGTCAGATAAGATAGAGGCTCTGAGCACATTATCCGGCAACAGATAAGCTTGGCGTACCCCTTCGTTAACCATCTCGGAAACGCTCATATCCCCTTCCCACTGAACATCCATGCCAATCTTTAAAAATACCGTAACAATTCCCGTATCTTGGCAGATAGGCCGTTTGCCTTCGGCACAAAGTCGAGAGTTAATAAGTATCTGAGCCATGGCATCTTTGGCCGCTTCAGACTCTTCCCTTTCATAGGCCTCGTGAACAGCCTTGATGAAATCCAGCGGATGGTAGTAGGAAATGTACTGGAGCGCGTCGGCAACGCTTTGAATTACATCTTTGGTTCGGATAAGAGTCATACTGCGATTCCTTCAGATTGGCTATTGGCCTGTCACTTGGTTTATTGATTTTAGCACTTATATTAGCGCTGATTAGATCCTGGCCCCCATCAGCAAAGTTATTCCTTCGCTAATAGGAAGTCTTTCGCAAGGTTGATTTTTTTTGCGAGGTAGTCTGAGCCACCACGATCTGGGTGCATCTTTTGCATAAGGCTGCGATGAGCATGAGTGATTTCATCTTTGCTGGCACTCGATTGTAGCCCCAGGATTTCATAGGCCAGTTGTGCTGTCATTTCAGCACTGTCCTGCAAGCTAGCCTGAGCTGAGGATTGATACCCCCCCTCCCGCCAATCGGGATGGTTGCGGTCCATGTAAGCCTCAAATACCTGAGCCGAATCTGAATCGGCGGCTAGCTCTGCGGCTAATTCGAGAAGTTGAGCTAAAGCCAAGGCTGAAAGCTGAGAACCAGCGAACTTGCCCTTTACGACCTCTCCATCCATCGCACCGCTATCGTGGTCAAGAGTCATCGCCAAGTAACCGGTTTTTATTTTAGAAACTGAAGCAGCAGATTTTTGCGCAGAGCTACCAACACGGCTCTTAAACATCTGCCACATTGGCAACAGTCGCAGCAACATCGGCAACATGCGAAATAAATAGGTAGCAGCAACGCCAATCGGTGCCAAAATGAATTGCACTGGAAGGCGGCCAAGAACAATAAGAATGCCAATGGCTAATAAGGCGACGACAAAAAAATACAGATACCGAGTTTGACGGGCCGACAAATTGAACCTGCTCGATGAAGACTTTACAAAATAGTAGGCCGCTATAGGCAAGCCGATAAGCAGTATTAATCTAAAAATCATAGAGAATAACTTTTACTAAATGTTAAGACTTCATTTGCCGGGTTAACAGCTTAACCGATTCGGGGGAGTTCTTGCTAAAGTTTTGCAAAGCTTTTAACCCCCCTGCCGCATATATCGCGACAGCTTTTAATAAGTCTTTTAGCTGATCGGCACTGGCACTGTCAAACTGAGAGTAGGCGCCACCAGATAGACGACTGAGCTCAAGAAAAGCCTGCTTAGCAGTTGGATCAGCGCGCTCCTGAAACATAAAAAGTGGCACATTAAGCATGCCTAATTCTCCGGCAAGTTGCGCTAACTGATCGAGGCTCTCCTCCATCGCGTCGCCAATAAAGATGACACATTTGATTTTTCTGTTTCGATTCTCTGTCAAGGCATGGCGCAGTAGCGTTTCTATTTTAGTAGTGCCCGCCTCGCATCTCAAACCTGACATCTTATGCAGAAGATCATCGGCATTGAGATTCCAACCGCTTTTGTAAAATTCGGCAAAACCTCGGAAATAGCAAAGTTGCACCTGCAAGCCGCCCAAGCTTTGCGCCGATGCAAACATGTCTCGCTGCAGCTGACTGGCCGTATTCCAAGTAGCTTGGCGGCTTGCGGTTGCATCAAGAGCGAAGATCAAGCGGGCATCGCCCGTTGTCTTAGGCAAAGACGCCACTTTAGCCAAGAATGAATTAACATCACCCTGACTCGAAGTCGGTAAATTATCTGCCTTGGAATCAACTACTGACTTTTTTAGTTTCGATTTAAATAGATCTTTCATTGAAAATCCTCGTCAAATTTTCACTCTAACTAGATTATGCGGTATTACGGTTTACGCATCAGTATTACTTTCAGTGGGCTTGACGCTATGGTTAAAAGTGGCGCTGGGGTGCCTCGCGACGTTTTTCTTAAATTATCCCTCCAACCGTAGAGCAGTTGGTAGCTTGCATAATCACCGTCTCTGCGAGTGGATTTCCATGTAGAGTCAGCAATGTTAAAATAACGTTGGGCGAAAAACGGCGCACGAACTGCAGTCGTAATATTTAACTGATTTGTCAATTCGCTAAGCGAAAGTAAGCGCCAATCAGTGGCCCCACATAATCCGGCCGCATTCACTTACTCAACAAACTTTTCGGTATCACAGTTCACAGAATCTAAGCAAACCGCTGCGTTAGCTAAGGGTCGTTAGTGCGTTAGCTAAGCTCGGCAAGATTGCTTAGCTGAAGAGTGAACTCGTTGACGACGGCCCCATCAAATGAAAAAACCGCAAAAGATGTATCGAAGTCATAATCGATACTCATTTCCTGCCATTTTTTGAGCCCGCAACAGCTAAATCTGATTTGTAATAGCAAGAGAGAATGCAGAGTGAGTACTATACCAATTCTGGTTTAGACATATACCCTGCAGGGAAAGAAAAAGTTGCCCAACAAGGCGTGTGTGCGCACTTCAACTGTATTCCAGAAATAGCCCCAAAACAGAACACTGGCGTCTCGGTATTGTTAGGTTCGAATCCTTCAAATCACGTGCACATAAATTAGCGTACGCAAGGCCCAAC
The DNA here is from genome assembly GCA_047617605.1 of Pseudohongiellaceae bacterium. Taxonomy (GTDB): domain Bacteria; phylum Pseudomonadota; class Gammaproteobacteria; order Pseudomonadales; family Pseudohongiellaceae; genus UBA9145. Next base: position 166,574 of record JBLGBJ010000001.1, on the reverse strand, counting down.
ACTAACCACCGACAAAGTTTGGAATTTCACAATAGAAATCAGCCTCCACTTTTACGCTGACCGCAGAATTTTTGTTGGCTCCAGCACTCCAACTGGGCATCACCATTGAGTACAGGCCGCTGCCGCCGGACATCAGTATCAATAGCTGCTCCGGGCCAGTGAACGCTTGCCTTGGATTTAGAGTTTTGCGGGCAAACCCCGCACAAAGTCGATTTGCTTCGGCCCCGTCCATTTTGCAACGCTGATAGATTTCAGTAGCAATATCCTGACGGCTTAAGCCTGCTTTATGAAGAACACTGGCGTGTTCTGGGTTTAGCACTATGGTCGCCATGCCGCTGGTTAAAATGGCGTTATTAGTAGCTGCATTCGCCAACCCAATAGCCAGTACTTCCAATAGCAGCTCATATTGATTCGGGTCATCTCCATCACCACTGAATAACACCGAGTGCGGCGCCTCCGCTCCGATAACAGTAACGACACTGTCTTGCGAATCAAAACCTAGGTCCACATGCATAGGAGGAAATGGAGATGCCTCTTCATTCTCTGCCAAACAGTAGCTGAATTTGCCGGGGTGGCCCAATAGCGCCATATCGGAGGTGCCGGGTCTACCACCCCCAATGTTTATCATCGCTAATCGTAATGCGCGGCCGATAGACGCGTTCGCGCGATGGCCAGGCCCAAGTGCGCCATAGCCGCTACTAACAGGACCGCAAGTGTGTCGTGCGGGACCATTCACAATAATAAGGGGTGCCGTGCAGTGGGTGGTCGCCTGCATTTCAGTGAGATCGAAGCGAGGATCGATTACAGCTTTAAGCGCTGCTACAACCAAAGGCATATAGTCTGGCAGACAGCCCGCCATCACAGCAGCAACTGCCACTTTCTCGAGAGTTGCCATGCCGTTGGCAGGGCCCATGGTTCCCAGTATCATATCCGCATCTTGTCCGGACGCCAAAACCATTTTGCTGACTCTTGCGGGTGTTGGAATAATCACCGGCAACCCATCAGTCATATTGCGATTGTGCAAGTCTTCTAGTGCCGCGGCTTCATCTGCCGCGCTAAACAGATCAGTCATGGTCTGCCTCAAGTGCTTTGATGATCAGAGGAGCGTAGTCAGCCGCAATTGCTTTCATGTTCTTGGTACCAGTACCCGCAATAGGATGCGGCAGTTGAACTCGGGGCACATCAGGCATGCCGAGAGACTGGGCAACAAAATCCCCTTGAGGCCAAAATTCGTCAGTGACTAAAGCCACCGCGGGAATACCAATTCTTGCAAAGTTCACGCCGTCACGCACGGTGCCGGTAGTGCAGGAACCTCAATGCCCGTAGGCAGCTACAACCGCCTGGCACTCACTTTTAATTTTAGAAATCATTTCTTCATTGGCGGGCATGGATGCGTTGCCTTTGTTGTAGCTATGCACTTCGATACCAGGCTCAAGTGCTTGCATGGCTTTTTGGACTTCATTCAGAAAGTTCTCTGAATCAGGAAAACCGTTCGCTAAAAAGCCAATGCTGATTTCCTTGCCCCCCGTGACGCTAGCAGACAATGTATACGGCTCTAGCTCCACAGCTACCTGCCCTGCAGGATTGTGATATACGATCATGATAATCATCCTTTGAATTTAGTAGGCTAAAACTTAGCAGACCTGAGCTAGGAGTTCCTTCGAGAGTATACCCTCAAGTACATTAGAGGCATAACTCGCGGCAGGCCTTGGATACCTGACCACAAAGTAGACTGCAAACTTGATTAAAACTTCTCACAACCAGCAACCGCAAACCAAACTTTGCTACTAAGCGAAGCTGCTTTGATGCGAGTTGCTGCAAACTAAAATGAAGGATAAAGCTAGAGTGTGATCAACGCGACTCAGGCCTCTAGGATGACGAAACCTTGGTGCTAGAAACTTATCTTGAAGCGATGAGAATTTTAAAACTTTTAAGTGGTGCGGATGGGGAGACTTGAACTCCCACACCTTTCGATACTAGAACCTAAATCTAGCGCGTCTACCAATTCCGCCACATCCGCATATTTGAGGCTTTAACCTCGAGTGGGCGCGTATTATACCTAAACTTTAGCGTTTGCCAACTGTCCTTTTCAAAGAAGATTTTTTAACAGTGCCTAGGTATACTTTCTATTTGAAGTTTCTGCAAAATGCCTTAAAAAACATGCGCTACCAGTAGCCATAACCAAAGGATCAATCCATGTCAGATTTAGAACTCTCTATCGATTCAGGCATCGCCACTCTCACCATGAATCGACCAGAATCTCGGAACGCCCTTAGCATGGAGATGAGATCTTCTTTATCCAGCGTGCTTCATGACGTTGAAAGAGATGATTCAGTACGCTGTGTTGTTTTAAGAGGCGCAGGCGATCACTTTATGGCTGGCGGCGATGTTAAAGGCATGGCCGAAACGGTAAAGGTTAAATCTTCTGAAGAAATCCGCAAAGAATTTATCCTGCGCATCCACGATCTTCACACCATTATGTTTGCCATGCGCAGGATGCCAAAGCCAATCATAGCCTCTTGTAAAGGCGCAGCTGCCGGTGCAGGCGTCAGTATGGCTTTAGCCTGCGATTTAGTTATCGCCGAAGAGGATGCTTTTTTTACCCTTGCCTACTGCAAGATTGGAACAAGCCCTGATGGCTCTTCATCTTTTCATTTGCCTAGAGCTGTTGGTATCAAAAAGGCCATGGAAATCGCTTTATTAGGAGATCGATTCAGCGCTCAAGAAGCAAAAGATATGGGAATGATTAACTACGTTGTTCCCACCGGCGATTTAGAATCAGAAACGTTGCAACTCGCGACTCGGTTAGCTAACGGCCCCACTCATGTTTATGGAAACACTAAGGCGCTGTTTTATCGATCGCTGGAAAGTGAGTTTGAGTCCCAATTGCAAGCGGAAGCAGAATACTTTGCTGACTGTGCGTCTCAACCCGACTTCGCCGAAGGTGTGACAGCCTTTGTTGAGAAGCGCACACCTAAATTTACGGGTAGGTAGCCTGGGTTTGCCGGCCTGCTGAGGAAATTCAGCGCTGAAGGGCCTCTATGCTTTCTTGCAAGCGAAAAAGGCTCTCGTTAACCTGGAGTCTGTGAGCATTGACAGACTCCATACTTCCTTCCATATATTCCAGTCGCCCCACCAAACCCAGTATAGTGCTGTCGCCGCTGTTCAGCGCGCCTCTAATGGCTTCTATATCACCTCGCAGTGCGGCTAGATCTTCTATGTTTGCATTCATAGTGGCAACCGACTGATTGAGCTGGTTGTAATCTGTAGTTAGGCTATTGATACCAGCCTCGGTAGAAGTCACTTTCTGATTCGCAGAAGCTAATAGCAGACTGTTGTTGGCGGTAGCCTCGTCCTGACCCTCATTTATTAACTTGAGCCTTGCAACTTCACCCTTAAACTCATCAAAGGTTCTATTATTACTGCGCCAATTAGCCCAGAGCAAATCGTATTGCTCTATGGTCTTTTCAATATTTTCCATAAGCGTATTATCAGTTTCATCAGAAGACTCGCCAGCAAGTGCCAACCGTGTTTCCAAATCGCTTATCCTCAGCTCTGCTCGGCGCAGATCAGTTCTATATTCCCCATAAAAGTAGTAGCCAGCATAGCCCCCACCACCTGCGGCACAGGTCAAAAGCAGCAGCATGATTCGAACAGGCCACGTACTAACCTTTACCTTCTCAGCATAGTAGCCAGGACGTACAATATCATTGTCTTGGCCGCGCCGATTACTGATATGAGAATCTACGTCATCTCTATCAGGCACCATCGGAGGTAACTTACCTAAATCATCATCATCATCAATCATATCTCTATTATCCTTTAAACTGAGTTCTCGTGCCATACCTTCCAGATATCATGATTCTTCAACAAGTATTGCCATGGATTGGGATGAAAAACAGGGATTGCAACCAAGCCCGCGATTTTTTAGCTCGGATTTCTGCTAGAATGCTGTTTCTAAAGCTAATCCATTACCAAAGCTTATCGCGTACTAGTGTGTAGTGCAGGATTTATAAATGTAGCGCATACACACCAAACAACCGAATTAATTCAATAGGAAAACGAGGACACTATGACATTACAACTACCAGAACTACCATTCGCCAAAGACTCGCTTGAGCCTCATATGTCATCCGACACGCTAGATTATCATCATGGCAAACATCACAACGCCTATGTTGTAAAAGGCAACGAATTGCTCAGCGCTGCAGGCATTAGCGGAGACAGCCTTGAAGAATTGGTAATGGCAACTGTCGCTGGCGGTGGCCCGCTGTTCAATAACGTGGGCCAATGCTACAACCATACTTTTTTTTGGAATAGCCTGAGCCCTAAGGGTGGCGGTGAACCTACTGGCGCTATTGCTGCAAAAATAACTGAGGATTTCGGCAGCTTTGACGCATTCAAAACTGAATTTGTAGCCGGCGGTGTTAGCCAATTTGGCAGCGGCTGGGTTTGGTTAGTCGCTGATGGAGGCAAACTCAAAATCGTCAAAACTGCAAATGCAGCGTCTCCACTTACTGATGGTATGACCCCTGTTCTTGTAGCAGATCTTTGGGAACATGCTTACTACCTAGACTTCCAAAATCGTCGCCCAGACTTCCTAGCATCATTCCTAGATAACCTAGTGAATTGGGATTTTGCGAATGAGAACTTATCAAAAGCTTAAGCATTTGATAAACAAAAAAGCCGAGCATTACTCGGCTTTTTTATTCATAACGCTCACCCGAACGCTAGAAAGAGAATCTCAAGCCAACCTCAAACGCTTGAAATTTATTCTCAACGTTAATCGAGCCAGGAAGAAGCTTTAAGCCCAACTCAGGATCCTCTGCTTGAAAGTAGCGGTATTGACCGAATAGGGCAACATTCGGTAAAGCCTGATACTCGAGACCAGCAATAAGCTGCCACGCAAAGCCATTGTCCTTGTCTCTCGTCAAATTACCGTCCCTGGTCCTAAAAAGAACACTTTCTTCCGCATTGCCGACTCCTACTCCGACATAGGGATTAAGGTCTCCTCCAAAATCAAAGTCATGGTAAACATTTAACATAACGGTCGTGGTTTCCATGCGGCCGCCTTCTGACAGAAACAGGCCTGTATTTACGCCAGTGTCGCCGACGCTGCCTGTTGTTAACACACCAGCATCAATAAAAGTGAGGTTAGTGCTACCAAAAATAACATCAGATTGAGATGTTACGCTATTAGCGGAACGCCCAAGCGCCAACTCAACTCGAAAGGATTTATACTTATAGCCGGCAGCAAGAGAGTAGGTTTCACCATCGGCAAAATCAGTTTCCCAGCTAAAGGGCGACCCAGTTGCAAATGTAACCGGGGGGGAGAATCCGGTGACTTGCCCGGATACAAAATTGTTAATAAATGTGCCTGAACTATTTGAGTTTTGGGAATCGTTGATACCAACAGTTCCAGAAATATAAAAGTCTTGCGCGAGCAATGGCCCGGCTATAAAAGAAGAGATCAATGCTAATGCTTTAGCGGCAATTTTTAAATTATTCCGATGCGAGATCACTTTGTTTGAAGACTCCATTTGTCTCCCTCCCTGCTTTAGATTCAGTTTAATTTGGGCTCTCAATATAGCAAAGGTACAGCTAAGATAAACTCTGGAAGAACCGATTAAATGCTGTAGCAAAAACTGAATATTGCGCGCCATACCCGATGCTTTCTCGAAACAAATAAGGCGAGAGAACTAATAAAAGGCAAAAAAAAGCCGGGCATGCCCGGCTTTTTACTTTAATCAGAAAGCAGTCGCATTCTGATATAAAGGCGATTTACATCATTCCGCCCATTCCGCCCATTCCGCCCATATCAGGCATTCCACCGCCCATGCCTGCAGCACCAGCCTCTTCAGGCATGTCCGCAACCATCGCTTCGGTAGTGATCATTAGACCAGCAATTGAACCTGCAGCCTGAATCGCTGTACGTGTCACTTTCGCTGGGTCAAGGATGCCCATTTCAAGCATGTCACCGTATTCGCCGGTGGCTGCATTGAAACCAAAGTTTCCTTTGCCTGCTTTTACTTTATCCAACACTACAGACGATTCTTCGCCGGCGTTGGCAACTATCTGACGCAAAGGCGCAGTAGCTGCTTTAAGCAGTATGGCAATACCTACGTTTTGATCTTCGTTATCACCCTTTAAACCTTCAACAGCCTGAAGCGCTCTGACCAAGGCAACACCACCGCCAGGAACAACGCCTTCTTCTACTGCAGCTCTAGTTGAATGTAGCGCATCTTCCACGCGAGCTTTCTTTTCCTTCATTTCAATTTCAGTGCCAGCGCCTACTTTAATCACAGCAACACCACCGGCAAGCTTAGCAACACGCTCTTGCAGCTTTTCACGGTCATAGTCAGATGAAGTTTCTTCGATCTGCGCACGGATCTGATTGACTCGACCCTCAATCTTAGTCGCGTCACCAGCACCATCAATAATAGTTGTGTTTTCTTTGCTGATTTGAACACGTTTTGCTGAACCCAAATCATCAGCTGTTGCGCCTTCTAAATTCAAGCCAACTTCTTCAGAAATCACAGTACCGCCAGTCAGGATGCCGATGTCTTCTAACATCGCTTTTCTGCGATCGCCAAAACCTGGGGCTTTAACAGCAGCAACTTTGACGATGCCACGCATATTATTAACGACTAGTGTCGCAAGCGCTTCGCCTTCAACGTCTTCAGCAATAACAAGCAGGGGCCGGCCCGCTTTCGCTACACTTTCTAGTAAAGGAAGCATGTCGCGAATGTTTGAAACTTTCTTGTCCACAAGCAGGATCATTGGGTTCTCAAGATCAACAGTCATGCTTTCTTGATTATTAATGAAGTAAGCTGAAAGGTAGCCCCGATCAAACTGCATACCCTCAACAACGTCTAGCTCGTTCTCAAGACCAGAACCGTCTTCAACTGTGATGACACCTTCTTTTCCAACTTTGCCCATAGCTTCGGCAATAATGTCGCCAACCTGCACGTCAGAGTTCGCAGAGATAGTGCCGACCTGAGCAATAGCCTTTGGGTCCGTGCAAGGTGTAGCAAGTTTTCCAACTTCAGCTACTAAAGCGATAACAGCCTTATCGATGCCGCGCTTAAGATCCATGGGGTTCATGCCCGCGGCAACTGATTTTAAGCCTTCGTTTAAGATAGCTTGTGCTAGTACGGTAGCAGTTGTAGTTCCATCACCGGCCACATCAGAAGTCTGAGAAGCGACTTCTTTAACCATTTGTGCGCCCATGTTTTCAAACTTGTCTTCAAGCTCGATTTCTTTGGCAACAGATACACCGTCTTTAGTGACAGTGGGCGCGCCGAAAGATTTGTCTAAAACTACGTTACGACCCTTAGGTCCAAGAGTTACTTTAACTGCCTCTGCGAGGACGTTTACACCTGCAAGCAGTTTTTGGCGAGATGCATCGCCGAATTTTACTTCTTTAGCCATGTTTAATAATTCCTTTGTAGTCTAATTCGTTAGTGGAGTCGAAATGATGTCTTTTCTATGAACCCGCGGGCTCTTAAGATTCGATAACACCAAAAATTTCACTTTCATTTAAAATCAGCAACTCTTCATCACCAATTTTCACTGTGTTACTAGAATACTTACCGAAAACAACAGTATCTCCAACGCTCACATCAACAGGCTGAACCTCCCCATTTTCTTGACGCTTGCCTGGTCCTATAGCAACAACTTCACCTTGAGCCGGCTTTTCTGTAGCAGAACCTGGCAGCACAATGCCTCCAGCTGATGTTGTTTCTTCTTCCATGCGTCGTACCACGACACGGTCTTGCAAAGGCCGGATATTCATTTTTATCACTCCTAAATCACACGATTTAATTAACGGTACTTTAAAAAAGCGATCGTTCAACCTAAATGGTTAATAGATCTCCCTCTAATTACCTATCTGCAGCCGAGCCTGAGAAACTAAATCCCTCGGCAAGTTAATTGTTGAGTGCTAAATGGGGATATTCGATGAGAATTCAATGGTGGGGCTGTGATCAATTGGGGTTTTTTTTCGTCATTATCTGAGAATATTCTAAGCCATTGTTATTAATGGCATTTTTATACGCGGGAAATCACTCGATATTAATCAGGTTTCGGCAAATTTCCATCATCAAGCCGCTGCTTTTCCTCTGAATATTCACCTTCGACGATGTTTCCGTCAACCGGGCCTGAATAATTTTGTCTCGTGGTGGTCGATGAATTGCTCCACATGGTAAATCCGCCTCCAGGGCCTGGCTTCATGGCACTCAAGAAACCCACTTGTATAAGCTTTCTTGCCAAAAGCCTACGCATCGGCCCTGTAATTAATATAAACCCCAGCGTGTCTGTAATGAAACCAGGAGTGAGCAGCAGCGCCCCAGCACCAGCCAGCATCATTCCTTCTACTATTTCTTGAGCTGGCAGCTCACCCGCTTCAATACGTTGATTCGCGCGCAATAAGGTAGATAAACCTTGGCGCTTGAGTACCTGAACACCAATAACCGCCGTCAAAACCACCAAGGCAATAGTCGATAAACCACCAATTTGATCGCTGACCTCGAACAGCAGAAACATTTCAATAAGCGGTATGGCGATAAAAAATAGGAACAGGAATCTCACATTTTCTCCTCAGGCTTGTAGTTGCCACTGTATCACGATAAAACCGCCTATAGATTCAACAAGATTGCTAACAGTGTTGTTTGCAGGGTTAAAAGAGCGAGAGTAATGTGACTGATCGAGAAAAAATATGGCAGGTAGTTCATCAGATTCCAAAAGGTAAGGTGGCAAGCTATGGCCAGGTCGCTAAGCTCGCCGGGCTACCTGGGTATGCCCGATATGTAGGGGCCACCATGAAAAAACTACCTAAAGACAGCAAATTACCCTGGCATAGGGTTGCGAATGCTGCGGGAAAGTTATCTTTCCCGCAGGACTCTTATGAGTACCAATTGCAAAAATCTCGCTTGGAATCAGAAGGCATCATTTTTATAAATGGCAGGTTCTCACTGGCCGAGTTTGGCTGGCTCTGGATTTAGCTAGTGCTATAGCCGAGCATAGTTTTCATCACTGCCAGTGTAAGTTTTCAATAAGCGCCCTACCCAAACAAGCAAACACAAACCAGGGATAACCATCAAGGTAGTTAGCACAAAGAAGATAGCCCACTCCCCATTAAGAAAATCTACAATAGCACCGCTACCCGCTGCCAAAGTCGTTTTTCCAAAATTTGAAATTGACGACATCATCGCATACTGCGTGCCTGTATGAGTGCGACTAGTAAAATAAGAAATAAAAGAAATTGCAGCTACCGTTGAGAATGCCTGGAAAAAGTTATCCACTAATAAAGTAACCATAAATAGACCAACATTCGGCCCGATAACCGCGAGCAGGGCGAACAGCAAATTTGCAGCAGCCATCGCGACACCGGCGACAAAAAGCCCTTTAATAACGCCGTAACGCGTATTAATAACCGCGCCCAATAATGAAAAGCCGGCTGTCATAAGTCCGCCAAAAAACTTCTGATAAAAACTTATTTGGTCAGTTGTGAACCCCAGCTCGACATAAAAAACAAGAGACATGCGACCTAACATAGCCTCTCCCAAGCGAAACACAACTAGGAACAAGAGGATTGAGAGTGCCAATTTGAAACCGCAGCGGCGAAAAAATTCCACAAAAGGCTCTAATACGAAACCATAGATCCGATTTACAAGCGGCAATGAATCTGTATCAGAACTCCTGCGAGAAGTTGCAACCACAGATTCATCCTCAGGGATGGGGGTCAAAAGCACCAAACCCATTATGACGAAATAGAAGACCGCCACCACACGGTAAACCTCTGACCATGATAAGCCGATGGTTTCACCACCTAGAGCAAGCGCAATGGCACCGCCAATAAATCCGTAACCTGCAAACCACCCTACCGTACTCATAGCAGCGGCAAAAGGCATCTTAGAGTCCATTTCGTCAGGCTTAAAAACGGTAATTCGATAAGCATCTATTGAAATGTCGAGAGTCGCAGAAACCAGCGCTATACCAAGCGCTAGCAAACTTACTAAAGGCAGATTTGTTCGTGGATCAGCAAAGCTCAGTGCTAAAACAAAGACTGCCAGCAGCAACTGACCCAACATTATCCATGAACGACGTTGCCCTAACTTTTCGTGCAAATAAGGGATTTTCAACCTGTCCACTAACGGAGCCCAGGTCCAATTGATTGCATAAACCGTGGCTATCGCTCCGACATAACCAATCATTGATCTGGATAATCCGGATTGTTGCATCCATAGAGTTAACACTGATCCGTGCAGTACCCAGGGAAAACCACTGCAAAATCCAAATAGAAATATCGCCAAGAAGCGCTTATCTCGCAGCTGCGCCAATGACTCTAGAAAGGAAAGCTTAGGAGTCACTGCTTTACTCATGATTGGCTACTTTCATTAAACTATTCATTATGAAATCACTGCAATAGACATTGTTAGGGTATTTGATCAAGGATTAGTCGCGGAAATTCTCGAACTGTAGAGGCACTTCTAAATCGGCATCTTTTAAAAACGCGATCACTTGCTGCAGTTCATCGCGCTTCTTGCCATTAACGCGAAGCTTATCTCCCTGGATAGCTGTTTGAACTTTAATTTTAGTTTCTTTAATCATCTTAACAATCTTGCGAGCAAGGTCTGACTCAATGCCTTGTTGAACTTTAATCGGCATTACCGCTTTCTTCCCAGTAACGACGATATCTCCTTCCACCAGGCTTTTAGCATTAATCCCGCGCTTTACAAATTTACCGCGCAAGATTTCAACCATTTGATGGATCTGAAAATCTGACTCTGCCACCACTTTGATCTCGGTTTTGTCAGTTAATTCAAACTGAGCATCAACCCCCTTAAAATCGAATCGAGTGCCAACCTCTTTATTGGACTGATCGATAGCATTGTTGATTTCATGCATATCTACTTCGGATACAATATCAAAAGAAGGCATAGCCTATTTTCTCCTGTTGCAAGCAACTCATTTTTTTACTAATAACTTATTTTTGGCAGGTAACTAGTGTTTTCTAGTGACTTTAACGCGTTAGTCTAACACCACGATCGAATGAACTTAATAGCAAACCGAGTCTTAATATGTCACTTGCCACATAACTATATGATCCAGCAGTCAAGAAATAGGGTTGCAAAGTCACCGGTTTCATTCAAGAAAATTATTATTGAGGGTGCACATAATCATGCTCTATTGGTATGCTAATACTATATAACAGCCTTTTAGCAATCCATGAGAAACATTCAGACTCAATTCGAAAATTCATGTCAGGGATCTCATTCGCCAGAGAAATATTAGGAATTTAGGGGGAAACGTATTACATTACGCGCCTATTTTGCTTTGCACTTACTATGGACATTCAAGAATTTTTTAGCAGTATTATTGAATCAATGCCTTCGGCATTGATTACTGTGGATGCGGATTTGCAGATTAAGCAAATAAACGAGAATGCCCTCGCCATAAGCAACGCTGCTGACACCTCAGTACTTAATACCGCTGTATTTGAATCGTTTCCGATGTTGCAAAGTTATTCAGAGGAGATAATCACCGCCCTGAAAGAATCTCGAACTGTGACACTAGAGCGAGTGCCCTATTTGGTTGAGGACTTGAACTGCTACTACAAAGTCAGCTGTTATCCGCTATCGGCGATACCTGATGTGATTGTGATCCAAATTGATGATGTCACCCAGCGAGAGCTCCTAGAACAACGAGTTTTGCAAACCGAAAAGATGCATTCAATGGATGGACTGGCTGCAGGCATAGCTCACGAGGTGAACAACCCCCTCAGCGCGATCATCAATGGCGTACAGAACATCAGCCGCCGTCTCAGCCTCTCCCGCCCAGCAAATCAAGAAACTGCAAAAGCATTAAATGTTGATTTGGCAAAGGTTAACGAATATTTGGAACAGAGAGAAATCACATTTTTCCTAGAATCAATAGAAGAAGGCGCGCTGCGAGCCAGCAACATTGTCAGCAACATGCTCAAATTTAGTATTTCAAATGTTCATTCTACCGAGCCATGCGATATCAATCTGTTATTGGAGCAGGCTCTTAAATTTGTTGAAAAAGACTATACTCTCAATAACCAGAGCAGTTTCACAGACATCAAAACCGAACTTAAACTGGATAGCACCCTACCCCAAGTTAAAGTTTTACCCATGGAGCTACAGCAAGTATTTGTTAACCTACTCAGAAATGCAGAGCAGGCGATTAGCGCACGTAAGCTAGAAGCTGATGCTAAATACCGAGGAAAAATTACGATTGAGACTAAAATTGAGAATGGCGTGGTAACGGTAGTAGTTGCAGACAACGGCTGCGGGATGAGCGACAAGGTTCTCAGGAAGGTTTTTGACCCTTATTTCAGCACCAGGCAAAAAACAGGGGGGCACGGATTGGGGCTTTCCACCGTATACCGCATTATTAAGTCCCTGCTTGGCGGCGAAATAGAAGTTCGCAGTGCCGTTAACGTTGGCACTGCATTTATAATCTCCCTCAAGCTCCAGAAATAACAGCTGTTTGTGAACGCCATCAAATCATGTGTCTTATGTCGCCCAGTAACTTCGCTAAATAAGTCGCGAATAGTCCACCATCAACGCCGTTCACGGCCTTGTGATCATAAGACAGCGTAAAAGGTAACATTTTCCTCGGCTGAAATTCTCCATCGATGTAAACCGGTTTAATCTCTGTTTTTGAAACCCCTAAAATTGCAACCTCTGGAGAGCTGACAATCGGGATGAATCCGGTTCCGCCAATTGCTCCAAGGCTCGAGATCGAGAAGCATCCACCTTGCATCTCATTCAAAGTAAGCTTGCGCTTCTTAGCCTTATCCGACAACTCGATGACTTCAGCCGCGAGCTCCCACAAAGATTTCTTATCGACATTCTTGATTACGGGAACCAAAAGACCAGCTTCAGTAGCCACTGCCACGCCTATATGAATGTATTTCTTCTGTATTATGTATTCACCAGAAGAATGCAGGGACACATTAAACTGGGGATATTCTTCGAGGGCTTTGGCACAGGCTTTAAGCAGGAAAGGTAGGAAGGTCATTTTCACTCCTTTCTTTTCAGCCTCGGCCTTTAAATCAGCTCGGAACGCTTCCAAATCTGTGACATCTGCTTCATTGAACTGGGCGACATGAGGCACTGCCATCCAGTTGCGGTGCATGTTTTTCGCAGTAAGTTTATGTAGCTTACTACGAGGTACTTCCTCCACTTCACCAAACTGGCTGAAATCGATATCCGCAATGGAAGATAGTTCAGGACCCAATCCAGCACTCGCTGGTTCGCTGATCTTAGCCTTTACATATTCATGGACATCATCTTTAAGGATTCTGGATTTTGCCCCACTACCTGTAACAAGACTTAAATCAACACCGAGCTCGCGCGCTAATTTTCGAACAGCAGGACCTGCATAAACTCTGTTGCTGCTTTTTTGTGTCTTTGTGGGCACGGGAGTAGACGGCTTGGGCTTGGGCTCTGTCGATTGTGCAGGCTCAGTATCTTTTGATTTAGGTTCTGGTTTTGCCTTACTTGCCGGCTTTGCCTCAGATGCTGACGAATCTTTCGTCGAACCTGTGCTGCTAATCTTGGCAATTGGAGATCCAGTTTTAACTTTATCCCCAACCGCAATCAATAACTCTTCTATCACTCCAGCGGTTGAAGCAGGAACATCCATTGCAGCTTTATCAGATTCTAACGTCATCAACGTGTCGTCAACAGCAATCGAATCGCCGACTGCAACATTAATTTCAATCACTTCAACTTCGTCGTCAGTGCCAAGTTCTGGTACATCAATGATGCTAATTTTGGCCCCATCTGACTCTAACGTATCCGATACCGGTGACTTAGGCTCAGCTTCCTCTTGAGAATCAGTATCAGCTTCCTCTTTCATTGCCTCGCCGCTTGCTTCTTCGGGGGCAGGCTCGTCGTTATCTTTGTCTTTTTCCTCAGCCTCGCTGTCCCCAGAAACTTCCAGAGATAACATCTCTGATCCGGAGGTCACTTTATCGCCTAAATTCACCGCAATAGAGGTCACTACACCAGCCATCGGGGCAGGAATTTCCATTGCCGCCTTGTCACTTTCCAAGACCAACAAAGAATCATTTTCTTCGACCGACTGGCCTACCGATACAAGCAACTCGATGACTTCTACTTCACTAGAATCACCTAAATCGGGAACTGTTAATTTTTCAATAGCCAATGGAGCTCGCCCCTGAAATTTGATTGAACTTCATCATTCTATTGAGCCAAAGGATTCTTTTTCCCAGACTCAATACCCGTATCTTTCATGTATTCACTAATCTGCTTGGCGTTTATTAAATCAAGCCCTTTGAGCTCAGTTAACGCAGCAAGCACTATAAATTTGGCATCCACCTCAAAGAAATGACGCAAGTTTTCGCGCGTATCACTGCGTCCATAGCCGTCTGTTCCCATTACTCTGTAAGTATCAGGAACAAACTCCCTGATTTGATCAGAGTGTGATTTCATGTAATCGGTAGTTGCGACAACAGGTCCGGAGCGTGCAGCTAAAGCTTGAGTCACAAAAGGCTCGCCTGCTTTCTTGGTAGGGTTCAGCATATTAAAGCGCTGAACTTCTAACGCTTCTTTCCTAAGCTCATTGAAGCTAGTTACACTCCAAACATCGACACTGACAGCAAAGTCAGAGCGTAGAATCTGAGCAGCCTTGCGTGCTTCTCGCAAAATAGTACCACTGCCAAGCAATCTCAGAGTAACGCCCTTGCCGAGAGGCTTAGTTGTTTTGTACTCTTTAACTGAGCTATCTTCCAGAAGGTAAATGCCTTTGATGATCCCTTCTTCACAACCTTTTGGAATTTCAGGTTGCTGATAATTTTCATTCATTGTCGTGATGTAATAGAAAACAGATTCCATGTCTTCATACATTCGCCGTAAACCATCCTGAACAATAACTGCTAACTCATAGGCATAAGTTGGATCGTAACTAACACAGTTTGGAATGGTCGATGCTAAAATATGACTGTGCCCATCCTGATGCTGCAACCCTTCACCGTTCAATGTCGTGCGACCTGCTGTTGCACCAATTAAAAAGCCTCTGGCCTGAGAATCACCCGCCGCCCACGCTAAATCGCCTATGCGTTGAAAACCGAACATTGAGTAATATATATAAAAAGGAACTAATGGATAATTATTAACACTGTAGGAAGTGGCCGCTGCAATCCAAGCCGAAAATGCGCCGGCCTCAGTGATGCCTTCTTCAAGCATCTGACCTTTTTTATCTTCCTTGTAATACATCACCTGATTTGAATCAGCAGGGTCGTACAATTGGCCGGTAGAAGAATATATACCTAACTGGCGGAACATTCCCTCCATTCCAAAGGTACGCGCCTCATCAGGGACAATTGGCACTATTCGCTCGCCGATGGCCTTATCTTTACATAAACTAGACAGTATTCGAACGAATGCCATCGTGGTTGATACCTCGCGATCTCCACTGCTCTTCGTCTGACTTTCATAAGCTGACATAGCTGGCGCTTTCAACGCATAGCTTGTTGCCCTACGCTGAGGAAGTGAGCCGCCCAACTGAGAGCGAATCCGAGTCATGTATTTGTATTCTAAGCTCTGCTTTGAAGGCTTATAGTAAGGAACATCCGCGAGATCTTTATCATCTACAGGAATCCCGAACCTATCTCTAAATTTCTTCAGACCCTCTATGTCTAACTTCTTAACCGAGTGGGTAGTATTTTGCGCTTCCGCTCCACCACCAAACGCGTAGCCTTTAACCGTTTTCGCCAAAATAACGGTAGGCTTACCATTAGACTTGGCTGCTTGAGCGTAAGCGGCATACACTTTATATGGATCATGGCCGCCTCTATTTAAAGCCATAATGTCGTCATCCGACAGGTGTTCCACCATCTTTAAAAGCTCTGGACTCTTGCCGAAAAAGTGCTCGCGCGTGTAAGCACCGCCCCTAGCTGCGTAGTTCTGGTATTCTCCGTCGACCACTTCATCCATTCTATCTTGCAAAATACCATCAGTATCCGCTTGAAAAAGAGGGTCCCAATGGCGCCCCCAAACAACTTTGATAACGTTCCAGCCAGCGCCTCGAAAAATACCTTCGAGCTCTTGAATAATTTTGCCATTACCGCGAACTGGGCCATCGAGCCGCTGCAAATTACAATTCACAACGAATATAAGGTTATCCAAGCCCTCTCGCCCTGCCTTTGAGATTGCTCCAAGTGATTCCGGCTCGTCAGTTTCGCCGTCACCTAAAAATGCCCATACCTTGCGATCACTGTTATCCAGCAATTCACGACTGCTGAGGTATTTCATGACATGAGCCTGATAGATTGCCTGTATCGGCCCCAAGCCCATAGATACTGTAGGAAATTGCCAGTAATCTGGCATTAACCATGGGTGAGGGTAAGAAGATAAGCCATCGCCATTCACTTCTTGACGGAAATTATCTAACTGCCCTTCTGTGATACGCCCTTCTAGAAATGAACGAGCATAGATGCCGGGCGACGAATGGCCTTGATAATAGATCAAGTCACCTTCATTTTTTTCACCCGGGCCACGGAAAAAGTAATTAAAACCAATGTCATACAAGGTCGCCGATGAGGCAAATGTAGATATGTGGCCACCCAGACTGGAGTTTTCCCCGTTAGCGCGCATAACCATTGCTAACGCATTCCAGCGGATAATCCCCCTGATTTGGCGCTCCATGAACATGTCGCCGGGCATTCGTTCTTCGTTAAGGGGGGAAATTGTATTGGAGTATGGTGTGTTTACCGAAGTAATCGGGGAGAAACGCCCCGTCCTAATCGCTGTGTCGTTTAGCTGACTAATTATATAATGAGCTCTGTCTATGCCCTCTTCTTGGATAACTGAATCCAGGGCATCTAACCATTCTCGCGTTTCTTCTGGATTAGCGTCGTTTTGCGTTGCCATAATTGCTTCCCGTGCATACCAGGATCACTGGTAGAGCTTTATCCTTTGTAATTCAATTACAAAATTTGGTGAATTTTACCGTATTCCTGCCATTAGCTCCATCGAAACAGGGGCTTTCATGTAGTAATACTACACAGCGCGACAGCCCTGCAAAAATTCACGGCTTGCTGCTATTTTTTTTAGAATACAGTAACTTATGCAACTTATTACTTTCTTAACTCCAAAATAAGCCCCGAGCTTCGATGAAAAAATGATCAAAAACTACAATAAATTTACAAAAATATTGAGCAAAAAAGTAGATCAAACAGCGATTACCTATAAACCAAAAACAGTAATCAATGCCAAAACAGCAAGCCATATTGCTTGAGAACGCTCCAACAACGCCAGCAGCGCCTCGACTTGACTTGCACCCCGAGCAATATCAGTCGCTTTATTACCCTCTCCAGCCAAACCGGAGTCCTCTTCCTTGCTTGCAAAACCCTGCATCGCACAGCCTGAACTCGCATAAAGTAAGGCGGCGTTATCTGACTCTAGCGAAAAACTCCAGAACGATTCCTTAACACTTTCAAAGCATTGGACAAAATTTCCAGCCAAAGAAAATGTTATTGCTAGCAGCCGCATAGGGGCCCATTCAAGCGCCCATACAAATACAGAAACGGTTTTTACTACCTGCGCAGTCTGGTTTTCACTGTGACTGTCCCGAAGCTGATAGCTCACATAACTAAATACCACAGCCAGCGGGCCTGCAATCATGTACCAAAAAAACATCACAAACATTTTCTCAAAACAGCGGTAAATTAGCTGCCTACAAAAATAAGCCAGCAACCCCACCTGATCTTCCACTGCATTCAATTCAGACCCCGGTAGCTCTTGTTGCAGATATAGTTCTGCTCCTTCCACGTCAGCATCGTTCCATTTGGCAAGAAAATCCGCTGCCAGTTTTCCCGGCTGCGTGCGATCAAAAGCAATAAGAAGCACTAAACTATGCAAAAGCATGGTGGGAATCCCAAACCCCCTTCCACTTGCCAGAAATAACCCCGCAGTCAGGATAAGCATTGGCATTGCATAAATTAACAAGGCACTGCCTACCCAGCTAAATACTACGTTCTCTGTGGTTACAGGCATGGCTGATTCGACACGACGACGAAAGCGAAAGAACCAACCATCATCAAAGCGATCGAAATCTTTCAACCAAAGATAGTTTATTGTTAGGCAAATTAGGATAACTAGAAAACTCATGGCAGGGCTCGTTTACAAGAGACAAAACAGTTAATTAGCATGAAAGCGCTTGGCGAAATTTTTGCCAGTCAAAATAAGGGCCTGGGTCAGTTTTTCTCCCCGGAGCCACATCGCTATGACCAACTATTCGATCTGAATTAAGACAAGGATACTCCTGCAGCAACAACTTTGTTACGCACAACAATGATTGGTACTGCTCATCTGTAAACGGCTCAAAATCGGTTCCCTCAAGCTCTATCCCCACAGAATAATCGTTGCAGTTTGACCTCTCCTCAAACTCTGAATCCCCCGCATGCCATGCCTTTTTACAAAAAGGTACAAATTGGGTGACATCCCCGAGGCGGTCTATTAGCAGATGAGCGGAGACCCGCAGATCTGCGATCTCCTCAAAGAAAGGATGCTTTGAGGAATCAAGCGAATTACAGAAAAGCTGATCAATACAGCCGTTGCCATACTGACCCGGCGGTAGGCTGATATTATGAATAATGAGCAAGTCGATAGCGTTCTCACCAGACCTATCGCTTTGATTCGGTGACTCAACATAGTTTGTGCCACCCAACAAACCGCCATTAATTACATTGATATCGGACATATAGAAAAACTTAACCTATCTAAAGCGCTTTAGCTTGAGTTCTTTATTCTACCATAGTCGATATGAGGCGATATCACAGAAGAAAACGACCGAACAGAGTGGGTTAGCATGGAGAGAAAGTGGCGGAACTAAATTAATGCAGGTTTTGGTTTAACACAGTGGCCGAAGAAACAACCCGGGGGACTTTAAGACTATCGAGCATTAGATCTCGCTGCTTTAACGACATTGCCAGCGCTAGCCGGCTAAGTCTGACCTTTGACCGGTGATCATCATATTGAATAACATAAAAGCCAACATCCGCCAACAACACGCGGCAATCAGTATAGCGTCCTTCACTCTTAAATCGCGCCTGCTGCCCATTAACCAACCGATCAACCTCTGCGAAATATTCATTCATGTGTGAGCTGGGTTGATTACTACTCTGAGTTTTTTCACCGCCGCCTAATAATTTCGCTATCTCACTTAGATCATCTTGATTCAATAATCGGCGACCGCTAGGGCTGATGGAAGTCTCATCAGTATGGGCTACTGTTGTTTTTTCACTCGGCTCGGTGACATGCGTTATCATTGCCTCATCAAAATCGAGCAGTTGACTTAACTGCGCTAAAAATTGAGTGTGTATCGTAGACTCGATACGAACCAACTTGAAACCCTGTTCGATCTGATTCAGTAATAGCTTCTTCTCTTTTAGACCAATATTTGATCCTTGGGAGGCCGCAGCGCACAGCATGAGGGCACAGTATTTAGCCTCAGTCCATTGGCCACTCTCACAGCCAGTGTTTAAGCCCACAACGTACATGACAGTTCGCCACTGGCTGCGAAGCATGCGTTCTATAAAAAGCGGCATTCGATGAGAGTCACAAAGCTGTGAAATCAAGTCTGTGACCGCTTCCTCTACCCTCGCCGAAATTCTGTCTCCGGTTGTGGCAAGGCTAGCTCGCCGACTCTCCAAATCTGCTTTTGAGTTCTGGTTAAGCTTATTCTTTGCACCAAATGTGCAAGACGACGAGACTAGCTTATCAATAAACTTATTATCACTGGCATTCGTGAGAATGCTAATGATGTCCATGAGCGGCTTTTCCATACGTAGCAAGCAGTGCTGCTCAAAAAGTTTAATAAAAACCAAACGGATCTCCAGCGGCAAAGTAAAACACGATTGAGAATGCATAAACGCTTCTAAGCTTGATTGGATTAACACAGAGCCGGAAATCACTTCTTCGTTGGAGAGATGGTGAAGGCGCAGATTTAGAGAATCTATTTGTTTGAGATGAGACGAGTAAAGTTTTTCTGCTTTTCTGCGCATCGAACGAAAAGCTAGATCTATCTCGACGCACTCGAACGCCGCACCCAAGCCCTCGCTGGTCAGATTGTTGTCACGTCCGCTAGCCTGAGGATAGGATTGCTCAAGCCTCGATAAAATATCATTTATAAAAATTTCATCAAAGAGGCTCTGTTTCGTGCGAAGCTCGCGCATAGACCTCAGATAAGCATTCTCTTCATCAAATTGGCCTTGCTTACCAGCCGAAAATAGAAAGTCGTCTGCCTCATCAAAAAACTCAACATTTAGCTGATTAAGCTGCACGCGGAGCCTTTGCCTAAGCGACCAACGTATTTTCTCGACTACCGTCATGTCGCTTGGCTCGAATTGCAGGGCCTTATTTGATTTGGGAATGAATTTCATGGTATCCAGTTTAAAAATTTCAGCTTCTGCTTTAATTGACCTGTTATCGCGGTTACCAATTAACTGTAGGTAGACCTAACTCACAAAGTACAAGATTTTTGGGTAGAAGCCCTTGAAATTCCGATCTTTGTGCGAGAACTTTGACTCAGTTCTCAACTTTCTATTCTGATGTCTATGGGGGATACTTAACACTATGAAAGAAGTTCAAAATCGCCCACCAGGCAAGCAGCTAGGACAAGGGATGTTAATAGCCTGCTTCATTATTGGGATAGCAGGATTGACATTCTTTTTTGACGGCCTGCTAGGCCAGCAAATCAACCCCAATCAAAGCCCACAAAGCCATGAGGGAAGTGATGGATTTAGGGAAGTTATCCTGCAACAAAACCGCCAGGGGCACTACGTGGCTAGTGGCGCTATCAACGGGGTGCCAGTCACCTTTTTATTGGACACCGGCGCCACCGATGTCGCCATACCCTCGCGTATTGCAGACCTCGCCGGCCTCATTCCTGGAACAACAAGCCAAGCTGTTACCGCTAACGGCGTAATCAATGTTTTTGCTACCACCATTAATGAGTTAAGCATTGGCACCATAGCGCTTCGCAATGTTAGAGCCAGCATTGCATCTAATATGCCCGGCGAAACTATCCTTTTAGGAATGAGCGCGCTGCGGCAAGTTGAATTTACTCAGCGCGGAAGTACTCTCACCCTACGGCACCTATTATAAAACACATATTTTGAGGCACTTAGTCGACAGATAATGAACATCAACAAAACACAGGAACCTATCTCAAAATTGCAAAACCTCGTCGCTCTAGCCATCGCTGAGGATCTTGGCTCTGGCGATATCACCGCCGCTTTAATTCCAGAAAAAACCCATGCACGGGCACAAATCATTTCACGGATGGACGCCGTTTTTTGCGGTAAGCAATGGGCCACCGAGGTTTTCAGGCAGATAGACCCCTGTGTCAAACTTAACTGGCTGGTGGACGATGGAGATCAGATAAAAATTGACCAATGCCTTGTCACAATCCACGGCAAGGCAAGATCCATTCTCACCGCGGAGAGAACCGCACTTAACTTCATCCAAACTTTGGCCGGCACCGCAACCAAAACTCGACTGCTCGTGAATCTTGTAGCACACACAAATGCGAAATTACTGGACACGCGCAAGACCATTCCTGGTCTTCGCATTGCACAAAAATATGCTGTCACAGTCGGCGGAGGCCACAATCACAGAATAGGATTGTTCGATGCCTATTTGATTAAAGAGAATCACATTAGAGCCTGTGGCGGGATAAAGGCCGCTGTTTCCACAGCGCGCGCGAACAACCCGGGAAA
Organism: Pseudohongiellaceae bacterium; assembly: GCA_047617605.1. GTDB lineage: Bacteria > Pseudomonadota > Gammaproteobacteria > Pseudomonadales > Pseudohongiellaceae > UBA9145. The sequence goes on along the minus strand of JBLGBJ010000001.1, from coordinate 144,799 downwards.
AAGTATTGAGGTTGAGGTGCAAAATCTTGCTGAGCTAGAACTCGCCCTAGCCGCCTCAGTCGACATAATTATGCTTGACAACTTCTCTCAACAATTAATGATTGAGGCGGTTGAAATAAACAAAGGCAAATGTAAATTGGAAGCCTCTGGCAATATTGACGATGAATCATTGGTAAAAACCGCTGAGACGGGCGTGGATTTCATCTCCATTGGCGCGCTAACAAAACATTGCTTCGCGGTAGATCTTTCACTACTGTTTGACGACCCTGCTTAGTCGCTTATTCCCACTTTATATGGCACCTAATGTTAACCGTTCTGAGAAATTTAGAGGAAGCATGGAATGAACATACCCCGCAATTTATTCAGGCTACTTGTTTTAACTTGTCTGCCTCTGACCGCTTTTGGACACGCCGGCAGGACGGATATCAACGGTGGACATTATTTCGGCCGGTCTTACCATTGCCATATGCGAGCTTGTGAAATGCCAGACACCTTCAGCCGCATGGGTAGAGACAGCCTTCTTAGAGATAACAGAGACAGAGAGAGGTTTTTTAACCCAGACGACTGGTCTTTCGAAGAGGACTACGATGAAGATTGTCAATCTACTCGTCAGGAAATGCTAATCCTTACCAGTAGCGATGAAGTAAAATATACAAATCCTAGAAACTGTATAGTGCGCACCGGTAAATGGTTGGACGAGTACACGGGTAAAACCTTTAACGTGGCCGTGCAAATAGATATAGACCATGTCATCCCGCTCATGTACGCACATATTCATGGTGGCGACCGCTGGGATGCAGGAAAAAAGCTACAATTTGCCAATGACCCGTTAAACATCATGCTCGTTGAAAAACGGGAAATAAGACGTAAGTCCGACAGAGGCCCAGATCGTTACCTGCCAAGAGAAGAGTTTCAGTGTGAATATGCCGCGCTGTGGGACGCTCTAGCTAACAAGTATGATCTCATTATCAATACCCGAGATCAGGCTGAGATAAGCAAGATTAGAAGAGATTGTCCGGAATTTGGAGGCGCCGAATCAAATTAACGTAATTCTTATACTGTAAAAATTTTACGCTAAGTCTTTTGCTGGAAGCCTTTTGCGCAGACTATCTTTTACAAATCTGCGCTTGTACAAAAAAGGCGATTAAACACTACGCCAATAAAAAAACCGAACTGAACTTAAGCTCCGTTTTTTTATTTTCAACATCCGCGAATCTCTTCACCTCATCACCTAAACTAATCACACTATGCGCATAGGCTCAAAGCTAGGCTACGGAGCAAGAATACTAATTTTATCCATTCCGTTATCTGGATCCAAAATATGTTCACCTGCTGGAAAATCATTCTCAGCCAGAATGTAAGCGATCACATCTGTATATTCTTCAAGCATTAAAGACCCCGGATTATCCGCTGGCATAGTGCCCATAATGTTTTCCCAGAGGTAAAGTAGTGGCTGATTATTCCAAGACTTTAAGAGATCACGGTAGAATCGCATGTTGTGGCAGTTCTTACAGGACGAATCATATACAAGCTTACCTGCGTCCGCTTGGGCCTGGGTGAAAACGCCATCACTAATGGTTTTGTCTTGAGCCATTGACTGGCCACTTAGGCTCAGCCCAAGTATTGTTACACCGGCTAATAATTTTAACTTTGTATTCATCAAATTCCCTCCGCGATACCCGCGGGACATAATTTTTCAAGTCACCAACATCATAACCGATTAGGGCTCGACAATGCAGTGAACCTGCCACCAACTGACAACTCGCTGGCGTATTTGAAGTGGCTCTATAAAAAGTCGGATCAACATAAACCACCTTTACCCGGTAAAGCAAGGCTAGCCAACTCGACTTTGCGCCAACTTCCCTTAACCTTATTAGGAGAATCCCAGCTTAGCGTAAGACGATTAATCCTAGCTGAACCTGCGGTTCATGTACTGCGCATAAAGTCGCACCACTTTTGGATTAAGCCAATCTGCGGCCCTTGGAATTTAAGGGCAACGCATCTTATGACGCAGTTTTGTTACGATTTCGACCCTATCACGGCTAATAGTGACAAGAATTGTCAGCCTAGCAATGTAACTTTTCGAAGTGCAATATTTAAAAAAGAAAGCGAAATTAAATATTTACTTACTTATCAATGACTTATTCTTTTCTCGAAAAGCTGGCACGATAGTTGGTTATATATTTAGCATCCGCTGAACAAACATGGTCTGGCGTACTAATTTTTTAATTTAACTAAAACCTCTGGAGATACACCATGACTAAGCTAACTCACAAGAAACAAGACGGCTTCACACTAATCGAATTAATGATTGTGGTTGCGATTATCGGTATTTTGGCAGCAGTTGCTCTTCCCGCTTACCAGAACTACACAAACCGCGCGACTTTCTCAGAATTAGTCTTAGCAGCTACCCCTCTTAAAACCGCCATCGAAGTAGAAGTCCAGACAGCTGGGTTGACTGCTCTGACTAATGTTATCGGCGGTTTTAGCGGTCTTCCTGCCGACGTTACTGCAGCTGCCAACCTACACGGTTCAGCTATCACTACACCCGGCGTAATCACGATGACTTGGGAAGTCGACACTACATCAGCTCTAAACACCGAGACATATATCCTAACTCCCACACTACTTAACGGTAGAATTAACTGGGCAACTGGTGGAACATGTGTAGCAAACAACCTTTGCTAAAATAGACCTTAGCTTTGCAGGCGCTGCTCACAGGCAGCGCTTGCAAACGTCTTAAGCGCAGCTTCTTAAAAAAAAGCTTATGCAATTTAAACAACATCACGACTAAACTAACTTCAAGCCGTTAACGAAGACGTATTTACGATACGTAGATCTAATACTTAAGATCCCACCGACATTTAAAATTAAGGCAGATTAACCAATTAGCAGACTTTTCAAAAAACCTATGATCTAACGCTTGAGATATGCCATGACGAATCCCCGTGAAATATTCAAGATGGACACCATCCAGAACAACATCAACAAACGCTGCAAATCTGGCGGATTCACTCTAATCGAATTAATGATAGTAGTCGCAATAATTGGGATTCTCGCCGCTGTTGCACTACCTGCTTATCAACAATACACAAGTCGATCTAGGTTTTCCGAATTAATCATTGGCGTTACTCCGCTAAAAACAGTCATTGAACTCAGAGTACAAATCGTTACCTCAACTGCATTAACCGATATGGATGATGGTGCAAATGGAGTTCCTAACGGCATTTCAGCGTCTCCCACTGCCCACGGCTTCAGTGTCACTGATGGAGAAATCACTGGCACTTGGATGAATGATGGTACACCACTGGCTGGGCTCACTTATATTTTAACCCCCACGACAGGGACCAATAACGTGATTAAATGGATTTCAAGTGGCACTTGTGTTGCTGTTAACTTCTGCTAAAACCATTTAGTCATAGTCAGCTGCATTAAATTTACTTCAACTAATACACTTCAGACCACCGCATTCGACTTTATCAGCGACTCCAAATCAAACTGCTCTTAGCCAAGCAAACAATACCCGACAGACTCAACAGGCTTTATAAGCTAATCATTTGAAAATCACTTTTTAATAGAACAATTTATACAAGCGCTGAGAAACGACCATTTAATATAGCTAATTTTTAACCACTCTCCTCCCTATCCACTATACTTATCCTTACAACATCAATCATTTATCAATGTGATCCGCCCCCTACCATGTCCGTATTAATGGGAGGCTTAGCTAAACGCCTCGTCTCTGAAAATTTAATCAACGAATCGGTCGCTATTGCTGCAATCCAGATGGCAGCGAAAAAGAAACAGCCATTCGTTACCCAGTTAGTTGCCGATAATATTTTGGACGGTAGCGCTATAGCTATTGCTGCCGCTGAGGAATTTGGCGTTCCCCTTCTTGATTTAGATTCTTACGATTTTACCCATATCCCTCGCAAACTTGTCGATACAAAGCTTATAAAGAAGCATAACGTTCTGCCTTTGTTCCGGCGTGCTAACAGACTGCATTTAGCCGTTTCAGACCCCGGCAACATTGCCGCTTTTGATGAGATTAAATTTCATACCGGAATCAATAATGATGTAGTTGTTGTTGAAGAAGAAAAGCTCGCCCTAGCCATTGCTGACTATATCAACCAAGAAGAGGTACAAAGCGGGTCTATAGCCGAACTTGATGAAGATTCTCTTGAAGAACTGAATGTCGAAATTTTGCCCGTTGATAGTCCAGAAGAAGAAACCAGAACTGCAGACGAAACTCCAATAGTAAGATTCGTCAATAAAATACTACTTGATGCCATTCGCACCGGCGCATCTGATATTCACATTGAACCCTATGAGAAAACTTATCGAGTCCGCTTTAGAACCGATGGCATTCTGCATGAGGTGACCCGCCCACCAATCAATATCGCCAGTCGTATCGCCTCTAGAGTGAAAATAATGTCGCAGATGGACATTGCTGAAAAACGCCTACCACAAGATGGGCGAATCAAAATGAAAATATCCGAGAACCGCGCAATAGACTTTCGCGTGAATACACTGCCTACTTTGTGGGGTGAGAAGATTGTTCTACGGATTCTAGATCCATCAAGCGCACAGATGGGTATCGAAGCACTGGGCTATGAGGAAGTACAGAAACAACAATTTCTAAGTGCATTGCATTTACATCAAGGGCTTATTTTAGTCACCGGACCGACAGGCAGTGGTAAAACTGTCTCACTGTATACCGGACTTAACATTCTAAATACGCCTGAGCGAAACATATCAACTGCCGAAGATCCTGTTGAAATCAATCTAGAGGGAATTAACCAAGTTCCTGTTAACAACAAAATAGGACTAGATTTTTCTGCTGCACTTAGAGCTTTTTTAAGGCAAGACCCAGATGTGATTATGGTAGGCGAAATCAGGGATCTAGAAACAGCCGAGATAGCTATTAAAGCCTCTCAGACGGGCCATATGGTTCTTTCCACCCTCCATACTAATAGCGCACCGGAAACCCTTACTCGTCTCAGAAACATGGGGATCCCAGCTTTTAACCTTGCAACCTCTGTAAGCTTAATAATCGCCCAGAGGCTCGCCCGCCGACTTTGTCAGCACTGCAAAGAAACCGCCGAATATCCCGAAAACGTACTGTTAGAAGAGGGCTTCCTGAGTGAGCAATTATCTACGTTGCAGCTTTTCAAAGCTGTTGGCTGTGAGAAATGCAAGGAAGGATATAAAGGCCGTGTCGGGATCTATGAGGTAGTCCCCATTACCGATGTCATATCCCGGATTATAATGGCTGACGGTAATTCTATCGAGATAGCTGATCAGGCTCAAAAAGAAGGTTTTCATAATTTACGTCAGTCAGCCCTGGCAAAGGTCAGAATGGGCCTGACCAGCTTAGAAGAAGCGAACAGATTGACCTGAATTGAATGAATACAAGGCGTTAGGACCGTGATATCCTTTGCCTCTGTAAATGGCGACTACTCATCTATTTCCTGTTTAGAAGCAGTCTATTAAAAATGGATTTTGAGAAACGGTCTGTACAAAACGAGGTAGGCAATGGCTACTGAAGCGGCACAAAGCGTATATGTTTGGCAAGGGTTCGACAAGAACGGGAACAAAAGCAATGGTGAGATCCCGGGTACCAGTCAGGCGCTTGTAAAAGCTCAACTCAGGAAGCAGGGAGTAAACCCTACCAAGGTTAAGAAAAAGTCAAAAGACCTTTTCGGCCCAAAAAAACAAGCCATTAAACCGGGAGATATCGCTGTCTTTACGCGTCAATTGGCAACAATGATGAAGGCTGGCATCCCGCTGGTTCAGTCGTTTGAAATTGTCGGTGAAAGTTTAGAAAACCCGTCTATGAGGGTGCTGGTTATGAAAATCAGGGATGATGTATCAGCAGGAAACAATTTTGCTGACTGTATTCGCAAGCACCCTCGTTACTTCGACGATCTTTTCTGCAACTTAGTAGAATCCGGTGAGGCTTCTGGCGCTTTGGAAACTATGTTGGAAAGACTGGCAACCTATAAAGAAAAATCAGAAGCACTTAAAGCAAAAATTAAAAAGGCGATGAACTATCCTCTAGCCGTCGTTGGCGTTGCGCTTATAGTGACCGGAATTCTCCTCATAAAAGTAGTACCTCAGTTTGCCGAGACTTTTGGAAGCTTTGGTGCTGAACTGCCTGCCTTTACTCAATTCGTGATGATGCTATCTGATTTTGCTATTGCCCATTGGTGGAAAGTTGTCATTGGGGTTGTTGCTGGAGGCTTTGCATTTAAAGAGGCCCGAATTCGCTCCAAAGCGTTCGCACAGATAATAGACCGAATAACTTTAAAATTACCTATCGTAGGCCCAATAGTCAGAGCTTCTTGTTTTGCGCGATTCACAAGAACTTTATCTACAACTTTTAGTGCCGGCGTGCCGCTAGTTGATGCTCTTGATTCCGTTGCAGGGGCAACCGGCAACATAGTTTTCTACACGGCAACGAAACGAATCAAGGACGATGTAACCACGGGTCAGCAGCTAAACTTCGCCATTAAGAACACTACCCTTTTCCCAACCATGATCACACAGATGGTTGGCATTGGAGAGGAGTCAGGTGCCCTTGATGGCATGCTAGACAAGTGCGCGACCTTTTACGAGGCAGAAGTAGACAATGCAGTGGACGGCCTCACGGCTCTCATGGAGCCTATGATTATGGCAGTACTAGGGGTTTTGGTTGGCGGCCTAATGATCGCAATGTACATGCCTATCTTCCAACTCGGCGCGATAATGTAAATGCCTTTCGCATATAATTTTATCTGCTGAATAAAGGCCAATCACCTCTATGGAAATCGTAACGCTTGTTCAAGCAAGCCCAGCTTTACTCATTACCTTAACTACTGTGCTGGGTCTACTAGTTGGCAGCTTTCTCAATGTGGTGGTTTACCGAATACCAATTATGTTGCAGAGAGACTGGCGCGCTCAATGCCATGAATTTCTGGATCTAAAAAACAAAGAGCCTGACACTAATGCGGCCACTGCAAAATTTAAAATTTTCAATTTGCAAAAGCCCGACTCTCACTGCCCTCTCTGCAATCATAAGATTCGGGCCTGGGAAAATATCCCTATCCTGAGCTATGTCTTTTTATTACGAGGCAAATGCTCAAGCTGTAAAGCAAAAATATCTATTCGCTATCCCACCGTTGAAGCCGCCACAGGCATATTGTCTGCTTTAGTTGCGGCAAGCTTTGGGGCAACTTGGCTAACATTAGCTGTTTTGATTCTTGTTTGGTGCCTTATAAGCTTAACGCTTATTGATTTTGACCATCAGTTACTTCCAGACGATATTACTATCCCCCTGCTTTGGCTTGGTTTAGCTGTAAATGCAACAGATCTAGGCATGCAGGTAACGATCACCGACGCTGTAATTGGTGCCATAGCCGGATACTTGGTACTTTGGGGCTTTTACTGGGCTTTCAAACTGGTAACCGGCAAGGAAGGCATGGGTTATGGTGACTTTAAGTTACTCGCTGCCCTTGGCGCGTGGATGGGTTGGCAGAGCTTACTACCAATAGTCATCCTCTCGTCTCTTGTAGGGGCGGTTTTCGGACTCGCAATGATCCTAATCATGGGCAGGGATAAATCAATACCAATGCCATTTGGCCCCTATCTCGCCGGAGCTGGGTATTTGATGCTTATCTGGGGACCCCAAATTAATGACTTCTATTACTCCGCCTTTGTAGGCTGACCGGCATGTTTATTGTAGGCCTGACAGGCGGCATAGGAAGCGGGAAATCAACAGTCTCCGAATGTTTTGAGAAATTTGGTGTTGTCGTTGTTGACGCCGATGTACTTGCCCGTGAAGTGGTAGAGCCCGGCACTCCCTCATTAGTCGCCATAAACGACAAATTTGGAAATGATATTCTTGACGAAGACGGCAGGCTAAATAGGGCTAAGCTCCGACAGATTGTTTTTGCAGATAACGCAAAAAAAACTTGGCTGGAAAAACTCCTTCATCCAGCAATAAGAGATTTAATGCTCTCTCGCCTGCAAACCTCACCGTCACCCTATACATTGTTAGTTTCACCACTACTTTTAGAAACGGATCAACATAAACTAGCTGATAGAATCTTGGTAGTTGACGTTCCCGTGGAAACTCAACTTCGACGGACTCTTAAGCGAGATGGAAGTAACGAGGCAACTATCAAATCAATAATTGATTCTCAGATAGGGAGAGCTGAAAGGCTTACTGCCGCCGACGATATACTTTCGAACGATCAATCGAGTGACAAGCTGCCGGCAAAGATTTTATCTTTACACAATAAATATTTAGAACTCAGTGGGACATCTATATGAATCCAACACCAAACGTTAAAGCTGTGTCCTGCCCTACCTGCGGGGTTCAAGTTCAGTGGATAGAGAAAAACCAGTATCGACCTTTTTGCAGCGACCGTTGCAAATTAATCGACTTTGGCGAATGGGCAACAGAAAAGCACAGCATTGCTGGAGCTCCGTCTTTTTCAGAACTCGATGAAAATGACGACAGTATTCAATAGCAGATTGGTTGTATCGGAGAGTCTTGACGGTTATAGATTCTGCTCAGAAATTACTTTACCGACTTTAGTTTTACTACTGCCTAGGCTTGAGGCATATGGTCTAATGATCTATCTGTCCAACTGTAGGCTATCTATCTAGCTGTAGGCACCTTTCTAGCTCTAGGCAAGCTTAGAATAAAGGTGTACCCGTGATAGCAGGCATTGGCATCCAGTAAAATTTACTACTAGGGTCATGAACTTCATTATTCAGGAATATATAGAGCAATCCCCCATCCTTGGATATTCTTATTTTTCTAATGGTTTCACCTTCCAACAAACCCAATTCAAAATCTTCCAATATCAAATGCGTCACGACGTCATAGAAGAATAGTTTGTCGTTATCTGTCGCTATCAACAACGTCCCAGTACTATCAAACGTTGCACTTACAGGTTGTTCCCCTAGAAACCATTCACCTGACGAGTTGAAATAGTCATCTGGAGCCATATCCACGATGCTAAAATCTGGATCGCCCGGCCTATTACCATTAGGGCATGTGTAAGCAAGGCGATTGCCATCAGGTGATATATCAAAGTCAGTGCATCCACTACCCACAGCGATATCGGTGCCTTGGATGAAGCTGATTGCATTGGTAATAGGATCAAAATTAAAAGTCACCAAATTAGATTGAGTAGCCAAAAAGACATGATCTCTAACTGGGTCATAGTCAACTCTGACAGGTTCCAGTAGTGGAATGCTAGCGGTCAAAAATTCAGCCGTGCCCGACATTAGACCCAGCCACAATCCAGTATTTGTGTATGGCAAACCATTCTCTGGGTTTTCTAAGACGCTATCCCTCATCAATGCGAAAACATTACCATTTTCACCTAATGCGATATCACGAAGAGCCCATGAATAGTTAAAAGTTAAAATTTCATTGCCGAACGTTTGCGTTACTCTTTTTGAAGTAATAGAACCCGTATTCAAGTCAAGGCGGTACAATCGCTCAGTCTCTGGATGGACAGTCATGTAAACCAATCCATTAGCTTCATCCAAAGTAAATTGATCTGGGTTCTGGCCAAATGAGTAGGTAGCCCCTGTCTCACCTGTAATTAGATTTCGCTCCACCACGCGATTACGCGTAGAGTCCCCTATTAATGCCCAACCATGGCATAAGGGAATAAAATCCTGCGAAGACTCAGTGATGATGCCCCCGCCTAATGCCGATACAGTTGCATCTGAAGGCCCTGATTGCACGGCCCCTAGCGAAAGCGTTTCAAAAACAATAGGATTGCTGCCATCAATAAGCTCAAGTCTTATCGCCACTTGCTCACCATTGAAGTTCACACTAGGCACATCAAGGATGCCTGAATTCACTGAATAACTAGCAGCGCCCAGCGCCACTGCATTTGTCGGTGGCCGCGAGAACGCATTGCAATTGAATAAATCAATGCCAGAAACTGATGGCGCTTCAATACCAGCGGAACTCACCAGCACGTCAGTCAATTGAAAGATTAGATTATTAGGATCAACAAGCCTAAATTGGGCCTTCACTTCACCAAGGTCAGCGGCATCTATGCTTGGCACTTCTAAAGTAAAACCATCAAAGCGAGAAGAATCTGAGGGCAGCACCGGCGCTGGACCGGACACGAATTCCAACAAGGGGTTTGGTCGTAATTTGAGGCCTGTCCATGCAGGAAATAATGTCGCTGAGACTGAGCCAGGCTCGACCGCGCTTCGAACGCGAAACCCAACAAACCTTGACGTACCAAGAGATGCATTAACCGCCCCCGTTACATCCACCTTAATCTCTGTAAGGCCAACCGCATCGATCTCAGCGATTGGAGTTTCAAAGCCAACGGAATAATCTGTAAATTCAACGACACCGTTATCAGCGAAAAAAAACACCTGTATAGGAGCAGCACCGTTCTGAGCGAAAGTCTCTTCTATCGGAAACGTTATCGTTGCAGCCGACACGGTGGCGGTTTGACCAAGATCAAAAACAAATGTCGCCGCATTAACAAAGCCAGCACCGGTAACAGCCCAATCTCCAGCACTGACGTAGCTGGCATTAACACTCTCAACTCCGGTGGTAGGACTATTTGTCTCCCCATCCACGACCGCTGCGGTCCCCGCAGCCGTGGTTAGTCGTACCAGTACAGCTTGGTCAACAAGTGGTGCCACATCGGCCATAGCTGCCTGTGTCCCAAACGCACACAATAGGAACACGACTACATTCAAAGGCTGGTTAAGGCGCAAAAATCGGTTAACAAGCTTCATGTCTTTTAGCTCTTAAGTAACGATAACATTCGTGGGGTTTTTAATATTTTCAATGACTTAGGATTATTAGCAGTGATCCCCGTCACAGAATTAGGCTTATCTTCGCGGCGAGCCTCTAGCTGCCAAATTTAGCCTCAACCTATTCTATCTGCGAGTATGTCTAATACTTTATCATAAATCGTCAATTTTTTTCATTTTTAAATAATTTAAACCGATACATATCAGCAACTTGCTTCCCTAACTAAATTTATTTTCTTAGATTGAAGAAGGCACACACCGCGTTAGCGATGCGCCTTCAATGGTATTCATGAAGGCAGATTACTAAAAGTCGAAATACCTGCAGTGCCGACTGCCCCGCTGAGCAGCGCTTGATTCAGATCTGGGTTAGCCAGCCCCCCTAAAGCATAGGTAGGAATACTTACGGTCTCAACTAAGCACTCAAAGCCAGCCCAAGCTGTAGACTTCGAATCCCCATATTTAGCTACTGGCGCAAGCAAAACAAAATCTACCCCGACGTTCTGCGCGTGTCTGAGCTCTTCCTGATTATGGCAAGAAGCTGAAAACACGACATCTTCAGCAACAGGCCGTTCTAATAGCTTCATTAAGGTCGAAGCTTTTGCATGAACGCCCCGCACTTCAGAACCACACTCATAAGGATACTGTTCTAAGTCTGCCAAAAGCATCAAGCCGCTGTTTAAGCATAGCTTATTGGCGCAAACAAACCATTGCCGGTAAAGGTCGCTGCTTAATTGGTTCTGACGAAAATAGGCAAGCTGGTATTTGGATTCAATCCAATTAAGGATCAGCTTTTCAAGCGCCTTGAAATTAGATGCCTGAGGTGTGATCGGTAAATACAGCGGGAGTCTGAGAACGTCGATAATCTGGCGATTAGCTTTCGGAAATTCATCATACTTAAACATTTCCGCCAACTGCCACTTGAATTCCTGTCCTTCTAAACCTCGGGGCTCGCCGTCAAATGAGGTGATCGTCCACACATCTAGCAACACTTTTTTATCACTGTACTGATGCACAATTTTTTTAAGTGGAAAAAACCGAGTCGGATTGATACCGAGCTCTTCCTTGAATTCGCGGCAAAGGGCAGATCGAACATCTTCACCCGGATCGACTTTCCCACCGGGGAACTCCCATAGCCCGCCTTGATCGGCATCACTTCGACGTAAGGAGATTAGCACTTGATTCAAATCGTTTTTGATGACACCGACAGCGACATGAACTAATTTTTGTTTTGCCGGCATTAACTTCTATAATCTGCATTGATTCTGACATATTCGTTTGATAAGTCAGATGTCCATACAGTTTCCTGAGCATTGCCTCGCCCAAGGTCTATACGGATCGATATCTCAGACTTATCCATTTCAAACTGCCCAGCTGATTCTGTATAAAATTCATGAACACTGCCCTGCGCCACTATACAAACGTCACCAAGGTAGATCGCGACACCGTCAATATCCAAACCTTCAACTCCCGCTCTGCCTACCGCTGCAAGAATTCGCCCCCAATTTGGGTCTGATGCAAATAAAGCTGTCTTAACCAGAGGAGATTCAGCAACGCAGTAAGCAACTTTAAGACACTCATCCACATTGGCACCGCCACTAACATCGACAGTGACAAACTTACTCGCCCCCTCGGCATCCTTAATTAACCCGGTAGCCAAATCCACGAATATGCCCGCGAGTTGCTGGCGAAAGCTCGCAATATCACAATGCTGAGCATCAATTACAACACCAGACTTTCCTGTCGCTGTAAGCATGCAACAATCATTAGTCGAGGTATCTCCATCGACGGTAATTCGGTTAAATGACTGGTTAACACAGTCGTCCAGCATCAATTTCAATAACTCTAATTCAATCTGGGCGTCAATAAAAACGTAGGCTAGCATGGTCGCCATATTCGGTTTAATCATTCCCGAACCTTTCGCAAACCCGGTAATAGTTACCTCAGCACCACCTATAATAATTTTCCTCGAGGTTAATTTAGGCCGAGTATCGGTCGTTAATATTCCTGTCGCCGCCGCTAACCAATTACCACTATCAAGGCTGTTAAATGCATCGGGCAGGCCTAGCAAAATCTTTTCAACTGGCAGTTTCTCACCAATAACACCAGTAGAAAAAGGGAGGACACTGGTAATGCCCGTGCGCGCCATTTCTGCAAGGGCATTACAACAAACTAAGGCATCGACTTTTCCCGCCTCGCCTGTGCCTGCGTTAGCATTACCTGTGTTAATCAAAAAATAGCGAATGTCAGACATCTTCAAATGCTGTTTTACTAGATAAACAGGAGCCGCACAGAACGCGTTTTGAGTCGTAACCCCAACCACATTAGCACCCTCACAAATCTCGACGATAACCAGATCAAGCCTGTTCAAATAGCGGATATTGCTTTGGACCGCCGCCAGCCTAATCCCGGCCACTGGATGAACCGGGCTTACGATTTCACTTCCAATTTCACTTTTCATGGTCGGTTAACTAGGAAATTTTCCCGTGACATTGTTTGTATTTCTTTCCCGAACCACAAGGGCAAAGATCGTTTCGGCCAACTTTTGGAACTTCACGAACGAATGGCGCCGCGGCCGGCGCTGGCGCTTGGCTCTGAGACGAGTTCTCGGCCTGTGTCATCGCTGATACTGCCTGGTGCTGAAAATTTATTTTCTCACGAGCCAGTTCTTCTACCCGCTGCTTTTCAATAGCGTCTGCAGAATCCTCTTGTCTTATTTTAACGAGGCTTAACACTTTTATTACTTCTTGCTGCAAATTGACCATCAATTCTGAGAATAGGGCAAAGGCTTCTCGTTTGTACTCTTGGCGAGGGTTTTTGCCCCCATAAGACCGGAGAAAAATTCCTTGCCTTAAATGATCCATCGTCGCCAAATGGTCTTTCCACAAGCCATCGAGGATTTGCAACGTTATCTGTTTTTCAAAAAGGCGCATTTTCTCGCCTACAGACTCACTTTTAGCGTGATATTCTTCGCTAAGGATTTCAGTAATCTTCAACTTAAGCTGATCTTCAAACAGCTGCTCATCGTCGTCTAACCACTGCTGTATTGTTAACTTAATTGCAAATTGGGTCTCAATGGCTGCTGTAAGCCCTTCAATATCCCACTGTTCTGGCACAGACTGTGGTGGTACATAGTCATCGACCAACTGGCTTACAACCTCTGATCGCATATCGGTCAATAGATCAGACACGTCATCGCTAGCCATTAGCTCATTTCGCTGCCGGTAAATAATGGTCCGTTGATCATTAGCAACATTATCGTATTCGAGAAGCTGCTTTCTAGTATCGAAGTTACGACCTTCGACCTTTCTTTGCGCCTTCTCAATGGAGCGGGTAACCATTGAATGTTCTATAGCCTCGCCGCGCTCCATTCCTAATTTTCTCATGAAGTTTTTCACACCATCGGTCGCAAAAATCCTTAACAAGTTGTCTTCCATTGAGAGATAGAATCGTGAGTAACCCGGATCACCCTGACGACCAGCTCTTCCTCTGAGCTGATTATCAATACGCCTAGATTCATGCCTCTCAGTACCAATAATATGCAAGCCGCCAGCGTTAATTACAATCTCATGCCTAAGTTTCCATTCTTCTTTAACTTTCGCAATGTTCTCGTCAGTAGGGTTTTTAAGCTGTTCAATTTCAGTCTCCCACTTCCCCCCAAGAACGATATCTGTTCCTCGACCAGCCATGTTGGTCGCAATAGTAACCACTCCAGGCCTGCCTGCCTGCGCGATAATGTATGCCTCTTTCTCATGAAACTTGGCGTTTAAAACTTCATGTTTAATTTTTTGTTTATTCAGGTAAACCGAGAGTACTTCGGAGGTATCAATTGAGGCAGTGCCCACGAGCACTGGCGCTCCGTTTTCACTAATTTCTTTAATATCTTTTACAATAGCTTCCAGCTTTTCCTCCATAGTAAGAAAGATCAAATCATTCGCATCATCTCTTACCATCGGCTGGTTGGTTGGAATAACAACAACTTCCAGACCATAAATCTGACTAAACTCAAAGGCCTCTGTATCTGCGGTACCGGTCATCCCCGAGAGAGTGTTGTACAGCCTGAAATAGTTCTGAAAAGTAGTCGATGCCAACGTTTGACTCTCACTTTGAATTTCCAAACCCTCTTTTGCTTCGAGCGCTTGGTGAAGGCCTTCAGAAAGTCGGCGACCCTCCATTGTTCTGCCAGTGTGTTCGTCAATTAAAACAATCTTTTTATCTTGAACAATATATTCAACATCTTTATTAAAAAGGTGCTTAGCTTTTAAAGCAGCATGAACGTGATGCAACAGGGACAGATTAGTAGCAGAGTAAAGTGACTCACCTTCACTAAGCAGCTTTTTTTCGATAAGAAGTGACTCCACATGTTCGTGTCCCTGCTCGGTAAGTTCCACCTGCCGACTTTTTTCATCAACAGTGAAATGACCGTTTTCTTCGGGGACGAAATTTTTATCCATCATCTCCATTTTTGATTTTTCTTGTTTCTCACCTAATTCAAGTTTAGGAATAAGGTTGTTTATGGCGATGTAAAGCTCTGAACTATTTTCTGCCGCTCCTGAAATAATGAGCGGTGTACGTGCTTCATCAATTAAAATCGAATCCACTTCGTCAACAATCGCGAAATTGAGCTTGTCCTGCATTTTATCATCAAGTCGAAATGCCATGTTGTCGCGCAAATAGTCGAAACCAAATTCATTATTCGTTCCATAAGTGATATCTGATTGATACGCCGCCTTTTTATCGGCAGGCGATTGGCCTGATTGAATAACTCCGACCGACAAACCAAGAAACTCATAGAGTGGCCGCATCCAGTTGGCATCACGCTCTGCCAAGTACTCATTCACAGTTACCACATGAACACCATCCCCACTAAGCCCGTTTAAATACGCGGGCAAAGTCGCCATAAGCGTCTTACCTTCACCTGTGCGCATTTCTGAAATCGAACCGTCGTGCAGGACCATGCCACCGATTAATTGGACATCAAAATGCCTCATACCCATGACTCTTATTCCTGCTTCGCGCACGACTGCAAATGCTTCAGGTAATAAATCGTCTAGGTTGCCGCCATCTTTTAGTCTGCGCTTAAACTCATTGGTCTTGTCTTGGAGTTCAGGATCTGTGAGCGCCTTTATCGACTCTTCGAGTTTGTTTATGCTGCTTATAGTGCGTTGCAGCTTTTTTAATTTACGAGAGTTACTGGTACCGAAAATAGAATTTAAAATATTCATACGTCAAGACTTTTGGGATTAGAGTTTAGATTACAAAACGCGAGCAGCAATTCGTCTGAGTTGCCGGCCACCAAGCTAGAGCGAGGTTGAGCTGAGGATTATCTTGCGGTGCGGTGAATATAGGCAGCCGGATCGACTACTCTACCATTTTTATAAACTTCGAAGTGAACGTGGGGTCCTGTCGAGCGTCCGGTTGAACCAACTAGGGCGATGTTTTGTCCCTTATTGACAACATCACCTACCTCTACAAATAGTTTCTCAGAGTGAGCGTACCTCGTTGTGTAGCCGTTGCCATGATTCACCTCGACCATCAAACCGTAGCCTGACCGTGGTCCAGCCCATGTAACCACACCCGCGGCAACCGTATTTATGTCAGCGCCGGCTTTCCCTGTAGTGAAATCAATGCCACCGTGAAAAGTGAGTCGTCCGGTGAAAGGGTCTAGGCGCTTACCGAATCTCGAGGCTATCCAGCCTTTTTCTAAAGGCCTCCCTGCTATGAAAACATCAGACTGAATCTTCCGATCCGCCATCATACCTTCTAAAATCTCTAACTGCTGCTGTCGATCATCTAACTGATCTTCTAACAAATCTACAGCATTCATAAACCCAGCGGTACTGTAGGATTCACTCGCCCCTATACTAGGGCCACCGATTGCCAGAGGCTGACTGAAGTCAAATTCTCCTTCATCTAGGTCTGCTATCTCAGTTACTCGTTCACCAACAGCATCTAAGCGTACCAATCGAGCCTGCATCAGCGCCAAGCGCATAGTAAGGGCTTCCAATTGCTCCTCCGCGCCTTGTTTGATATCTGCTAACTGTTCTGATTGGAGCTTAAGTTGACGCTCCCAGTTTCCCGCTGTTTCTTCCGAAAAAACCCGAGACTCTTGAGACACAGCAAGCTGATAGCCAAAATAGCCGAGCGCTACTGGCGCGCCGAGCAAGCAGAGAGAGAGCAGGCCTTTCAGCCAGCCCTTGAGGACTATTGTTTTTGAGTGACCATGATGTTGGTCAACTAAGATAAGTTTCATGGTTAAGTGTAAATCTTCAAACCCTAATTATAATTCTAGTGAACTCTGGGTCATATGCAAGATACTTCCACACCTAATTTGCATATTAATATCAGTAGGTTAGGACTACAGCACTTGCTATGCAGTAAGTACTGGCTTCATATAGGATATCGGCACACTGCTATCATCGTCAAAACTAACGATTTCCCAAGCATCTTTATTAACTTCAAGCATTCTTAGTAAAGCATTATTGAGGGCATGTCCAGATTTATGTCCTTTGAACTCACCAATCAAACTGTTACCTAGCAAGTACAAATCGCCTATAGAATCGAGGATTTTGTGCTTTACGAATTCGTCTTCATATCGCAAACCATCTTCGTTCAAGACTTTGTAGTCCCCCACTGCGATAGCGTTATCCATGCTAGCGCCGAGGGCCAAATTCCTATTTTGTAGCTCTTCAAATTCGTGCATAAAACCGAAAGTACGTGCCCGACTTACCTCTTTAACGAATGAAGTACTGGAAAAGTCGATAGTTGCGCTTTTCGTATACTTCTTATAAACCGGGTGATCATATAATAGGGTATAGCTAACTTTAAAACCGTTAAATGGTTCAAGACTTACCGACTTGCCATCCTGCTCAAGTGCGATGCGCTGCTTAATTCTAATAAATTTCTTTAACTCAGACTGTTCTTCTATGCCCGCAGACTGAATTAGAAAGACGAATACTCCGGCGCTACCGTCCATAATAGGCACTTCAGGCCCACTTACATCGACAAAAGCGTTATCTATGCCCAGTCCGGACATAGCCGACATTAGGTGTTCAACGGTTGAAATACGCACGTCCCCCTTCGCCAAGGTCGTTGAAAGGGTAGTATCACCTACATTCGCAGCGACCGCGGGTATCTGAACTACCGGGTCTAGGTCTACTCGGTTAAAAACGATGCCAGTATTTACCGGAGCTGGCCTGAGAGTGAGATAAACTTTCTTTCCTGTGTGTAATCCCACACCCGTGGCGCGAATTACGTTTTTAAGCGTTCTTTGTTTTAACATAAGTCTTAGTCTGTGGCCTTTATTTATTAATTTTATGATTTAAAGTTAAAATATTGCCGGGCTAGTCATCCGACCTTAGACAGCTATTTGCCGATACAATTCCAAATTTATACCGATAACGTCA
The DNA here is from genome assembly GCA_047617605.1 of Pseudohongiellaceae bacterium. Taxonomy (GTDB): domain Bacteria; phylum Pseudomonadota; class Gammaproteobacteria; order Pseudomonadales; family Pseudohongiellaceae; genus UBA9145. The sequence goes on along the minus strand of JBLGBJ010000001.1, from coordinate 126,608 downwards.
AATTAACCTTTAGTTAGACCGAGCATGTTGCAACTTTTTACATACCGCCGTGCAAAACTACAGCAATCTAAAAACGGCATAGTAGCAAAACTGAAGTAATAACCCAACATATAGTGGTTATCTACTTAATTTTTATCCACCGCACACTTCCGTCAATCGCTAATTCTCTCGCGTCATCGATAGGAGACCGCGCCGAGCACCAGTCAAAATTATACTCACAAACATTCTGCTGGATTTGTACTTAAACCGGTTTAGGGAATTAAGCACAAACCATAAGCTTTTCCAGTTCTTAGTCCGCTTGGCGTCGAAGAAATGCTGGAATATCCAAATAATCCATATCTATGTCAGCACCAGCAGCTTTAGCTGCAGCTTGACCTCGACTATGCGCTGCGCGATTGCGCATTACAGCAGGCTTATCTAACTGACTATAATCTGTCATAGGCTCAATATCAGTGTTATCTATAACTTTCGTAGGCTTTGCATGCGCAGAACCCAAACCAGTGGCTACAACAGTCACTCGTATTTCATCACCTAAACTAGGATCAATTACCGTGCCTACAACGACAGTGGCATCGTCTGAAGCAAATTCTTCAACAGTGTCGCCAACTTCTGCAAACTCACCTAGAGACAAGTTCTCTCCGGCAGTGATGTTAACCAATATGCCACGCGCACCTTGCAGATTCACGTCTTCTAATAGCGGCGATCTAATGGCCGCCTCAGCCGCTTCGCGCGCTCTATCGGGACCTGACGCCGTTCCAGTGCCCATCATCGCCATGCCCATTTCAGACATAACCGTTTTAACATCCGCGAAATCAACGTTTATCATTCCAGGATGCATAATCAGATCAGCTATGCCCTTCACAGCGCCCAGCAAGACATCATTGGCAGCCTTAAATGCTTCAAGTAAAGAAGCATCCTTACCAAGCACATCAAGCAGTTTCTCATTTGGAATCGTTATCAGTGAATCTACGTTTTCAGAAAGCAGACGAATGCCTTCTTCCGCGATAGCTGATCGCTTTTTGCCTTCAAACGGAAAAGGCTTAGTTACAACAGCAACTGTAAGTATTCCCATTTCCCGAGCTACTTCAGCAACAATAGGTGCCGCCCCCGTGCCGGTGCCACCGCCCATGCCAGCGGTGATAAAGACCATGTCTGCACCAGACAAAATTTCCGCAATCTGGTCACGATCTTCAAGTGCGGCCTGGCGGCCCACCTCTGGGTTAGCTCCAGCTCCTAAACCCTTAGTTATTCCTGTGCCCATTTGCAGCAGAGTTTTTGCCTTAAGATTACTTAAAGCCTGCGCATCAGTATTTGCGCAGATGAAATCAACCCCCTCTACCTGGTTTGCGATCATGTGATGCACTGCGTTTCCGCCACCACCCCCTACACCGATTACTTTTATCACAGCACTCTGTGGTATGTTTTCGATTAACTCAAACATATAGCCCCCTTATTATCCTTAAATTCTATCAATCACATTGATTTTGACTGTTAACTAAAAATTACCTTGAAACCAATTCTTAACTCTATCTACTAAATGGACCTGTGGCTCTTTTTTGGGATCAATTCCGCCCCTTTCTTGGTGCTGTTTAAGGCCATATAGCAACAAACCAACGCCTGTAGAATAGATTGGGTTTCTTACGATATCGGCTAATCCCTTAACTTTATGAGGCGTGCCAATTCTTACTGGCGCATGAAATATCTCCTCAGCTAGCTCCATGACACCTTCCATTTTGCTGGTGCCTCCGGTTAACACAATCCCAGCTGCTAAAAGGTTTTCAAAACCACTTCTTTGAAGCTCGGCTCGAACCAACGTAAACAACTCGTCATACCTAGGCTCAACAACCTCAGCCAAAGATTGCCGTGATAATTCTCGAGGCGGGCGATCGCCAACACTAGGCACTTTAATGCTCTCATCACCGCTTGCTAGCTGGGCTAATGCACAGGCATATTTGATTTTAATCTCTTCCGCATTCTCGGTAGGCGTGCGTAACGCCATTGCAATGTCATTGGTAACTTGGTCGCCAGCAATAGGTATTACACCGGTATGTCGAATCGCCCCTTCAGTGAAAATCGCAATATCAGTAGTTCCACCGCCGATGTCGACAAGACATACCCCAAGCTCTTTTTCATCATCTGTCAGAACAGAATAGCTAGAAGCTAGCTGTTCCAAAATTATTTCATCAGTGTCTAGCCCGCAGCGCTTGATACACTTTTCAATATTTTGAACAGCGTTAATCGCACAAGTCACTAAATGTACTTTGGCTTCTAAACGCACTCCTGACATGCCGAGCGGTTCTTTAACGCCTTCCTGAGAATCAATAATGTATTCTTGGGGGAGGATGTGAAGGACCTTTTGATCAGCAGGTATAGCAACCGCTTGCGCAGCATCAATCACCCTCTCTATATCTGCACGCATTACTTCACCGTCGCGTATAGCGACAATGCCGTGTGAATTCATGCTTCTGATATGACTCCCAGCGATACCAGCATAAACCGAGCGAATCTGGCAACCGGCCATCAACTCTGCCTCTTCAATAGCCCGCTGAATAGATTCCACCGTCGATTCAATGTTGACCACAGTGCCTTTTTTCAGCCCCCTCGACCGGTGACTGCCAATACCAACGATATCTAAACTACCGTCTGGGTTTATAGCACCCACTATCGCCACTACTTTTGAAGTGCCAATATCTAAACCAACAATAACGTTGTCTGCTACAGATTCATTCATAGCGCCCACCCTCGAAGTTGCACTTTGCGTCGCTGTCTTGTTCTACGTGCTCGGCTGATATTCACCTAACGGCCACTCCTGATAATTCTTGCTTAATTGTTTTTACAGCAAAGCCATTGTTATATCTGAGATCCACCGATGCGATATCGGCCAAATCAATCCCCGGCTTTGTGGTAACGAAGGTAACTAAGCGCGCAATATTTTCGAACACATCCTGCTTGCCCGCAGAAACACGGACCGTGTCATTAAGCGTTAATTCCCAACTTCCCCTCTTACTATAATCAAGCTCTGTCAGCCTCAAACCCTCCGGTGACAACAACTGATTTAGCTTTTGATACTGAAGCATAACTTCTATCTGCGATCCGTCTGGCCCCCTTAGGGTAGGCAGTGAACGATCCGCAGCAGCGGTCATTGGGCTAATCACCTGTCCAGTTTGGTTCAAATAGGAAGCGCTCCCCCATCTTGCTATAGCAACTTCTTCCTGAAGCTCAAGCGATAGAGTGTCAGGCCAGACACGCTTTACCGATACGAACTCAACCCAGGGCATTTGCTCCAGCTTTTGTTTAGCGCCGCGCACATCGAAATTAAAAAAACCTGTTCCCATAAATTCTGAGAGTGCAATTCCCACCTCTGACTCTGATACCTGCTGCCACTGATTCTCTATTCTTACTTTTGATATCGGTCTATTAATAAAGCCGACCACAGGACCGTATTGATTGACGGCAGTAACCCCCAGAGCAACAAAAAGGATTGCCCCAACCACGAGTCCAGAGACGGTCCGGTTCACGGGTTTAAGCGGCTGAGATGATTTATTGAAACTGCGCTTCTCAGCTCTCATGCCCGACTGTCTGTTTTTTGCAACCATCACAGTCAATGCACCCCTTTTGCTTTCACTTCTAATTTCAGCACTCTCAATAGCAGCTCATCAAAATCTAAACCTGCCTCCTTTGCAGCCAGAGGGATAAAGCTATGAGAAGTCATTCCAGGGACCGTGTTGACCTCTAATAAGTAAAACTGACCTTCACCGTCTTGCATAACGTCCACCCTAGCCAAGCCTCTGCAAGACAGACTCTCATATGCCTTTAGTACTAGCTCCTCAAGGCTCCTCAGGTCCGAAGCTTCTAAATTTGGAGGGCATATAACTCGAGTATTTTCATCGATATACTTCGCGTCAAAATTGAAAAATTCTCGATCAGTTTCCAGCTCGATACTCGGCAGTAGCTCACCCTCAAGCACACCAACAGAAAACTCTTTCCCGAAGATGCACTTTTCTGCAAATACTTGCGCATCAAATTTCGCTGACTCAGCGTATTGATCTTTTAGCTCTTGCCCAGTTCTGCTTATAGCAATTCCGAGACTGGAACCACCGTTCACCGGTTTAACCACAACCGAACCAAGCTCTGAAATAACAGCATCCCAATCGGTATTTTCATCCAATATCACAAACTCTGCCGTACTCAACCCGAGCCTTTGCCAAATTAATTTAGTTCGCACTTTGTCCATCGCCAGAGCCGACGTTAAAACTCCACTGCCGGTGTAGGGAATGCCCATCGCTTCAAGCATGCCTTGTGCTACACCATCCTCGCCAAATTGCCCGTGCAACATATTGAAAACCAAATCGGGCTTGGCGAATTGCAGCTGCTCTACAATGTTTTCACCTACATCAATCGCCACGCAATCAACCCCTAAACGCACCAATCCGTCGTACACGGCCTGACCGCTAAGAAGCGATATTTCACGCTCTACAGAGCCTCCGCCCATAAGAACAACGACATGGCCGACTCTTGCCAGCAACTCTTTTCTATTTATCGGTTTCTTTTCCATATTTCTTAACTATCTGAATGTAAATTCTTGTATATAAATCAATAAATTACTCATCTGCAAAGCCCTTAGCAGCCAACTCTTTCGCAAGACCACCGACACTGCCCGCTCCCTGAGTCAAAACAATATCCCCGGGCTTTAAAATCCCCATCAATATGGCATGAACATCGGCTTCATCTCTGACGTAAACCGGGTCCAGTTTGCCCCTCAGACGGATACTTCGGCACAATGCTCTCGAATCAGCACCAGGAATACGTTTTTCGCCGGCAGGATAGACATCCAGCAGCAGCAACACATTTGCCTCGGACAAGACGTCAACAAAATCTTCATATAAATCTTTAGTACGGCTATATCGATGGGGCTGAAAAACCATGACCAAGCGATTTTCAGGCCAACCAACTTTTAACGCCTTTAATGTGGCCGCAACTTCTGTCGGGTGATGACCATAATCATCAATTAACTTAACAGTCCCTTTCGAGGCTCCACTACTCACCGGAAACTCACCCTGAACGTCGAACCTTCGCCCAACTCCCGAGAAATTCTTAATCCCTGACTTTATATCCCTGTCTAGCAAGCCCTCATCGGTCGCAATCACTAACGCTGCGGTAGCGTTAAGAGCATTGTGCTCACCCGGCATATTGAGCCTGAGCTTAATAGGATTTTTCTTAAGCGGACGCAGCACTTCAAAGTCAGTAACACCCTGTTTCTGAGACAAGTTTTGAATCCTAAAGTCTGCATCTTGCGAAAACCCATAGGTCAATTTTGGCCTAGATATCAGCGGCAATATCTCACGCACAACCGGATCATCTATACAAAGAACTGCCAAGCCGTAAAAAGGCAGGTTATGCAGAAAATCGACGAAGTACTTTTTCAATTTTTCAAAGTCCCCATCATAGGTTTCCATATGATCAGCTTCGATATTAGTGACCACTGCCACCATTGGCTGCAAATGCATGAAAGATGCGTCACTCTCGTCTGCCTCAGCCACCAAATACCGACCTTCTCCTAGCCTAGCATTGGTTCCCGCACTATTAAGCAAGCCGCCAATTACGAATGTCGGGTCAAAGCCACCTGCCGCGAGCACCGATGCAACAATACTGGTGGTGGTCGTTTTACCATGGGTTCCAGCGATTGCAATCGAATGACGATAACGCATCAATTCAGCTAGCATTTCCGCGCGAGGGATTAACGGTTTTGACTTAAGCATCGCCGCTTTTATTTCAGGATTGCCGTGATCAATTGCACTTGAATATACAACGACATCAGCTTTCTCTGAATTACTCGCTTTGTGCCCAATAAATATTTTCGCACCCATACCTTTGAGGCGATTGGTATTTGCAGATTCCTTAATGTCTGACCCTGTTATTGAATAACCTTGATTCAGTAGCACCTCAGCAATGCCGCACATACCAGCACCACCAACTCCGACGAAGTGAATCGTGCGAATTCGGCGCATCTCAGGAACAGAATGGCGTTTAACGGAGCTAGGCATTTGCATACCTCAAGCATTCATTCGCTATCACATTTGCGGCATCTCTAATGGCTAGCCGGCTAGCTCTTTTACTCATCTGCACCAGCTCATTTCGATTCGCTATTAAATATTTCACATGACCACTCAAAACAGAGGCCGTAAGTTCAGCTTGCTGAATAATAATTGCAGCATTTTCTTTGGCCAACCAATCTGCGTTTCGCGTTTGCTGCTTATCGCTGTGATATGGATAAGGTATTAGAATAGAAGCCTTTCCTGCTGCCGCGATTTCGCAGACTGTGCTGGCGCCCGACCTACATATCACCAAATCTGCCCAATCATATGCATTAGCCATGTCTGAAACGAACGCCTGAACGTTGTATTGCTCGCCCAGACTTAAGCCCGCCGACTCGTAAGCTTGTCTTGTTTGATCAACCTTGTCTTTTCCTGCCTGGTGAACCACACAAACATTAGCATCATCAATATCCGCCAATAGTTCTGGAACAACAGTGTTAATCGCAAGTGCCCCTTGGCTTCCACCGAGCACCAAAATGTTAAATGTTTTTTTCCTGATAAGGGCATCGAAGTCTCTAATTCCCACGGATGCTATTTCCTTGCGAACAGGATTTCCAGTCAACAACACGCTTGGTGCGTTTTTAAACGTCCCAGGAAATGCCTCCAACGTTCTACTGGCTAATCTGCTAAGTAATTTATTAGTCAATCCCGCTACGGCATTTTGCTCATGAATCAACAATGGTTTTCGCAACAATTTCGCAGCCAACCCGGCCGGACCGCAGACAAAACCACCCATCCCAAGTACGCAGTCGGGCTTTACAAGCCGCAATACTTTTACCGATTGAATAAATGCGCTCAAAAGCATGATTGGAGCCAATAGCTTTCTTTTAATTCCAGAGCCAACAAGTCCAGAAATTGAAATTTTATGTAGAGGAATTTCCGTCCCCTCAAGCAATTCGTTTTCCATTCCTTTGGGGGTGCCGAGCCAATGAACATTGGCAGCTTTCCCTTTCAATACTTCAGCAATAGCTAATGCAGGAAAAACATGTCCGCCGGTGCCTGCCGCCATAATTAAAACTGTTGGGGTTTGGCTGATCATACTAATTGCCCAGCCTGAGTTTTTGCGCAGCCCGTAAGGGCGCTCGCTCAGTCTCAAATTGAATACGAACCAACAAGGCCACCATAAAGCAGCTTACAATTAAACTAGCACCACCGTAGCTAAGAAAAGGGAGTGTTAGACCTTTCGTTGGCAGCAAGCTGATATTAACACCTATATTAATTATCGCCTGTCCAGCGAACAAAAGAGCGAGGCCATAGGCAAGAAAACCTTCGAAAATGAGCTCTTGATTCAAGGCCTTTTTACCGACACAAAAAGCCAGATAAACTAACACACAAAAGAGAGCGACGACAAAGGCAACACCAGTTAGCCCGAGCTCTTCACCGATAATAGCCAAGACAAAATCCGTATGAGCCTCTGGCAAGAAATATAGCTTTTGAATACTGTTCCCCAAACCCACCCCAAACCATTCACCACGGCCAAAAGCGATAAGTGCTTGGGTTAGCTGATAGCCACCGCCATATACATTTTGCTCAGACCACGGGTCTAAAAATGACGAAAAGCGTGCAATCACATAGGGCTTCATGACTGCCAAATAGGTAATTGCGCCTATGCATAAAGACAACATAATGACGAATCGGTATAGCTTTGCGCCGGCCAAAAAAATCATGCACAACGCGGTTAAGAGCAAGATCACCATGGCACCATGATCCGGCTCAAAGTGAAGAAGAACCACGGCCGCCGCTATAATCGTCATAGGCTTCAAGAAGCCTAACCAACTCTGCTGAACCTCAACAATATGACGCTCAAGAAACGACGCTATGTAAAGAACTATGAACACCTTAGCAAGCTCTGAAGGCTGGAGATTAAAAAACCCTAGGTCCAGCCAGCGTGACGAACCATTGACTTCTTTACCCACCCCTGGGATTAGTACCAGTGCCAATAAAAAGTATGAGCCAAATAAGAAAAAACTACTGAACTTTTTCCACAGATGAAGAGGGATCATCATAGTTATAGCAACACCGACAACTCCCAAAAATGCAAACATAATTTGGCGCTTAAAATGGAAAAGCGAGTCAGCGTATTTGCTACTAGAAATTTCGACAGATGCAGACGTCATCATTAACAGCCCCGTCACCATCAAGATCAACATAACCACCAGCAGCGGGTTCAAATTCGGCAACTCGAAGCGGTTAGCCGCTGAGGAAGAGCTTAATTTTGATGTCGAGCTTATGCTACTCAACGCAAATCCCCCACTGCGCTCATAAACATCTCACCACGGTGCTGAAAATTATCAAACATATCAAAACTTGCGCACGCCGGAGACAATAAAACCACATCACCTCGGCTGGAGTGAGAGTACGCCGTTGAAACCGCGTCACTCATGCTTGCGGCGTAATATTTTTTAACATCCTCGCCCAAACTAGACCCTAGCTCGATGGCATCGACACCAATAAGAATTACTTCCTTACACCAGCGATTGACTATAGGCCTCAGGCCGGAAAAGTCAGCGCCTTTAGCAATGCCTCCCGCAATCAATATGATTTTCCCGGAAATGCGCTGACCCAGCCCATCGATTGCAGCTACTGTTGCACCTACGTTTGTGCCCTTGGAATCGTTGTAAAAATCCACTGCATTTTTTCGATCAACCCACTGGCAGCGATGCGGCAGACCCGAAAAGCTTTTAACACCATGCCGAATTGAAGCAAGGTCAATATCTATTGCTAGCGCCAATCCTATCGCAGCAAGCATGTTGAGGACATTATGTTGCCCTACAATTTTTAGCTCTGAAACAAATGCGATGTTTTCAGTATGATAGGCCAGATACTCGCCACCATCGTTTTCTAATAAGCCAATTCCATTTTTAGAAGGACGCCCAAAACCAAAATCCCTGACAGGCACGCCTAGGGAGCGACCTAATTCGCTAAATTTGTCTTCTCGGTTTATCAAAATCTGCTTACATCCATTAAAAATATTCGCCTTTGCTTTATAGTAATCGTTAAGGCCTTTGTATCGATCCATGTGGTCTTCGCTCAAATTCAGTAATACCGCGACAACTGCGTTGAGCTTATGTGTTGTCTCTAACTGAAAACTAGAAAGCTCAAGAACATACAGTTCTTTTTCTGGCTCAGTCAGCATGTCTAAGGCTGGCTTAAAGCTGGCCCCATCGAGATTCCCCCCTAAAGCAAAACTAACTTTTGCTTTTTGCAAAATCTCAGCCAAAATCGCAACTACCGTACTTTTACCATTTGAGCCCGTTACAGCCACAATCGGGGCATTAACCCGCTTCGAAAATATGTCGATGTCACCTGTTATCAGAACACCGTTTTCTTTTGCCGAAACAATTTCTGGTGTCAACAAACTTACCCCAGGGCTAACCACTAAGCAGTCTGCATTTATAAATGTTTCCTTCTTAAATGCACCTAGGTCTAACTCAACATCGGGTAGTAATTCTAATAATTTATCTAGCCCAGGCGGATTCTCTCGACTATCTACAACTTTAAAGTCCTGCCCTATTGATGCGAAGTATCTCGCACAAGAAATTCCTGTACTCCCCAAGCCCACTATTACGATTTTCTCATTACTTGAATAAATCATCTTCGCTAAAAACTCCGGTTATCGCAGCTTTAACGTGGCTAACCCAAACAGAACCAGCATTACTGTGATAATCCAAAATCTAACGATTACCCTAGGCTCTGGCCAACCCTTCAATTCAAAATGATGATGCAAGGGCGCCATTCGGAAAATGCGCTTCCCAGTCAATTTAAATGATCCTACTTGTAAAATGACTGACGCAGTTTCCATGACAAAAACACCACCCATAATAAAAAGTACTATTTCGTGCCGAGAAATTATTGCCATCACCCCCAACGCTGCACCTAAAGAAAGCGCACCGACATCACCCATAAATATTTGTGCTGGGTAAGTGTTAAACCAGAGAAAACCCAGGCCAGCCCCAACCAATGCCCCTGCAAAAATTACTATTTCACCCGACCCAACGACATGTGGAATATTCAGATATGAAGAAAATTCAGCGTGCCCCGCCAAGTAAGCAATTGCTCCTAGCGCTCCGCCAACCATTACGGTTGGCAGAATTGCCAACCCGTCTAAGCCATCAGTCAGATTCACAGCATTGCTAAAACCCACGATCATGAAATAGCTAATTACGATATAGAAAACACCAATATCAATAGCCACATCTTTAAAAAAGGGAATTATGTAGAAAGTTTCCGCATCGCTATATGCCGTGTAATAAAGAGCGATTGCCGCTGACGCACCAAAAATTGACTGCCAAAAATATTTCCATCTAGCAGGCAAACCAGTAGTATCTTGCCGAAATACTTTACGGTAATCATCTACCCAACCTATGCCGCCAAACAAAATGGTTACCACCAAGACGATCCAAACATAGTGGTTGGTTAAATCAGACCAAAGCAACGTGCTTATACATATGCTAACTAAAATCAGCGCGCCTCCCATTGTGGGAGTTCCTGCTTTGCTGAAGTGGCTTTCCGGCCCATCGTCTCTTACCACTTGACCAATCTGATGATAATTAAGCTTTCTTATCATGGTTGGACCAATTAGCAATGAGACTCCCATAGCGGTTAAAACACTAAAGATGCCCCTAACGGTTATATATTGTAAAACCGCAAAATTGCTATCAAACTGCATTAAGTAATCCGAAAGCCAAACCAGCATTAGATAACCTCACTAATAAGTAATTCGTTGATGATATTTTCCATCATTGCACTGCGTGACCCTTTTACTAAAAAGACTACGTCTTGATTTGCCAATCCCCGGCAACGTTCTATTAATTCATCTTGGCTTTCAAAATGTAGGGCACACTTACCAAATGCATCAACTGCTAATTTTGACATATCGCCCGTTGCCCAAAACTCATCAACTCCTGCCTGCTTGGCAAAATGACCGACACTTATATGAGACTCTCTACTTTCGCCACCAAGCTCTTTCATATCCCCTGCGATCACAATTCTTCGACCAGAAAAAGACATTAGCGCATCAATCGCAGAAAAGAATGAATCTGGACTTGCGTTATAAGTATCATCAATTAAGGTGCAGCCATTGATACCTCTTCGAAGTTTGAGGCGGCCCTCGATTGAGCTTAGGCTTGCCAATCCTTTAGCGACATCTTCGAGATTTGCCCCGACCTCCAGCGCCAGCGCTGCAGCTGACACCGCATTTGCCACATTATGTTGCCCCATCATATTCAATTGAATAGATACAGACCCTTGAGGAGAATGTAGCTTAAAGGCAACTTCTCCAACGTTAGACAGATCAATTTCTGAAGCAAAATATTGGGATTCGGCCTTTTCCAACAAGCTAAATAGTACTGTTTTTTTACTTTCTGCTCTGCGCAGCCATTGCTCTACGTTATCATCGTCCGCGTTAAGGACAGCGACACCCAAATCACCGAGGCCATCTATTATTTCGCCCTTAGCTTCAACGATGCCTTGCAAGCTACCAAAACCTTCAATATGAGCAGCACTTGCTTTAGTAATTAATACAATATCCGGTTTAGTTATTGCGACACTAAAAGCAATTTCGCCAGCACCATTTGCTCCCATTTCAATGACTGCAAATTGCTCATCCATAAGCCGCAAAAGAGTCAAAGGAACTCCGATGGTGTTGTTCAGATTCTTAGAAGTGATTAAGGTCTTGGCTCTATTGCTTAAAATTGCACCTACCATTTCCTTAACTGTTGTTTTGCCTTGGCTTCCGGTTAGCGCAATAACCGTGGCGTCGCTTCTGCGTCGGTTAACATTCGCGAGATCCCCTAACGCCTTATGAGTATCACTTACCTGTAAAACAGGAATCGACGTTGCTGCCGCGTCGGAAACAACCGCAGCTATGGCACCCCTTTGCGCCGCTGCGTCGATAAAATCATGGCCGTTAAAATGCTTGCCAATAAGCGCAAGATATAGATCGCCAGGCATAACACTTCTACTGTCCGTCGACACCTTAGAAAACGTAACATCAGGACCAATTAGCTCACCGTCTGTTCTGGCCGCAAGATCAGATAGCGTCATTTCCCCAATCACAATTTTTTCTCTGCACGCGCAGCAAGTGCTAAGCGAACATGGTTAGTATCGCTAAACAGCATTTTTTCACCAGCAACCTCCTGGTAGGCTTCATGACCTTTTCCAGCCACTAACACGACATCCCCTGGCTTAGCCGCACTAACTGCAAATGATATTGCTTTCGCTCTATCTCTTTCGATAGTAACGTTGGAGCGTAATTCGATACCGCTCATAATATGGTTTATGATTTCATCACCGTCTTCTTTTCGCGGATTATCGTCGCAAATAACTATATGGTCGGCATAGCATTCGGCAAATTCTCCCATTAGAGGACGCTTACCTTTATCACGATTACCACCACATCCAAAAACGCACCAGACGTTGCCGGTAAAATGCTCTCTTAAAGCTACCAGCGCACTTTTCAATCCGTCGGGCGTGTGTGCGTAATCCACAACCGCAGTGATGTCACCTATGACATCCCCTACAATTTCCATTCGACCGGTTACGGGCTTTAGGGACGACACAACATTGCACAGTGAATCGATAGTAAAGCCGTCCGTTTTTGGTATATAACTGATAAGCGTCGCAATCACGGCGAGTAAATTACTGAAATTAAAACTACCCAACAGCTGTCCCCTGATAACACCTTGTCCTAACGGGGTGAAAATACGAGCTTTATATCCATCTCTTAAAAACTCAAGCTCACTTGCATAAACAGTAGCTATTTTATTGCTAAAACTAAAAGTCGATATATCTACTTTATTGCAGATACTATTAATAATTGATAAAGCGTAAGGGTCATCCAGATTTACTACAGCGCTGCGCAGCCCATTCACTGTAAAAAGCTTCTTCTTACACTCACCGTAATCTTCCATACTACTGTGATAATCAAGGTGATCACGACTAAGGTTGGTAAAAATTGCGATATCAAAATTTACTGCCTCAACCCGCTTCTGGTGTAATCCCACCGAAGACACTTCCATAACTACCGGATCAACGTTTTGCTCAACCATTTGAGCCAAAGCCATTTGACTAAAGACCGCGTCTGGCGTGGTCAACTGAGTCTCTTTTAATTCACCATGAATACCGTAACCTAAGGTGCCAATGACGCCACAACGACGACCCATCTCAGCCAACGCCTGTGCAATGAAAAGGCTGCAGCTAGTTTTCCCGTTGGTGCCTGTGATACCGATAACTTTCAGTTTTTTACTAGGGTGCTCGTAAAACCGGGAAGCTATTTCACTAAGTTTCGCTGAAAGGTTATCGATAGCGATTACTGGAGTATCCTTGATAATTCGAACGCCCTGCCATTGCCCGCCGGATTCAGCAAAAACGGCGGCTACGCCTCGATTTATTGCCTCATCAATGAAATCTCGAGCATCATGATTTTTTCCAAAACAAGCTAGAAACAAATCACCTGAATTCAATAATCGACTATCAAGCTGAACCCCAGCGATCATGACGGGCGGCAAGTCGCGCACCGAATCACTTACGTCAACCATACCTCCCAAAAGCTCTGCTAGTGCTATTTTTAAGTTTAAAGTTTCAGCCGTATTCATAGTTACAGTAACGTCAGTTCTAGAGATTGAGTGTCAGGAATTACATCGGGGTTTATGTTCAAAATTCGCATAGCGCCTGAAGCCACTTTTGAGAAAACCGGCGCCGCTACTTGACCGCCATAATGCTCTTTGCCTTTTGGCTCGTTAATCACAATAACGATGACTATTTGAGGGTCCGATGCTGGAACCAATCCAACAAAGAAAGAATTATGTAGATTTGCCTCATAGCCAAATTCGCCAACTACGTGAGCTGTACCTGTCTTGCCAGCCACACTGTAGAAGGGAATGTTTGCTTCCACCGCACTACCGCCGCGCTTAGGATCAACAACTGTTTCGAGCATTTGAACAACGCGCGCTGCTATTGATTCGCTCAGCACCTGCTCTCTCGGTAGCTCAGCTATAGATTGCTCAGACAAGCGCAAAAGAGAAACTGGTTTTTTAACCCCACCATCCGCCAGCACCGAATAAGCTTGGGCTAGCTGCAAGATTGATGCGGACAATCCATAACCAAAAGAGAACGTTGCTATTGAATGGCGACTCCAACGGCGCGGATTAGGTAACACGCCACCTCGCTCACCTGGAAAACCCGTACCTAAAGACTGACCAAAACCCACTCTCTCAAACAAATCTCGAATAGGCTCAATTCCGATATCAATGGCAATTTTGCTTGAACCGATATTACTTGATTTAGTGATAACCCCTTCTACCGTCAGCGTTCCATAATTGACGATATCTTTCACTTCATTACCATTAACCATCATCCAACCTGGACTTGTTTCGACAATAGTCTCAGGAGAATAAACTCCGGTTTCTAATGCTGCTGCAATCGTGAATGCCTTAATGGTGGAGCCGGGCTCAAAAACATCTGTTATTGCTCTATTTCTAAGGACACTGAAGTCCGTCATATTGGTTTTGTTGTGCGGGTTGTAAGAGGGCTGATTGGCCATTGCTAAAACTTCACCAGTATTTACATCCAACATTACAAGAGAAGCACTTTTTGCCCTACGCTTGATGAACTCAGACTTTAGCTCTTTGTATGCCAAGCTCTGCAATCGAAAATCGATACTCAGCTCGAGGTTTTTCCCTGGCTCGGCAGTTTGAAGAGTGTTCAACTCTTCAATGATATGGCCACGCCGATCTTTCATTACTTGACGTCGCCCAGGAACTCCTCGAAGCCAGTCATCGTAGGTTAGCTCCAAGCCTTCTTGACCAGCATCATCCACATTACTGAAACCCACAATGTGAGCAGCGACCTCACCCTGTGGATAAAAACGCTGGTACTCTAACTGCGCATAAACACCATCAATATCTAAAGCCAAAACCTTCTCAGCCTCAAAAGGAGGAAGTCTGCGCTTTACATACAAAAATTCTCGACTCGCATTTTTCCTTACATTAGCAACTAACACCTCTGGGTTCATATCCAGAGCCTGCGCCAGTTCATGAATATCTAACGATGAATCAACAAGCTCTTTCGGATTTACCCATATTGACTGCACTGGAGTGCTTACAGCCAAAGGCTCTCCATTTCGATCTGTAATTAACCCCCTATTCGCCATCAACGGCACGGTTCGAATAGTTCTGGCGTCACCCTGCCCTTGCAAAAAATCTTTTTCAAAAATGTGAAGGGCGCTAACTTTCCAACCAATCGCAGCCACGCAGATAACCAACCCAGAAATTATCAGGTACAAACGCCAATTTTGAAAAGCTGATCTGGTTTCGATGTCAGTCATTTTTAACCATCACTATGCGAGCAATTTCTGGCACCCTCATCTGAAGCTGTTCAATTGCCTTACTCTCGATGCGGCCTTCTACTCCAAACGTACTTTGCTCGAGAAGCAACTGACCCCACTCGACATCCAGTTGATTAGCTTGAGCGCGAAGTTCCTGTAATTCATTAAATGAGAAGCGGTTATCATGGGTTGTTTGAACCACAGAGAGCCCCGTACTCAAAACCAATCCCAATATGCCCACCAAAACTAGGCTGCTAGGCCTATTGATGCCTGCCCACTTAAAAATCGAAAGGTAGTCTTGCACCTCTGCTGGCTTGGATGGAGGGTTTTTCATAAGATACGTTTACTCAAGCCCTTTATTAGAAATTTTCTCAGCTACCCTTAACACCGCACTGCGAGCCCGAGGGTTAGCTGACACTTCTTGAGGCTTCGCCTTTGCTGCTTTGCCTATAGATTTAAGCGTCGGGCTCAACTCAGAGCTCATCACTGGCAGATCTCTCGGGAAATTATCTCCTTTAGTCTGCCGTGAGATGAATTTCTTGACTATTCGATCTTCTAAAGAATGGAAACTAATCACGACTAAGCGACCTTCAATTTTAAGACAGCCTAGAGCTTGAGCTATTCCGCTCTCTATCTCACCAAATTCATTGTTGATAAAAATCCGTATCCCCTGAAACGCCCTAGTTGCAGGATGTTTATCGCGCTCCCAAGCCGGATTTGCATGCTTAATAATCTCTGCTAGGCGCCCAGTATCGGTAATAGGAGATTCAGTTCGCTCTTCAATAATTTTACGAGCCATTCTTCTTGAATGCCGCTCTTCACCATACTTATAAATCACATCTGCGATATCTTTCTCGCGAGCTGAATTAATCCACTGCTGCGCACTCACACCCTCATCTGGGTCCATTCGCATATCAAGCGGACCACTGCGCATAAAACTGAAACCTCGATCAGGGTTATCGAGCTGCGGAGACGAAACCCCCAAATCAAACAACACCCCATTTACCTTGCCATGCAAACCAAGTGTTTCAATAACTGACCCGAGCTCACTAAATGCCGAGCGCACCACCTCGACTCTTGAGTCTGTGGCAGCCAATTTATTAGCGACTTCAATCGCATCTGGGTCTCGATCAAAAACCACTAACCGACCTTTCTCGCCCAGCTTGCTTAAAATTGCATCGCTATGACCGCCTCTACCGAAGGTCGCATCAACATAAATACCGTCTCTGACTATCGCTAGTCCAGAAATAGCCTCCTCAAGAAGAACGGACTCATGATGTGAACGCTGTTCCATAAATAACCCCTAGAGCGCCAAGCTGCGAAGCTGCTCTGGCAATTCGCCATCAAGAGATGAATCTTCTAGCCATTTGCTGCGCTGCTCGTTCCAAGCGTCTTGATCCCATATCTCGAGCTTCTTGCCTTGGCCGATTAGGCATATATGTTTTTCTAGCCCGGCATAGCTGCGCAGCTCTTGTGGCAACAAAATCCGTCCGCTGGCGTCCAGCTCAAGATCGTTAGCGTGACCAATGAGGAGATGCTTAACGCGCTGGGACATAGGATCAAAACTGGAGAGTGATTCGATTTGACGCTCTATTTGCTCCCATTCAGGGAGTGGATAAAGCAAAAGACATTTATGATTTGTATCTATCGTAACCACGAGCTGGCCTGAGCAATTGTGGGACAATTGCTCGCGATATCGGGCAGGCATAGCTATGCGCCCTTTCGCATCTATATTTATAGAGTTAATGCCGCGAAACACGTGATGCCCCCATTGTTATTTGGAAAATTAGCGGCGAATCGTTCCACGATTCCCCACTATTAAACAATATTTTCCACTTCTCGCCACTTAATCGTTACTATAGGCACAGCAAAGCGTCAGCGCAAGCACTAATTATGGGTTTTACATCGAGAATTTCGGCGAAAATGCCGCTAAAAGCGGACAACTCGCAAGAATGAAGGTTTTTAAAAAGCCTTAAACATCGTGAAAACAATGCCGTAGGCTGTACTATTAATGTAGTTTGTTAAGAAGAGACGCTAAAAGGTCAGATTTAGAAGTGAGTCAGCCTATAAGCCGGGTTCTGTCGAGGACAATTATTCATCTGCAACCTGCGTCACCACAGGCTGTCAAGCGGCCTACCCGAATCCATTGCGAGCAGCAAAAAAGGATTCCTATTTGGCCTTGCTCCGAGTGGGGTTTACACTGCCACAAACTGTTACCAGATGCGCGGTGCGCTCTTACCGCACCTTTTCACCCTTACCTAACCAATTCCGAAAAATTGTGATGTCAGGCGGTATATTTTCTGCTGCACTAGCCGTAAATTCACATTTCCCAGGCGTTACCTGGCACCCTGCTCTGCGGAGCCCGGACTTTCCTCCATTTGCCACCTCGATAGCCGTAAAACGACTTACAAAGAAAACAAACAGCAATTGCCCAGCTGACTCACGCGCAGGTTAATTGAGATTCACTAACTAAGCAACCACCTTAAGCGTCTTGGTTTAAGTTTTTTATCTCTATCATCGCGGAGTAAAGTAAATTCTTTCTAGCGCCCGTAGCATCGCTTGCTAAAGCCACTGCCTTTTTTAGCGACATATCTGACTCCAGCAGAAGCGCCAACTTCAATCCTGCTTCCTGTTTTTGCTTCTCCTGTGTTTCCTTGTCACACCCGGCAACAATGACAACGAACTCTCCGCGCTGATTATCTGAATCAGCTTGCAACCAAGCCAAAGCATCTGATCCGAAACCCAAGAAGTGAGATTCAAATTTTTTGGTAATCTCCCTAGCAACAAATACCTGCCTGCGCCCACCAAAAACCGTCACAACACTTCCCAGCATAGCCTCTATTCGATGGGGTGACTCGTAAAACACAATGGTCCGTAGCTCATGCTGCAATTGAGTTAGAGACTGCTCGCGAGCTCCCTGTTTACTTGGTAAAAAACCCTCAAAGCAAAACCGATCTGTTGCCAGACCTGCCACAGATAAGGCCGCAGTAATCGCGCTTGCGCCGGGAATTGGTATCACTGCTACGCCCGCTTCGCGGACCAGCCTCACCAGCTTAAAACCAGGATCTGAAATGAGCGGCGTACCTGCGTCAGAAATAAGGGCAATGGACTGGCCCTGCCGGAGCTTATCCAAAAGCCGGGTAGCCACGGAGTCATCACTAAAATCATGGTAAGAGGTAAGCGGAGTTTTTACTTCTATCTTTTCCAAGAGAGCTTTACTATGGCGTGTGTCTTCGGCCGCTATTAAATCAACGCCTTGTAGCGTGTTAATTGCACGCGCCGATATGTCATCCAAATTACCTATGGGAGTCGCTACAACGTAGAGTGTTCCTGCACTAATCACGGTTTAAAATCTCATGGGTTGCTTACATTCAAATTTGGAAACTAGTTTGGCAATTACTTTGAAAGTTATACTGAAAATTAGCAATACCACTAAAACGTAGCAGCCTAGTAATTTGAGCGATTTATTGCCCTAGCAGAATTCATGGTTTACTCTTTTCAACACACCTCTTATAGCCAGCGAGATAGTTAAATTTTGTCAAACAACGACAACAGCAAAACCCGTTTGAGGATAGAAAATCAGAAATTGTTACTGATCCTTTTGCTATCAGGATTAATTACTGCATGTGCATCCAGTCCGTTGCTGGTCGAACCTCCTCCACTAGAAGATGAGTTTACATCACAGCGTATTGATGAGCTATTGGCGAACGCAAATAATAGCCTCGGACAAGATGCTGCAGAGATGCGCATTACAGCTATAGAGCTTTTGCTAGAGCAAGGCCTCCTCGATCGGGCCGCGCTTGAATCTCAAGCGAGAAGCCTAAATGAAGTACTGGCGCCCGAACTGCGCAGCCGCTTCGCTATGGTTCAAGCAAGAGTCGCCAATAGCCAAGACGACCCTCAATCTGCCCTACAATACCTGACTGAAACTACGCCCTCCAACTCGGGCGATATGAACACTCAATTGAGAAAACTTCTTGGGGACACTTACTTACTTCTTGACCGTCCAGCTGATGCTTTTCGTAGCTATATAGCGAGTCCCGAAATAGAAAGCTCGGAAATAAAGAGCACCGAAAAATTCGCGAGCGAGGAATCAATTCAGGATTTTCATGATTTGGCATGGAGCGCACTGACGATAATTGACGACGCCGAGCTTTCCTCTCTTGCCAACTCCGCCTCAAACTATGAAACCAGAGGCTGGATAGAGCTAGCTAAGGCAGTTGCCGGCCAAGAATTAAGCATCAAAGGACAGCTTGATTCAGTTCAACAGTGGCGCCGGGTGTGGTCAAGCCATGATGCCGCTCGAATTCTGCCGCGCCCCTTAGTTCAACTTCAACGAAACTGGGAACAACGGCCTCGACAAGTAGCCTTGCTTTTACCACTACAGGAACAGGCCGGGAGGGCAATTCAAGAGGGCTTTTTAAGCGCCTACTACCAAAGTATAGAAGCTAATCGCGGGGCCCCGATTATTAAGTTTTATGATAGCTCAGGGGTCACAAACATCTATCCCATTTATGATGAAGCCTTGGATGATGGCGCTGACTTAGTGATCGGCCCTTTGGATAAAGAGTTGGTCAATCAATTGCACCGCCTACCAAATCTAGCCGTGCCGACTTTGGCACTGAATTACACTGATGACGGCAGCTTTGCGGGCTCCGATAACTTCTTCCAGTTTGGCTTAGCCCCCGAAAATGAAATAGAACAGGCTGCACAACTGGCAACCAGTGCTGGTTTTAAAAATGCCGCTATCATTACACCAAGCGGCAGTAACTATCTTCGTCTTAATTCATTATTTGAGAACGCCTGGACCGCCGCAGGAGGCAATGTTGTATCCAGGTCAACCTTCGATAGTGAAAGCGATTACGCGGAAATTATAAAACAATCCATGGCAATTGACGCCAGTGAAGCAAGGGCCGAAAAAATAGAGGCACTGCTACCCAGAAACAGAATCGAGTTCATTCCGAGGAGAAGGCAGGACATAGATTTTATTTATCTGATTGCCAACCCTCGTCAAGGAAGGCAAATACAACCTACTCTAGCATTCTACTTTGCCGAGTCCTTGCCAATTATCGCCTATCCTTCCATCTACGATGGTTCAGATAACGCAGACATAAACAGAGACCTAAACGGCATAATCTTCCTTGACGCGCCATGGCTATTGCAACAATCGAATCCATTTAAAGAATTTGTTAGCAATAGTTTTCGCAAAACAGCAGGGCCACTTGAGCGTCTGCGCGCCATGGGTATTGACAGCTTCCGTCTCCATGACAGGCTCAGCCAATTTGCAACGTCCGAAATTAACTTTTTGGGCGGAGCTACAGGGCTGCTAACAATGAATGCTGATCGAGAGATTCAGCGCCAATTACTTGCTGCGCGATTCATCGATGGCGCACCTCAGTTACTACCCCCACTTAATCAGCTGCGTCGCTAATCTTTCCTGAGCGGCGAGGACTTTGCCTTGTTCAAGCCATTTCTTAGCAGCACTAAAAAGCGCGGCGATTATTTTGAAAAATTAGCGCGCATTTATTTGGAAACGCAGGGGTTAAAGCACTACTGTGCGAACTACCATTGTCGATACGGCGAGTTGGACCTTGTCATGCTAACACCTGCAAAAACTGTAGTGTTTATAGAAGTGAAGTACAGGGAATCTTCGCAGTTTGGACATGTCCTAGAAATGGTAAACACCGCAAAAAAAAAGAAAATACGACTTACTGCTTCACATTTTTTATTAAGGCATTCCGACCTAGCACACTTTAGCTGTCGTTTTGATGTTATTGGCATCCACCCCAGTAAAGGTCAAGCCCCAGCAGAAATACTTTGGGTTGAGGATGCATTTAGCTGAACCTTTTTCCACCAGAAATATGTCTCCTAAAGATAATTCAGAAGGCCAGACAAGTAAAAATATGAACAGTTTGGCCGATAAAACTATCACGATATCATTAATTACTGGACACTCACTGCATGTCTAATCACAACCGAATCCAAAACCATTTCCTTGACAGCATAGCCACCAAACAGCGGGCTGCCGAGACTCTAATTGATCCCATTTTTGATGCGGGGGAATTAATGGTAAAAGCACTATTAAACGATAAAAAAATTCTATGCTGTGGCAACGGCGGCTCCGCCGGCGATGCTCAACACTTTTCAGCAGAGTTACTCAATCGATTTGAACAAGAGCGCCCGCCCCTGCCGGCTATTGCAATAACTACTGACAGCTCAACCCTGACTGCCATCGCTAATGACTATGACTTTAACGAAGTTTTTTCCAAACAAGTAATGGCACTCGGCCAAGCAGGAGATGTGTTATTGGCTATTTCCACCAGCGGCAACTCTAGAAACATCATGGAGGCTATGAAAGCAGCCCATGAAAGAAATATGGTGATAGTAGTGCTATCTGGAAAAGATGGCGGCACCATGGCCCCACTGTTAACGGACTCAGATGTTGAAATTAGAGTACCTTCCGATCGCACAGCGAGAATTCAAGAAGTTCACCTAGTCGTGATTCACTGCCTGTGCGATTTCATTGATACTACACTTTTCGGAGGAGAAGAAGCATGAAATCATATACTCTCGCTCTTTTTATAAGCCTATTTTTACTTAACTCTTGCACAGCCATATTAGTAAAAACCACAGGGGAAGCGGGCATTCAAGAAGACCCAAGACAGCGCACTGCCGGTGCCGTGGTTGAGGATCAATCCATTGAAACCAAAGTGGCAGTTAACATGAAATCCCAAGAGCCCGCATTTAAAAGCTCAAATTTCAGCATCATTAGCCATAACGGCGTGGTATTAATTGTTGGCCAAACAGAATCAGAGAATTTGAAAGCTAGCGCTACTAGTATCGCCAGCCTAGCCAGCTCAAAGATCAAACGTATACACAATGAAATGGAAATATCTGGCAAGACCAGCATGCTTTCACGAAGCAATGATGCCTGGATAGCGACTAAAGTTCGTACACTCATGCTGACAAATAAAGAAGTTCCATCCGATCAAATTAAGGTTATTGCAGAGAATGGTTCAATTTACTTGATGGGTCTTATTAATCAGAAAGAAGGTGATAGAGCTGCGAACTTGGCTCGCAACGTGTCAGGGGTAACCAAAGTAGTGAAGGTATTCGAATACATCAACTAGATCGCCCTAATTGATACGTCTTACTTAACCGGTCTCACTTAACCAGCCTGAGAGTCGGCTTTGCGGATTCAGACGAGGATGGCTTATCTTTGCCACTTATCCCTTTGGCTTTTTCACTAGGGTCAGTGCCAGTTGGATTTGGCGGTTTTGGTAGTGAGCCTTCCGCATCAAATATCATTCCCTGGCCGTTTTCCTTGGCATAAATCCCCATGACCGCTCGCATTGGCACATACACCACTTTTGAAATGCCAGCGAACCGGCCTTCAAACTCCAAAGCTTGATCTTGGATCATCAATGCCTGCACGGCGGAAGGGGAAACGTTAAGAATGATTTGGCCATCCTTGACGTGCTCAAGAGGAACTTGAACATTGTCATCAATGGCATTAACTAAGATATACGGAGTGCAATTATTTTCTAATATCCAATCATAAAGAGCCCTAACAAGGTAGGGGCGACTTGAGCTCATTGTCATGTCAGGGCACCTTTTTCTATTAAATCTGTCTACTAGATCTGGCTATTAGCTATGTCTAACAGACAGATTTAGAAGAGTCGCGTCTACACCATTTCTTTTTCTTGTTCGGAGAGACTCATCAAAATAGACTCCCTTTCAAACAATCGATCTCGGTATTCAAACAATGGCTTCGTTGTCTTATTTTTTGGTAATTCTATACCCATAACCGGAAGGCGCCACAAAATTGGGGTCACACAGCAATCTACAATAGTGAATTCATCACTCATAAAATAAGGTTTTTCACCAAAAATTGGAGCAATAGACACAAGAGAATCACGAAGGTCTTTACGTGCTTTTTCCAACTGAGCCGGAGTGCCTTTATTCGCCATAAGCGCATCGACCATAGGGCACCAATCTTGCCTGATCCGGTAAATCCAAAGCCTACTCATAGCGCGCGCGACTGGGTACACAGGAAACAGAGGCGGATGAGGAAAGCGTTCATCAAGGTATTCCATCATGATATCGGCTTCGTATAACACCAGGTCACGGTCAACCAAGGTAGGTAGCGTGTTATATGGATTTAATGTAGATAAATCCTCTGGCTTTTCGTCAGGGTCAACGTCTATGGTTTCGACCGTGACTCCTTTTTCGGCAAGAACTATGCGCACGCGATGACTATAATGGCTAGTCCCGTCTGAATAAAAAGTCATGGAAGATCGTTTAGCGACCACACCCATAGTGAATCCTCTGTATTATTGTAATGTTGTTTTTAGCGACTCGAAGTCATCAATTTAATGATAATCTTTCGAGAACTCACGACCCAATAAAGCTGTTAGTACATACAAAGCTGCTAAGAATGCCAATACCCAAAT
Source organism: Pseudohongiellaceae bacterium (assembly GCA_047617605.1). Classification (GTDB taxonomy): domain Bacteria; phylum Pseudomonadota; class Gammaproteobacteria; order Pseudomonadales; family Pseudohongiellaceae; genus UBA9145. The sequence continues at coordinate 102,735 of JBLGBJ010000001.1, read as the reverse complement.
GCCAATTTCCTGTCGTCGACTGCGAACCGGCTCACCGATGTAGTACATAAAGTTCACTAAGTCGGCAATGGTTTCATCGAACTCTACTTCACTCATTGAACCGGTTCCCGGCACATGAGTTAGATCGCATTGTGTAGGGTCATCGGCGCCATGATCATCACAAGTTACATCACCTTGCAATTCATGAAGCACGTTAGGCATGCCAACATTTGCATACACTTTATTGTTGGCACCTAAAGGCCTAGAGCTATCGTTATAAAAAGACTTCATGTAGGTGTAAAGCCAATCAGGGCTGTGCACTCTTCCCGCCAAAGTTAAATCTGGCGGCACCGCGGCGAAGTATTGCTTTGCGTCATCTTCAGTTAACGCGTTCTCGATTAAGTCACCGATAAGCGCGTCATCAAAGACCAGATTTGCCATCACTAAATCATGAGGGATTTCCAAATCATCTGCTGTTCTTGCGTAGCGCGCATAGCCGAGCTCATGGCAACCCACACAGTAATTCATGTAGTTTTTAAATCCACGTTGCAGGGATACTTTATCGTCAAAAGAAGTTTCTACATGCTCCAACTCTAGCCCCGCTTCAGAGGCTTGAGCTTCATTGGTGAACATCAGAGGTATTACGACTAGAGCGATAATTAGCAACAGCGTACCCATCAGCTGCGGAATAGTTATAAACCTTCCAGTAACACGCTCTGGAGGCTGCGCTGTGACTTCTTTTCTCGTATACCAAGGCATAGCTACAAAATAAGCAAAGTAAACGATAGTCATAATCTGAGCCAGCAATGTCTTAGCAGGGCTGACTGATTGAGTACCGAGAACGCCCAATATGAGGAAGCTCACGATAAACGAAAGAAGCGCTATTCGACTATACCAACCCTTGTAGCGCATAGATCGCACGGGACTTTTGTCTAACCAAGGCAGGACAAATAAAATCGCGATTGCACTGATCATCACCAACATGCCCCAGAACTTAGCATCGATGCCAAACAGCGGCACAGTCACAGCACGAAGCATTGAATAAAATGGCGTGTAGTACCAAACCGGTGGAACGTGTTCAGGCGTTTTGAGCGGATTGGCCTCTTGGAAGTTGGCGATTTCTAAGAAATAGCCACCCATCTCTGGCGCAAAGAAAACTATCGCGCAGAAAACAAACAGGAATAAAACGATGCCCGCGAGGTCATGATACAGGGTGTAATAAGGATGGAAAGGTACTCCATCTAATGGGACCCCGTCTGGCCCTTTGTTCTTTTTAATATCGACGCCATCTGGATTATTTGAGCCCACTTCATGAAGTGCCAAAATATGAAGGACTACTAGCGCCAGCAATACGATTGGCAAAGCAACTACATGGAGTGCAAAGAATCGATTTAAAGTAGCTCCAGAGATCAAGAAATCACCGCGAACCCAAACAAGAAGGTCTTCACCGATAACAGGTATTGCTCCGGCGAGTGACACAATTACATTTGCTCCCCAATATGACATTTGTCCCCAAGGCAACACATAGCCTAGGAAGCCTTCCGCCATAAGCACAAAATAAATAGCCATGCCAAAAACCCAGATTAACTCTCTTGGTTTTTGATAAGAGCCATACATGAGGCCACGAAACATATGGAGATAGATAACAAAGAAGAACGCCGAAGCGCCTGTGGAGTGAATATAGCGAAGTAACCAGCCATATTCCACGTCTCGCATAATGTACTCTACAGAGGCGAATGCGGCTTCAGCACTGGCCGTATAATTCATTGTTAACCAAATTCCGCTCAACAGCTGGATAACCAACACAACCATCGACAGAACACCGAAGTAATACCAAAAATTGAAATTCTTCGGCGCATAATATTCAGATAGGTGCTTTTTCCAAGCATTGACTATCGGAAGGCGGGCATCCACCCAATCTCTTAAACCAATCAAACCACCGACAACTTTGCCAGGCCTTTTGTTTGAATCTAATTCGTTGTTGCTACTCATATCACTCATGCTGCGGTTTCCTCATCAACACCAATCACCAACACGCTGTCACTTTCATAAGAGTAAGGCGGCACCTGCATGTTTCTAGAAGATGGAGAACCACTATAGACCCGGCCCGCCAAATCAAAACGAGAACCGTGACAAGGACAGAAGAATCCACCACGCCATTGCTCATCAAACGGCTGCGGTCTGAGCTCGATGTGAGGGGTGGGTGAACAAAATAAATGCGGGCAAAGGCCCACTAACACAAGCAATTCCGGTGAGCGCGATCGATACTCGTTGGTAGCATATCCCGGCTGTTCTTCGTCTTCGGAGTTTGGATCGGTCAACTGATCCAAGTTCTCACCAAGGGCTGCTAGCGCCGCTTCAGTGCGTTTAATGATGAAAATAGGCTTTCCTCTCCATGCGGGGATTGGGCCGAGAATTTCACCTTCTTGCAATTGGCTAATATCGATACGCACGGGCGCGCCGGCGGCTCGTGCTTTAGCACTTGGGTTCCAAGAACCCACAAATGGTACTGCAGCTGCAGCAACGCCGATGGCACCCATCGCAGTCGTTGATCCAACTAAAAATCGTCTACGGCCAGCATTCTTACTGTCGTTTGTCACCGCTTCTTCTCCTTGAGAATAAGAAAAACACTAAAGGCTGAGCCATTCTAAGGCGGGATACTGAAGGCTACACTCTTTGATAAGCGCAGCAGTCTTAATTCGGTCAGCAAATCCAGCCAATAGTAGCCAATATTTAGGAATTATTCAAGCTGGGCAAGACGCCAATTAGTAGCTATCCACTTGATAATATTGAATAAATCTGCATTTCACAGGCACAAAAAAACGCCAAACTCAGACAACAAGTTGGCGCTTCTGTGACTAGAGCGAGTCTAGCGCTTGGAAAACTGCGGCTTCTTACGTGCTTTACGAAGGCCGACTTTCTTCCGCTCTACTTCTCTTGCATCGCGTGTAACAAAACCCGCTTTGCGTAGTGTAGGCTTTAATTCGATATCGTAATCCATCAAAGCACGTGTAATGCCATGACGAATTGCTCCAGCTTGACCGAAACTGCCTCCGCCTCGCACAGAAACATTGATGTCAAACTTTTCAGTCATCTCTACAAGTTCAAGTGGTTGCTTAACAATCATTCGAGCTACTTCACGCCCAAAATAACCATCTAAGGTGCGCTTATTAACTGTGATGCTGCCATCTCCACTGGTCAAATAGACCCGAGCTGTGGAGGTTTTGCGTCTACCAGTGCCGTAATATTGAGTTGCTGACATTGCTTCTTAAGGCCTCTTCGGGATTAGAGATTCACGCTTGCAGGCTGCTGAGCCCCATGCGGATGATCCGACCCAGCATAGACTTTGAGCTTTTTAAACATAGCTCTGCCCAGCGGAGTTCTTGGTAACATGCCTTTAATGGCAAGTTTAACGATTCTTTCTGGCTCTCTCTCTTGCAACTTTTCAAATGACATTGACTTCAAACCACCCGGGAAACCCGAGTGAGAATAGTATATTTTGCCTTTTGCTTTGTTGCCGGTCACTTTTACTTTATCAGCATTGATAACGACGACAAAATCGCCTGTATCTACGTGAGCCGTGTACTCTGGCTTATGCTTTCCTCGTAAACGAGTAGCAATAGCTTGTGCCATACGGCCAAGTGTTAGGCCCTGGGCATCGACGAGTAGCCAGTTCTGATCTACTTCTTGTGGTTTTGCACTATAAGTCTTCATGGCGAATTCGTGGCTTTGCATTAAGGAGCGCGAATACTACCGAAGCGGTAGTGATTGTTCAAGCAAAATCAGCTTCTAAATTCAGGAAGCTCTACAGACCCCATAAGCTAGGCCAAATGGGCGTAGGAGAGGTAGTCATGAGATTGCATTTCCAGCAGCCGAGACTGTGTTCGCTCAAATGCAAAAGCTAAGCTGCGCCCACTATAAAGAGCCTCGATTGGAACTTGCGCGCTCATGACTAATTTGACTCGGCGATCATATAGCTCATCAATCAAACTTACAAACCTTCGAGCACAGTCATTTTCATCGTCACCCATGGCAGGCACATTGCCGATGATGATAGTGTGAAAAAGTTTCGCGAGCTCAATATAATCGAATGCGCTTCTTGGCCCACCGCATAATTCATCAAATTCAAACCAAACTATATCACCCGCCTGTCGCCGAGTCTTAATCGGCCTATCTAATATGATTAGCTCTTGACCTTTCTCAGAAACCGAAACTCGAGATAATTCGGCGAACTTAGCGTTTAGCTCAGCATTAGTGTGCGGGGTAATTGGATATAGGTATAAATTTGCACTCTCCAGACTCCTTAACCGGTAGTCTAATCCAGATGCCAACTCAATCACTGCCGTATGTTTCTTAAGCAGCTCAATCGCCGGAATGAACCGCCGCCTTTGCAGGCCGTTCTCGTAAAGGCCATCTGGGTTGATGTTGGACGTCGTAACTAAAACGACATGCCGCTTAAAAAGCGCATCCAGCAAGCCAGCTAAAATCATTGCATCCCCGATATCTAATACAAAGAACTCATCAAAACAAAGAACCCTCGCCTGACTGGAAATCAAATCAGCAAGCTTATCTAGGGGGTTTTTTTGCCCCTGCAGCGCAGTTAGCTCAGCATGAACAAACTGCATAAAACGGTGGAAGTGCGTGCGCTGCTTTTCCTCAAACGGCAAGCACTCGAAAAACAGATCCATCAGATATGTTTTACCTCTCCCTACCCCACCCCAGATATATAGCCCGTGAGTACCCTCATCAACAGCAGCTGACCTAAACATCCAGCCAATTAAAAAATCACTTAATCCGGGCTTTCTAGCCTTGCTACGTTGTGCGTTGGCTACGAGTTCATCAAACAAAAACTGAAGGCGCAAGACAACCTGCTCTTGCATGGCGTCGAAAACAATAAGCCCAGAATCTAGATCTTGAGTATATTTTTGCCTAGGTGAAATCATTCTAGATGGGGTCAATTTGGGTGAGCTCAATTAAAGTCCCTTTTAATAATTCTTTTATTCATAGTCCTAACAGTTAACTCTTTAGATCTGAGCGACCCCAGCAGGCTTGGCGAAGCACCTGCACAAAGATGCCACGTATTTTAGGTCGGTTTTTGCATCAAAGTCACTATTAGCGAAATCGCACCAATTATGAGCAATCAACTCGCCCTACTGATGTGATGCTTCGCATAATCAGTGTATAGCTCGGGATTTGAATTGGGTTATACTGCGATCTTGAAATTAAAATTCAGTGAAATTTACCATCTTTCACATTTAATGAGGCGATAAAGAGCATGATTTGGTTAGTTGCGGTCGGTTGTCTTGCAGTAGGGGTTGTTATCGGTGTGGTCTTAGCCAGTCGTATGAACACAAGCCCGTCACGAGTTCAGGAACTTGAAAATCAAATTCGCAGCTTAAAAGAGTCACACGGAGAATACCGAGACAATGTCAGCGATCATTTCAGTATGACCGCCGAATTGGTCCAGCACATGACCCAGAGCTACCGAGAGGTGTATCAACATCTAGCTACTGGCGCTCAAGATCTTTGCCCATCTGAAGTTGCTAGCAAACTCCTTCCTACAGACAGTGACGCGGTATTTGAAACCACACCTACTGAAGAAGAAACTATCGGTCTAAACCCACCCAAAGACTATGTCACCAAGCAAGATCCCGAGCAGAAAGGAGCACTCTCAGAAGATTTTGGGATAGAAAAACCAAAGTCCACAACAGAAGAAGATCAGTGAAAGCTACGATTCAAATTGGTATCAAATCTAACGCTGCTAAGATACATTTCCTAACGTAGTGAACTCATTTTACTCTTGCAAACTTGACCTACGTTTGCAGCCACCTGAACCAATCATTCTATTTTAGATACTGAAAAGCGATGCCTGATTACAAACTTACTCATTTAAAACAGCTCGAGTCAGAAAGCATTCATATTATTCGTGAAGTTGCGTCTGAATTCGATAAGCCCGTCATGCTTTACTCAGTCGGAAAAGATTCGGCCGTCATGTTGCATCTAGCGCTAAAAGCATTTTACCCTGGCAAGCTGCCGTTCCCGCTATTACATGTCGATACGACATGGAAATTTCGAGAGATGATTGCATTCAGAGACAAGCACATCAAGAAGCTTGGCCTCGACCTTATCGTTCATACGAATCAAGAAGGTGTTGCTGCTGGCGTTGGTCCATTCACACACGGCAGCGCTCAACACACTGATATAATGAAAACCCAAGCGCTTAAACAGGCCTTGAATAAGCACAAATTTGACGCTGCATTTGGCGGCGCTCGCCGAGATGAAGAAAAGTCACGAGCAAAAGAGAGAGTGTTTTCATTTCGCGATAAGAACCATGGTTGGGACCCAAAAAATCAAAGGCCGGAACTTTGGAATATATACAATTGCTCAGTAAACAAGGGCGAAAGCATTCGAGTCTTCCCTTTATCGAATTGGACTGAATTAGACATTTGGCAATATATCCACCTTAACGAAATAGAAATAGTTCCACTTTATTTTGCCAAACCACGCCCTATCGTAAATGTAGATGGTGTAGATATAATGGTGGACGATGATCGCATGCCAATAGGCAAAGATCAGAAAATCGAAATTAAAACTGTCCGCTTTAGAACACTTGGCTGCTACCCCTTAACAGGTGCCGTCGAGTCAACAGCAACAACTTTGCCTGAAATTATTCAAGAAATGTTGTTAGCCACTAGCTCAGAACGGCAAGGCCGTTTGATCGACTCGGACAAATCGGGGTCGATGGAAGAAAAGAAACGCAAGGGCTATTTCTAACCAGCTCAAACACCCCTCATCACTTTCCAGACAAGGTAAACCTGAACAAACATGTCACATCAATCAGAACTCATTAGCACTGATATAGACGCCTACCTCGCTCAGCACGAACGTAAAGAATTGCTGCGATTGTTAACCTGCGGAAGTGTGGATGATGGCAAAAGCACCTTGATTGGCAGACTTCTGCACGATGCAAAGATGATCTATGAAGATCAACTTGCAGCAATTGAAGCAGACAGCGTTAAGTCAGGCACAACCGGTGGCGGCATCGATCTGGCACTTCTGGTTGACGGATTGCAAGCAGAGCGCGAGCAAGGCATTACCATTGATGTCGCCTATCGTTATTTTTCAACAGCGAAGCGAAAATTCATTATTGCAGACACACCGGGACACGAACAATACACTCGAAATATGGCGACAGGGGCATCCACCTGCGACCTAGCAATCATTCTCATTGATGCACGATATGGCGTCCAAACTCAAACCAGACGACATAGCTTTTTAGCTTCCCTTCTTGGCATCAAGCACATCATAATTGCAGTAAATAAAATGGACCTGGTTGATTACAGTCAAGAAACCTTTTTGAATATCAAAAAAGACTACATTGAATTTTCCAAAAAACTCGCCCCTGCAGATTTTCAATTTATCCCCCTCTCTGCACTCAATGGTGACAACGTTGTAAATCCTAGCGAGCACATGGACTGGTACTCCGGCTTGCCATTAATGTCCATGCTTGAATCAATTGAAATTGTTGAGGATAAAAACTACACAGACTTTCGCTTTCCTGTCCAATACGTTAATCGGCCTAACCTTAACTTCCGTGGATTTTGCGGAACCGTTGCGTCAGGGATAGTTCGTAAAGGGGACGAAATTATGGTTTTGCCGTCGCTTAAAAAGAGCACGATTAAATCGATTGTTACCTACGACGAAGAATTAGAACTCGCTCATGCCTCCATGGCAATCACCCTGACACTTGAAGATGAGATCGACATCAGCCGCGGGGACATTATTACTCACGGAGATAATCTTCCTCAAACCGCTGACAATTTTGAAGCCGTCTTAGTCTGGATGACTGACGAACCCTTGTTAGCTGGACAGCAGTATGACTTTAAGCTGGGCACCCGCACGGTTCAGGGTTCTGTAAAAAGTTTTAGATACAGAATCGATGTGAATACGCTAGAAAAAATTCCCGCCCCTGGACTTGAGTTAAATGAAATTGGCCTCGTAGAAATCAATCTTGAGCAGCCCGTGAGCTTCGATGGTTATAAGAATAATCGAGCCACTGGAAATTTTATTCTTATCGATAAAATGACCAATGTAACTGTTGGCGCGGGAGTGATAGAAAGCCCAACCGCATCCACCGACCGCTCTGTAGAATCAATTCGCCCCCACGTAAATAAAAAGGAACGCGCTCATCGTTACGGACAAAAACCTGCAACAATTATGTTTATTGGAGTGTCTGGCTCAGGCAAATCCACTTTAGCTCATGGGCTAGAAAGGCGACTGTTCGATAAGGGGCGCGTAAGCACAGTGCTAGATGGAAAGGCTATGCGACTAGGGCTGAGCAAGGATTTGCCACACACAGCTCTAGGGCGAGCTGAGAACCTAAGACGCAGCGCTCATGTGGCAAGGTTTGTTAATGACTCTGGATTAATTTGCTGTGCATCCTTCGTCGCCCCGAATGAGGATTCTCGTGAGTATGCTGCCGATATTATTGGTGCGGAAAACTGCTATTTTATCTTCTTAAATCCACCCATAGAAATCTGTAAGCAACGAGACCCTAGTGGCCTTTACACAGCTTACGAAGCATCAAAATCTGAAGATGTACCAGGACTATCATTTCCCTACCAGCCGCCAGCCACGGTCAGACTCGAGCTAGATACTTCTGTTCTGTCAATAGAGGAAAGTTTAGATAAAGTACTCAAAATGATGCGCGACGAAGAAATAATCTAAACACGGCGGTATCCAGGGCGCACCAATTTAAGCAAGGGACTTGCCTATCGGTCTTGCCTAACGAGCTTATATAATGGAATTAAGTGCGGCACCGCTGCCACTGTGTGATCTGTCAAACAGGGTTATCTATATCAATAAACTCATGCTCAATTGCGAATGTCGTTGCTAAGTATCGCCCCACTGCTTGCACTCCGTATCGCTCAGTAGCATGATGACCTGCTGAGAAGAAATGTATTCCCGATTCTTTGGCAGCATGGAAAGTCTGCTCAGACATTTCACCCGTGAGGTAGGCATCCACACCAGCATCTATTGCCAAATCTATATAGTTCTGGGCTGCGCCGGTACACCAAGCTATTGTGCTTATCTTGTTTGAACTTCCCTCGACAGACTGTGGATACCGGCCTAGTTTGGACTGCAAAAGTTCAACAAACTCCCCATAAGCCAGAGGTTCTCGCAGCTTGCCTACCAACACCAAAGGGTGGTTGTTTTGTTTTCGCAAATCACCCTCTATCTCTAAGCCCAGTAAATGCGCAAGCTGGGTATTGTTTCCATACTGCCGATGCACATCCAAAGGTAAATGATAAGCAAACAGGCTAATATCGTGCTCAAGCAATGTCTTTATACGCTTTCTCTTAGCCCCTTTAATTCGCTGGTCTTCTCCCTGCCAAAAATAACCATGATGCACAAGTATCGCATTCGCGTTAACGGCAACCGCTGCGTCGACTAGCGCTTGGCTTGCTGTCACCCCGCTAACAAGCTTAGCTACTTGCTCACTTCCCTGGATCTGCAAACCGTTAGGGCAATAGTCTTTAAAATGCTCTGGTTGAAGCAAAGTGCTAAGTTTTGAGTTAAGCTCAATTAGGCTTACTGGCATTGAAATTCACCTATGCAAAATTGTATTTTTACGGTGACCCCATAGTAGCATATGCCGATAAAACAGAATTAAGGTTAAGCAATGGATAGACTAGCCAAAATTTTTAACTACTTGAGTTGGCCGGCAGTATGCGGCGTCTTGATTGCTGTTGTGGTTTTGCAATATCAGCAATTAGAGAGACTAAGTGGCATAAATTCCCTGCCACCCGTATTAGTGCAACCGCAACCAGTGCCGCCATTGTCTTTCGCTGCCGCAATCGCGAGTGCGTCCCCCTCAGTTGTCAGCATAAATGCAACTAGCTTAAATGTCGGCTCAGTAACTCGGTCCACAATAGACCGGGTCGACTTTTTACTTGAAGAAAGCGCGAGTCTCGGCTCCGGTGTAATTATAAATGCAGACGGCTTTATCCTCACTAACTTACATGTTGTAGACACGCTTTTCGACGCCTTCGATACTGCCGTCACCCTCAAAGACGGCAGGCGAACACCCGCTAAAGTTGTCGCCTGGGATAAAGCCAATGACTTGGCTATTCTACACATCAACTTAGACAACCTTGACGCCATAGAAATCGCGGACGTCTCCAAACTAAAAGTGGGCGATATTGTTTTTGCCATAGGCTACCCTCGAAATATCGGTCAGTCGGTTTCTCAAGGGATAGTAAGCGCTATTACTAGAAATACAGACCAATCCATATCAATACTGCAAACTGACGCCGCTATTAACCCAGGCAACTCTGGTGGCGCACTGATTGATAGAACAGGTAAATTACTTGGCATTAACTCATCTATTTTTTCAGAGTCCGGCAACTTCGAAGGAATAGGCTTTGCTACTCCTTCAAGCTCAGCGATCGCAGCAACCCTGGATATGATATCCGGCGCTATAGCCGCAAATTCTGGTTATCTGGGAGTACTAACGGGTGAGGCGTTAAACGAGCAGTCCAGCGAGCTATTTTTTGGGGTCAACAATATACGCGGCATGCTGGTTGAAAACGTCGATGAAGGTGGCGCTGCGCAGCGAGCAGGTATTAGAGCGGGCGATGTAATCACTCGAGTAGGCAATACAACCGTAATCGATGGGCAAAATATTGTGACAGAAATTCTAACGAAAAAACCGGGCGATACAATCGAGGTTGAAGTTTATCGAGACGGCAGAACAGTCGCATTCCCAACCACTCTTGGCTTCGGGCAAGCAGTCATAATTGAACTGTGACTGTGTGAAAACTTTTCCCAACAACCGATGGCAGCTTTATTTTTTACTCATAATTCTATATTCAGCAGATAAAGCGTGAGCCTGCAGATGCTCACTCATAGCTAGCTCTGAAGTAATGCCAGCGAGCTTGTCAGCCGCAATCGCTGAACACTGAATCACAGAACTACGCTTCTGAAAGTCATACACACCTAAAGCAGAGAAAAATCTAGCGGTTCCCGAAGTCGGCAAAACATGACTGGGCCCTGCACAATAATCCCCGAGGGCTTCAGCGGTATAACGACCAAGAAAAATCGCCCCAGCGTTGTCGACTAACTCTAACATATCATTTGGGTGAGCTACTGAAAGCTCAAGATGCTCTGGCGCGATTTCATTGACAACTTCTGCGGCATCGGCAATATCTTTAGCGTAAATAAAAACACCACGCTTCTCAAGTGACGTTCTGATTATGGTTTGGCGGTCCATGGTGGGTAAAAGAGCATCGATACTTTTTTGTACACGATCAATAAAAGACTTATCTGTTGATATCAGAATTGATTGGGCCTGCTCATCATGTTCGGCTTGCGAAAACATATCCATGGCTATCCAGTCTGGATCAGTCTCACCGTCGCAAACAATGGTTAGTTCCGAAGGGCCCGCCACCATATCTATTCCGACTTCACCGAAAACCATTTTTTTAGCAGCGGCCACGTAAACATTGCCTGGGCCGGCGATCTTATCTACTTTAGAAATAGTTTTAGTGCCGTAGGCAAGCGCGGCAATCGCCTGTGCGCCGCCAACTGTAAACGCCTGTGAGACACCGGCTAGAGCTGCCGCTGCAAAAACTAAATTTCCATCTGCTCCAAGCTGCGTTGGCACCGTCGCAACAATTTCTTTAACACCAGCCACCTGAGCTGGAATCGCCAGCATAAGCATAGATGAAGGATAATTGGCTTTGCCTCCGGGTACGTAAACACCAACCCTCTCTAATGGACTCACTTTTTGCCCATACACAGAACCGTCAGGCTCTTGGTATTGCCAAGAACCCTGTTTTTGTTTCTCATGATAATGGCGAATGCGTTTAGCGGCCTCGCTAAGCGCTTTTCTTTGATTGTCACTAATACTAGCCAGCGCCTGATCCATTTGCTCTCTACTAACAACCAAATCATCGATGCTGTTAACGGCAAACTTATCGAAAGTTTTTGTATACTCGATTAAGGCTTCATCGCCCCTTTCTCGCACATTCTTTAGGATGTCACTAACAGTGCTAGTAATAGACTCCGCTGTCAGCATATCTCGATCGAGAATACCTATAAGGTCCTTCTTGAAACCGGGGTCATCAGTGGCAATTCGGCGAATAGCAGTTTTATTGGTCATAGTTTTTAAAACGAATACTAAGGTGGGTTCAGATCAGAACTACTGTGAATTTTCTACTGCGGCCCGGAGCTTTCCAAGAATTTCTCGAATCATTGCATTCTTAATTTTCATCGAGGCCTTGTTTACTATCACTCGAGAGCTTATTTCGGCAATGACGTGCTTCGGCTCTAAGCCGTTCGCTTTCAATGTCTTACCTGTGTCTACAATATCGACAATCGTATCAGCGAGGCCTAGCGACGGAGCAAGTTCTAATGCTCCATTTAATTTAATAAGCTCTATTTGTTGGCCTTGCTCAGCAAAATAACGTTTCGCTATATTGGTAAATTTTGTAGCGACCTTAAGTCGATCCGTTTTAGCCTTCGCGCCAACCGGCTGCGCTGTCATCAACTGACATTTTGCTATCTTAAGGTCTAGTGGCTCATAGAACCCTTCAGCGCCATATTCTAATATAAGGTCCTTGCCCGCAACGCCCATATCAGCACTTCCGAATTCGACATACGTTGGAACGTCGGCCCCTCGAATTACCATTAATTTCACATGTGGCAAATTGGTATCAAACAGTAGCTTGCGACTTTTCGATATATCTTCAGCTGGGATAACTCCCGCCAGCGCAAAAAGAGGGAGCGTCTCTTCAAGGATGCGCCCTTTGGTCAATGCTATTACAAGTTCGGAACTACTCATTGGCTTATATTCTGTCAATATCGGGTTTAGGTAGAGCTAAAGGTCAAGTTTAAGCAGGAAGACGCTTGATTTTCGCACCAAGCAGCTGAAGCTTCTCTTCAATACACTCGTAGCCCCGATCTATATGATAAATTCGGTCTACTATGGTTTCATTTTTACCAACCAAGCCCGCGATAATGAGACTAGCGGAAGCGCGCAAGTCGGTTGCCATTACAGGCGCTCCATTCAACGAGTCAACGCCAGTTACGATCACGGTATTGCCTTCCACCTGAATCGATGCCCCCATCCGATTCATTTCATGCACATGCATGAATCGATTCTCAAAGACTGTTTCTGTTATGGAACCAGTCCCAGAGGCTATAGCATTGAGGGCTGTAAATTGAGCCTGCATGTCTGTCGGGAATGCCGGATATGGCGCCGTTCGTAACGACACTGATTTAGGCCGCTCATTGTGCATGTCTAATTCAATCCAATCTTCACCAACCTTAATATCAGCCCCTGCCTGTTCTAGCTTAAGCAGCACAGCTTCCAAAATATTCGGCTGAGTATCTTTAACTTTAATGTGACCTCTTGTCGCGGCCGCCGCAATCAGATAGGTGCCCGTTTCAATACGGTCAGGCATAACTGAATAGCTGCATCCATGGAGCTTATCCACTCCTTGAATAACGATCGTATCTGTACCTTGGCCTTTTATTTTGGCCCCCATTGCCACTAAACAGTTTGCAAGGTCTACAACTTCTGGCTCTCTAGCGGCATTTTCAATAATTGTCTCACCTGTGGCAAGAGTCGCCGCCATCATGACATTCTCGGTACCTGTGACGGTCACCAAGTCCATGAAGATGTGAGCCCCCTTGAGCTTATCTTTGACAGAGGCTCTAATATATCCATCTTCAACTTTGATATCAGCACCCATTGCCTCAAGTGCAGTTATATGCAGATTTACCGGCCTGCTGCCAATGGCACAACCCCCGGGAAGCGCCACTTCCGCCTCACCATAGTGGGCAAGAAGCGGGCCTAACACTAGAATTGAAGCTCGCATGGTCTTAACTAACTCATACGGAGCGCTAAAATGCTCAATCGTACTGCTATCGACTTCAACATTTAATTTTTCATCAATTACCGGCTGAACCCCCATACAACCAAGCAGCTCTATCATCGTGGTTATGTCATATAAATGGGGCAAATTACAAACTTGCACGGTGTCTCTGGTAAGTAAAGTGGCAGCCAAAATCGGCAAAGCTGAATTTTTTGCCCCTGCAATTCGAATTTCACCGTCAAGTCGCACACCGCCAGTGATTAATAATTTGTCCATAGTCGTCCTAAAGTAAGTGGGCCTAGCGATTAACTTTCGTCAGGGGTTTTAAGGCGCATTGAAACCGCATGAATAGCCCCGCTCGCGATATGTTCATTTAATATCTTATAGACGGCTTGCTGTCGTTTTACTTGATTTAGCCCTGCAAAAAAATCGCTCACAATAGATACTTGGTATTTACCATCCCCACCATCTACTACGATTTCATCGCCACTAAACTGACCTTCAAGTAAGGTTTCTATTTTATTTGTATCCAACATCTAGCTCCCTGCTACTTCCAGTTATTCAACACGGCATCTATGTCATTATCATGCTGAGACATAAGGGCCGAAAATTGAGTGAAATATTGTCTACCAAGATTTATGCCAGCCAAACTTAAGTTTTTCAGCTTCCATTGTTCATCTTCATTAAGAAACATTTGGTACTGCAGCTTGAAACTCATGTCTCCCTGCAACTCCATGCCAACCACGGTATCCGCTCTCGGATCGGTGTTTGGATTTTCCGGCGGAAGAAAAACCAATTTCTCACCGCTGTATGAAACCAGCGATGCGCCGTAAAAACGGGTCAGCGTGGTTCTAAGAATATCCGCAAATCGTTCCGTCTGGGCCTCACTTGCTGATTCAGCAAAACGATTCATTACAACTGTCGCGACAGCATTAAAATCAACAAAGCTGTTAAGCACCGTTTCAATCTCTCCAAAATAGCGGTCTCGATCACTTAGGAAGAACTCTTTCGAGGTGGCTGCCGTATCCAGTAACGCCTGAACACCCAGCTCAGCTGTTTCTACCGCCGTTTTGTCTTGAGCCAGCAATGATCCAGAAAGGATGCCCAGCAATGCCGTCACCCCAAGAGTTTTAATCAATAATTTCATGCACTTATCTCCCAATAAGTCCTACAAAAGACAATTCACCATTCGCCTGTTTATCAAAAGCCAGTTAATCGGCATTGGATTACCGTCGTGGTGGTAACTTATCCAGGTGTCAATATGAGAATGTGATGACAGCCTGAAGAGATTAACCAAGGCTGAACCAAAACAAGAGGCACAAGTTTACATGAATTGCCCAGTTCAATAAATTATTACTTGCAAACAACTACAAACACCCTTCTAATTGTCGGCTTCCTCGAAGTCAGACAGAACCCTACGATTTATGCTCCTTGATACTGTCATCATCGTCCTCGGATTTATCGGTTTAATCTGGGGGGCGGACAAATTTGTATTCGGCGCCTCTGCGCTCGCCAGAAACTGGGGCATTTCTCCCCTAATGATCGGGCTCACCATAGTTGCGTTCGGAACATCTGCCCCTGAAATATTTTCTTCGGCCGCATCAGCCTGGGAAGGCGAACCAGAATTGGCAATTGGAAACGCGCTCGGCTCGAACATGTTTAACGTGGGTGTAGCACTAGGAATAGCGGCCATTATCAGCCCACTGAAACCCCCTGCGTCTTTGATCGACAAAGAAATACCTGCCCTCATTATGGTTACCCTCGTAACCGGAGCCTTGCTACTGGATCTTTACTTGGGCGCATTTGATGCTATCGTTTTGATTACAATAACCTTCTACTTCGGTTATAAATTATTTCGAAAAAAAGCAAAATCTAACTCAGCGCCTGAGATTCAGAGCGACGAATCCTTACCTGTAAGCAATCTACAAGCGGGCGCCTATTTAGGCTTAGGGTTAGCACTGTTGGTGTTGAGTGCTGAAGCCTTGGTGGCAGCGGCAACTTCTATCGCTGGTGCACTTGATGTTTCTACCGCGATTATTGGTCTTACAGTTGTCGCTTTAGGTACGAGCCTACCGGAGCTAGCAGCATCAGTGACTTGTGTACTCAAAGGCCACCACGACTTGGCTATTGGCAACATTGTTGGATCGAACATTCTAAATTTACTGGCAGTGCTGCCGTTTCCGGGGCTACTCAGCCCGGGGCCAGTTGAGGCGGCTCTTCTTTACAGGGATTACTCGACAGTATTACTTCTTACTCTCGTGCTAGCATTAGTTTGCTACCGCGGAATCAAGAAAAACTCTACTATCAGCAGATTAAATGGTATCGGTTTGTTGTCAATCTACTGCGGCTGGTTTACGGTTATGATGTTTCAACTCAATAGTTAAGCTCACCGCTGAACTTCCGACAAAGAAATTATTATTCTATGCATACTAGGTGCAATTACCCATGCCTGAAAAGCCGACTTCTCAATCACCTTTTATCGAAAGTGCCATACGGACTATAGAGATAGAAAACAGAGCCACTGCCTTGTTGGCGGACAGGATCGGTAGCACCTTCGAGACTGCCTGCCAAATTATGCTTGATACAAAAGGCCGAGTTATAGTCACTGGTATGGGGAAATCCGGCCATATCGGGAACAAAATTGCAGCCACGTTTGCCAGCACTGGAACCCCCTCTTACTTTGTCCACCCGGCGGAAGCTAGCCATGGGGATATAGGCATGATTACAAGTGACGATGTCGTTCTTGCTCTATCAAATTCTGGCAACACTTCAGAGATCACAATCCTTTTACCTGTTCTGAAAAGAAAAGGTGTCAAATTAATTACCCTCACCGGCAACGTGTCCTCGGAACTTGCGTTAGCCGCCGATGCCAACATTGACGCCAGTGTAAGTGAAGAGGCCTGCCCTCTTGGTTTGGCTCCCACCTGTAGCACCACAGTGACTCTAATTCTTGGCGACGCCCTTGCAATGGCACTGCTGGAAGCCCGTGGATTCACGCGAGATGATTTTGCTATATCACATCCCGGCGGCAGCCTAGGGCGACGCTTGCTGGTAAAAGTCAAAGACGTGATGCACTCAGGGACCGAAATACCATCCGTAAAATTGGACAGCAGCTTATCTGCAGCACTTGCTGTAATGAGCGAGAAAGGTTTCGGGATGACCACCGTAGTTGATGAAAAAAATGATTTAGTCGGCGTCTTTACCGATGGTGATCTGCGCCGAACGATAGACTCTGGGAAAAATATCCAGCAGTTAAAGATTAGTGAAATCATTGCACCTAGCTACAAATCTATTTCTGAAGATGTTCTAGCCGCCGAAGCTGTGAAACTGATGGAAGACGCTAATATTTATGTCTTAATTGTTAAAAATGATGCCGGCAAGGTCGTTGGAATCGTTAAAATGCATGACCTCTTAAAAGCACAGGTGGTATAGCCTTGATTTATAATAAACAACAAGATGCCTGTGACTCAGCCGCCCGCGAGATCAAACTATTACTTTTAGACGTCGATGGCGTTTTAACTGACGGTCGCCTGCTATTTTCTAATTCCGGCGAAGAAATGAAAGCATTTAGCACCCTAGATGGCCACGGGATAAAGATGCTGATCAAATCTGACATTCAAGTTGGCATTATTACAGGCAGAACCTCCAAGCTGGTCGAGCGACGGGCTCGCGACCTAGGAATTGAAATCCTTATTCAAGGAAGAGAGGACAAATTAGTCGCGTTAGATGAGATTTTAGTAGGCAATAATATCGAGAAGGCAGCGATTTGCTATGTTGGTGATGACTTCCCAGATCTTGCGGTTATGCGCTCTGTTGGACTGAGCGCATCTGTTCCTAATGGTCACCCAGACGTGAAATCTGCGGCAAGCTTTGTCACTGAGCGCCGCGGTGGTGAAGGCGCTGTTCGAGAAGTTGCCGACTATTTGCTGAAGGCACAAGGACTATATCAAGAGTTGCTAGATCAATAAATGTACGACACTTTCCACTAGGCCTATTCATGATAAGCTTTTAACACAAAGCCTTAAGTGATACTCATGCAAAAATTTATCATCGTAGCTGCCTCACTCCTCCTCGCTATTGCCTTTGCTGCCAATTATGAGCAACTAATAACTACTATCCCTAGCGAGGATCCCAGCAATGTAGAAGCAATTGATTTTAATGCATACTCTGTCGGCATCAACACTGTGATATATGACGTCAACGGCGAAATCAACTACACTTTGCAAGCAAATAGGCAAGTTCAATACAACGACGATTCAACAGAATTAGACAAACCCTTTGTCCGCTTGTTTCAAGATGGTGAGTCGCAATGGAATGTGGCCGCAGACAAAGGCGTTATCTCAGCTGCATCCATGAGCGATAACAAGGAAATGCGTACTATTGAATTATCCGGTAATGTCGAGGTCTACAGCTTAGATGACTTTGGCAATCGAACTGTAATGACAACCCAGAAGCTTATGCTTAATCCGCAATTGGAAACGTTAAAGACAGATCAGCCTGTAGTAGTTGAAACCAGCTCGATACGACAAAGCGCAGTAGGTATGGACGCTGATTTAAATTCTGATGAGATTGTTTTTCATAGAAATATAAGAGGGATTTATGTACAGCCGCCCACAGATTAAGCAGGTACTATTGAAACCGATACTCATTAGCGCCATTATCTTGGCAGGACATCTTGCGAGTACGGCGCAAGAACTGTCTGCTAAACCCATCCTGCAAAATGTAGAATGGAGTGCGGACGGGGATTCCATGATGACGGAAACAGGTAACATTAGAACGTTCAACCTTTTTGAAAACGTCATTGTGACACAAGGCACCTTAAAGATAGTGGGCGACAACGCTATCCTAGAACAAGATAAACTAACGCGAGAGCTCATCAGAGTGACAGTCCACGGTACGCCAGTTAGTTATCAGCAGCAGCTTGACCCAGACGGATCCACGGTCAATGGCACAAGTGACTCGATATTACTTTTTACTGAAGACGCCACTGGCGAAACAGTCGTAGAGTTGGCAGGTAACGCCCATATCGTTTCACCGGACACAACTATGGACTGCGTTGCCATCGTGTACTTACCCAATCCCGACCTTATTAGAAAAGCAACCGGCCCGTGCACGGGATTGCTCAGCCAAGTTGAAGAGTAATTTTATGCTTGAGGCAACCAATCTAGCTAAAAGCTACAAGGGGCGCGAGGTAGTTAGAGACGTTTCCATATGCATTGAACAAGGTCAAATCGTCGGCTTGCTAGGTCCTAACGGGGCTGGTAAAACCACCTGTTTCTATATGATTGTAGGTTTAGTACGTGCCGATAGCGGTAGCGTAAAGCTTGCTGAGCATAACCTAACAAATCTTCCCATTCATCAAAGAGCTAGCTACGGGCTCTCTTATTTACCTCAGGAATCTTCAATATTCCGTACATTGACTGTAGAACAAAACATCCTTGCGATCCTTGAAACCCGCAAAGACCTTAGTCGCTCCGAGCGACACAATAAAATGGAATCGTTGCTAGACGAATTTAATATTGGCCACATTCGCCACAACAAAGGTCAAAGCCTATCGGGCGGCGAGCGGCGCAGAACCGAGATAGCACGAACCCTCGCTACCGACCCAAAATTTGTTTTGCTCGACGAGCCTTTTGCAGGAGTGGATCCGATTTCAGTAAGTGACATTAAGCAGATAATTAAGCATTTGAAGTCACGCGGTATTGGTGTGCTTTTAACTGATCACAATGTAAGAGAAACTCTCGATATTTGTGAAAATGCCTACATCGTCAGCGAAGGTAAAATAATCGCCGAAGGTAATGCGAACGCAATTATAAGCAATGATAAAGTCCGGGAAGTCTATCTTGGAGACCAGTTCCGAATTTAGACCAGTTACCCCCTATCCCTCCTCAACCCCAAACCATTCTTTAATAGAAACAAAAAGCTAGTGTTCTCAGCTAGCCCCTCATTCGGCAGGCTAGCTGGGGATTTTATCAAAAAATGATAATAATATTTATTTATCAATAGCTTATATGTGAAACCTTTGCTGACAGGCAGAATTACGAGCTAAAATCGAATGCATTATTGGCAGACAAATGCTGCTATTAAAACAGGCATGATACTTGCTATACTAAACCCCACATTTGCTATCGCACAGCATCATGCTGGGCTGAACACGTCAGTTCCTAACATTATGAAATTATCGTTACAGCTCAAGCTTGGTCAACAATTGACCATGACCCCCCAGCTTCAGCAAGCGATCAAACTCCTTCAGCTATCTACCTTGGATTTGCAACAAGAAATCCATCAAGCGCTAGAATCGAACCCAATGCTTGAGCTGATAGAAGAAGACGACTCTAATGAGTCTCAAGCAGACGCTAATACCCAGCAAGAGGTAAAGAGTGACACCGCGCCTTCAGAAGAGGCACCGGATAGCGATTATCAGACTTCCGACGAAACCGACTGGCAAGACAATATCCCGACAGACTTAAGCGTAGACAGCAATTGGGATGACATTTATCCTAATACCCAGCCATCTTCGTCTTCATTTGATTCAGAATCCGCCGATTTCGAATCCAGAAATACGGCAGAAGAAACACTACAAGATCATCTGCACTGGCAGCTCAATCTAACACCGCTGTCTGAGACAGACCTCTCCATCGGCTATGCAATCATTGATGCAATCGATGCCAATGGGATGTTAACGGTTGATGTTGAGTCAATCCTATCTGGCTTCGACGCTGAGCTGGAAATAGAACTCGATGAAGTAATCGCTGTTCTCCATCGTATTCAGCAGTTTGATCCTTTGGGAGTTGGCTACCGCAATCTTTCCGAATGTTTAAAAACCCAATTAGACCATCTTGAAGACCCTGAATCAGCAAAACAGATAGCTCATGCTAAACTGATAGTCGGTGAACATTTAGAATTGCTTGGTCATCGCGACTACGCGCAGCTAATGCGTCGAACCAAGTTAAAAGAGCCTGAACTCAGGGTTGCCATTGAGTTGATAGAAAGTCTCGACCCCAGGCCGGGTTCTGCCATCTCTCCTCCCACCACCACTTATATTATTCCTGATGTAATCGTTACCAAGCAATCAGGCAAGTGGAAAGTTGACTTGAACCCTGAAACCGCGCCAAAAATCAGAATAAATAGTAGCTACGCCTCTCTCGTCAAGCGTGCAGACTCGAGCAATGACAACAACTATTTACGCGATAATTTACAAGAAGCTCGCTGGTTTATTAAGAGTTTACAAAGCCGTAATGAAACCCTCATGAAAGTCTCAACACGAATTGTCGAGCATCAACAAGGTTTTCTTGAATATGGCGAAGAAGCTATGAAACCCCTAGTTTTACATGACATCGCAGAAGCGGTCAGTATGCATGAGTCAACTATTTCTCGTGTCACAACGCAGAAGTATATGCATACGCCCCGAGGTATTTTTGAACTTAAATATTTCTTCTCTAGCCATGTGTCCACCAAAGGTGGTGGCGAGTGTTCCTCTACAGCTATTCGCGCAATAATTAAGAAATTAGTTGCAGCAGAAAATGTACGCAAACCGCTAAGTGATAGTAAAATCACCACATTATTAGAAGAAAAAGGTATAAACGTTGCCAGACGGACAATCGCAAAGTATCGAGAATCTTTGTCAATTCCGCCTTCGAATGAGCGCAAGCGCCTAGTTGAATAATCCGGATCGCTGCCCACATCACTTAAGTAAAATCGAATAAAAGCAAGAGGTTAAACAAAAATTAGCAATGGAACTGGACAATATTTTAAGTCAGACTAGATGCCGCTGCCGCATGGAAGGCAGTAGTAAGAAACGTATTTTGAAAACGATTAGTGAGCATCTGGCTGATACCAACAAAAATTTGGATGCCGGTGAGGTCTTTGACTCATTGATGGCGCGTGAGCGACTAGGCAGCACTGGTATTGGTGCTGGAATTGCAATCCCTCACTGCCGCGTTCCTCTTTGTTCTGATATTGTCGGCATGCTAATTACATTAAAAGAACCAATAGATTTCGATTCAATTGATGATAGCCCGGTGGACATCATTTTCGTTTTAATTGTTCCAGAACAAAAGACAGATGAACACATAGAGACACTTGCGGGGCTTGCCAGATTATTCAGTGATGAAGATTTTTGTTATACTCTGAGAAATACTCAAGACTCTGAAGATCTATACAATATCGCGATTACTTATTAACAATAGCAGCAGTTATCAGCACTATGCTAATCGATCAGCAGGCTTCAATGCCTCAAGGTGGGGAGTATGAAGCTAACAATTATCAGCGGCAGATCCGGATCAGGTAAAAGTACTGTGCTCCATATCCTTGAGGATAGAGGATATTATTGTATAGATAATTTACCAGCAAGCTTGCTGCCAGCTCTAGCCCAAAGAGTGTCATCTGGAGCCATTGGTACAGCTAACGTGGCAGTTAGTATTGATGCTAGAAATATATCATCGGACTTAGAGCAAGTCCCCAGCATCATATCTGACATTGAGGCGCAGTCCTTCCCAACTGAAGTCATTTTTTTGGATGCTAACAGTCAAACTCTTTTAAGACGATTTAGCGAAAGCCGTAGGAAGCATCCATTAACTTCCGGTAGCGTTGGACTGAAAGAAGCAATCGATAAGGAATCGGAATTACTTGAAGCGATTTCAGTTATGGCTACTCTTTCAATCAACACAAGTAGCATGTCACTGCATGAACTCAGAGATACCATCAAGAGTCGCTTGGTGGAAAATAAAGATACCAGTCTAGCGTTAGCATTTCAGTCGTTTGGATTCAAGAACGGCATCCTAGTTGATGCCGATATAGTTTACGATGTTAGATGCCTGCCCAACCCTTATTGGGACACGTCACTGCGCGGACTTACCGGCAGGGATAGCGCCGTCATTGACTTTCTCGACAAGCAATCTCTTGTCACAGAAATGCTAGACGATATTTCTCAATACCTGATTAAATGGCTGCCCTCATTTGAAAGCAACAATCGCAGCTACATGACAGTAGGAATTGGTTGCACTGGAGGCCAACACCGATCTGTTTACATATGCGAACAATTAAGAAACAGATTCGCTGACAAAATTACTAACGTGCAAGTTCGTCATCGTGAATTAGATTAACGCGAAATAGATAAACGCGAAATAGATAAAATAGGTCCATAGCCATGTTGGAAGCCAAAGTCGAAATAATCAATAATGCAGGACTGCATGCTCGAGCGGCATCCAAACTTGTAACACTAACTAGTAGTTTTAGTAGCACGATCAAAATTGGCCAAGAAAAAATGGTTGACGGCAAAAGTATTTTGTCGCTGATGATGCTCGCAGCCACCAAGGGTACTGTTTTGAAGCTTGAAATCGAAGGCCGCGATGAAGAGCAAGCAATGAAAGCGATAAAAATACTTATAAACGAGCGATTCGACGAAGCAGAATAAATCGGCAGGCCTTTCAACTCCTCGCTTGTTACACTAGTCCCTGCCAACCAAGAAATTATTTTATTCTACCGATTTTTGTAGAATAAAACCCAGTAGAATTGCGCCGTCCCAACAACATGGGCAAAAGCATTGCTACGAATCACCGAACGCAATCTAACTAATGTGTTCAAAAAGAGCAAAAGATGACTCAACCTAACGACTCTCAATTTCCTAAAGACCCCGTCTTAGAACTTAATCAAGCTCTAGATAGTGGCTCTCTTTATCAAGTTAGGCAAATGCTTAAAACGCTTCCAACAGCAGGTATCGCTCATTTACTTGAGTCCTCACCTCCCAAAACGAGAAGCATCCTTTGGCAATTGGTAGATAAAGATTCTGAGGGCGAGGTCATTCAGTATCTTAATGAGGATTTACAGAACGATATCCTCAGTGAGCTAAACGCTGCACAAGTTGTTGAGCTGACCGAAGGGCTCGAAACCGACGACATAGCAGATATACTGCAACAGCTACCACAGCAGGTCACTCGCGAAGTCCTGCAAGCTATGGACCAGCAAGACCGTGATCGAATGGTAACCATTCTTGCCTTCAATGAAGACACCGCTGGCGGGTTAATGAATACGGACACTATTACAGTGCGCCGCAATCACACTATAGAATTAGTTCTGCGTTATCTTCGCCGACATGATCGCATCCCAGAAATGACTGACAACCTTCTAGTTGTGAGCCGAGAAGACCAGTTTCTAGGCATTCTTTCACTGAGGGATATGCTTGTAGCCGATCCCCTGACAACTGTCCGAGAGATCATGAGAGAAGATATACAAGCCATCTCGGTGGATATGCCTGCGGCCCAAGTCGCCCAGCTATTCGAGCAGCATGACTGGGTTTCTGCACCGGTAGTGGATAATTCGGGTAAGCTGCTTGGCCGAATCACTATTGACGACGTGGTCGATGTTATTAGAGATCACGCCGAGCACTCTTTGATGAGTATGGCCGGCTTAGATGAGGAAGACGACACATTCGCTCCGGTGTTCAAAACCGCAAGAAGAAGAGCCCTTTGGCTCGGCGTTAACCTTATGACCGCGGTTTTTGCATCCTTTGTCATTTACCTTTTTCAAGATACTTTAGATCAAGTGGTTTATCTTGCGGTTTTAATGCCTATCGTAGCCAACATGGGCGGCGTTGCAGGAACACAAACGCTCACCCTTGTTATACGCAGCCTAGCCTTAGGTCACATAAGCGCGTCTAATAGCCGTTGGTTATTAGCCAGAGAACTCGGGGTTGCTGTTCTCAATGGCATGCTCTGGGCCCTGGTGATTTCCGTAGTCACGTTCCTATGGTACCGAGACATCCAACTTAGCTGCATCATTGCCGCCGCCATGATGATTAATTTGGTGACTGCAGCTCTAGCAGGTGCTTATCTACCCCTCTTCTTGAAGCGTATTAATATTGATCCGGCATTGGCCGGCTCGGTGGCACTAACTACAGTCACAGATTCCGTAGGCTTTCTAGCATTCCTCGGATTAGCACAGGTTTTCTATATAACATGAGCATTGAAAATGAAGACAACATCATCAGCAAAAGCCAGCGAAAGCGTCAAGCTGATGCGATGCAGGTGTTAGGCAAGCGTTTGACTGAACTCACCAACGCCCAGCTCAATGAACTCCCGTTGAGCGAAGAAGCCTTTGATGTGATTCACGAATATAATCGACTGCCCAACAGCCATGAAGCCAAGCGCCGTCAGCTGCAATTCATCGGCAGGGTTATGCGCGACAGTGACGTCGAAGCGATAACACAAAAATTAAACAAAGTACTATCGTCAAACTATCAGAGTGATAAAAATCAAAAAAAGAAGGCCATTGAACAACAAGCGATAGATGTTCTTGAAAATGGTGATGAGGGTATAAACCGTGCTCTGACCAAAAATCCGCAATTGGACAGACAGCAATTAAGGCAGATACACAGGGAATTTCTACGCGCGAATGACGCTAAGAAACGTGTTTTGCAAATCAGAATTCAGGACCTACTGCGCAAAAGTTAGAATAACTAAACACCACTTCTAGAAATTGTGCCCGCTTTCTTGGCTGTCAGATACAGGAGGGCGAGGAAAGTATTCATGCAATATCTCTCCTACAGAATCAATGTTTACGGGCTTAGAAACAAACCGGTCCATCCCTGACGCGATCGCCCTCTTTTTAGGGTCCTCTATGACATGTGCGCTCAGGGCTATAATTGTTATAGGAGTCGACACTTTTTGGCTTGCTTCTCGCTCCCGAATTACTTCAGCTGCCTCCCACCCATCCATAACAGGCATTTCACAATCCATAAGAATTAAGTCAAATTCACTACCTGACTTAATCGCACTCACCGCATCAGCACCGTCTTCAACGATTGTAGGGGTAATATTGAATTTTTTTAAAATTCCATTAATAACCAATTGGTTTATTTTATTATCTTCGGCCACTAGAGCCTTGACATCACCAAAGTCATGTCGAAAAGGCAGTGATACAGGATTTGAATAGCTTGAAGGCTGCGTTTCCGAGGCGCGAGTTACCGACTGGTGCAGAACGCTCGAAGTTACAGGTCTTTCTATTATTTTATGGATACCAGGTGGAGGCACCTCGATACAGTCAGAAGTTATTGGTGCAATTATCATAATCTGAAATTTCCTGCCTGGGAATTGCTTCTCAAGGTCTTCAGCTAGATCAAGGCCGCTACCGTCCCCCAAGGAAATTGCGGCAAGTACTTGAATAATTTGATTTTCATCGATTAGATTTATTCTTTCTATCGCCTCCAGTCGACTACTGGCTGAGTAAACTGTGGCCCCCCAATGACGCAGCTGCTGAGAGTAGAGTTTAGCGGCACTAGGTGACTCCACCACAAGTACCGTAATTCCCTTAAGTGAACTCTCAGCAAGTCGATAAGTAGCGCTTTCCTGCTCAGCTAACACACTTAGTTCTAGCTCGATGCAGAAAACCGAACCCTCCCCTTCCTCGCTCGTGACTTTAATATCACCCCCCATCAAATGCAGTAATTGGCGGCTAATCACCAGCCCTAACCCTGTGCCTCCGAATTTTCTACTGGTTGAGGAATTGGATTGCGAAAATGCTTTGAACAGTTTTTGCTGTTGCGCATCGTCTATGCCTATCCCCTCATCTTTTACTAGAAAATGTAGCTTTATCCTATTCAAGGCCAGAATTTCTTCTTGACATACAGCGACCTGAAGCGACACGTCGCCATCGAATGTGAACTTAACTGCATTAGAAATAAGATTTACCAAGACCTGCCGCAGACGCGTGGGATCACCGTTGAGGATTCTTGGAGTCTCAGGGGAAAGCCCTCCATAAAGATTAACTTTTCGTTCCTGCGCCTTTAACGAAAAAATTCCCAAGCACTCATCCACCAAGCTCTGTAGATCAAAAGGTATGTTTTCAACCTCCATTTTACCTGCTTCAATCTTTGAAAAATCAAGCACGTTATTCAACACTTCCAGAAGTGATTTTCCTGAAGCATTGATAATGCTCACATAACGGCGCTGACGCTCACTGAGATTGGTCTCGACCAATAGCTGAGACATACCTAAAACGCCATTCATAGGTGTACGGATTTCATGGCTCATAGTGGCTAAAAACTCACTTTTAGCTTGCAGTGACTTTTTTAAATCGGCGGAGGCTTTTTCAAGGTCTGTCGTGCGAGCTTGAACCCTCTGCCTGAGGTCCTCATTAGATTCATGAATTTGATCAGCTTGGCTAAGCAATACTTTTTCTAGTCGGAGAAACACCGCCGCACTAATTACCCACAACCCAGCGATAGCTACTAGCGCGACAAATACTAAGTCATCGCCACTGAAGGTGTATGTTGAGCTTTCCACATCAATATTGTAGGCAAAAAACGCAATCATAACGGCTATAATTGCTATCGAGAAACCTATCAATAAAGCTACTCGTACTCGATGTAAGGTTCTGTGGATGGAATTGTTCATCAATACCTTGGCGCTGAAAATGGTCTAGCTAGCGCTTAAACCTAAAGTTCTTCGTCTAAGTCTAGTAGACAAGACTGAATAGACAAGGCCACTACCACAATTAGAGCCAAAAGCCGCAGCTATACCCTGAATTTGTAAAGTGATAACATCCTTGGTGTTTGGAAATGTGTCTTTAATTCAGTAACTTATTGTTACTAACGATGTTGTTTCCAGCTCCTTAACCCAATAATAACAATGCCGCGGAGCCTCATCATGCCTAGTCAACACGCAAAAGATTACTGGAAGAGCAATCTACGTATTGTCCTATCACTCTTATCAATTTGGTTTTTTATATCATTTGGCTGTGGAATCTTATTTGTAGATGCATTAGACACAATCCAGTTTGGCGGCTTCAAACTAGGCTTTTGGATAGCTCAGCAAGGCTCTATTTTCGTATTTGTTATACTTATTCTCGTTTACATCTATTTGATGGATAAGTTGGATGAACGCTATGCAGCCGCGATAGTTGAAGACGAGAATGCAAGCAATGGAGAGTCGAAATGAGTGTGCAGCTTTGGACATATATTTTCGTTTTTCTAACCTTTGGCCTCTACATAGGAATTGCTATTTGGTCTAGAGCTGATTCAACGGATGAGTTTTATGTTGCTGGCGGAGGTGTTCCACCACTGGCCAACGGATTAGCTACCGCAGCTGACTGGATGTCCGCCGCCTCTTTTATTTCAATGACGGGCTTAATCTCTTTTCTCGGTAGAGACGGCGCCTTCTACCTTATGGGGTGGACAGGCGGCTATGTATTGTTAGCTTTGCTTTTAGCACCTTATCTACGTAAATTTGGAAAATTTACTGTTCCTGATTTTATTGGTGACAGGTATTACTCTCGAACCGCTCGCCTGGTCGCAGTCTTCTGCGCTATCGTTGTTTCGTTTGTCTATGTATGCGGTCAAATGCAAGGGGCTGGCATCGTATTTTCTCGTTTTCTTGAGGTGGAGATCACGACTGGTGTAATCATCGGCATGGCGATTGTTTTCTTCTATGCTGTATTAGGTGGCATGAAAGGAATTACTTATACCCAAGTCGCCCAATACTGTGTGCTCATTTTTGCGTTCATGGTACCGGCGATCTTCATTTCTATCTTAATGACAGGACAAGCTATCCCCCAAGTCGGATTCGGCTCAGAACTCACTGAAGCATTTGGTGGCGGCTATCTACTCGACCGTCTAGATGGATTGGGCCAAGACTTAGGCTTTGCGGCATATACACAGGGGCAACGCAGCACGCAGGACGTATTCTTCATTACCGCTGCTTTGATGTTCGGGACCGCCGGATTGCCCCATGTGATCATCCGCTTTTTCACAGTTCCTAATGTCAGAGATGCACGAAAATCTGCGGGCTACGCGCTGGTGTTCATTGCCATCTTGTACACGACTGCGCCTGCGGTAGCCGCTTTCGCTAGAACCAACCTCATCAACACTGTAAGCAACGCGCAATATACAGAAATGCCTGAGTGGTTTAGCAAATGGGAAAAAACCAACTTAATTGTGTTTGAGGACAAAAATAATGATGGCCTAATTCAATATGTAGGCGACCCTGACACAAACGAATTAACTGTAAACAGGGATATCATGGTTTTGGCTAACCCTGAAATTGCTGGACTACCAAATTGGGTTGTTGCGCTGGTCGCCGCTGGAGCACTTGCCGCTGCGCTATCTACGGCTGCTGGCCTGCTGCTCGTCATCTCTACGTCCGTTGCCCATGACTTTTTAAAGCGTACCTTTATGCCATCTATCTCAGATAAACAGGAGCTGCGCTATGCGCGAATATCAATATTCTTTGCCGTATTGGTGTCAGGGTACTTTGGCATTAACCCGCCAGCCTATGTCGCTCAGGTTGTCGCCTTTGCTTTCGGTTTGGCAGCAGCATCATTCTTTCCTGCCATCGTCTTAGGCATATTTCATAAAAAAATGAACAAAGAAGGTGCCATTACAGGAATGGTAGTGGGTTTTAGCTTCACGGCTGCGTACATCATCTACTTTAGATTCTTAAACCCAAGCGCAGACAATGCCGAGAATTGGTTATTGGGGATTTCTCCTGAAGGTATTGGGACCATGGGCACTATTTTAAATTTAGTGTCAGCGTACGGTGTCTCTATGTTTACTAAAGACGCTCCAGAGGAAGTACAAGAGATTGTCGAAAATATACGTCTACCTGGAGAAGTAAAATCCATTGCAAGCTAACCAGCTTGCAATGGTTACAGGCTTTCAAATTAGGAGAAAGGGAGCAGGCTAAGCTTTGTGTTTGCCATGATCGGTCTTTGCCCAATAATCTTTCACTGTCTGTTTCATTTCTTTATGCATGAACAAGATGCCAAATAAATTCGGCGCGGTCATAAGAACGATGGTGATCAGGGATATATTCCAAACTACAGTAGTATCAGCAAACGCCGCATAGAAGAAGCCGATCACATATACCACCCTGTAAGGGAGGACTGATTTAGGCCCTAAAAGATACGTCATGGCTCTGTCCCCGTAATACGACCATGCTATAGCAGTTGAAAACGCAAACAGCATCAACCCAATCGATACGATGTATTTTCCGAAATCACCAAATAGTCCTTTGGTAAAGGCCATAGTGGTTAACGGCACCGAGTGAAGCAGAGACTTACCGGAAACCACTATTGAGGTATCGTCTAATTTACCTTCAGACACTAAAACTTGCCCAGTTATCGGCTCATCTCCCTTGTGGTAACGAACCGCCTCGGCAAAAGATCTAGCACTGATAAGCGTAAAATCGCTGCTGTTAGTTGCAACACCATTAACAAGGCTGATCGCACCACTATAGTCTTGCGCGTTGGAATCATCGCCATTTAAGAAAGAGAAAAGCTCTCCAACATCGGCCTCGCTTGACTCTGCGTAAGTACCCGAAAGAAACCGCATATCCGCGCGTTGGAATTCATTGTCGAATTTCTCCATCCACACACCCGACGACAAAATCACTAAGCCGGTGATTGTGCAGATCACTATGGTATCGATAAAAGGCTCAAGAATTGACACCATCCCTTCATCTGCTGATTCTTCTGTTCTTGCCGCTGCGTGAGCTATTGGTGCGGAACCCTGACCTGCCTCATTCGAATAAAGGCCGCGGTTAACACCACGATCAAACGCATAGGCGAACGTTGCTCCTAAGAAACCACCGGTAGCTGCAGAACCGGTAAACGCGTCGCTAAATATTGCTGCGAAAGAGGGTAGGATGTTACCTATATTTGGAATGATTACGGCAAAAGCACCAATCATATAAATGATGGCCATCGTGGGGACAATTGCTGCCGCAACTTTTGCGATTCTAGAAATGCCGCCGATTATAACCAGTGCTAAAAGAACAGACAGCACTGCACCTGTGACGATAGGCTCTATCGAGAAAGTACTTTCTAGACCCGCAGCAATACTATTGATTTGCGGCAAATTGCCCGTACCGAATGAACTTAGCACAGTCGCCATGGCGAAGATGACAGCTAACCATTTGGCATTAAGACCTTTCTCCATGTAGTACATGGGGCCGCCGGCCATTGTTCCATCTTCGGTTTGTTCGCGGTACTTATGTGAAAGAGTCACCTCGACAAATTTACTTGTCATGCCGAAAAACGCTGTCATCCACATCCAAAACAAAGCAGCAGGACCACCTAGGTGCAAAGCGAGTGCAACTCCTCCAATGTTACCGGTTCCTACCGTTCCCGAAAGTGCGGTCGCTAACGCTTGAAAGTGAGTCGTGTCACCTCTTGCCCCGGCCTTATCAAATTTGCCGGTGGTGACTGCAATCGCGTGTTTGAAATACCGAATCTGTGGAAAACCCAGATACAAAGTGAAAAATATACCAACGGAAAGCAGCAGCGCTGGAAACCACATTGCGCTTCCCAGGTAGCCATCAATAAAGATCAGAAAATCATTTACAGCATCCAAAAGTCTTACCCCAGTTTAATAAATTAGTCGGCACGACTTACTAGTCGTCTGTTATCGTTATTTTCGGCGCCGCTGTCGCTGATTCTTTAAGCGCTCCCACTCGTTCTATCACGCGCCCTGCCAAACTTAAGTAGGCAGCTGCAGCTGTGCTCTCAGGATTCGATCCTACCACAGGAAACCCGCTGTCTGTCTGTTCTCGTATGGTCAAATCCAATGGCAACCTACCGATCACTTCAACCTCATAATCTCTAGCAAGTTTAAGACCTCCCCCCTCGCCAAATATGGCCTCTTCGTGTCCGCAATTGGTGCAAAAATGCGTGCTCATATTCTCGACTACGCCCAATAAAGGAACTCCCACCTTTTTAAACATTTCAATGCCTTTTACAGCGTCAGCCAAGGCGATATCTTGTGGGGTTGTCACAATGACCGCCCCGGTAAGACGAGTCGACTGCGCTAAACTTAGCTGTATATCGCCCGTCCCAGGAGGCATATCAACAATAAGATAGTCCAGGTCTGACCATAGCGTGTCATTCATGATCTGATTGAACGCCGACAAAATCATTGGGGCGCGCCAAACCATAGCAACTTGAGGGTCAACGAGAAAACCCATTGAATTACATTCAATACCATGGGCCTCAAGCGGCACCATAAGTTTCTTGTCTCTAATCTGCGGTCGAGTGCCGGCAGGAACACCCATCAAAATAGGAACACTAGGCCCATAAATATCGGCATCGAGTAGCCCGACTTTTAATCCATTTTTAGAAAGGGCCAGTGCCAAATTTGCCGCAGTGGTAGACTTACCTACCCCTCCTTTTCCGGAGGCAACACAAATCACATGCTTAATATTGTCTAGATTACTCAAACTTAAGGCCTATTTTAGTCACATCTGCAGTGCAGGCCCAAAATGAGCCCCATTGGAAACAGTAAGGAGTATGATTTATCCACTATCAAAAGAAAATAGGCATGACAATTCACCCGCTTGGCCGCTAGAATTCAGATCGTAGCGAAACTGTATAGCCCTCCAATATAACTAATGAGAGAAAACTTAATGCTAAGAAGTCTTGTTCCCGCCTTGATAGCGTGCGGCCTCGTACATTTCGCCGTTGCAGCCGAGCAGCAGGAAGAGTCTGAGATAAAGTTTGCTTTCTATTCCTCCGCTTGGGGAGAGAACACCGATGATGGTTTAAGACTTGTCGCATACAACCAAACAGGAAACCCCATTAGGATTGATACAATTACTTTCAGCAAGCCATCAGAAGAAGCTAGACCAGTTATCTTGTCTACAGAACTGGATGTTCCTGCTATGGGCTACGCAGATAAAGAGTTCGAATACATTGATTTACTGGCAGACGACGAGTGTATTGAGCGAACGATGGCGGGCAACTGGCGACTAGTGGAGGTTTCTAATTACACACTAAACCCTTCGGTGCGTAATTTGATTATCGAAAATACTGACGCATTTCGGATTTATCAGTGCGTTGAAAGTGTCACAGCTACTTGGACAGACTTAGAATCAAAAATATCCAGTAAAAATGAGGAATGGGTTCTATTTCATTTCGAAAGTAGAATCGATCAATAAACCTAATTTAAGACACAAAAAAAGGGGCCTGTTGGCCCCTTTTTTTATGATTTATTCGCCGCTACAGCAAAATGCCGCCATATTGAACGAAGAACGGTGCAAACACTAAGCTCAAAATTGCTGATAGCTTAATAAGAATATTCAAAGAAGGGCCTGAAGTGTCTTTCAACGGATCGCCAACAGTATCGCCAACAACCGCTGCCATGTGCACCTCAGAGCCTTTACCACCTAGATTACCAGCTTCGATATATTTCTTAGCATTATCCCAGGCGCCGCCACTGTTTGATGAAGCAATCGCAAGAACTCCGCCAGTAATCAAAGACCCTGCAAGTAAACCTGCAACCGCTTCAACTCCGAACAAGAAACCAGTTAGCAGCGGTGCACCCATAATCAATACCCCCGGAGCTATCATCTCACGCAGGGCTGCACGAGTAGAAATCGCCACACATTCTGCGTAGTCAGGCGTACCGGTGCCTTCCATGATGCCAGGAATTGTTTTGAATTGACGACGCACTTCCTCGATCATATCAAAGGCAGCCTTACCGACAGACTTCATGGTCATTGCTGAGAATAGGAAAGGCATAACTGCGCCTACGAACACGCTTGTAAATACCATTGGCTCAAGCAAGCTCATGGTAATCGGTGCGCCACTTAGCTTAGAAGCAGTGGTAATGAATGCCGCAAACAGTGCGAGAGACGTCAGAATCGCAGCACCAATAGCAAAGCCCTTACCAATAGCCGCAGTGGTGTTACCCGCTGAGTCTAAGATGTCTGTACGACGACGCACTTCTTTATCTAGACCTACCATTTCTGCAATACCACCAGCATTATCAGCAACTGGGCCATAGGCATCAATTGTCAATGCAATCACTAAGGTACCCAGCATTCCAAGAGCGGCAATAGCAACCCCGTACATACCGGCTAGTTCCCAAGATACAAAAATGGAAACAGCGATACATAGGTAAGGCAGAACGGTACTCTTATAACCTAATGCCAAGCCGTAGATGATGTTTGTTGCTACACCAGTCTCACATGACTTCGCCACTTCTTGAACCGGACCGTATTTGTCAGACGTGTAGTAGCCAGTCAACAAGCCAACCGCAAGTCCAGATACAAGTCCTGCTAAGAAGCAAAGATAAACACCCATATTGGTGTAAGTCTCACCGCCAGGGGCAAGTTCAAATGTCTCTGGAATAAGCGCCATAGTAAAGAAGTACATGACAAACGCCATAAGTACGCTTGAGATGACTAGCAGCTTCATTAAGGCAGGAGCGACATCTTCCTCAGTCTTAACACCAACCAAAAGCTTAGTAATAAGGCTGATTGGGATACCTACAGCACTTATCAAGATTGGAAAAAGTAAAGCGTTAGGATCATAGGCAAAAACTGCAGCACTAATAACCATGGCCGCACATGTGCTTTCCGCACATGAGCCAAATAAGTCAGCACCCATGCCGGCGACATCGCCCACATTGTCGCCAACGTTATCGGCGATTACCGCAGGGTTACGCGGGTCATCTTCGGGAATGCCCTTCTCAACTTTACCAACGAGGTCAGCACCAACGTCCGCAGCTTTGGTAAAGATACCGCCGCCAACACGCGCAAATAGAGCGATAGTCGATCCGCCTAGACCAAAGCCTGCAATCACTTCCATCAAGATATGATTGTTCTCAGGACCTAAATCCGCCAATAGGTAGGCCATTACCAGATAGACAATTACCAAACCCAGTACAGCAAGACCAACCAAGGCAAAGCCCATGACTGCGCCAGAATTGATAGCCACTTCGAATGCACTAGATATGCTGTTTCGAGCTGAGACAGTAGTTCGAGCATTGCCCTGTGTGGCAACTATCATTCCGATGTAACCGGAAGCGATAGAGATGACACCGCCAAACAAAAAAGCGATAGCGGTATAAACGCCTTCACTTATGTCTGGGGTATGAGTGTCGTCAATCAATAAGGCGATAACAGCAGCAAACACGACCATGAATATGGCCAAAAATTTGTATTCCTGTTTAAGAAAAGCCATTGCACCTTCAGCAATTGCCCCGTGAATGAACTTGAGTTTTTTGCTTTCTTCTTCATTCAATCCCAAATCGACCGGAATGCTCGTAACTTTCTTCATATAAAAGAAAGCTATTGCCAAGCCCAACAGCGCCAAAATGGTCGAAACCGTGAGTGTGATCCCCATTCTAAGTGTGACTCCCCTAGTGGTAATTATTAAGTAGTTGATGATGGTTAGATAAAAATAATGGCGCGCACTTTACCATAACCGGGCAGACAAAAAAAGTGGCTAAAAGCGTCTATATTCGGGGATTTTGTGGACTAAAATCGGGGCTGCAACAAATTTGATTTCTGAAACAGAAAAAATAGCGGTGGGCGCTATTTTTTTGCTGTCTTGCGTCTTCGTTTTTGACTCTTGGTTTTAGGCTTAGGGGTAGATTCCGCGCGGGCCTCACTGAACGCTTTACGCATTTCTTCAACCCGCAGCGCCTTACGCTTATGAATTTGAGTTAGCTTGCCAGATTCAAAATCAACGATATTGTCATTACCGCTCATTGCTACTGTGCCCCCTGCTCATAATCGCTTCAGCCTATTGAGAGAAAGACCGACTAACAAGGTCATTTTTCCGCGACTCCAACTCGGCTATCAAACTCTTCGCCAATGGCTCTACTGTATTCCCAGTGGCATCAGTATTTTCATACTTGGTTTGCTCCGCGGCTAAAGCATCCAGCAAATCCTCTGCAACGTTAATCGCTTCATTGAGAGCTAGAACGGAAGCCTCATCAGCACCTGAATTATTCTCTGTTCGAGAGATTAATGATTCCAACTCTGTAATTCGCTCAATTTTGGCTTGCCTGCGAGCCGCGGCAGCCGCAATCTTCTGCTCTCGTGCTTGGCGAGCCTGCTGCTCTGCCTTAACTGCTAGCATTTGAGTCTCTTGCTCTTTAATTTTTTCCGCCTCTACCTCTAAACGACGGGCTTGCTCTTTATCTCGTCTCGCCTGAAGCCTTACCTGCTCTGCCTCCTGCTCCTCTTTCTGCCTGTTCATCCGAGCAACGCTCTCTCTGTGCGCTTCCTCCGCAGCCCTGGCCGATGCTTCGGATGCAGCAACCACTTCTGCTTCTTGGATAGCTATTTCTGCTTCCCTTGCGCCGTTGGAGGCACAAGATGCAAGAACCATTAGCATCAATATGGCTATGACTGCGCGAATTCTTGCGGGACTGACGGTGTTAATGGCAGGAACTCTTAAGACCATGACCTTCTCCTAACTTAAATGATGCATTAAAATTCTTCAAACTCAGTTTAATAGTACCGCGAAGCTTTCGAACTACAAGTTTTCTAAACTCTTTATCGTATAAACTTCGCCTTTCATCATACTTTATAGCTATAAACTGACATTTTGCCAGTAAAATCAACGCCAGTTCGCAATTTCTGCGAAATATCGGCATCATTCAGTGGATTCGGGCCCTTTTAGCACCCTTGAACGAACTCTCTATGGCGAAGTCACGATCAGCATCACTAAAATTACTAACCAGCGCCCTTGTCGTTATGTTGGTGAGTGCCCCGGTGATAATTTTAGTTATTGCATTACAATCTGAGGCTAAAGTGCCTGTCGGAGGACCTCTATCTGGCGTTGAGATTTCTGAAATCGAATCTTTGCTGTTAGAAAATGCTCCCCCCTCAACTTACGATGTATCCCAGCAAAGCATTTCACTGAATGAAGCCCAGATGAACCTTCTGCTTCGCTACGTACTTTCTACTCTGAACCTTAAAGGCCATTGGGCCGCCCAACTGACACTAGCAGAAAACACAGTCAACACTCAGGCATCTATAGGGTTTGACCTCGCCGGAATTCCAGCATTCCTAAATATCGGCGGTCATTTCAGCAGCGATGGCAATACCCTGCGACTAACTAAACTGAGC
Source organism: Pseudohongiellaceae bacterium (assembly GCA_047617605.1). Lineage (GTDB taxonomy): Bacteria > Pseudomonadota > Gammaproteobacteria > Pseudomonadales > Pseudohongiellaceae > UBA9145. The sequence continues at coordinate 66,026 of JBLGBJ010000001.1, read as the reverse complement.
CTGGGGGGATTATCTATGCCAAATATGTTTATTGACCTTTTAATTGACAGAGTAGAGTCTCGCATCAATTCCTCTAGCGTGGCCCTAACAGATATCAACTCGTTGATCGGCAATGTTGAGTCTCTTATTGTCGCCCCGCATCAAATACACGTGGCATTAAAATGGGACCCGGTCTTGATGAGTAGATTAGGAGATCAAACTCAGCAATTATTTGTTAGCGATGAAGATCGCATGAGGGTTGCTCATTACTATCAACTAATTGAGGACATTATCATTGCCACCCCACTTGATATTCGAGCCATCTCGCTGAACAATCTGCTGATCCCGCTATTTACTGAAGCGCAAACGCGGACTAATTCAGGCTCAGATGCTGTCGCTGAAAACCGAGCGGTACTTCAGGCGCTGGCTATTTATGTCACTGAAGGAGAAATAGACCGATTCGTGGGCAATGAAAGATCCAGCTCGGTAACCGGCGCCAAAGCCATCGAGGTAAGGCTCCTAAGAAGACAGGACCTTGCTCAGCACCTCGCTTCTGTAGCGTCCATTACAGCCTCCGCTGGCGCTGACGTGGCCGCCATGCTGTCAACGACTAAAGAGGCATACGACGCACGCTATCGCAGTGGATTCTCGTTTTCTGATCTTACGGCCAATACCGTCGGGGTTAACTTGGCATCCATCGCAACCAAAGATTCCGATACCGCCAAACGCTTACAAGCGCGTTTTATTGAAGTGAAAGACGAAAGTGAATATATGCCAACTGTCGGCAACAATAGAGACGGGATTTCAGAATCAGATTTTACCAAACTTTACCAAGACAGAAATAGTAAGCAGTATTTAGAAAGAATGAATCAAATTAACGAACTTGTTCTAGGCACGCCCCTTTTCGCAGATTTGCTAAAACCTCAGAAAGGAATCTAACTAACAAGACCACGCATGAGACACTACTGTGAACAATTTAAGCCAAGAACAAAAAACCACTTTAAAAAATACGCTGCTTGTATCCCAACAAGAACTCAGTGAACAACTTAACCTAAGTGCACAAGCGGCCGAAATCGTAACATTAGATCAAACTACCGTTGGCCGTGTTTCGCGCGTAGACGCTCTGCAGCAACAAAGTATGGCTATCTCAACTCGCGGCAAGGTCAAACTAAAATTGCAAAAAGTTGCCATGGCTCTTAAAGCAATAACCAATGAAAACTATGGATATTGCAAACAATGTGATGAGGACATTCCGTTCAAACGTCTAGAGATTCAGCCTGAAGCAGAGTTATGCTTAGCTTGCCAAAGTAAAACCGATCAAAGGTAAACCCTGATCTGCTGTTTAATACCACTGGATTGACCTAGTGGGCCTTTCAATCAGATTCTGACTGGTGTATAAAAGCGCGCACATTTACTCACAAATTCAAAGACTTGAAGAAAATCATGACTAAGAAAGGCTTTATCACAAACAATCTACATAGCGACCGAAGAGATAGCCCTGAGCACGGCGTATTACATAAGGCAATCCACCCGTCGGTGGCCTATGCCTATGAAGACTCTCGCCATCTAGCCGAGGTTTTTCAGGGAAAGCGCGAAGGCTATAACTATGGCCGCCAGCTAAACCCCACGGTCACAGCACTTCAAAAGCGTATAACACTTATGGAAGATGGCATCGCCAGTGTTGCATTTGCGACGGGGATGGCGGCAATATCATCGACTATGCTGGCCCTGCTTCGAAGCGGAGACCACATAGTTTCAAGTGCCTTTCTGTTCGGAAACACTAATAGCTTATTTGCAACTTTGCAGGGCCTAGGTATCGAGGTTAGCTTCGTAGATGCGACGGATTCAAGTTCAGTTGAAGCGGCCATTAAGCCGAATACTAAGTTGGTATTTAGCGAGACTATTGCAAACCCCGCCACCCAAATTGCAGATCTGCATGGTATTGGCAAAATATGCGCATCACATGGCTTAATCTTTTGTGTCGATAACACAATGACCTCACCACATTTGTTTAATCCTAAGTCAATCGGTGCAAGCTTGGTTATAAACTCGCTTACCAAATATATTGGCGGGCACGGCAATGCCTTGGGCGGCGTAGTTACTGAAACAGGCAACTTTGACTGGGCATTGTTCGACAATATCTACGATACCTATCGCAAAGGCGACACTAATCTTTGGGGCATAACGCAGATTAAGAAAAAAGGGCTGCGTGATCTTGGCGCCTCTCTAGGGCCCGATGCAGCGCATCATCTGGCGGTTGGCTCAGAGACCCTGCCAATGCGAATGGATCGGGCTTGTAAAAACGCGCAAGCTTTGGCGGAGTTTTGCGAAACTCAAGAAAAGGTAAATAAAGTCTACTACCCAGGGCTGCCTAGCCATCCTCAACACGGCCGGGCCGGTAAGTTGTTTAAAGGCTTCGGCGCTATTTTTAGCATTGATTTAGTTGACGGGGTTGACTGTTTTGATTGCCTGAACAAAATGGAAGATATAGTTTCATCGAGCAATCTGGGCGATAATCGTACGCTGGCTATTCCGGTTGCTCACACCATTTACTTCGAAATGGGAGCACAGCGCAGAGCGTCAATGGGAATCGCTGATTCGATGATTCGGTTTTCAGTGGGTATCGAAGAGATTGACGATTTGATCAATGATTTAACGCGGGCATTTGGCGAATGATAAAAGTTTTAGACAGCAGCGAACTTGAAGAAGGAAAATCTGTAGGTATTGAAGTCAATAACCAACACCTTTTCGCAGTAAGAAAGGATGATCAGCTTTTTCTATACTGGAATCGCTGTCCACATTTGGGAACGCCACTGGAGTGGGAGGAAAATAGGTTTTTAGACTCCGATGCCGCTTTGATTCAATGTTCAACTCATGGTGCCCTTTTTCAAATCGAAGACGGTCACTGCCTGGCGGGCCCCTGTAAGGGCAAGTATCTTCAAGCCGTTGCGTTTACCCTAGATAGCGGCGCCATGATGGTAGAGGAAAAGCAGCTGAAACAGCAGACACCTCTGCGATAATCGGTTTAATGCTTAACATAAAAGAGTTGCCGGGGCGACCGTAATCAAAGGAAGGTCGAGGCTGCTTGTATAGCTCGAGGCTCTTCAAAATAAGAAGCTCAAGGCTCTATAGCAAGACGGGCAAGTTGTTGCACAGCTCTATGCTCGAATTAGGAATATCGAATTCAGCTTGGTAAGCGAGGATCTCCACCCCGCTCATCTTGGCCTTCCTTAGTAACCTCCCATACTCCGGGTCAATAGCATCTGCTGGTCCCACGCTGGTAATGGCACTGTGCTGAACACAGAAAATCAATACAGCGCGATGACCTAATGCGCGCATTGCTATCAATTCTTGCAAATGCTTTTGCCCTCTCAATGTTTGCGCATCGGGAAAAACCCCTTCTCCATTGCCGACACAGAGACTTACATTCTTTACCTCAACATAGCAGCTAGCGGTTGGTGTTTGATCTGAATATTCAACAAGAAAATCTATTCGGCTGTTTTGATCTCCATATTTAACTTCGCTACGAATCGACGAATAGCCATTCAACTCACGAATAACACCATTTTCTAACGCCTCTCTCACTAAATGGTTAGCTAACCCTGTGTTGATTCCGATCATTGGCTCATTCACAGCCTGAACCAATTCCCAAGTGTTTGGGTATTTTCTTTTAGGGTTTTCTGAAGTGGAATACCAAACGCTGCTGCCGGTTTCTTGGCAATTGGTCATGGCACCGGTATTCGGGCAGTGGATGGTAATAACCCTGCCGCGGCTGGTCTCAACATCGGCAAGAAAGCGCTTGTATCGCTTTATCAATACCGCCCGCTCAAGCCCACCTTTGATCATCACAAGGCTATCCGCACTGCTAGGAAGTAAGCATATAAGAACCCCCTAACGCGCAAGATAGCTCCTAATGCGCTCTATCCCTAATCTCAAATCTTCCATAGAGGTAGTGAACGCTATTCGCACAAAACTCTTACTTCTGTAATCACCAAAGTCAGTGCCAGGTGTAATGGCCACTTGTTGGTTCTCTAACAGCTCTTTACAAAAGAGTTCTGAGTCGTTTGAGAAATTAGATATATCAGCATAGATATAAAATGCGCCCTGAATCGATTTTGGCACAATAAAACCTAGCGCTTGCAACGCCTTTAACAGATAGTCTCGGCGCTCACGAAATGCCGTTCGGCGTTGCTCAAATATAGCCTTAGATTTATCTTCGAAAACGGCTAGAGCTGCATATTGCGCGATCGAAGAAGCTGAGATGTATAGATTTTGAGCAAGCTTAGTTGCCGTGTCTACATATTCAGAGGGGACTACTATCCAACCTAGTCGCCAACCGGTCATCCCAAAGTATTTGGAAAAACTATTTACAACGAAAGCAGACTGATCTATCTCCAGCACGCTAGGCATGTCATCAACATAGTGTAAACCGTGATAAATTTCATCGACCAGCAGGTGCAAGTTTTTTGATCTCGTCCAATTTGCTGCTTCGCGCAGACCTTCTCTGGAAATAATTGTCCCCGTTGGGTTGCTAGGAGATGCCAGCCATAGACCACGGGTATTAGCTTTATAATGAGCCTCGAAATCTTTCAAGTTCGGTTGAAAATTTTGCTCGACATCCACCGGCATCAGCTGTGGCTGCGCTGCCATTAGATGAATAAAATTTCTAACACACGGATACGCTGGATCTGATATCAGCACCCCATCTCCCTGCGCTACTAACATATTGGCCAGCAAGGTTAGGCCTCCGCTTGCACCAGGGGTTATCAAAATTCGCCGGTAATCAACTTCTACGCCGTATTGATCTTGGTAGTGTTGAGCCAAGGCCTGACGCAGCTCAACAATACCGGTAGCCGCGGTGTACTTAGTAAGCCCACGGTCTAGGGATACCTTAGCTGCTTCTATAATTGGCTCAGCAGAACTAAAATCAGGCTCCCCAACCTCCATATGGATGACTTTATGCCCTTGCTGTTCCAATTCCCGAGCACGCTGCATAACTGACATCACTTTGAATGCACTGACGTTTTCTAAAGTTGGAGAAAGTTTATCCATAATTAATTGATCAACAAGAGTGCATAAGAATTTAGGTGAATAATAAAGACTGTATATTTGTACAATACATTATAATGAATAAAATTTTGGGATAAGGTCGATGTTATCTGAAAAGGTGGCAGCAATGCTTAAGATTATTTATAGAATCTATATATATAGTGCATACCCTCAAAGAATCTGGTAGCTTACCCGCCTTTCTGAAAATCAGGTCATTTCTAGGCCAGATCTTTCAGATTAGCCAACTATTTTTAGCCCGCCTTCTTGAAGGTGTAACTTACAGAAATTCGCAGCCGGTGATACTAGCTTGTAACCAAGCCAAAATTTAAGAACCCGAGCTCCGTTTTATTGAGGCATTAGAGATCATGTCTACGACTAGTAGCGCTCAATCTCAACCAGTTTTAAAGAATTTCGTTCCGTATAAGCCTAAGAAAGGCGAAGAATACATGAACGAAAAACAGCGAGAGCATTTCAAGCAGATCTTGTTAGATTGGCGTAATCAGTTAATGCAAGAAGTCGACCGGACAATGCATCACATGCAAGATGATGCAGCCAATTATCCCGATCCCGCTGATCGCGCAACTCAAGAAGAAGAGTTCAGCTTAGAGCTGCGCACTCGAGATCGAGAGCGCAAACTGATTAAGAAAATCGACAGTACCATCGAGTTAATAGCTCAAGACGACTATGGGTTTTGTGAATCTTGTGGCATTGAAATAGGCATTCGCAGGCTCGAGGCCCGTCCGACTGCCAACAAGTGCATCGACTGCAAAACTCTAGATGAAATTAAAGAAAAGCAGCTAGGAAGCTAGCTGTTTTTCTTTAGCTATAGACGATTGCCGCGAGCAGCTGTCATATGACAACCGAATCTGGGTTGATCACACCGAATCTTCTGCAGGCCGAGGAAAAATCCCAGCCTTATATCGGCAGATTTGCGCCTTCCCCTACTGGGCCATTGCACTTTGGCTCGCTTGTAGCAGCACTAGCCAGCTATCTTGACGCCAAGTCTAACCTTGGCCGTTGGTTCTTGCGTATTGAAGATTTAGACCCACCTAGAGAGCCTGAAGGGGCAGCTGAAACAATTCTTGACCAGCTACAAGCACTTGGTCTTGCCTGGGACGGAGAAATTCTTTATCAAAGCTCTCGATTGGCGGCCTATGAAGCGGCTCTGCAACAATTGAATGAAATTGGGCTTTGCTTTTGCTGCAATTGCACGCGGCCAAGAATACAAGCCCTTGGTGGCGTGTATGACGGCCACTGCCGATCCAACAGAGAGATCGCCAATCGATCGCGAGAATACGCAGTTCGCGTTCAGACTGTCGATCATTGCATTAGCTTTGATGATCTTATACAGGGTGAATACCACCAAAACATAAGGCTTGAATTCGGCGATTTTGTCATTAAACGAAAAGATAATTTATTCGCCTATCAGCTTGCAGTTGTGATTGACGATGCCTTTCAAAATGTAACGGATGTGGTCCGCGGTTTTGATCTTATTGGCTCTACAGCTAGGCAAATTTATTTGCAGCAACAGCTTTCTATTCACGTGCCCCGCTACGCCCATTTTCCTGTTGCTGCAAATCAAAACGGCGAAAAACTTAGCAAGCAACAGCATGCTAGCGCGATTGATGTCTCACGCCCAGACAAGTGCTTGCTGCAAGCGATGAAATTTCTCGGTTTAAACACCCCCTCGGAGTTAACTGGCGAATCTCCAGATGTGCTGCTGAACTGGGCGGTCTCTCAATGGGATATACAGAACGTCCCTAAGTTAGCTACTATCAGCGGCAATTGGATTTAAACGCGAATTTAAAATGTATATTCCTCGCTCACTACTTGCACTGTTAGTTATTGTTTATATGCTATTTTTACTTAGCGTCGACTGGATTAATCAAGCGGACGGTTCATGGTGGAGACCATATTTGCTCGGGTTCTTAGTGGTCGTTGTTGCAAGCTGGGCCCATCGAGAGCAAGAATCAGATGAATTATGAACTTTCGACTCTTCTTATATTGGGAAGTAGCTATCTAGCTCTTTTGTTTGGCATCGCATATGTCACAGATAAAGGCTGGATTCCCGAGAGCATAGTCCACCATCCTATTATCTATGTCCTGTCCTTGGGGGTTTTTGCAAGTGTCTGGGCTTATTACACCTCAATAGGCAATGCGCTCAGAGATGGATACGGTTATTTAGCCCAATCAATAGGCATCTCGCTAGCGTTTCTTTTATCGCCTCTGCTGTTAAAGCCTTTACTCGAACTCACTCGCACTTATCAATTGAGTTCACTCGCAGATTTAATGGCGTTTCGTTATCGGTCGCCTTGGGCGGGGACAGCCACTACTGTGGTTATTCTAATTGGGGTTACCCCTTTAATCGCATTGCAGATTCAAGCGGTAGCAGATACCGCTCAAATAGTGACCGCTCAGGCATCTGAAGGTGCTGTTGCTGTCGGATTCTGCGTGCTCATCACACTCTTTGCTATCTTTTTTGGCACTTCGCATCAGGGCGGACGCACTCGAAATAATGGCCTAATGATGGCGATCGCGTTCGAATCATTGGTTAAACTCATTGCGTTTTTAAGTGTAGGTTTATTTGCAATCTACGGAGGCTTCGAAAGCTTCGCTGGCGTAGACGAATGGCTCGCCACACAACCTGCGCTCCTCACAAGTCTAAAGAATACTGACTACTTCAGCTCATTTCACATCATGGTATTGTTGTTTTTCACCGCCTCTGTTGCCATGCCGCACATGTTTTATGTCACATTCAATGAGGTAAGGGGACAGCGAGCCCTGTCCTTCGCAAGCTGGGTACTGCCACTGTATTTTTTCCTGCTCAGCCTTCCTGTTCTCCCGATTTTATGGGCAGGAATAAAATCTGGAACTGACGTTCAAGTCGAGTATTACCCGGTCGTAATTGGCGCACTTTATGACCAGCCTCTGGTCAGTTTGTTAGCGTACGTGGGAGGGCTATCTGCCGCTAGTGGCCTTATCATTGTATTGACCTTAGCGCTCTCTAACATGTGTCTTAATCATATAGTTCTACCCATTTTTCAGCCCAGCGCTAAACAAGATATTTATAAGTGGCTGCGCTGGCAGCGTCGCACCTTGATCACAGCGCTTATCTGGTCTGGGTTTTTGTTTCATTACCTGCCCGGTGACAGAACCGGATTGCAAGTGATAGGGACCGTTGCATTCACCGCCGGATTGCAGTTTTTGCCTGGAATAGTCGCCATCCTCTACTGGCCACAAGGCAATCGGAAAGGCTTCCTCTCGGGTTTAGTCGCTGGGGTACTTACTTGGTTCTTACTATTGATGTTGCCCATCGCCACAGGCTCGGATTCTCTTTCGCTAATATCTCTCCACTGGCGCGAGATAACAGCTTTATCGCTAATCATCAACACCGTGCTGTTTGTCGGCGTCTCACTATTTAGTCATACCAGCGATGAAGAGCGCAGCTCCGCCGACGTCTGCGCTCTCGACACAATAAAACGCCGCCGGCGCAGCGGATTGGTTGCTAAAACCTCAGATGAATTTATTAAAAGCCTGAGCAAACCTCTCGGAAAGAGAACGGCGAATCGCGAAGTTCGCCAAGCACTTAGTGATCTTGAAATTGAAAAAAATGATAGCAGGCCATACGTCATGCGACTTCTCAGAGGAAGGCTAGAAGCTAACCTTTCAGGGTTGCTGGGACCATCTATAGCGAGAGAAATAATCGATGGCTATCTGCCATACAGCAACGTCTCTCAGCACGGCAGCTCAGATCTAAATGTTATTGAGCGCCGCATTGAATCCTATCGAAGCAACTTATCCGGCATGGCGGCAGATCTGGATAAGCTTCGCCGCTACCATCGCCAAATATTACTCGATCTGCCTCTAGGTGTTTGCTCGCTCAGTTATGACAATGAAATTTTGATGTGGAACCATAGCCTCGAACAGCTCACCGACATAAATAGTAGTGAAGTTGTAGGCTCCCAGCTAACAGATTTGGTAGAGCCCTGGCACTCACTACTACTTGGGTTTCTGGACGAAGACGAAGATCATTCTTTTAAACAGAAGTTCGAACTTAGCGGACACAAAAAGACTGTGGATTTACATAAAGCACGCATCGAGGATTCTGGTGAAAATGATGCCACTCGGGAAGGCGTCATTATTCTAATCGAAGACATTACCGAAACTGAAATGCTCGAAGCCGGGCTAGCTCACAGCGAAAGACTTGCGTCTATCGGTAGACTCGCAGCTGGAGTTGCTCATGAAATCGGCAACCCTATAACCGGCATTGCCTGCTTGGCACAAATTATACGAGACGAATATCCCTCGAAAGATCTCAATGGTCTTGCTGAGCAGATAATCGAGCAAACCGATCGCACCTCAAAAATACTGCAGTCGTTAGTTAATTTTGCACATGCAGGGACCACTCAACCCCACTACAAAAACGAAGTTTTCGAGATAAGTGATTGCATGGCTGAGGCACAAACTCTTATTTCTCTGGATAATAAAAATAAAGACTTCAATTTTGTCTTAGAAAGTCAGCCCGGCGCAAGGATGATGGGGGATTCGCAGCGGCTTCTGCAAGTTTTGGTCAATCTAATAAACAATGCCAGAGACGCTAGCCAAAAAAATACAACAATTTCACTCAATGCTGAAACCGACCAAGACAAAGTTAAAATATCAATCACAGATGAAGGCTTTGGAATCCCAGCAGTTATCAGAGATAGGATCTTCGATCCATTTTTTACCACAAAAGAAGTGGGCGAAGGCACAGGGCTTGGTCTCTCGCTAGTTTTCAGAATTGTAGAAGATTTAGGTGGAGATATTGATATAATAAGTCCTATCGACAAAGTTAAAGGTAGCGGGACTAAGGTTATCCTGCGCTTTCCCTGCTATCATGAAGACAGCTAGCAAAAGTCCCGAACGTAGGGAATTTAGTATAAAAGAACTCAGTAATTATTATGGCAAGCATTAATCAAGTATTAGTAGTTGAAGACGAAGCTGTTATTAGAAGCTCTCTGCGGCGTATTCTCGAACGAAACCAGTATCAGGTTAGTGAAGCTGGTTCGGTCAAAGAAGCCACAGAGAATTTTGATATGGATACCTTTGACGTGATCATTAGCGACTTGAGGCTGCCGGGCGCTCCTGGCACAGACCTAATCAAAGCTACTGCCACCCCAGTCCTGATAATGACAAGTTATTCCAGCATCCGTTCTGCTATTGATTCGATGAAAATGGGTGCTGTTGACTACATCGCAAAGCCGTTTGAACACACTGAAATAATCGAGGCTGTTGCAAAAATCATTCGTGAGCATGCCAAAGCCAATGCTTCAAAACCGGCCAAATTAGGCGAAAACGATATCGAGACTCCCGTTCAAGGAATGATCGGTAACTGCCCACAAATGATGGAGCTATTTCGCCGAATTCGTAAAGTTGCACTGACTAACTCTACGGTCTTAATTAACGGAGAGTCTGGCACCGGCAAAGAACTTGTTGCATGCGCTATACACAATTTAAGTAGCAGGCATTCCCATGAAATGATTTCGGTCAACTGCGCCGCTATTCCAGAAAACCTCATAGAGTCTGAATTGTTTGGGCATGAAAAAGGCGCTTTCACTGGTGCGACAGCAACCAGAACTGGGTTAGTGGAAGCGGCCAATGGTAGTACTCTTTTTCTTGATGAGATTGGCGAACTGCCTTTAGAGGCACAAGCCCGATTACTCAGGGTGCTGCAAGAAAACGAAATTAGAAAAGTCGGTTCGGTCCAATCAAAAAAGGTAGATGTTCGGCTAGTTGCAGCCACCCACCGAGACCTTAAACAACTTGTGGTCGACGGCTTGTTTCGAGAAGACCTTTACTATCGAATCAATGTAATGACGCTGTTAATCCCACCGCTTCGAGACAGAGGTAACGATATTCTGCAATTAGCGGATGCTATATTGCTGCGAACCTGTACGCGACTTAAGACGGCAATGCTCACCTTTTCGGGTAGTGCGAGCAAGGCAATAGCCGATTATGGCTGGCCTGGCAATGTTCGAGAGTTAGAAAACGCCATTGAGCGAGCGGTAGTTTTAGCCGAGACCAGCGAAATAGGAGAGGAACTGCTAGCGATTGAGGCGGACGTTGTGAATACACAAAGCGAAGCCAATAATGTAAGTCACATTGTGGCTCCAGTTATCTCCGAGCCAATCGAAGAATTGTCTTTAGAAGATTACTTTCAGCGCTTCGTTCTTGAACACCAAGACTCTATGAATGAGACACAATTGGCCAAAAAGCTGGGAATCAGTCGTAAATGCCTTTGGGAACGCAGGCAGCGATTCGGAATTCCTCGCAAGAAGAAGCAAGCAGTCTGATTGCTTAAAGCGCTTGGAGATGCTCTAGTTGCTGCTATGCCACTACGCAGTAGCAACACCAAAATCAATATATGCATCCTTTGTTAGCGCGCCTCTGTTCTTTGATATGAGTCTTAATGTGCCTGGCTTCACCCTCAAGTCTGAAGCCCAGGGACCCAGGTCGGGTTTGTTACCTTTTTTCAATATATGTTACCGCTACTCATCTACCCATATATCGGGGATTATTAGTAACAAAAATAATCGAAAAAATGCGAGGCTTTTATCCTTAATTTTGTAACCCCTTGTTTTAGTTAAACTAAATTAAACTGGCACGTTAACTGCTTTGTATATACAAACAATAAAAATAAATAATAATAATAAGCCTTAATAATAAAAAAAATGGCATTACTGAGTTACCAAGCTGAGGTAAGTGCGTTAATAATAAAAGGTTGGGTTTGTAGTCTAAAAAAGACCTTATTTGGTCAATATGGCTCAATATCACCGCCTACATACTATGGTTGTTCGTTTTGGGCTCCCACAAGAAGAATAATAATAAATAGATAAATAATAGCTATAATAATAAAAAGTACGCTTAGAAAGGGAGATATTTATATCTCCCTTTTTTATTCACTCGCTTTATTAATGAGCCATCTTCCCCACTATCTTGCCCATATTCACCTGATTCAGGGTTTTATTTTGCAAATCTGCGTGTATCATGCTTTTGCTAATTCTTCTGCTGTGAGCTGACTTTGTATTGCTTGTTCAAACCAAACCATATCTTCCCAACTGCCCTTCACCCCGGCTATACCGGACTGTATTTCGGCGAGATTCTTGAGCGGCGAATTCGGGCCAATCTAAAGGAAGACGCAAATCGGCGTTTCAGGCGACCCTTATTATGAATCATATTGAAAACTCACCCGGGTTCGAAAAAGCCAAAATTATCAATCGAGAAGACCACAATATCTCTCGGAAATTGATATCACCGAACGCCCTGAAGGTATTATATCGACTAGGGGAAGGTAACTTTGACGGTTACCTGGTTGGCGGCTGCGTCAGAGATATCATGCTGGGGAAAAAACCCAAAGATTTCGATGTCGCCACTAGCGCAACGCCCGAGCAGGTACATTCACTGTTTAAAAATGCGAGAATTATTGGGCGTAGATTCAAGATAGTCCATATTCGCTATGGCCGCGAAATCATCGAAGTAACAACATTTCGAGCCAATCACGATGCCTCAAATGAAATTGCAGACGGCGCTTCCAGAAGAAAAATCAAAGAATTAGATTCTGCGCACTCTACCAGCGGGATGATTCTAAGAGACAATGTCTATGGCAATATCGATGACGACGCTTTGCGCCGAGATTTTACGATTAACGCTCTTTATTATTCATTAGATCAATTCAGGGTGCTCGATTTTTGTGGTGGCATTGAAGATTTAAACTCTCATTCGATTCGAATGATTGGCGATCCAGAAGCAAGATATCGCGAAGACCCGGTACGGATGCTGAGAGCTATCAGATTTGCAGCGAAGCTAGATTTCGACCTTGAAACCTCCACAGCCGAGCCCATTGATAAGCTAGCGTATCTGCTTGAGTCAATCTCTTCAGCACGCTTGTTTGACGAAACCATCAAACTTCTAACCGGCGGCAATGCTGTAAAAACATTTGAGCTGCTGCGCCAAAGTAGAGTAGGTGATTATTTATTCGCTCCAACCATGAATGCAATTTCTAGCGGACCTGATAACTCTTCAAGGCTTTTAGATCTGGCGTTGATTAATACAGATTCTAGGCTTGCCTTGGGTAAGTCAGTCACACCAGCATTTTTATTTGCTGCATTATTGTGGCCAGTTCTCCAAAACCGTATAGCATCGATTTCCCCCACTAGCGCTAATGACTATCAGCGCCACCAAAATACTGCAAACGATGTTATTTTAGAGCAGCTACCTTACACCGCCGTACCAAAGCGATTTACGATTGCAGCCAAAGAAATTTGGGAACTGCAACTGCGCCTCGCGCGCCGCAACAAGCGCAGCATAGAAAGCGCATTCGCTCACCCAAGATTTAGAGCAGCATATGATTTCCTACTCCTGCGTGAAGAGAGCGGTGAAGAATTAGGTGGACTTGGTCAATGGTGGACGGACTTTCAGTTAGCGGACCAAGAGCAACGCCGAGAACTTGCAATGTCCGTGGCTAAAACGGCGCATCGATTAAGCCGAAAACCCAGCCGCAAGCCAAGCCGAGGTAAGGGGGAAGCGGGATGACCCCGTCGTCCCGCTTTTCTAAAACCCTACCCCGTTTCATTGCTGTTGAAGGACCCATCGGTGTTGGAAAAACAAGCTTAGCCAAGCGATTGGGGGATACCTTTAATTACGATTTATTGCTGGAAAAAGCTGAAGAGAATCCTTTTCTAGAGCGTTTCTATCAAAATCCAAGACAGCATGCTTTATCAACACAGCTTTTTTTCCTTTTTCAACGCACTCAGCAAATCCAAGAACTGAGGCAAGATGATCTCTTCGAACCCGTGCGGGTTGCTGACTTTTTAATTGACAAGGACCAGCTGTTTGCCCAGCAAAATTTAGACAAAGATGAGTATGAGCTTTACCTCAAAGTCTTTGACCATTTAACTATCGATGCACCAAAACCAGATTTAGTGATTTATTTACAAGCCCCAACAGAAGTTTTGCTAAATCGAATTCAACGACGCGCAATAGCTGCCGAACAGTTGATTGAACTAGAATATCTGGAAAATTTGAATCAAGCCTATACAGAGTTTTTCCATTACTACTCTCGGACACCGCTATTGATTGTTAACAGCGCCGAGATTGACTTAGTTCATAATGAAGATGATTACAACCAGCTGGTGGACTACATCTCATCCGCGCCAAATGGCACTCAATATTTCAACCCACGCCCGTCGCTGTTATAGTCCGGCAGGTCAACCCTCTTAAACACCAAGCCAAGCCTTTGAAATTGAATCATTGAAGAGCACACCCTATGAGCACCCAATCTAAACCTAGAAATGTCACTTTAACTACCCTGCAAAAGATAAAAGAAAAAGGCGAAAAATTCGCCTGTCTCACCGCTTATGATGCAGGCTTTTCTTCCATTCTTGGCGAGCAAGGCGTTGAAGTCATTCTTGTCGGTGATTCACTGGGGATGGTCTTGCAGGGCCATGACAGCACCTTGCCGGTAACAATGGAAGATATTATCTATCACATGCAATGCGTGAAGCGCGGCAATAAAGGCGCCCTGCTGATGGCGGACATGCCGTTCATGAGTTATTCCTCCGAGACTCAAACTCTTGAAAATGCCGCTTCATTAATGCGAGCAGGTGCCCATATCATTAAACTCGAGGGCGGCGCATGGATAGCCAACACCACTAAATTATTGGCGCAGCGTGGTATTCCAGTATGTGCACATATGGGATTGACCCCTCAGTCGGTCAACCGAATAGGAGGCTTTCATGTCCAAGGCCGTGACACCGAGCAGGCTCAAGCCATAATCGAAGAAGCACACCTTTTGCAGGATGCCGGAGCAAATCTGCTTTTATTGGAATGTGTGCCGAGGTCATTAGCCAAGGAGCTTACTAACTCAGTTGACATACCCGTTATCGGAATAGGAGCTGGGCCAGATACTACTGGCCAAATCATGGTTCTACATGACGTATTAGGTATCTCACCTATCACACCAAAATTTGTGAAAAACTTTTTAGTTGAGTCAACTAACGGCATTCCTGGCGCAATAAACGCCTATGCGCAAGCTGTTAAAAACGGCACGTTTCCATCCGAAGATCACTGTTTCCATTAAGCTGCAAAAATAACCTTGGAGAGAGCACCCATAACAGTATGAAAATCGTCACTTCCAATAAAGAGCTCCAAACCTTACTAGCCCCTGCTAAAGGCAAGAAAAGCATTGGCCTGGTTCCCACCATGGGAAATCTCCATAGTGGCCATTTAAAGCTGATTAATGCGGCGGTTAGCGATTGTGATTTGGTCGTATGCTCGATCTTTGTCAACCCTACTCAATTTGGCCCTGGTGAGGATTTAGAAAATTACCCAAGAACACTCGAAGCAGATAAAGAAAAGCTCTATAGCGCCAATTGTGACATTGTTTTCTTACCTAGTGTCGCTGAAATGTACGGAAATGACCCTAAGAACGAAACTACAATTCATGTGCCTGGGGTTAGTGCAAACTACTGCGGACAATCCAGACCTGGGCATTTCGGTGGTGTTGCGACTATTGTTTGTAAATTGCTCAACATAGTACAGCCTACAGCTAGCTACTTTGGCTTAAAAGATTATCAACAGTTTTTGGTGATCAATAAACTGGTCAATGACTTAAGAATGCCAGTTAAGGTGGTGGGTATAGAAACCGAGAGGGAAGCAAGCGGTCTTGCAAAGAGCTCCCGTAATAACTACCTAGAGCCCCACCAATTAGATCTGGCTGCAGAGCTCTATGCTACCCTGCAATGGGCTGCGGGGCAGCTAAAGGTCGCTAAATACGATTCCAAGACCATAGAGGAAGGCGCGAAAAACCGATTAGGCAAACAGGGGCTAACAGTTGATTACTTCTCAATCTGCAATTCCAAAAACCTTAGTCCTGCCTCTGTTACAGACAGTGAACTTACCATCTTAGCCGCGGTATTCTTGGGCAAAACTAGATTGATTGATAATATTCACGTGCGCTAGTGAAGATCCATTCACCACAGGCTCAAGCACCTATGCAGCCTGCTTAATCGACTGGCGCAGCTTGCTTCTTTGCCGTACAGTATTTAACGACTCAAGCACCAGCATCACACTAAACCCGCCGTCCGTTCAGTGCTCGTCTACGCACATAGTGGTGCCTCTTTCCCACCATACTGAACATAAATCAAGGTAAGAGAATAATTAGCAATGTCAAAAAACAAAGTTTATCCAGTAGACCCTGACAGCGCACAGCAAAGCCATCTAACCCCTGCGACTTACGATAAGCTATACAAACAGTCTATCGAGTCTCCAGAGGAATTTTGGGCAGAGCAAGCCGGTGAACTCATCCATTGGCATCAGCCTTGGCAAACGGTAACGAGCGGTGACTTTAGCAAAGCCAATGCAAGCTGGTTCGGTGGCGGCAAGCTGAACGTTGCTTTTAACTGCATCGATAGACACCTTGAGAGACGCGCTGATCAAACAGCCATTATCTGGGAAGGTGATGAACCCTGTGATCATAAATGCATAAGCTATCAAGAGCTTTATAATCAGGTAGGTAAGTTTTCAAATGCCCTGAAATCCAGAGGCGTTAAAAAAGGCGATCGGGTATGCATCTACATGCCAATGATCCCGGAAGCTGCGTATGCAATGCTGGCTTGTGCGCGCATTGGAGCAGTGCACTCTGTGGTATTCGGCGGCTTCTCACCAGAATCGCTGAAAGACAGAATTTTGGACTCTGATTGCCAATCAGTTATCACCGCAGACGAAGGCGTTCGGGGCGGGCGCACCGTGCCACTTAAAGCGAATGTGGACAAGGCGCTAGAAGACTGTCCCGATGTTCATTCAGTCTTTGTGGTGAGACGAACCCACGGCGAAATCTCTTGGCATGATGATCGAGACGTGTGCTATCACCAATCGACTGAGGCCGCTGCCACTGAATGTGAACTTGAGTTGATGGAAGCGGAAGACCCACTCTTTATTCTTTACACCTCTGGCTCCACAGGCAAGCCAAAAGGGGTCTTGCATACAACCGCTGGCTATTTGTTAGGTGCCAGCATTACTCACAAATATGTGTTTGATTATCATGAAGGTGACGTTTACTGGTGCACCGCTGATGTAGGCTGGGTTACAGGACATTCATACATTGTTTACGGCCCGCTTGCCAATGGCGCAATCACCTTAATGTTTGAAGGCGTTCCCACTTACCCTAATACATCTCGATTCTGGGATGTTATTGATAAACACCAGGTCAATATTTTCTATACTGCACCAACTGCTCTCAGAGCGCTTATGGCCAGCGGAGACCAGCCTGTCAAACAAACCTCTAGAGCGTCGCTGCGATTGTTGGGCTCAGTCGGCGAGCCCATAAACCCAGAAGCATGGGAATGGTATTATCATGTAGTCGGCGACAGCCGCTGTCCCATCGTTGACACGTGGTGGCAGACCGAAACGGGTTCTATTATGATTTCGCCATTGCCAGGTGTTACCGATTTAAAACCAGGCTCGGCCGCCACACCTTTTTTCGGTGTTAAACCTGCCCTTTTAGATGCCGGTGGCAATGAGCTAGAGGGCGTTGCAACTGGCAATTTAGTGATAAGCCAAAGCTGGCCAAGTCAAATTAGAACGGTTTATGGCGACCATCAACGATGTATCGACACTTACTTTAAAGCCTACCCCGGATATTATTTTACCGGAGATAGCGCCAGGCGTGACGATGATGGTTACTACTGGGTAACTGGCCGTGTTGATGATGTCATCAATGTCTCAGGGCACCGACTAGGCACCGCTGAAATAGAGAGTGCCCTGGTGCTTCACCCGAACGTCGCTGAAGCGGCGGTTGTGGGCTACCCTCATGAAATCAAAGGCCAAGGTATTTATGCCTATGTCACCTTGATGAATGGAATTGAGGAATCTTTGGAATTACAAACTGATTTAAAACGCTTCGTGGCCAAAGAAATAGGCGCTTTTGCAAAACCTGAGGTTATTCAATTTTCCCCAGGATTACCAAAAACTAGATCAGGAAAAATAATGCGCCGCATTCTTCGCAAAATAGCTGCAAATGAATTAGACAACTTAGGTGACACTTCAACTCTGGCTGAACCCGCAGTTGTAGAGCAATTAATAAGCAAAAGAGCTAACCGCTGAGGTCACCCCCGAAAATGTCTCGTTATTGTGCCCTTATTAAATGGTCTTGCGACACCGACTTGTTTGCGGAAAATAAATACTCCCGCGCCCATAGCTGGACCTTCGACGGAGGAATGACTGTGGCCGCATCCGCGTCCCCTACCATTGTGCCCGAGCCATGGTCAGATGCCGCAAATGTTGATCCTGAGGAAGCTTTTGTAGCGTCACTCTCTTCTTGCCATATGCTGTGGTTTCTTTCTATCACTGGCAGCCAAGGTTTTATCGTAAAATCCTACACAGACAATGCCGAAGGGGTTATGGCCAAAAACGCTTCAGGAAAACTAGCAATTACTCAAGTTACCCTCAACCCTAAGGCGGTGTTTGAGAAGGCGAAAAGCCCCAGCAAAACTGAGCTTGCCGATTTGCATAAAGCCGCGCATGGCAAGTGCTTTATCGCAAACTCAGTTAAATCAAATATCACTATCAACCCAGACTTCGACGAGTAATTCAATTCAATATGGCCCAGAGATTTAAGTTTACGCTGTCCCGAAAAGACTCGCGCCTTTTCCAGCTTGTGAGTTTTCTTACAAGTCTATTCCCCCTCACCGCCCAAGGCTCAATCACCCTGCTGGTCACCGCTCTCGCTCTGAGTTTTTTTGGCTATGGCTCTCTCGATCTGGTGGTTTTTGCACTCACTATTTGCGCTCTTGCAATTGTTCTTTTCTGCCTTTTCTGTTCCATAATAACTGGAATTATTATCCAGCGTAGAATCCAGAAAATACTAACTGGTGCTAGCCCCAACCTAAGCTTTGTTGACGTGGAAGCTGGCTACCCTAATGAGACAGGTTTCTCATTGCCGTCACTGGCCTTTTTCCCCTTGGTCAAACTGAGCTGGAAAATAGAGACTCCTGATGCAATTGAAACTCGCCTGCGCTTGGAGCGAGACGGCACAATAGTCGAAGAAATCACTCCCCAAAAACGCTTCCTATCCGATTCAATAACTCGGGTTTTTACGGTATCGGATGTTTTAGGCTTTAGTCGTTACAACTGGAGGCAAACGCAGTCAATCACAGCCAAGGCCTTGCCGAAGGTTGAGGCTGCAAACAAACTACCTCTGCTGCGCTCTCTTACCGCTGAAGATGGCATTCCAAATCCTTCCGGAAACCCCGAAGGCGACCGAATGGAAATTCGCCGCTATGCGCCAGGTGATTCGGTGCGCGACATCATGTGGAAAGTCTATGCTAGAAACCGCCAGCTAAACGTGCGCCTTGCAGAAAAGAGTGTTTTCCACAGCAAACGCACGGTAGCCTACCTATTGAGTAGCGAATACGATGAAGCCGCAGCAGCAGCGGCAAGGGTTGCAATCGAATCTCGAGCATTTGGCGATGACTGGGCATTCTCCGCCGATGGCACTGAATCCCTCTGTACAAGCATCGAATCTGCACTTAACGCCGTCGCCAGATCTAGATCCTTAGGCAAACCGTATAATTACGGCCTAGATGAATTTCTGAGATTGGCTGTAGGCCAAGGCAAAGCCCACTGCATTGTATTCGCTGCTACAGAGCCTGGAACATGGGATGAGGCTCTTAAGAAATCTATTGCACGTTTTCCCGGTCAATTTTCATTAGTGCTGGCAACCGATGGTTTTAAAACTGAGGCCAAAAGCCGGTGGTGGCAGCAGTTGTTATGGCGGGATACTGAATTCGATAGCCACCAAAAACCGTCAAGTAGTATGCAAGAACTGAGACACAGATTGATGGATTTAGGTCAATTGGTAGAATCTACGGTAATTATTGATCGACGCAGCGGTCAAAGTTTTGATAAAAACCTGCGACGGGTATAACTGCCCCGTAGACCGATTAACAATTTGTCAGATTAACTTGAGTATAATCATGAACAATGGCGCTCTAACCTCGATCCAAAGTCTTACTCCCAGTATTTTGCGAGCACTCATTATTGGCTTTAGCTACTGGATAGTCAGTATCTCATTGACTGTGTTAAGCGGGTCTGTGGCTGCCTTTGGGGGCTGTTTGGCTGCCTGCTTGCTGAGCGATATGTTTCGAACTCGAGATTCAATGAATCGGCTTAGGACGACATCTCTTTTAGCTTTAAGTATCGCATTATTTTTCAGTGGCACCTTACTTTCACAGTTTTTAGTGAACACACCGGCCATCGCCGGATTGTTTTCACCGGTTACCACCTTCAACATCGCTGAAGCGGTAAAATGGTTTGCTGCAGCGTTTGCACTTTCAGCGGCGTTAAGGTTGTTAGCCACTCGTACTTCGGTGGGCGCTGTTATCGAAATTCTTTTCGTCGCCGGCGCATTTGTGGTCACCCTAGCGGCGCACCGTAACGGCATGATACATCGCCCCTTTTTCATAGGAGATTTTGCACTTACCCGCGGCATTGATCCCTCTACTATACTTCTCGCATTCGGCTGTTTGGCCGTGCTATCTCTGAGCGCACTGTTGATGGCTGAGCAACATCAGCGCCGCTTGCCCTATCATTTTGCGGTGCTCGGGTTGCTGTGCTTTTCGTTGCTCGGCTACGTCAAACTATTTGGCCTACCAACGCCGCAGATGACAGATGATCTTGGGCTGACCGGCAGCGAGGGAAACGGCGGCGCCGGTCAGAACGAGAATCCATTCCGTGACAGCGAAAATACGGCAGATGACAAACAAGCACCCGTGGCCGTTGTCGTTTTTAGAGATGACTACGAGCCGGTTAATGGTTCCTACTATTTCCGAGAATCAGCCTACTCACAGTTTAACGGCACCGTGCTGGATTTTTCAAACCGCGCTGACATGGACGTTGACCTTATCAAGAATTTTTCCAGCGGCCGTGAAGATACTCGGCAACTGCCCGGCGCTCAAGACCAGCGCACCCCAGTAAGAACCACAATTGGTACGTTGGTGGCTCATCGCTCACCGTTTGGATTAAACAGCCCCGTTGCATATGAAAGCACTCCAAATCCCAACAATTTACGCTTTAAACGCACATATGACGCCTATTCATTAGCCCCTGACTATGATTTCGATTTTTTACTGGGGCGCGAAACAGGGCGCAGCGATTGGTCAGAAGATTTAATGAACAAGTACCTGGAGCTCCCTGACGATCCTCGTTATCTTGAACTGGCCACCGCGCTGACATCAAATTTGCGCCCTGAATTCATAGATGACCCCTATGCAAAAGCTTGGGCTATAAAAACCTATTTAGATGAGAACGGAATTTACAGCCTTAAAAATGACCATGCTTATGAGACCGATCCGGCTGCCTCTTTTCTGTTTGGCGATCTAACCGGCTACTGCATGCATTTTTCGTTTGCTGCCACCTATCTTTACCGAAGCTTGGGCATCCCTGCGCGAGTGGGCATTGGCTATTCAGTGCCTGCAGCGAACCGCGGAGGTGGATCGTCACTTCTAATTCAAGCCATTAATGGACATGCCTGGCCAGAGATATACTTCAAAGATGTAGGCTGGGTTATTGTTGACCCGGCCCCTCAGCAGACTCTTGTTGACATGACAACCGATCCGCAAAATGAGCTTCAACAGCTGCTTGGCGATATGCTTCGCGACGAAGCAACATTCGACGACTATCTTGAGACTCGGCAAGATTCATTCATCGATATGGAAGTACTGTTAAATACTCTCTACGCCCTATTGGCGATTATGCTATTGAGTTCTTATCTGGTGAAAACTTACCGGCAATGGGTCCCTTCGTTCAGCAAGCCGCAAAACCAGCATTGGCTTATCTATAGAGCCTCTTTAGACCTGCTCTCAGCGGCAGGCTTGTATCGTGAATATGGCGAGAGCCGTGAGCAATTCGCTACAAGAACCCGTTCTGCCAGCCCTAGCATGCAATTACTCACAGCCAAGCACCTTGAGATAGCATTAGGAGGCACTGAAACCAAAAACCTAAACAAGCAGCAATGGCTGCAACTTAAGTCTGCGGTTGCATTAGAGCTACGCGAAAGCACATCAACCGGGCGCCGGACATGGGCTATTCTCAATCCGATTACTTGGCTTTGGTCAAAGTAACTAAGCCCTCACATTTTCCTTTAGAGCTTTAAAAAACGGACATAACAATGAATACAGATTCCCTGATAGAAACACTTTCAAATGAGTCCGAACAGCGAGAACCAATCAACAATGAAATTAAGCCATTAGAGAGAGCGGCTCAAACCCTCGAACGCTTGTCCAGCGCGGTTAAAGCTCAGGTCTTGGGTCGGGACGATGTTATTGAAATGGCTATTATCGCCCTGATTGCCGATGGCCATGTTTTATTGGAAGATTTTCCAGGGTCAGGAAAAACGACATTAGCAAAAGCCCTAGGCGAGGCTATAGTTATCCAGTCTAGCGAAGAAAACGACCTTATCGCACCATTTCGTCGAATCCAATTTACCCCAGATTTACTCCCATCAGATGTAACTGGTGCTCCAGTATTCGACAGCAATAGCAATGCCTTTCACTTTCGTCGCGGCCCTCTTTTCGCACATGTAGTTCTTGCTGATGAAATAAATCGCACCTCCCCAAAGGTTCAATCTGCCATGCTTGAAGCGATGGGGGAAAAACAGGTCACTGTGGATAACGTGACTTATAAACTTGATGATTTGTTTTTCGTTATTGCAACACAGAACCCCTTAGATCTGGTGGGCACATACCCGCTACCTACGCCTCAGTTAGACCGGTTTTTGTTTAAGCTAACGATGAATCACATTGATCGCGACGCTGAATTAGAAGTTTTAAACACTCTCAAGCAGCGTAAACAAGATGGCAATAAAATCACTGTTAGTCGCGATCAAGTTTTGGAGGCTCGCAAAATAATAGAAGACTCAGTATTTGTTAGCGACGCAGTAAAAACCGCGCTAGTGGATACTTCTAGAAATCTGCGCAATGACGAGCGCGTGTTGCAAGGAAACTCCACCCGCAGCATCGTACTTATGCTGCCAGCGTTGCAGGTAAGCGCGGCAATACGAGGGCGCAGTTTTGTGAGCGCTGAAGATATCGAATTACTGTTGCCGAAGGTTCTGGGGCACCGTATCGAATTGGCACCAGGGGTTTCTGACATGGGCAAGGTTTTGCGGGACAACCTGCAAGAGCCGATGGAGCGGCTTGCCAGAGGCACCTTAGGATAATGCGTCAGAGAGCGCTTCGCTTACAGGTTTATACAAAGATGAGGCTGAAATTGCTCGGCACTGCTTTATTGTGTTGTAGCCAGCTAGTCCTCGCGCAAGATTCGTCACTGGATTTAAGCAATATCCCTATGCCAAGAATCCCGCAGGCGCTGTGCTTTGGCATGACAGATATAACCGAGCGTCCCGCATTGGATATATGCGATGCACTAAGCTTAAAACAAACAGTGAAAGCACGCGAATTAGCACAGCGCTGGGTGCAAGAAAAACCTAACTTAGCCGCGGCGCAGTTTGCCTTTAGTGAAGTGCTTTTCACCATAGAAGGCAACATGCCCCGAGCGCTTTACCATTTGAATAAGGCAGAAGAGTTAACCGGGTTTTCTTCACTTCCCGAAGCCTTAAGTTCCGGCGACTATCAATGGCACTATCTCACCCTTAGCCAGCTGTCTTATGTACATCAATTGATGGGGGATCAGCTTAAGTCACTGGCTTATTTAGATCTCATAAACGAGGTTTACGGCCAAGATGTGGAGTCATTTAAGGGCTGGCCTCTTATAAAACTCAAAGACTTCGACGGCGCCAGAGCTAGCGCCAATAAAGTATTGGAGTCTGATTCCAATGACCGTGCTAAGGCTAGAGCCTGGAACACACTTTGCGCTGCGGACCTAGCTAGCCTAGCACCAATAGAGTCCATGACCGCTTGCGAGCGCGCTATTAGCGAAGATGATTCTAGCGGAAACAGCGATACTGTCTATTTAAGTAATGCCGCTGAGGTCTCATTAAGTTTGCTGCGCATAGATGAGGCTGAGGTCTATTTGGACAAAGCCACTCGATATCTCAACCCAGAAAGTGTGGCGGACCCTTGGATCTATAAGCTTTACCTGACTATGAATCAAGGTCGCTTTGACGATGCTAGAACTGCGCTAGATCGAATGCTGGTTTGGCGCGAACAGCAAAAACCAATTGTCAGCGCCATGAATAGAGCTGAACATTTTATGGTTAGTGCCAGCTTCCTGCTCTTAGCAGGCTATGCAGAAGATGCTATTAAGCTAACCTCAACCGCTCTTAATCAGCCTGACCGCAATGGTTCTTACAGTGCCGATGACTCACAAAAGGACTCCTATGCTGCATTAGTCAATATGATGGCAAATAGAGCTGAGTATCAAATACTACTGGAAAATCGAGCCACTCTAGATTGGAGAGAATCGTTGGACTCGCGGTTTACCGCCCTCTCTTTACAATTAGATGCCTGGCGCGCCGAACGCAGAGCAGCGGCGCTTTTCGCGAACTTAGATGTGTTGCAAAACCGCCTTCGCCCCTATGCGCCATTGGATGTACATATACCTGAGTGGATAGAGCCTGAAATTGTAAAACTTATTGGCACTGGCGTCATGTCAAACATATTAGATCAAGCTTTAAGCAACGGTGCCTTTCAGCTAAACGAAGGCTACTACTATGCCTATCGAGCAGAAATCAGCGCGCTGGACGACAATACCAACGCGACACTAGACGCTGGACAGCAAGCTCTTACGCTGCTGCCCCAGCAAGAGGTTCTTCTACGCGCAAGAATAACCGCAAGGGTTGCCAAAGCAGCTTTTGATGCGTCTAATTTTGATGAAGCCCTCAAAATGTATGAAATTGCTTACCGTCAAGACCCAAGTATATTACGTCGTTTGGAAACTAGTCTGCCGGTAAGTATTGTTGCAGACAACTCGTCGTTTTCAAACCTAGCAAGATCTTATCTGCTTAAGTCCCCCCGCTTCAATGAAGTGGAGTCCGGCTTAATTCTTGAAATTGAATCTACCCCACGCCTGTCTATTTGCTTAAAATCGAGATCAGGCAACCCGCTATCATGCTACACTGCAGCCGCTACGGAGAATCAAGACAACAAGTGGAACGCTCAAGAAATGACGCGGCAATTTCATACACAAGCATTTGGTCTTGGTTATGATATTAGCAAAGCACAGCGCTCGACCCTTTTAGGTTCAAGCGTAATCCTCAGCTCGCAAAATGATCCAAATCTGCAGCGCAACCGTGAAGCCGTTTTAAAGCGATAGAACCCAGCGGATAGAGCCAAACCTCGCTCAACGCTGCGACACACTAAAACATCCTGTTCACAGGAATCTCTGCAGTAGTACTGGAACTTAAAGTGTTAAAGCTAAATCATCTGTCCAAATCACTAATTATTCTTCTTGCTGCGGTATCGGCCCTTGGCCCCTCGTCGATGCAGATTCTTCTGCCCGCTCTTCCTATCATCAGATCAACCTATACTGTTAGCGCCGAAGTGGCACAGCTCACCCTCAGCCTTTCAATGCTGGCTATTGCTATCGGCACACTTTTTTTCGGACCAATGTCAGACAAATATGGTCGCAAACCCATTATGCTAATTGGACTGTGCATCACGATTGTGGGCTCGATTGCTTGCTGGCTTGCAAATTCAATCGAGTGGCTAATTATAGGGAGATTTATTCAAGCATTCGGCGGCGCAGTTGGCCTGGTCCTTGCTCGAGCTATTGTACGTGATGTTTATGGCGCTGAAGAAGCAGCAAGAGTAATTGCAACGCTTGTCATGGTCATGGTTGTACTACCAATGCTATCGCCAGCACTAGGAGGCGAGCTGATTGCTCGCTTTGGTTTTCATTCGGTATTTATCGTTACGGCGGTAATGTGTGTCATTATTCTTGTGTTTCTGAGTTATCAGTTACCCGAAACTCTGGAAGAGCCTGTCCCTTTTGAAGGCTTGCGGGCAATGATTTTGACTTATTTCAGCCTATTCAAGTCGAGGATTTTTTGCGGCTACGCGTTTTGCGTAACCTTCGTCTCAGTTGTATTTTTTAGTTTTATCGCCGCGGCACCAGAAATAATGGTCTCAGTACTTAAAAGGCCAGCTACCGAGTATGGGTACTACTTCATTATAATCCCTGCTGGATTTATGACCGGCAACTACGTTGCCCGGCACTTTAACAAAGCATTAGGACTAGATCGTTTAATTGCCTTAGGAGCTGGCATAGGAGTCACGGGGATTTGTCTTGCGTTGCTTCTGCAGTTACTAGGTTTCGATCAGCCTTTAGCTCTATTTTTACCAATAGCATTAGCCACATTCGGCAACGGAATTACTTTGCCCAACGCCCAAGCCGCCGCTATCAATGAGTTCCCCAAACTCGCCGGCAGCGCCTCCGGACTCACAGGGTTTCTACAAATGGGATTTTCGGCAGTGGCAGCGCAATTTGTAGCGGTGATATACAACGGCACCGTATATCCACTTTTATTGCTGATGTTGAGTGCATCAATAGCATCGCTTTTGTTTTTTAGATGGGGCTTGGCCAACAAAGGTAAAATTGTAAGTTAGCCGGTCTTGATGAGCTCAAGCTGATTTAAAAACTCTTCTTCATCATAGAGACAGCGCAAATCGAAGATTAAAGCGCCATCATGAATGCGACCAACCACCGGCTTAGGCAGTCTTCTAAAGCGCAGGCTTAATGAGGTGAGGAAAGCATCCTTGCCAGTTTTCTCAGCGACGCATACGATGACAAGCGCTCTACTGTCCAACAAATCAAGTGGCAGTGCGCCGCTACCAATTTGGCTTTTACACTCTTGAACGCTCACTATTGCCTGCCCTTCAAGGACTGAGGCCATGCGCGGCAACACACGCTCGGCAAGCGCATTAATATCGCTCAATGGCCGCGTGAGATCCTTAAGAATTGGCAGGCGCTTACTCAAACGCCGTGGATCTTTATAAAGATTGATGACCTCAACTAAACCCGCCAATGTCACTTTGTCGATACGCAGGGCGCGCTTAAGTGGGTTGCGCTTAATCTTATCGATCAGCTTTTTTTTGCCGACGATAATGCCTGCCTGAGGCCCGCCTAAAAGCTTATCGCCACTGAACAGCACCAAGTCAGCGCCGGTGTCCAAGGTATCTTTCACAGTAGGTTCATAAGGCAAGCCATACTGGCGTAAATCCACCAACGTGCCACTACCCAAATCAGACACAAACGGTACATTAGTTTGGCTGGACAATTGACTTAACTCAGCCTCACTAACAGACTTAGTGAATCCGCGAATTTCATAATTACTGGTGTGCACTTTCATCATTAAACCGGTGGCTGCATCGATTGCGTCTGCAAAATCGCGCAGATGAGTTCGGTTGGTAGTGCCCACTTCTTTTAAAATACAATTAGCGCTTTTCATCACCTCAGGGATACGAAAGGCGCCACCGATTTCGACAAGTTCACCCCGTGAAATCAATACCTCTTTTTGCAAAGCCAAACTGTTGAGCACTAAAACTACGGCAGCGGCATTATTATTCACCACTGTCGCGGCCTCGGCACCGGTCATCTCGCAAAGGCATTTTTCTAAGTGGCTGTCGCGGTCGCCGCGCTTGCCTGTTACCAAATCAAACTC
This sequence comes from Pseudohongiellaceae bacterium, assembly GCA_047617605.1. GTDB lineage: Bacteria > Pseudomonadota > Gammaproteobacteria > Pseudomonadales > Pseudohongiellaceae > UBA9145. Next base: position 38,344 of record JBLGBJ010000001.1, on the reverse strand, counting down.
AAGATTAGTTGGCTGTGACGCAGCAATAGTCATAGCCTTCACCGCTTCCTCCGGCATTCTAGCTCTGCCTAAATTGGTGTGTATAACCGTGCCAGTTAAGTTGAACACTGCCACCAACGTAGATGCCGATTCTTGACTGAGATCCTCAACAATCTTCACGCACAAGGAATCGACGAAGTCAGCTGAGGCTAACTCATTTATCAAATCAATATCGTTAGCTGAGATGGCAGTTCGCAGTCGCTCAATTGCCGACCTTACTTTTAATTTAACAACATCGTGGCCCAGTGCATCAATCACACCGGTTAGCGACTTTTTCTGCAGGAGCTTATCGACAGAAGGCAGTAATTTAAATGCAGATGCTTGAGAGTTCATAGACTAAAAAAGGCTCATTAAGAGGGATTACAGGGACATCAATCTACGTAAAATAGCTAGCGATGGCAACTGAGATTGTACATTCTAGTCACGATAGCCTTGCTTCATAAGGCTTGCCCCATCTACACTTAAAGCCTACAAACAAGCTAACTTTCACCCTACTACTTATTTCAACCTAATACTGAAACCAATAACTGAAACAAATTAACCATGAGCGACTCACCAAATTTGATAATAGCAAACCGTTTCCATTCGGAAACGCTAGCCAAGCTTGATGAACTTTACAACACTCATCATCTCTGGACTCTCAACAAAGAGCAGAAACTAGCGCTGGTGCGATCCTTAGATGGCAGCTGCACCGCTGTGGCGAGCGCATCATGGACCTGTGATCCGGCAGTCTATAGCTTGAATTCACTTAAGTTTATTGCCTGCTTTGGCGTTGGCGTGGATGGCATTGATTTCCAGCACGCAGCCAACATGAACGTAATGGTAAGCAACACCCCTGATGTATTGAACGACGCGGTCGCCGATATTGCGATTGCACTGATTCTTGGTATTACCAGAAACATAGTCAATGCAGATGCTTACGTGCGCAGTAAATCATGGCAAAGCAGCGGACCTTTCCAGTTTGGTCAGGGTTTACAGGGTAAGACATTAGGTATTCTCGGCCTCGGCCGAATTGGCAAGGCCATTGCAGAGCGCGCCCTGCCCTTTGGGCTGAAAATCGCCTACCACAACCGCCGCAGGCAAGATGTCACTTATAGCTACGTCAGTAGCGTTGAAGAGTTAGCTAGCAGCTCTGACATATTGCTATGCATGCTGCCAGGGGGAGCTGAAACCAAGCACCTGATAAATGAGAAAGTTTTGCGAAAGCTGGGACCCAACGGGTTTTTTATCAACGTTGGAAGGGGTTCAAGCGTTGACGAATTAGCGCTTGCCCGGGCATTGGCCGAAGGCCAAATTGCTGGCGCAGGTTTGGATGTATACGAAAATGAGCCGATGGTTCCTGACGCTCTACTGGCTCAATCTAATCTGGTGCTGCTGCCTCATATAGGAAGTGCAACGGACCAAACTCGAAAAGCCATGGGCCAGCTGGTGATAGATAACCTAGAAGCTTACTTTGCTAACGCAACACTGAAAACGGAATATTTTTACCGATGATGCTACAAGAACAAATAGGGGCTTCATGTCCATACTGCGGCGAAGAGATTCAGCTAATCATAGACTGCTCTTTAGACCATCAAGAATATATAGAAGACTGTCAGGTTTGCTGTCGCCCAATTCTAGTAATAGCAACTGTTGATGAAGAAGGCTGGCCCAGCCTTTTGCTGAAAGCCGAAGATGAGTGAAAATTCAATCATTCTAATATATGAAAATAAATGAACTTTGCATCGTTGTCATACATCATCTGAAAATTGTTTTCTAAAAGCTCTGGGTCATCTAAAGCTATCTCAATAAATAAGTCTCGATATGAGGGGCTTAGGGAGTTATAGACCACCTCCTGAACAATTAAGATGTGAAAATCTTCAAGTCCAAGACTTTTCGCATGGCGTGTGAATATTTTCCAAAGCACTGACTGCTTTCTTAATTCTTCGTACTTTGAAGCCTGAATTAGCGCCTCACCAAACAAATCATAAGAACGAATACCGCCACTTTGGAATGTGCCTTGAACCGAATTATAGGCAAGCCCCATCGCCCCTTTAATGGGTCTAGAATAATTGAATTTTTCAACTTCAACGTTAAAAGCTTCAAACATCATTAAGGCTGTTGCCACGGCACTGTCTGCTAGAGATCTAGAGTCTACTGGAAGAAAAGGGTAACCGACCGCACTGATAAAACCATCACCCGTTTCCTTCAACCGAAACGCCTGAGAGCGCAGTGGGTTATGCTCATAGCCTTTCATACAAATTTGTAAGAAAGCTTGAAACACACCCATGAAAAAGTCTTGGGTTTTTTCATGGCGGATATCGCTGGATTTTTGCACATCAAACACATTGATAATACCCTTGCCTTCTTTCAATGGCATGGTGTTCTCTAATTGATCACCCAACTTTATGCGTTCAAGCTGATGAGGATAAACAAGCTTAGAAAGCTGGTTGTATAGATGCTGGCGAGTATCGGCGTCTGTAGATTTTAAATAAAACCGGGCTCGCATAGCATCGTAAAAAACCCAACCGATCATGGTGCCCAAAAAGAACCCTTCTACTATTGAAAGCAGGTTATCAGCAGCAAAATCTCTACTAATGTAGTAAAGCGCTAACCCGGCAATGCTTGCGAATAAGAAATTCTTCGCGAGTGTAATGTAAAACGAAGTATGAAAAGCGAAAGCCATCGACAGAGCCAATACGAAAGCGATTTGCCCCTGCAGCACGAAAGAGACATCCTCCAATTGCGATTGGGAATCGGCTCCTGCTGTTACGAAATAAACGTTAAGACAAAATCCGAGCAAACCTGTCACTCCGAGCAAGTCAAGAATCCAGGGAGAATGCTTTGTTATGGTTGAAGCAAAAAGGGAAACCATTGGATATAGAACTATAATCGCTATCGGAATAGCGTAAGTAAAGATGATGTAGTTCGCTAAAGGATTGTCTCTTAATACATATGCATCATAAAATGTAATTATTGATGCCAGCACAAGAAGAGCAGCCGCAGTTCTTCCTTGCCAGCTTACCAGTGCAAGCCCGGCTTCATCGCGTAAAAGATTTTTAAATTCTTTTGAGTGAACACGGCAGTATTCCGCATAACTCTCACTTTTTTTTCTAATACCAACCATCGAATCTAAAAGTTCTCATATTTCGTCCGAGCCTTAGCTTCGGAAAATAGAATTCATACCACAAACTTCGTGTAAGACTTGCCCAAATGTAAAGGATTCTTACAAGATAGCACAACTGTAGCCGGCGCCAACTCCCTTTTTTTAAAAATTTAGACTGCAAGCGCTTTAGTCCGGGCTGGGTATTTTTCTATACCAATAGCAAAACTAAAACTGTTTTCAGTAACCTAACACAAGCTGGTTAGAGAGCTTAGGCGAACCAGAGTCATTCGAACCCAACATTCGTAACGAATAATTCCTAACGCAAAATTGTGCGCCTTGTTCCGACACCTTCAATTTAATTAGCAAAGTAATTGAAGAATCGTTTAATAGTGCCGTCTTAAGCGCTGATTGAATGAATCAAATCTTTATTCTCAAAATAGTGAAATCAATACTATTAGTTTATCTAATCGGTGTTTTACACTGATCACGTCGAGCCTCAAAAAATACAGCATAGACTGATCGAGTTTTCGGTGAACGAAGCAAGAGTTGATAACTCTATTTAGCGATAAACAAACTAAACAAACTAAACAAAGGATAACACTATGCGAAAGTTAGAATTTAGAACTATTACTGACAAAGACGGCATCGATAATGTACTTAATATAGTAGAGAGATATTCAGGGGTTAGACTTCCGTTAGATTATGCGAAGAGAAACAAAGTTGTAGGAGCTTTCTCACAAAATAAACTGGTAGCCACTTACATGGTTGTTACTAAGCCAGATTTTCGCAGCCTCATGTTTGTACCAAGTGATAACTGGAAGAATACAGATCTATCCGTAACTGACGACTATGACATGATGGAAATAAACGGCTTATGGATAAGCCCTGCGCTAAAAACACCCTTACTGCAGGCCCGAATATGGGCACACTTGATTAAAGACATTTTTATGTCTAAAAAGAAATATGTTTTGCTAATGAGAGATAGCAGAAATAAGATTATGGAACGTTTTTTAAATATGGCCAACCCAACAACATTATATGACGGCCCTCCTATGTTGATGGCTGGCGCGACTAGTCACGAAAGAATCCAAGTAAGCTACACAACCAGATGGCAAATTGTACTCAATAGCCACAAGTACATTGGCGAGATTAGTAACAGAATGAAGAGAGCACGACAATTTGAAAAGGCACGCTCCTTCTCAGCGCCTACGAACAACAATGGTGCAAATTTGGCCTAAATTACACAGAATGCGATTACTTGTCGGTAAAATCTAATAGATGACTAAACATAGCTTATACAAATTTTACCGGTGCGACGCCAATTAAGCTGGTCGCACCGGTAGTTTGTAAAGCCTGAATATTTAGCCTGTGTTAAAAACACTATTATTGAACAGGCTTATTTAAACCAAACCCCCTTTATTAGCTAAGATATTTTTGATCGCTTCTATTTCTTTATTATTCAATAGCATTGAATCCCGGTGCTCGAGCTCTTGGTAAGTGTCGTATATTCTCGCCACCCACCCAATAAATCAATTACATTCGCATTGTGTGCCGTAGCTTCTAAAGCTAGTTTTAGTACTTGAGAATGAGAGCTTATATCGCCAGCACATACTTCTCGCTATTCCGCACTGCCTTTGTTAGCCCAGTCGCCATGATTAGTTTCCGACATTTTTCGATACCACGATGGTTGACTTCTCCTTGTTAAAATTCAGATTCGGCCATTGCTGCCACGAATTTATTTTTATTTTGTATTAAATCATCCATGCAAGTAACACCTCGTGAAAAAGGGAATTTGACCATAAAATGCCAAATTCACTAATAATTTGAATTTTTAATTCGTTTAGTCATACGGCATCTAGAAATGTCTTTTGATAGTGTATCCCAACTATTAAACTGAAACCCAAGACTCTCTTATCAAAATCTTGTTCCAAAAGTCTGTTCTAAAAAGCTAATAAGCTCTAATTTCACGGCACTGACAAGTTAAGTGCCGTTCTGCGGTGATTCTCCGCATGAAATCAATAAGAATGTACAAACGTCACCAGTTTCCACCTGAAATTATTCAATATGCCGTATGGCTCTACTACCGCCTCAACCTTAGTCATCGAGATATCGAAGATTCGATGTCGCAACGTGGCATCGAGGTGAGCTACGAATCTATTCGGCTGTGGTGCAATAAGTTTGGGCCATAATACGCCCAACGGTTAATAAGAAAACACCAAGGGTGAGGTGGTACATTTTTCATTGATGAGGTATTCGTGAAGATCCGGGGTCCGCGGCACTACTTGTGGAGAGCCGGAGATCACGACGGTGAAATGGTCGATGTGTTTTTGCAGAAGCGGCGCGACGGAAAGGCCGCGAGGCGTATTTTCAACCGGCTATTGAAGAAACATCGTGGTGAGCCCAGGAAGATCGTAACTGATAAATTGAGCAGTTATGGTGTGGCTCATAGAGAATTGATTCCATAGACGATCCATGAAACGAGCCAATATGCCAACAATCGAGCTGAACTATCACACGAGCCTACGCGGTGAGATAGCGGGGCGTGCGTAAGTTCAAATCGATGCATCAGGCACAGCGATTTCTAGGAGCTCATGCTGCTGTATATAGCTTGTTCAACCTTGGGCGTAATTTGGTGTCAGCAGAGACTTACCGCTATTTCCGATTGCGAGCTTTTGTGTCTTGGGAAAGGGCGGCGGCAATATAGATATGGCATGTAGTAAATATTCGGGGGTTTAGCGAGTTAACTTGTCACTACCTTCAGGCGAGGAATTTTAAGTTCCTATTTTAGGAACCAACATCCCAACTTTTTTTCTATAAGCCAAATAGGCTGAGGACTGATCGCCAGATATCATCCCAGCCTCTTCTTCCCTTGCAGATAATAGGTAGACTCCAACCAATACCAAACATGAAAGCCATAAAAATATTGAATTTAAAAGTAAGGTACTCGTAAACCAAACGATCAGGTAGGATAAATAAAACGGGTGACGAACTAACCCGAAGGCACCGGTTGTGATTATTTTTCCTTTGTTCCCGCTCGATGCAAAATCTAGCTGTCCTGCCGAACGAATTGCCCACCAAAACAAACAAAGAGAACCACTGTAAGCAACGCCTGCGACTGCCGTTTCAATGAGAGTGAATGAGCTGGCTGACCAGAGTAGCCAATAGGTAAAAATGAGCTGGACAAAAACAGCAGGGTCGTTGAAGTAACTCACCATTTTAGACTTGGCGTTGTTAATTTTGAAAAATCGAAACCGAGCCCAAATAAGACTGAACACAATCGCGGTGTAAACTGAGGCAAGCAGGATGTGGTTGAGGCTCATAGTAAGTAGTTTTTTATATTCCCGTGGGACATAAACCCAATAACTTCATCATGTTTTCGATAGAACTTCAGGATCGTACCGGAGTCTTCTGCACTCCACAATCACGGCTTTCTAAATATACCAATTTAGTGTGATTTGCAGCACTGCGCGCGCTGATTATTCCCCTGCATATCGGTTTCTCGCCTTAGCCTACCCAACTTAGCCGCAAATAACTGAATTTAGTAAAATAACCAGCCTTGAAATGAAAATTATCTTTTATAGAAAACCTTCATAAAATTAGAAGTTTAAACCGATTATTCAGCCCAATAACGGCCTATTATTACATTCAATTCAAGGCTGGATTTAACAGCAATTGTGCATTATTCTGCCCCTCCCAAGCCGTTTGTATCTAGCGAGTGTTATCATGGGTAATAAAACGAAGCCTTGGGGTGAAACTTCCCCCGTATTGGCACCTAACTAAAAATCCAGCTAAATCTGCGCCCGAAGGCCAGTGAGGCGATCCAAATTCCATGTTATATCAAGGGTATAAGTGCAGTCATGACAAGATCTTCAACAAAAAAGACTACTAAAAAAACAAAAGCAAGCACCCCTAAAAAGCAATATGTTTATGCCTTCGGCAAAAAGACCGATGGCAACACCACCATGCGCGAGCTGTTAGGTGGCAAAGGTGCAAATTTAGCCGAAATGGCTGCAATTGGCCTACCGGTTCCGCCGGGCTTCACCGTTAGTACCGAGGTTTGTGGCTATTACTATGACAACCAGCAGAGCTACCCTTCTTCCTTACTGGGCACTGTAAAATCGGCAATAGTCGACATTGAGAATCAGCTCGGTAAGCAATTTGGCGGACATAGTAACCCCCTTCTCGTTTCAGTCCGCTCGGGCGCTCGAGATTCCATGCCAGGGATGATGGATACCATTCTCAACCTAGGCCTTAACGATAAAACGGTTGATGGCCTTGCAGATATTTCCAAGAATCCCCGCTTTGCTTGGGACTGCTACCGCCGTTTCATTCAAATGTATGGCGGTGTGGTTATGGGCGTTCAAGCGAGGAATGACTCAGAGGAAGATCCGTTTCATGAGGTTTTAGAAAAACTGAAAGCCAGTCTTCGCATTGAACTTGATGCCGACTTAAGCACAGAAAACTTAAAAGAGCTGGTAAAGCGTTACAAGGCATTAATCACAAAAAGAACAAAAGGTGCATTCCCACAGGATGTTATGGAACAACTTTGGGGAGCAGTAGGTGCGGTGTTTGGTTCATGGAAAAACGATCGCGCTATCCTCTATCGTCAACAATATGGAATCCCTGCCGAATGGGGAACAGCGGTAAACATTCAGGCTATGGTGTTTGGTAATGCTGGCAATGACAGCGCCACCGGCGTTGCTTTTACCCGCGACCCAGCAACTGGCGAGAAGGTGTTTTACGGAGAATACTTGATTAACGCGCAAGGTGAAGATGTTGTGGCAGGACTCCGCACACCTAATGCCATTGCAAATCTCGAAAAGGAAATGCCGAAAAGCTTTAAAGACCTCGAAAAAGTGCGCAGCCGACTCGAGAAACACTTTAAAGACATGCAAGATTTCGAGTTTACTATCGAGAACGGTCGCCTCTTTATATTGCAAACTAGAAATGGTAAGCGCACAGGCTTAGCCGCGGTGCGAATTGCAGTGGAAATGCAGAAAGAACGGTTAATGAGTCAAGAGACTGCACTACTGAAAATCCCTGCCGAATCTATCGACTCTCTATTGGTTCCCGTATTTGATCCAAAATCTCTAAAAGCAGCACATAAGATCGGTCAGGGCTTGCCTGCCGGACCAGGCGGCGCAACCGGGCGCATAGCTTTTACCGCAGCCAAGGCTGAAATTGAAACCCGCCGCGGCAATAAAGTGGTTCTATGCCGCACTGAAACCTCGCCTGACGATCTAAAAGGTATGCTCCATTCACAGGGCATACTGACCTCTAGAGGTGGCGTTTCTTCTCACGCTGCACTGGTTGCTCGTCAATTAGGAAGAGTCTGCGTCTGCGGCGCAGGTAACGTTGTCATCAATTATGAAAAAGGCACGCTAACCGCAGGCAAGACCGTACTCAAAGAAGGCGATTACATCTCTATCGACGGCAGCACTGGCCTCATTTACGCCGGCATGATTGAAAGCACTGACTCCGAGGTAAAGCGTGTTCTCGAAGGCGGCATGAAGCCTGCCAATAGCTATACCTATGAGCTCTTTCAGACGGTTATGAAATGGTCTGATAAACACCGTTCTTTAAAGATCCGCACCAATGCGGACACCCCAGCCATGGCTGCGCAGGCGGTGGCTTTTGGAGCAGAAGGGATTGGCCTTTGCCGAACCGAACACATGTTCTTCGACGGCGACCGAATAGACTATATGCGGCAAATGATTTTAGCCGTCGATGAAGTGCAGCGACGGGCAGCGCTTCGCAAATTACTGCCTTTTCAAAAGAAAGACTTTGTTGGCTTGTTTAAAGCGATGAACGGGCGCCCCGTAACAATACGTTTATTGGACCCACCATTACATGAGTTTCTACCTCAAGATGATGCGGTTAGGCGTCAACTCGCAGAGAAGCTTGGTGTACCTTTCGATTATGTCATTGACCGCATTAAGGCGCTTCATGAAGAAAATCCGATGCTTGGCTGTCGGGGCTGCCGTCTCGGCATTCTCTATCCCGAAATAACTGAGATGCAAACTAGGGCTATTTTCGAAGCCGCCGCGCAAGTGCTAAAAGGTAAAAAAGGCATCAAGGTAAGACCGGAGATCATGATTCCTCTGGTTGGTTTCCGTGAAGAGCTAGCAGATCAACTGAAAACAGTTCACCGCATCGCTAAAGAAGTTATGGATAGTCGTAAAGTAAGCATTAAGTATTTGGTTGGCACCATGATCGAAGTACCCCGTGCCGCGATAACTGCAGATGAAATTGCACAAGAAGCAGATTTCTTTAGCTTTGGAACCAATGACCTGACTCAAATGACATTGGGGCTTAGTCGTGACGATATGGGCTTGTTCTACGACGAATACCAGAGTAAAGAAATTTACAACAAAAACCCGTTTGCGAGTCTCGACCAAACAGGTGTTGGCAAACTAATCGACCTTGCCGTAGATAAGGGCCGTAGCACCAAGCCTGATTTAAAACTTGGCATCTGTGGTGAACATGCGGGTGATCCTTCATCCATTGATTTTTGCCACCGTGCCGGCCTCGACTATGTAAGCTGCTCGCCTCCTAGAGTACCAATTGCGAGATTGGCAGCGGCGCAGGCTAAGTTAAGAAACAGTAAGGCATAGCAGAGCTAGCTAACAGGCTCGGTAAGCGGTGGCATCGGACAATCAATTGTCGCTGCCACCGCTCTGAGCAACTCGACTTCAATAGGCGCTATTTTCCCATCAGCGGTAATCACCGCTGCGCAGGCTTTAAGAAGAGCAGGTTTTTTAAGCGGCTTGAGTTCTGCCAGTTCAAGCAATGCGTCGTTTAGCAATTCAAACCCTATCGAGCTTTTTGGAATAAGCTCAACTTTTAGCCCCAAAAGCGCCTGACCGGCTTTAAACGCTTGGCTCGGGCTTAGCTTTTCTAATTCATTAGAGTAGCTAATTATCGACAGCAAGACCGACATAGGCTTTAGAACATTTTTCAACTCAGCTCTACCGCCCATTGATGATTTGGTCTCTCCAAATACGGCATCAAGGCTATGAAAAACTGTCTTTTGAAGCGCCCACTCAAAAAGGCTCACTTTACTGTCTAGGGTGATAAGCTTCTCAAAATTTGATTTGAATAATTGATACTGACCCTTTGAAAGCTGCCGCAAGCTAGAAATGGCTATACTAGAGATAGGTAGCCTCTCTACAGAATCGACTGGCTTAGCTTTTTCAATAAGCCTAACCAGCTCCTGATAAACGCCAACATCGGCATACTCTTCTATCAATTTAAGCTGTGCTTGTCGTGATTCATGTTGAGGATGCAGCACAAGAAAATACAGCACCGCTCTAGCGCCCGAGGGCTCCCTTGCCGCATCCAACAGCGGGCCTTGCGCTTCTTGAATTAACTTTGCCGCAACAGCAATATGCTGCTCGTCCGGATTGCCTATCTGATCGACCATTCTTTCAGCTACTGCCATACCACCCATGGACGTCAGTACCGTCGTCATTTTTTCTTGCGGTGTTAGCGGAGGCCGTGATTTCTGTGTTTGATTTTGATTGCCGCTGGCAACGTCAGATTTATGGTGATCAGTGTGTTTTAGCAATTCATAGCTGCCATCCCAATTCGGCAATATCGCGCCTATGCGCTTTTCTAGCGGCGGATGAGTTGCGTACATACTACTTAAATAGCTCGGTGCATTTTCTTCGAAGAGGGCATGGCTAATTTCTGAACTCGCTGGGTGCGAGAGATACGAACGGCTACTGTGCTGCGCTATTTGCATCAGGGCACCGGCAATCCCCTCGGGATTCCGAGTGAACTGAACAGCCGACGCATCTGCAAGGTACTCTCGCTGCCGGCTAACAGCGGCCTTAATCAAATTTCCAAAAAACACGCCTATGTAACCGATAGCAATCAGGCCGAGACCGATCGCAATCTGAACACCTTGCCCTTTTGATTGAGAACTGCGCGCTCGGCTGCGGCTGTATAGCAGAGTCCTGCCGACGATTCCAAGAATCAGAATACCATGTAGCACCCCGATCAAACGGATATTGATTCGCATATCACCATGCAAAATATGACTAAATTCATGGGCTATCACCCCTTGCAACTGTTCTCGACTCAATGTCTCAACCGCTCCAACCGAGATCCCAACAACGGCATCAGCTGGCGAATAACCCGCCGCAAAAGCATTAATCCCTGGTTCATCCAGTAAGTAGACAGGAGGTACTGGCACACCCGAGGCAATCGCCATTTCTTCCACTACATTGAGAACCTGCTGCTGTTTAAAGTTCTCTCCCCCACCAAGCAATAACTTACCGTCCAGCATTTCGGCTATTCGTGAGCCGCCCCCAGACAGTGACTTAATTTTATAGAGACTGCCAAAAAACACGACAGCCGCAACAGCCGCACCAACAATTAGAAACTGATTCCAATCGAAGCGCATTTGCTGTGTTCCTGCCATGCTTGTCATTTCTGAAACAGCAAAGCCAAAAACAAACATGATGAGAAAATTTGTCACCACAACTAACGATAAAATCGCTAGCACGAAAAGAAGATACAGCTTGCCAGTATTGCGCTTCGCTGATTCCTGCGACTCAAAAAAGTTCACTCTAGAGCCCCTTACTCAAATTCTCTAACGACTGATATGTGGAGTGCCATATTAAAATGTGACTTTTGGCGCTTCTTGAATAGCGGCGCTGTCTTCAAACTCCAAAAGACTAGCGTCTGTGCTGTGGCCGAAAACACCCGCTAACGCCACCGGAGGAAAAGACTGCCTGTAGCTGTTGTAGACCATGACCTGATCATTAAAAGCCTGCCGAGAAAATGCAACTTTGTTTTCAGTGGCGGTTAGCTCTTCGGTTAACTGCATCATATTCTGACTTGCTTTCAAGTCTGGGTAGGCTTCCATTACCACATTAAATCGACTCATCGCACCGGCTAACGCCCCTTCTTGACCGGCCAGATCTTTGATCGCACCAGCATTGCCTGGATTTTCTGCCGCCGCCGCCAAACCATTTGCCGCCGCGTTTCTGGCCGCAATAACAGCTTCCAGCGTTTCACTCTCGTGAGCCATGTAGGCTTTTGCTGTCTCTACCAAGTTTGGAATCAGATCATAGCGGCGCTTAAGCTGCACCTCTATCTGCGCAAACGCATTTTGATATCGATTTTTAAGGCTAACCAGACGGTTATAAATCCCGACTCCGTAGAAAAATAGAACCGCAATTACGGCCAGTATTACAATTGTAGTTATTTCCATAACACACACCTTAGGCATTTCGGCCGTTATACTCAAATTACCCCTAGACTAACAAATCTGGTCAGCTACCGACTACAAGGGATTTTAGTTTATCGAGACTGATTCACATCTTTCACAACCTCATCACAATTTAATCACAACCCAAAGCTCAAGCAGCACTGCATATCTAAGGCCTTGATTGGGCTTTAAGTGTTAGCTAAGAATCTGCTAAGCTGCAAGTAAGTTACTATTTGACTAATCGCTCAATCAAATAAAAGAATAATATTATGAGCCCTACTGTCCTTGCAGCACTTTCACTACTGCCTATAATTTCTGTCGCCTTCTTTTTAGTTCTGCTGCGCTGGCCTGCCAGCCGAGCTATGCCAATTGCGTATCTAACAGCCTCTGGTTTAGCCCTGGTAGTATGGGGAGTACCAGCCGTCAAGGTATTAGCTGCGAGCGTCAACGGACTCATAGTCGCTGGCACTTTGATTTACATTATTTTCGGCGCGATTTTGCTACTAAATACACTGCAGCAAAGTGGCGCTATCCAGTCAATTCGACAAGGGTTTTCCGACATCACCCCAGACCGGCGCATTCAGGTCGTTATTATTGCGTGGCTTTTTGGATCGTTTATTGAAGGGTCCGCAGGTTTTGGCACGCCTGCCGCTGTTGCCGTACCCTTAATGGTTGGCCTAGGGTTCCCGGCCATGGCAGCTGTTGTGGCAGGCATGATCATTCAAAGTACACCTGTATCCTTCGGCGCCATGGGCACGCCTATCCTTGTAGGTGTTAGCACTGGCCTTTCCGCCGACCCAGAAATGGCAAGCTATGCGGCCCAGCTTGGATACACCGAATGGGGTGATTTCTTAGCCTTTATCGCAACCAAGGTAGCCCTAATTCACGCTGTGGCGGGTACCTTTATTCCTTTGCTCGTTGCATCTATCATGACGCGGTTTTTCGGCAAGGCGCGCTCTTTTGCAGATGGCTTCAAGATCTGGAAATTCGCGCTATTCGCCGCCTTCGCCATGACTATTCCCTACTATTTAGTTGCCACCTACCTTGGACCAGAATTTCCCTCATTGCTCGGCGGTATGGCCGGCCTTGCCATTGTCGTAAGCTCGGCTAAAGCGGGCTTTCTAATGCCAAAAGAAGAAGACTGCTGGGACTTTGATGACCGAGCCAACTGGGATCCGCAGTGGTCAAGCAGCTTACAACCCACGGTACGGCCCAAAACCGAATTAGCCCCTAATATGAGCCTTTTACGAGCTTGGTCACCTTATGTGTTTGTAGCTGGACTACTGGTTCTAACCAGGCTGCGATCCCTTAATCTTGAAAGTTTTCTCCGTGACTCCAACCCTTTTGTTACATGGTCTTGGCCGCAAATTTTTGGCAGTGATATTTCGGCATCGTTTCAGCCCCTTTGGTCACCTGGCACTATCTTCATCTTAGTGTCATTAATCACCTTGGCCTTGCACAGACTTAAAATAAGTGATTATAAGATCGCTGTTAACGACTCAGTAAAAACGTTAATCCCCGCGTCGGCGGCCCTTGTTTTTACAGTCCCAATGGTACAAGTGTTCATTAATTCAAGCGGTGGCAGTGCTGGGTATGAGCAAATGCCTATTGCTCTCGCAGAGGGAGTTGCCGGTCTCACCGGCTCCGCTTGGCCCTTTTTCTCGACGTTTATTGGTGGCTTAGGTGCCTTCGTTGCTGGCAGCAACACGGTGAGCAACATGATGTTCTCTCTATTTCAATTTGGTGTAGGCGAGAGGATACTGGCCGACCCTACTTGGATAGTTGCATTGCAGGCCGTTGGTGGCGCTTCGGGTAATATTATTTGTGTTCACAACGTCGTCGCTGCATCTGCAGTTGCAGGGCTGGTCGGCAAAGAAGGCGCGATAATAAGAAAGACTTTGCTGCCGTTTACTTACTATGCTCTTTTCACCGGAGCTATAGGCTATGGCATTGTTAATAGAGACGCAGGTCTTATGAATATTGGGTTTGCGATTGCGGCAGCCATTGTTGCCCTATTTGCATATTTCATCTTCAAGTTCAATCGTGCGCCTCCAGCCTCGGCCATTGATCCTGGGCGAACAGAGAGCGCACATTAATTGCACACGATTTTGAGTTCGATGTAGACTTAACTTAATGAACTTACCTACTCACATCGAAGCAAACGATCCCAATGCGCCCAGAACCCTCATTGTCGCCACCGCTGGCCACGTAGATCATGGCAAAACCGCGCTGGTTAAACACCTTACCGGCACCAACACAGATACCCTTGCTGAAGAAAAGTCTCGTGGCTTAACGATCAACTTAGGCTATGCGTATCATCATTACCCAAGCCCTGAAAACGCAAATCTCACCAACACCATTGGCTTCGTTGATGTACCAGGTCACACTGATTTTATAAACAACATGCTGGCCGGCGTTGGCGGCGTTGATGCAGCCATGTTGGTGGTAGCAGCTGATGACGGAATCATGCCTCAGACTCGCGAGCATCTAGCAGTTCTCGACTTACTTGGCATTGCCACTGGGCTGATCGTACTAACAAAAATTGACCGCTGTGACGCGCCTAGAATTGAATCTGTGTGCGGTGAAATTAAAGAGCTATTAGGTCCAACAAGCCTTGCCGGTTCCCCTATATTTCTTGTCTCCAACACAGTCCCTACAGGGATAGAATTGCTCCGCACTCATTTGGAAGGCCTGCCAGAGCAGCTAAATAGAAATACAGACAGTACCCAGCAGCGACGAGCTCGCTATTTGATTGATCGTAGTTTTAACGTTAAAGGCTTCGGCACGGTAGTCACAGGCTCGATCCGGACAGGACAGCTAAGTGAAGGTGATAACCTTCTTTACACTCAAACGGATGAGCTTGCCCGGTTAAAATCACTTCGCCTGGACACCACCAAGGTCGAATCTG
This sequence comes from Pseudohongiellaceae bacterium, assembly GCA_047617605.1. GTDB lineage: Bacteria > Pseudomonadota > Gammaproteobacteria > Pseudomonadales > Pseudohongiellaceae > UBA9145. The sequence goes on along the minus strand of JBLGBJ010000001.1, from coordinate 23,095 downwards.
CCATTGCAGGACAGCGGGTCGCGGCAAACATAAGCCTAGATCATACTGATGTTGAACGGGGGCAATGGCTTATTGATCCCGTACTAAATCATAAATGCACCCGAATGGATGTCAAGCTGACGCTTCTTGATGGGGTCAAGCCCTTCAAAAGCAGCACGCTCTATCATTTGCATATCGGTGCATCTCATCAGGTAGTGAATATCCATCTGTTGGATGATGCTGCGGGCCTCTATCAACTCAAACTCAAAACTTCCACCGTTTGCAACTTTGGCGACCGCTTTGTCATTCGCGATCCTGCCTCAAGCATTACGCTTGGCGGAGGCAAGGTTATTGACACCTTCGTTCCTCGCCGCCAACGCGGCAGTGAAACCAGAATTAGTTTTCTAACCTCGTCAGATCAAGGTGATGAAGCGGCCCTAATCACCTTGCTATCCAATCAGCCTCAGGGGGTAAGTTTTGATGAGTTCACCGTATGCCGAAATATCAATGAGCAATGGGCCTCGGAGTTACTGGCCAAAGCAGCTGCTTCCAGCAAGGCGTTAAACATTGATGGCCACAGGCAGCCAGTTTTATTAAGCCAAGCTTTCTATCACAGCTATGCAAAGCGCTTAAGCGACACGGTTGCCAGCTATCACCTCACCAGCCCAAGCCAGCAAGGCATAAGCGAAACTGCTTTAAGTCGAGCTAGCGAATTGCCGGGAAGCTATCGGCTATTCGAAGGCATATTAAAAAGCATGCTCGAGCAGGCTGTTCTCAAGCGAACCGGGACTTTAATTCATGCCATAGGTCACAGCACGGCGCTGAGCCGTGAAGAAGAAGAATTTATTGCCAAAATTCGGCCAATCTTGCTGAAAAGCGGACGTGTTCCACCACGCACGCGCGAATTGGTAGAGTTAACGGGCATTCCTTTGAAAGCCATTGAAAGAATTCTCGATCAGACAACCAAAGCTGGCAGCCTTGTTCAAGTTGCTGATAATCGCCACTACCTACCAACAACCGTTCTCGAACTCGCGGAATTTACAGAAATGTTAATGGCCGAATCAGAGGATGACACTGGGTTTTCAGTTATCGAATTTAGAGACAAATCAGAAATTGGGCGCAACCTCTGCATAGAAATTTTAGAGTATTTCGACAGCGTCGGCTTTACTCGTCGCGATGGCAATAGTCGATTTGTAAGAACCGCAAAAGAAAACATCTTCGCCAAAAAATAAACTCTAAAACCACAATTTATAGCCACTAAGACGTCTTATGCTGGGATCTCTTTGGCGTTTGTTGTATCGGTTATAGTGGTTGGTATTAACGGGGCTTTGATATTAATGGGACTTTAGTACTAACAGAGCTTAGATTATAGTCGGGCTTTACTTGCAACGTCACGTTGGTTTTTGCTACCGCACCTTAACCCCAGCATAGCTGGGTAATTGTCGTTTTTTCCTGTTTTTTTCCTAATGCATTCCCGCCCACCTAGCCTAGTGACTTTCTTGCACTTAAAAGTCGTCTACTAGAGCAACAGCCATTTAAAATAGGTCGCAATTCTCGCTGCATTTCTTAGGCTTAGCTTTGAATCAAAGCGCGATGCTCTAATGAGACCGTCGCTAATGTTAAGGCGGACTGCTTGGAAACCGACAACCAATTCGGCTCTAAGCATTTAAACTTACTTCAGTGGATGCAAAATCACAGGCAACTTTGAAAAGCCTTTTACGAAGCTGGAATAAATTCGCTCTGGTTCACCAACCACTTCAACGAAATCGAACCTCTTACTGATTTCCTCCCAAAGAACTCGAAGCTGCATTTCGGCGAGTCTGTTACCCATACATCGATGCAACCCAAAACCAAAAGAGAGATGCTGGCGAGCATTAGGCCGGTCTATCAAAAACTCATTCGCTCTATTTATAGACTCCTCGTCGCGATTACCCGATGCGTACCACATAACCACTTTGTCACCCGCCTTGATCTTCTTACCGCCCAATTCAGTGTCTTGAACTGCGGTTCGGCGCATATAAGCTAAAGGGGTTTGCCAGCGAATTATTTCCGACACCATGTTAGGAATGAGCCCCTTATCTGCTCGCAGCTTTGCATACTCTGCTGGGTTTTCGTTAAGTGCCAATACACCGCCAGAAATAGAATTTCGAGTTGTGTCATTGCCTCCAACGATTAGCAAAATAATATTGCCCAAATACTCCATCGGCGGCATATTCTTGGTGGCCTCGCCATGAGCGAGCATTGAAACCAAATCACTGCCAGGCTCTGCGTTCACACGTTCATTCCAAAGGCGCGTAAAGTAAGCCAAACACTCTTCGATGGCGGCCCAGCGCTGTTCGTTAGTTTCGACAATGCCATTGCCTGGAATCGCAGTTGCCATATCTGACCAATAGGTGAGCTTGTGCCGGTCCTCGAACGGAAAATCAAACAGAGTAGCCAGCATTTGAGTGGTAAGCTCTATAGATACATGCTCAACCCAATCCAATTCCTGGTTAAGTGGCAAACGATCCAAAATCACACCGGCCCGGCTTCTTATCAGGCCTTCCAATTCTTTCAGGTTTGCTGGAGCAACCACCCCTTGAACTGTCCGCCGCTGGTCATCGTGCTTCGGCGGATCCATTGAAATAAATGCTGGCAGGGCAAATTCTTCAAAAGAGTCAATAATCCCAATAGTAGGCTCTGAAGAATAAAGATGCGGAGACGTATCCACCGACATTATGTCCTTGTATTTCATAACCGACCAATAAGGCCCTACCGCTGAATCTTCGCAGTAATGTACGGGGTCTTCGTTTCTCAAGCGCTCCATAAAGGGCAAAAATTGATTGTGTTGCCAAATCCCAGGATGTGAAAGGTCGATATCCTTGATAGCCATGGCGTATGGATCTTTGTCCACCATGCTCCATTTGCTCTTTTTGGGAGCATCACCCGCGGCAATTTCGTTCATGTATCACTCCAGCTTAAAACTTGAATAGGATTAAAAACTAAAACTGAAATTCAGGAGTGTTCACGATTAAACCGTCCATTTCTTCAGTTAAGTTTATTTGGCAAGATAGCCGAGAATTCTCTTGGCGGTCGGTGCTTAGACTCAGCATTGCTTCCTCGGTAGGGTCTACGTCGCCGGTTTTAGCCAACCAATCCTCATTAACGTAAACATGACAAGTTGCGCAGGAGCAAGAGCCGCCACAATCAGCATCGATTCCAGGCACACCATTACTGACAGCAGCCTGCATAAGACTGTTCCCGGACTTCACTTCAACACTGTGCTGCGTGCCGTCATGTTCAACAAATAAAACTTTAACCATCAATCTGCCTTTAAATATGACTTAAACTTCGGAGGCGAAACAATACCAAGATGCCCACGTAAAGCAAAAGAATAAGTCATTTTTGAAGAATATATACAGCTTTAACAGTCCCCTCCGGCCTTTTTCGCAAATAAGTAACTGTATTTTCAACCCCGTTGAAAGCCTGTAGCCAATGCAAAAATGCTTGTAATACGACACGCTAACTCCAGAGCTCTGGCGGGCCGCTCGCGAATAAGGAAATATGACATTTTTGTCATAAAAATACGCTCCCGATATCAATTGAATTTTGCTTTAATACGCTGGCCCTAAGGCGGTGGTGGTGATTTAATACGATGCATCCTGATAAGACTGATGGCTCAACGGGCGCAGTCAGCGGATATAGCACTGCATAGGGGGCTACTAGAACTCCATAAGTAGCAAGACATGAGCAGAAAACGAGCAATGATGAGGGTCAGTAGTGCAATAGTAGCCGCTTAATATCGGGCTGAGACTGCCTATTTACCTAAAAGTGCAAATTAGAAGAATGAACAGAACCCTTATCGAGTCTTGCTTAAATGTCTGAAATCATCTCGCAATATGGTTTAATTTTCTTAGCTTTAGCCTGTGCTTTCGGGTTTTTCATGGCCTGGGGCGTCGGTGCCAACGACGTAGCCAATGCCATGGGCACATCTGTTGGAGCAGGCGCGATCACCATCAAGCAGGCAATTATGATTGCCATGGTCTTCGAATTTGCTGGCGCTTGGCTGGCCGGCGGCGAAGTTACCTCAACCATCCGCAGCGGCATAATCGACATAGAAAAGGCAGGATTCGAAGAGGCGCCCGAGCTATTAGTCTACGGCATGCTTTCCTCCCTTCTAGCCGCTGGCATATGGCTGGTCATTGCCTCCATGTTTGGCTGGCCAGTATCAACCACCCACACAATCATCGGCGCAATTATTGGCTTTGCTGTTGTCGGGATTTCAGTTGACTCGGTTATGTGGAGTCAGGTTCTTGGAATAGTTGCCAGCTGGGTCATCTCGCCATTGTTCTCAGGCTCAATCGCTTTCGTTCTATTCCTCACCGTACAAAAACTAGTATTAGATACCGACGATCCCTTTGCCAACGCTAAGAAATACGTGCCCTACTATATGTTCTTAGTCGGCTTTGTCATTGCCATGGTAACGCTGGTAAAAGGACTGAAGCACGTTGGCTTAGAAGTCACATTATTGCAAAGCTTATTGTATGCCGCCCTATTTGGAATCCTCACGGTGGCACTAGGGATAATAATGCTGCGCAAAGTAAAAGAAGCACCCACTGACAATCCAGAAGAACGCTATAAAAGTGTTGAAAATGTGTTTGGCGTGCTGATGATTTTTACTGCCTGCTCCATGGCGTTTGCTCACGGCTCTAATGATGTTGCCAATGCCATCGGTCCACTAGCGGCAATTAACGGCGTTGTCCAAACAGGCGGTGTATTTGCGGCCCAATCAGAACTGCCTATGTGGATACTATTTCTTGGAGGCCTCGGAATTGTTACTGGCCTCGCCACTTGGGGCTATAAAGTAATAGCAACCATCGGCAAAAACATTACTGAACTGACTCCTAGTCGCGGGTTTGCAGCGGAATTGGCAGCGGCGACCACCGTTGTTATCGCCTCAGGCACTGGTATGCCAGTGTCCACCACTCACACTTTGGTAGGCGCTGTTCTAGGGGTAGGTCTTGCCCGCGGGATGGATAAGTTAAACGGTCGCGTAATCGGAAAAATCTTCATTTCATGGATTGTAACCCTGCCAATCGGTGCTGCTTTATCCATTGTGTTCTTCTTCATTTTTAGGGCTATTTTTAGTTAGTTAACAATACCCACCCCAGTGTGTAACCTGAATAAAGGCTGCATTTTCCCTGCCGTTAACTACGCTGATTATGGACTTGGCTCTTCCTGTTTATTGACGCCCGCCTCTGGTCGAAAACTAACTTGATTCTAAAGGTAGACCTTGACCCCTGCCGCCAAAACCTTCTTCGCTAGACGCCCTCAGACACCCTAGAATATTCGTCATACTCTCTGAAATGATTGCTTTTCCTTTTTGAAGCCTTGGAGCAATTCAATAAGCGCGACGCTACTGCTGAGTGCTGATCGGTTACTGTATTGGCCACTGAAAGCTTTTAGGGCTGATAGAAGATCTTACATAAGCAGCAGGCAACACAGCTAAAGCGGAAACACACTTTACGAGCTAGGGAGATTAGATAGAAAAACACGTTTGGTAAGTGGCGCTAAAAAAACCAATACAAAGACTATGCGCCTCAGCAGAGCGACTAGGGTTGGTTTTCAATACCCAGAAATAGGGTAACTCGCTAGAGACTTTTATAGGGAAAACCCACCCACTATCGGCAGATTTTATCCCACTTCCCTTCACCGCAGCGAGTTGCCTCTCCGAGAGAGATAAGGCGATCAATTGTCCTACCGCGAAACTTGCCGCGTCAAAACCTACCAACTTGATAACATCGGTGTAGCCTATGGCATCGCTATCAGCCACCAAATAGCTGTCGGCGCCAACTTGGCCAGCATAGTATTTAATAGCCTCATCCAATTTCGTATCAGCAGCTTAAAATAATGTTGCAAGGTCAGCGGCTGGCACCGCGTTGTTGAAGTAACTTACAGCACTAAAGCCTGGCTAGCTTCATGAACTTGGGGGTCTACGCCCTCCACCAGCAAAGCTCGATAGTCATTGCGCTTCTTCGTTTTAGTCCGCGCATAATTGAATAACCAAACTTTAGAGCCAGATGGCTTTATCCGAAGCTGCAATCCTTTATCGTCGGGGGAGGTTGTACTCAGCCTCTTTTATCTTTGCCCGCTTAACTTGCGTATCTGTAAGTGCCGAAGTGGAATTTGCCACCGATTCGACTCCTTCTCAGTTCGTCTTACATTAGATTTTGGATCATGCAAGATCGCATCGGAACGAATAGGATTAAAAACTAGATCTAATTCCTTACAGATCAGAAAAATAGGGACTTAAAAAGAATTGCTGAGAAGTGAATTTGGCGGAAGAGGCAGGAGTTGAACCCACCAAGCCTGTCTTTAACAAACCTCACCGAGTTTGAAGTCCGGGCACCCCACCGGGGATGATACTCTTCCGCCGCGAAGTTTAGCATAATAGGGAATTGGAACACTAACCTGTTATAACGTGTGCAAATGGAGCTTTAAGGCACCTTATTCAATCCCCAATCGTATGAGGTGTAGCTCACTCGCAAATTATTGGTTGATACGGCACTACGTGCCTCGGCTCCCAACTCCAGTTCCTTTTGGTAGTCAGCTACGAACTCCGCCAAAGTATTATAGCCGTTCCAGCCTTTTTCAAAATCTTCTTCATACCAGTCAAATATTTTCGACAGATAGAAGCGCCCGTTCGAGAAGTAATTTCGCTCACTGTCTGACATAAAGCGCCGGGTATTTTTATCTAATAGTTGGTTTAAGTTATCAGCTGTAAAAGCTTCCGTCCCCAAAGCAGGGCAGCCTATAGCGGCGCAGTTAACGGCAAAATGTATTCGAGGTTCGTTGTATCGCCCCCAACCCCTAATCATTTCATGCTCGATATCATCAAGAGATACTTGCCCTCCAAACAGCGAGACAATCTCTTGACTCCAAGGGGAGTTAAAAAATGACCCCAAGTCCTTAATTGAATCCAATTGCGGGTATTCACTCAAGATAAACTCAACAGTGGCGGCGTTATACGCATTGATCAGAAAAGCCAATTGCTCTGCATGGCTCCACTTTTCAAACACTGGCTTTTTAACGTTTGCAACAGCGGCCAGATAACTATTCAGCCGGGCCCGATTTGCTAACATTCCATCATAGTTTACCTGCGTCGCACGGCCGCCACGAAGCTCAACGACATTATCCTTCAGCAATTGATCCCATTGGCTATGATCGAAATCGGCAAAAACAGTCGAGCTGAACGCGATCAGCAAAGTGCTTATGGTTAATTTAATATTCATCTTTGATCCAATATAATCCAAAATCTTTAGTGAACTTTATTGCTAATAAAAACCGCTTGGCGGTCACGGCTAAGCCAAAAAACAGTCTGCTATTTCTATGGTGATCGACCTCATATTTCAGGCTATTCAGCCCCAGCAAAATGAAGTATGCTCCCAAAATTGTTATCTTTTTTAAAAAATAAGAGACTCAAAGCTGACCAAAAAAGTTATTTAGATCCAGTGCTGTGGCTCTATGTCTTCCACAGTCTACCTATAAGAAAGCTTAAACTGGGATTTCTTTCACTGGCATTGACCTAAGGTATATTAAAGCTTAGCGCTAAAGCCTGACAGATCCTAAACTGTATAAAGGCAAACTGCCTAGAACACGGCAGTGGAGAGCATCATGCAATACGCGCAAATAACTGGCTGGGGTAAATGTGTGCCTCCGACAATACTTACCAACAAAGACCTAACAACCTTCATGGACACAACTGACGAATGGATCACCAGCCGTACAGGTATCCGAGAACGACGAATATGTCATTGCAACTTTTCAGACATGGCTCTGGTCGCGGCTAAACAAGCCTTAGCTGCAGCAAACCTAAAACCAACAGACATTGACCTAATCTTGCTGGGAGCGCTGACCAATGACAGCTATTGCCCAAACACCTCCTCGTTAGTTCAAGATGCGCTCGGCGCGACCAATGCCGCCTCAATAGATATCAACTCTGCCTGCACTGGTTTTTTATACGGCCTTCATATCGGCACCAACCTGATAAAAGCGGGGGCTCATAAAAAAGTTCTTGTTATCGGTGGTGAATTCATCAGCCACTATATGGATTGGAGCCGCCGCGAAGTTGCCGTGCTGTTCGGCGATGCCTGCGGCGCAGTGATTTTAGAGGCTACTGATGAGCCTGTGGGACTAATTGCATCCAAGATTGGCTGTGACGCAGACGCAAATCATGCAATTGAAATCACTAATCTCGGCTCTGCATATAACAAAAATTCAGAAGATTTTCTTTATAACGGCTGGAACTTTGAAGGCCAAGAGGTATTCAAACGCGCCGTTAAAGCGATGTCCCAAGCCGCAGGCGAAGTTCTAAAAGAGGCGGGAATTACAGTCGAGCAAGTAAACCTAGTTGTACCACACCAAGCAAATAAAAGAATCTTAGTCGCATTAGCGAAAAGAATAGGTGTACCCGAAGAGAAGGTGTTTGTTAATGTTCATAAATATGGCAACACTTCCGCCGGCACTATCCCTGTCGCACTAACAGAGTCGCTGGAAGAAAACAGAATTAAGCCAGGAGATTATGTATTGACCGCCTCTTTTGGTGCTGGCCTAACTTGGGGTGCAGGACTGATTAAATGGGGTGATCGAACCATCCCATTAGCAGAATCTGATGCGCAGTTGCCTCCATGCAATCAAACGGCACTTGAGATATTAGAGCCAAGCATTAAACGGTATGCCCAGTACCGAGCTCGCACCGAACAAACGTAAATCGGTTTAAATTCTGATTGCTGTTGTTTGCGACAAATAGCTGAGGAGACTTTTCCACTTAAGGATCGCAACGGCAATTTTCTTGACAATAACTGAACTCACAGGCTAACAATGCTTTCATTAACACTGCTTTTTTGGGCGACAATCAGCGCCGGCTTCATTTCATTCTGGTGGCAAAGCGATAAAATAAAGAGCCTAGCGTTGGGCTATGTCTACCAATACTGCAAAGATCAAAATCTACAATTGTTAGATCAAACTATGGTGCTTAAAGGACTTTGGCCCTACCGTGATGATGAAGGTACTCTTCGACTGCGCCGACGCTACAGTTTTGAATTTGCATCCACTGGCCAAGAACGCTATCAGGGAGTCATAAGTCTCGCTGGAATGCGGCTACTCAGCTTAGATTTGGATGCCCATATAATTCCAGATGAAATTGATCACTGAAAAAACTTATTACTTGCGCCTACCGAACACGATCTCAACTCCCCACCGCTGCGCGCAGACGGGGATAGAATAGCAATAGGGCCGCAGCTCGAGCGACAACGAAGAGCACCATCGCCCACCACAGACCTAGCATAGCGAAAGGTTCGATAAATAATTTACACGACACTAAAAAAACGACGATAGAAAGCATGGCAGCATGACGCATTTCACGCGTGAACGCAGCGCCTATAAATATGCCATCCAATTGAAATGCTGCAAAAGACAGAAAGATATAAATTCCTGCCAATGGTAAAAATTTGGCGGCCTCAAGCCGTACGGCGGAGATATCTGTTAATGCTGCAATTAAAAATCCGCCGAAAAACCATAGCGCAGCCGCCAACATCAACGCGGTAAAAGCGGCAAGAATAGTTGATTTTTTAACGGCGGCATCGAACAGCGCATGTTCTTTGGAACCTCGGGCTGAACCGACTAAAGATTCCACCACGAAGGCATAGCCATCGAGGAAAAAAGCAGCAAATGAAATTAGCTGAAGGAGAATATGATTTGCCGCCAAGCTGACGTCTCCAAAGCTCGCACTTTGATTAACGAAGTACGCAAAGGAAAACACTAAAATGAGAGTGCGGACCATAATATCCGCGTTAGCGGAAAGAAGTTTTAAAAAAGCGGCACGATCTCGTAATTTCTGAATAGGTAAAAACGCTGCCCCACAAGTGTTTCGCTTGGCCAGCTCTCTAAAGATAAGCACGCTGGCAAAGACAACCGTTGCCCATTCCGCTATCACTGTACCGAGAGCAATTCCTTGCGCGCCCCAGTCGAGAAATCCCGCGAACCATATATCTAAAGCTATATTGAGGCCATTCAGAAACAGTTGCACGACTAGTAGCTGTCCGCTGTTGCCCAGACCTATGAGTAGGCCCATAAGTGCAAACGTGCATAAAGTAGCTGGGGCGCCCCATATACGGATTGAAAAATAACTTTGCGCCACTTGTTCGACTGACTCGCTTCCATTGAGCATGGAAAATGCCGCTTGCTTGATCGGCCACTGCAGCAATATAAGAATTAGCCCAAGGCATACGGCGAGCAATATAGATCTCGCCAAAATCGCTCTAACCTCTTCCTGATCGCCGGCACCATTAGCTTGAGCGGCAAAGCCGGTGGTGCCCATACGCAGGAACCCAAAACCCCAATAGACAAATGAGAAAATCAACGCCCCAAACGCAATAGCGCCAAGATCTTGCGCTGTGCCAACGTTTCCAATAACCGATGTGTCTACTAACCCCAACAAAGGCACAGAGGCATTGGCCAATATAATGGGCCAAGCCTTCTTCAAGAGGTAATCGTAGCTAATATTTTGGGGTGCTAACATCTAGTTTGCTTCTGAGAAAAATTTTCACTTCCGAGGGATAACCTTAGCAAGTACACTAAAAGCTAAAGTAGCACTCAATTAACTAAAACCCATCAACAAGGTTAAGCAATGATTTTACTTCATCACCTACGCATAGGTCGTTCTATTTTTACGGTATGGCAATTAGAAGAGTTCGGCGTTCCATACGATTTAAAAGTCTACCACCGCGACCCAGCAACGTTTAAGGCACAGGACGATTTGAAAGCCGTTCATCCTTTGGGCAAATCCCCGGTGATCGAAGACGGTGAAATAATGCTATCAGAATCCGGCGCTATCACTACTTATTTACTAGAAAAATTCGATCAGGAAAACAAACTGTCTCCCCCTCGATCAGACTTGGCTAGGTGGGCAAAGTATACTCAATGGCTGCACTATCCAGAGGGCTCTGTGTTTCTGCCATTGTTAGTGAAAATGCTACTTGCACGCTCCGGCCAAGATCACGTCGCATTCACTCCCTTCAGTGAAAAAGAGATCAAGTTACATTTTGAGCACATCGCCGCTCAACTAGGTGACAATGAATTTATCTTAGGCGATGAGTTCAGTGCCGCGGATTTTGGCATAAGCTATGTCGTCTCTATGGCAAAACGCCTTGGTGTTCTTGACCCTTACCCGACTTTAAATGCCTATCAAGAACGAAATCTTTCTAGACCGGCTTATCTTAGGGCCATAGAACGTGCGGTTGAATAAGAGATGATTTGACGGCAAATAGCGGTTAGACTAGTTTTTTATCAGCCGCTTATTTGACGGCAAAAAATTTTCGATACCACTTTGGCAGAATTGTTTTTGACTGTTTTTTTTGACGGAGCCATCAAAGCATAACGACAGCGGACACAAGTCGCGAGGTGAGGACAATACAATGACCGAGTCTAATTTTACTCAACAAACAATACGTCCCGAGCCTGGGCTGCTTGAGACCAGCGTCAATATATTTACCTCGCCAACGGAGGCGTTTCGCGCCTTACAAAAAACACCAAAAAAACTCTTCCCCCTTCTCCTTGTTCTAGTTTTCAATGCCTTAGTGCTTACCTGGTATTTCAGCATAGTTGATTATAGCTGGTTTGTAGACGATATACTTAGCGCTCAGAGTTTCAGCGAAGAAGAACGGGTAGACGCTAGAGAAGGCATGATGGCCTTGTCCATTAACACGTTTGCCATGTTTGGCGTTTTAGGGGGATCGGCCGCGATTATCGCAATCAATCTACTTCAAGCGGCTTATTTAAGCTTAGTTGCCGCTCTACGGGGGGATGAGTATAAATTCCCACATTGGTTTTCGTTGGCATGCTGGGCTGGACTGCCAATGCTTCTCACTATTGCAGGGTCTGTGGTGACAATTCTGCTATCCCCAAACGGTCAATTAAGCCCCTACGATCTTGATCCCTTAACCCTTCGGAATTTAGGTGTTGTCTCCACCAACACCAGTGTCCAAGCCTTGGCTCAATCACTTAGCCTGAGCACTTTTTGGGGTATCGGCTTAATGGTATTTGGCTATAAACAATGGATACAAACCAGCTGGCTTCGCGCAGCCATTACAGTTCTTTCGCCTTACCTATGCGTAGTAGGCATTTGGGCTGTTATAGCGTTTAGCTAAGATTAACTGTGTTAGTTTTACTGAATAGACGAAATATTGAAGTACTTTCCCCTCTGTATTACGTCTAAATACGTTGACAGAATAATAAACGGGCGTTTGGTAATGGATTCTAAAAAAATCAGTTTAATCGGCCTTATCGCTTGCGTTGTGATAGCGCTTCCTTTTGTTAATCGCACTGTCTTTGGTACAACCGCGAAAGAAGTCAATGTCTCAACACTGTCGCAAAGAGTCATCAGTCCCTCTATTCTAGCCTCGGGCTTCTTAGCACATGAAGAAGAAGTCATGCTCAGCTCCGAAGTTATCGGAAAAGTAAAAGACCTTTATGTTGAAGAAGGTGATGAGGTCACTCAGGGGCAGCTTTTACTTCAAGTCGATGATATCAATTTCATCGCCAGCCTGGAGCAGGCTCAGGCTAGCGTTCGTATCAACACTATCGATATAGAACGCCAAGAAGTTAGAATCAAAAATTTGGACCGTCAGTTTGAAAGAAGCAAAAGTCTTCATGATGAAAATATGATTGGCGATGATGAATTCGACAGCATCAGCAATCAACTAGACTTAGCACGCATCGATTTGAAATCATCGCGGGAGCGCTTAACTCAGGTGGATGCACAGCTAGATCAAGTCAACGACCAGCTTAGCCTAACCAGGATAGTCTCCCCAATAAACGGCGTTATCACCAGCCTTGATATCAAAGTAGGTGAGACAGCGATCGCCAGTGCAACGAACATTCCCGGTTCATCGCTGATGACTATCGCCAACCCTGCCAGTATATATACGGAAGTTCTTGTCGACGAAGCCGACGTTGCCAATATTCAAATAGGGCAGCGCGCAGAGATTGTTGCAATCGCTTATCCTGATCAACCCATGCTCGGTGAAGTTAGATATATAGCCAACACCGCCAAGATAGCACCCGGGCGTCAGGGATTGAGCTTTACTGTTAAATTAGAAATCATTGATGCTGGCGATGTAGTGCTTCGCCCTGGTATGTCTTGCCGCGCCGAAATATTTACCCGTCAAGACCAGGAAGTCGCAGCTATACCTATCCAAGCCATTCTGTTCGAGGAAGATCGCGCGGCCCTTCGATCTGAGCATTTTATTTTTGTTAACGACAACGGGATAGCACGTAAAACCAAAATTGATGTAGGGCTCTCCGACGACGAATTTCAGGAGCTCATAAGCATCATAGATAGCAATGTTGAGATTATTGTAGGCCCCAATCAAGAGCTGCGGCATTTACTTGAAGGCGACCGCATCGATACCACACGCGTTGACTAATATCTCACCCCGTCTGAACTGGCCCAAGCAATGGCACTAATCGAATTACAAGACATCACTAAGTATTATGAGATGGGCTCTCAGACCGTAAAGGCGTTAGATGGAATCACCATCAACGTAAATCAGAATGACTACCTAGCCTTTATTGGCACGTCAGGTTCCGGCAAATCCACAATGCTCAATATCCTAGGCTGCCTAGACAAACCCACCTTAGGTCAGTACTTCCTTAATGGAAAAAACGTAGAGGCACTTGATCAGAACCAGCTTTCCGAGATTCGTAATTTGGAGATTGGCTTTATTTTCCAAAGTTTTAATCTGCTACCAAGGGCCAGCGCACTCGGTAATGTCATGCAACCCCTGATTTATCGCAACATTAATTTAAGGCAGCGCAAAAAAATGGCTTCTGAGGCTCTGGCACGAGTAGGCCTTGCCGATCGGGTCGACCACCTACCAAACCAGCTATCCGGTGGCCAGCGCCAGCGCGTAGCCATCGCTCGGGCGCTGGTAACCAGTCCTTCGATATTGTTAGCAGATGAACCAACAGGCAATCTCGATTCCCAAACTACCGTCGAAATCATGCAGTTATTCGACGAACTCCACAAAGAAGGCCAAACCTTGATTGTGGTTACTCACGAAAACGAAATCGCGCGTCACTGTCATCGCGTTGTAGAGATGAAAGATGGCAAAATATTCAGCGATAGCAGAACTCAAGAAGGGGTAAGCGTCTAATGATTTTCTCACTACTAGAGAGCTTTCGCTCAGCCTTTGCTTCGATCATCGCCCATGGCCTGCGTAGCTTTTTAACAACACTAGGAATAGTTATTGGCGTGGCAAGTGTTATTGCAGTGGTTTCAGTTACACAGGGAATGAGCGCCTTTATTGGCGACACGTTTGCATCCTTGGGCTCAAACAGTTTAACAATTGAATCAGACACTCCTCGCGAAGATCAAATGAAGGGTATCCGAGCACGGCTAACGTCAGAGGATCTCGAATTAATTGAAAAGCGCGCAGAAGGTATCGCGCTCATTACTCCCATTTTGTTTGCCAACCGCACCTCGCAAATAAAGTTTGGGTCGCAAACCGCTTTCAGCCAGATTATGGGAACGACCTATGCGTTTCAAGACATCGCCCAGTACTACGTCGCACGAGGCCGGTTTATTGCGCCGAGCGATAATTCAACCCGCCGCCGAGTAGTGGTGATTGGTAACAAAGTACGAGAAAACCTAGATCTCCCGGCAGACCCTATCAACAAGTATGTAGAAATTGGTGGCGAGTGGTTCAAGGTCATCGGCCTGCTGGAAACTAAAGGTGATCTGATGGGCTTTAGCCAGGACGATATGGTGATGATGCCTTACACCACGATGGGGAGTCTGCAGGGCAATCAGGCACGAACTGATATACAGATTCAACTTAGCCTAGCTGAAGATGCTGACATTGACGTGGTCACCGCGCAATTAACCTCGATTCTCAGAGATTCTCACGATTTGAAAGGCAATGAAGAAAATGATTTTGAAATCTCGACTTCAGAACAGCTAATGGAAACCTTTGATACTGTGATTAACATGGTGACAATCGTTATCGGGGGCATTGTTAGTATCTCGCTACTAGTTGGCGGAATCGGCATCATGAATATCATGCTGGTTTCGGTAACCGAACGTACACGGGAGATCGGTATCTGCAAAGCAATCGGTGCCAAGCGCCACCATATACTGCTGCAATTCCTCATTGAAGCACTGCTGCTATCCTTGTTGGGAGGCCTTATCGGACTTGCACTGGGCTATGGCCTAGGCACACTGATTTCCAGCAGCATCCCCGGCTTTCCACCCGCTAGCATTCCTTTTTGGTCGATTGCCCTTGCCCTTGGCTTTTCAGGCTTTGTGGGTGTGCTATTTGGCATTCTGCCTGCTGCCAAAGCTGCTAACTTGGACCCTATTGACGCTTTACGTTACGAATAAGGCTACATGCTGTCTATCATGGGATGAACCGCCGATGACTCGCATCACTTTATTGTGCTAGTCTCGGGTTCAAATTCACCGCAGACTTCTAAGCAGTAGCCTTCTATCGTGTTTAAAAATGCAGCTGACCGAATACCGGTCCTTTTGATCTTGGCATTTAGTGCCGTTGACTTCCTCGTATATTTTTTAGTAGAGAACCCTTATTTTTTGGGACTCTATTTTTATGTGCTTATTATTCCTAAATCTCAGGTATGCGCTTGGAATCATCATCATCAACATACACCTACTTTCAAGGCTACAATCCCGAACCGAATACTTGAGTTTTTCTATGCCTTACACACAGGAGTCACCACCAACCTGTGGGTGCTGCATCACGTGTACGGGCATCACATGAATTATCTTGACCAATCTAAAGATGAAAGCCGTTGGAAGCGAAAGAGCGGTCAACGCATGGGCGAGTTGGAATACAGCCTGAATGTAACTGCAACGGCTTATTATCGAGGCTATCTGGTGGGTAATAAATATCCGAAAGAGCAGCGCACATTTGTTATTTTTTCAGCAATTACTTTCTCAATAGTTGCGCTTTTAGTCGCTTATAATCCGATACCCGGTTTATTAGTCTTTGTACTGCCAATGGTAATGGGCTTGTTCATGACGGCTTGGGCGACTCATGACCATCATGCGGGGTTGGACACAGATAGCCATTTTGAGGCGTCGTACAACAACTTAAACCCTTGGTATAATCGGCTTACCGGTAATCTGGGTTACCACACTGCACATCACTATAAGCAAGGGATTCATTGGTCTAAGTTGCCTAAGCTACATGAGAAAATAGCCGATCAAATTCCTGACCACCTGATTGCGAGAAACTTAGTTTAAACCTGGCTTTAGAGCTAGCTTAAATTGTCTCAAAAATCCTCAAATTAGCCCATAAAAAACCGGCAGTGCGCTAACACTGCCGGTTTTAGTTTTACCGTTAGGCTACAATGATAGTCAGTTCAAATTACTTAACACTTAAAATATTAATGTCGCTGTTAGTCGTCTCCAAATAGATGCGGCTGCCACCTCCGTTAATATCACCCTGACCGACGATATTACCTCTATCATCCTCCTGAATAGTCAGGGGAAAGTCTGTATAGATACGATAATCACCACGGCCCCGCCGCGAAACTTCTAAATCTGCGTAAATCGAAGCTTGCATGCTGCTGGGAATCCTGACTGTTACATCACCACCCGCAGTTTCAAGCTCCACTCCTCCCGCTCGAGGATTGTCACTTAACACAAGCTCGGCATCGATACGCCCGCCATTGGTATCAGCGCGGATAGGCCCGACGCTTTTTCTAATCGTGATACTACCGCCTGAGGTATCGGCGTCCACCGGACCATTACTTTTCTCGACTGTGATATTGCCGCCTGAAGTGTCCGCCCGAACACTGGTTGCGCTACCTTCAAGGATTATATTACCGCCAGAGGTGTCAGCAATTATGGCTCCTATGGCCCAGGCCGCCCGAATAGTGCCGCCCGAGGTATCAAGTTCTACTCGCCCTGCCCCTTGTCCAACATCAATATTTCCGCCAGAGGTATTAGCATACATATCCCCCTGCACATTGCCGATAGAGATCCCACCACCGGACGTATCAGCAATCACGTCGCCCGTAACATTGCCAATGGTGATTCTGCCGCCAGCGGTATCCACTTCAACATTACCGTCGACATCCTCAATGTCAATACTTCCACCGGAGGTATCTGCTTTCACATCACCGCCGTTGATTTTGCCAATTTGAATGCTACCACCACTTGTATCAACGGTAACATTGCCGCTTAACTCAGCGACATCTATTGGGCCACCCCCAGTATCAAGCTCTACATTGTATTGCTTAGGCACGGAGACCCTGAAACTGATGTTGGAGCGGCGTGATCCGAAGAAGCCTCGTCCTTCAGATTCAGCAGTAACAGAGATACTGTCTCCCACTTGCTCCACCTTAACCTCAAAGCCGTCAGTATTCATTACGCGCACCAGCACCTGGTCACGTTCCCAAGATTCAACTTTTATAGCACCGACATCGCTATCTATTACCAATGTTCCGCCTGAGCTAACATCAAATTCTTGTTCGATGTCATCGTTGGCCGCTTGAACTACCGATGACAATGTAAAGACAAGGGCTATAGCACTTAGCTTCAATTTTGGACTCAGCAAATGAGACATATTCTTAACCTCTTATGGTTCAAATCAGGTACACACTAACTACAATAAGTTACAAGGTAATACTATTATTCTCTGCCTGCTCGACAATGAACCTCGATTGATTGCGGATATATTCGCTGCTATCCGCGTTCATCTGTACTCTAAATACTCCGAGAGTTTGTTCGTCACGGTATGGCATAAGCGCATTGAACGCTTCAATACGCACACCAGAATTAACATCTTTTTGAAGGGCTAAGCGCAGAGCGTCTCTCACCCGTTCCTTATCGCTCAAAGCAACGAGAGAGCGCACTGCTTGATATCGCACGCCTGGATTTTGATCGTTCGTTAGCACATAAATTAATGCGTCATAAACCTTGTCCCCACTGACAACAGGTTGCAGGGCATTAATTGTGTCAAGCCTGGATGCACTATCAATGTCATCCTGCAAAGCCACTGCCATCAGCTGGTTAATTTTTGGATCTGCAACATTACCGCTAAGCCGAGTTTCTGATGCTAATGAGAAAGACAAATCGATATCGCCAGTCGCGGCATCATAATGATTCACTCTCAATTTATAGATATCAAAATCCGCATCACTTATCAGAGCTAATGGCGACTCGCTGCTATCTTGTGCCGCACTTAGCAAAAGCTCATCAGGGACTTGTGAGTTCGAACCATTATCCGGAGACGCAACCATAACACCCAAGACAAAAGTCATTGCCATAGCGGCGCCTTGAAATGCGACGCTGAAAGGCCGCTGAGCTAGACCAGACAACCACTTTTGGACCGAAAATCCAGAGCGCGACGCCTTCTGTAAATTTTGGCGCAGCAGCCAACGATTACCATCTAGCCGCTCCTGTTCAATTAGTGGCTGCGTGCCAACGGGAAACGACTCATCAAATCGTGTTTCATCATCGACCAATTGCTTGAGCGATTCGTTGGCGACCAACAGTTGTTCAAACTCGCGTTTTTGAGCATCATCCCAATCGCCGTAAAGGTAGTCTAATACCAAAAACTGCTGCCGTTCTTTTGTATCTGGAATAGTCATAAATAACCTTTTCTAGTGATATTCCACTAGGCGCTCTTTTAATTTGTTCCTGGCTCTAAACAGAACCACCTTGACTGAACTTTCTGTACACGACATGATTTCAGCCGCCTCTTTCAATTTAAACCCTTGCTGATGGCACAAGACAAAGGCGATGCGTTCTGTATCAGACAACCTCTTCATTGCCTTGAAAATTTCTGAGCTAAGCTCGCTATCCAAAACATTTAATTCCGGCGAACGTTTGTCGGTATATTGCTCAACTTGTTCATATTCGGCCTGCACGGCTACCATTTTTTGCCATGTTCGCTTTAATTTACGCCTATTAGACAAAGCAGTATTTACCACGATTTTATGAACCCAAGTGCTAAATTTGCTCTCTAACTTAAAATTCGGCAATCCCTTATAGACCGCCATCATCGCATCTTGGTAGATATCATTCGCATCATCAGGGGTATGAGCGAATCCGGCCGCCACTGCCAGCATTTGCCTTTCTAGCAAGCGCGTAAGTCTTTCAAACGCGGCTACATTGCCAGTCTGTGCAGACCTAACCAACTCATCCTCGGTTTCCTTTAACAAGGAAGCCCCCTCTTTAAAGCACGAATATAATTGTCTAATTTAAACATTAGAGGCACCAATAGCCAAAAAGGTTAACAAAAGTATTTAAATTAGTGCGCAAATCAGGCAATGAGAGATTAGGGCAATAGGAAGATAGTGATAAAACAGAGCCTAAAGGCCCTATGGGCCAGGCGGCATGCGCTGAAACTTAACTAAAGCTGCTGAAAAAGCCCCGAGTTAACCGCCGATGCGCTACCGCGGCGCAGACTGCCACTCAAGACGCCGAGCACGGGGCCGTTGCGGCCTGCGCTCTGGCAGTTCAGCCTGCTCTGGCTCACCCAATGATTCAATGTGCTTAATCGCCGCGATACGCTGCGCCTTGCGCACTTCCTTAATCGATTGGGCCAGTTTTTCTCTTTCTCCTTGCTCTTGCCCAGTCTCCTCAGAGAATACAAACTCAGAATTATCCTGAGCTAGCAAAGGCTGAGAAATAACAGTCAAAGAGGTGATAATTAGTGACGCTAAGACGAAATTTTTCATGCGCTAGCCCTTGTCTAATAACTGACACTTGAGATCAGCCCTAGGTCGTTTAATTCTTCTTGCTTGTTTAAACCCCTTCAAATTAAACCTGTTTACATGAAATTTAGAACTCATCGCTCCCTTTTAGGCCTTAGCCTAATCACAAGTTTGAAATTTATATCAATATATTCATGTGGCTATAAAACAATTGGCACCATTAAGGCTGGACCGCAAGCCAAGCAGATATCTCCTGCGCCAATCGCTGCGGCTGTTCAAATGGAAGCAAATGCCCGGCGCCTGGAATCTCTAAATAGCTATGCTGCGGTGCCAACTTTTGTAATTTGATCATAGCAGCTGCAGTGAACGTGTTAGAGTCCCCCCCGCGGATGATCAAAACAGGTAGTTTCATTTGGACAAGTATCGTCCACACATTGTGAACCAGCAAATAGCAGCGCGCCTCCCATTCTTTACTGTAAACCAAGCGCAAGCGCCCTTCGTCATCGGCAAAGGTGCCATGGTTAACATAATCCCAGAGACCTTCATCGCTTATTTTCTTGAACACGCCTTTCGGTCTGAAATGAGCAAAACAACGTTCAGCACTATCCCAGTTATCAACTCGGTTTAAGGTGCGGGAAACAAGTGGAACTCTATTCGCCGCATGTTTTCCAAGCAGCCTTAACATCAGGTAATAACTCGAAGGAACAAGAACTGGCTCAATCAAGACCAGATGACGAAAATGCTTCGGGCGCTGGGCAGCGGCCATGGCAATTGCCGCCGACCCCATAGAATGACCGACACTGGTAACAGGTTCATCAATCGTCCCAAGAGATAGCAAAATATCATCACTGAAGCTCTGCCAAGATTTTGTAGCGTCAGGATCCAGTCCTGGTCGCCACAGCGGCTTATGCTGACTGGCAATCACTTGATGCGTCGCCTGATAGAACTTCAAAAACTGCGAGTACGTCCGTGGCGCGTAGCCATTAGCGTGTGAGAAATGGAGTATTGGAGCGCTTTTATCTATTTTATCGCCAATTCGCACTAGTGTCTGGCTTAATGCATCTTTCAAAGTAATTCCCGTTAGGTGTCAAACAACCACAGAACCCGTATTCTCCCACGTCATGCGATGAATCCAAAACTGGATTGTTGAGGTGCGGTGTATTAGAAAGATATCAATTCGCCTCCATATTGTGTTTACTAGTTTGAGTAATCAGTTCGATAATATAACTTTGTGGACAGGAGGTAACTATGGGCTTTGAGCTTCTATACTGGCACTGGATCGTAGTTGGCATAGTGCTAATGCTTGCGGAAATCTTCATTGGTTCTTTTTTCGTCTTTTGGTTTGGAGCGGCAGCGGTCGTAACCGGTCTTTTAGTTGCCCTTATCCCCTCTTTGAACGATGTCATCCAAGTCATAACTTGGGGAGTATTTTCCACTGCTATTGCGATGGCTTGGTTTAAGTATCTTAAACCCTTATCCAAAGATAGAACTAAAGCAGGGATGTCTAAAGAAGCGCTGCTAGGCGAAGTAGGCCAAGTAATTGATGCGCCCAACGGTGTCAGCAAGGGTACGATTCGTTTTCCTGCCCCGGTGCTTGGCAACGATGAGTGGCTTATTATTTCAGAAGACCCTTTGGCCATAGGCGACCGAGTTAGTGTTATCGATTTATCAGGCAACGCACTAATTGTTAAAAAGGCTTAAGTCGACCGTGACGCTAAGCGGTTTAGCTTAAGACCTTTTAAAACCAAGGGCTTTACAAAAAGCCTCTTAACCCAAAACTCACCAACAGAAAACTCACCAACAGAAAACAAAGGAAACCACCATGGAACCGGGCCTAATTTTAGCGATCGCAGTAGTTGCGTTTTTACTTATCACCGCCGCTCAGGGCGTCCGCCAAGTGCCGCAAGGCAGTAAGTGGGTAGTACAACGTCTAGGCAAATACCATATATCCCTCCGGCCCGGACTTAACTTTATTATCCCCTACATCGATTCTGTTGCGTTCAAAGTCACCACCAAAGATATTGTGTTAGACATACCCTCGCAAGAAGTCATTACTAAAGATAACGCGGTGCTGATAACCAATGCGGTCGCCTACATCAATATCGTGTCACCCGAAAAAGCGGTTTATGGAGTCGAGGACTATGTACTGGCGATCCAGACCCTAGTTCAAACCTCATTACGCTCAATTTTAGGTGAGATGAGTTTAGATGATGCGCTATCCTCCCGGGACCATATTAAAGCCAAACTTAAAGCCGCCATATCAGATGATATTGCAGACTGGGGAATTACTTTAAAGACAGTAGAGATTCAGGATATAAATCCATCAGGCACAATGCAGGCCGCGATGGAAGAGCAAGCGGCCGCAGAACGTGCGCGTCGTGCTACCGTGACTCGTGCAGACGGTGATAAACAAGCGGCAATACTACAAGCTGAAGGTCAACTGGAGGCTTCAAAAAGAGTCGCCGAAGGCCAAGTGATCTTAGCCCAGGCTAGCAAAGATTCTATTTCGTTGGTCACCGAAGCGATTGGCGAAAAAGAGTTGCCGGTACTTTACTTGCTAGGTGAAAAATACATTAACTCACTAACCACCCTATCAAGTTCTGAGAACTCTAAATTTATTGTTCTTCCGGCTGATATTCCAGCTGCATTACAAGGTTTGCTTGGCGGCAAACGCTAGGCATCTTGAAGGAAAAACTGCTTAGTGATAAAAAATCGTAATAGTAAATATAGAGCAAACCCTGCGGGGCCCAGCATAAGAGTGAAAAACAAACAGGGTACAACTAACCAGTGGTTGATTCCTTGTTTTTTTGCGTCTGTCACTTCCCATGTTCCGACAAATAAATCAAACGCTAAATAATGTATCCAGCCAGCAGTTAGCAAGTAGGGGTTAGAAAAAGAAATAGCCAGCTCCTGGGGCGAACCAAAACCACCGCCTTGCGGCATCACGTCAGCTTGAGAAAGAAAAAGGCCGATGTAAACAAGGCCCAACATAAAAGGAATCAAAAACGAGGTTATGAATCCCGTTGTCCACTTCCATTTTGGTGCGAAAACCAGTAACAACCAACCGGGAAGGATTGCGCTGCTGCACAACGAAAATATTAAATCTGCTGACATGGCATTCTCTTTTATTGCTAGGTTATAACTTACTCTAAGCACCACGTTCTACTATAGCAGTTAGGGCGCAGGCACCTGACATTTTAGGAACTACTTAAGAGCTGTTAACGAACTACTTAGGACTACCACAGCACAATTAACAAGCAGTTAGGCGCAGCCCGTGAATTTCAATAACGTCCGTTCTGTAATTGTTTTTATCTGGCCGCCTTGCCTTTTAATGTGCAGCGCCTTTTCAATTTTTCTGCCATGGCTGGTGTACAGCCAGTTTCTGCTCGCTAGCGTT